>NZ_JBSJQC010000001.1:0-1048883 GCF_053663355.1 Bacillus sp. JK106 | reverse complement strand
AAGGTGCCGCCCTATTTGAACGGCACTTGTTCTTCCCTAACAACAGAGCTTTACGATCCGAAAACCTTCATCACTCACGCGGCGTTGCTCCGTCAGACTTTCGTCCATTGCGGAAGATTCCCTACTGCTGCCTCCCGTAGGAGTCTGGGCCGTGTCTCAGTCCCAGTGTGGCCGATCACCCTCTCAGGTCGGCTACGCATCGTTGCCTTGGTGAGCCGTTACCTCACCAACTAGCTAATGCGCCGCGGGTCCATCTGTAAGTGGTAGCCGAAGCCACCTTTTATGTCTGAACCATGCGGTTCAAACAACCATCCGGTATTAGCCCCGGTTTCCCGGAGTTATCCCAGTCTTACAGGCAGGTTACCCACGTGTTACTCACCCGTCCGCCGNTCTCAGTCCCAGTGTGGCCGATCACCCTCTCAGGTCGGCTACGCATCGTCGCCTTGGTGAGCCGTTACCTCACCAACTAGCTAATGCGCCGCGGGTCCATCTGTAAGTGGTAGCCGAAGCCACCTTTTATGTCTGAACCATGCGGTTCAAACAACCATCCGGTATTAGCCCAGGTTTCCCGGAGTTATCCCAGTCTTACAGGCAGGTTACCCACGTGTTACTCACCCGTCCGCCGCTAACATCAGGGAGCAAGCTCCCATCTGTCCGCTCGACTTGCATGTATTAGGCACGCCGCCAGCGTTCGTCCTGAGCCAGGATCAAACTCTCCGATAAATGGATCACAGACTAAGTTCACTGCATCCTGCAGTAACGTCTGTGTGATCTGCATCGTGCAGACCTTAGTTTGACTGACTACGCACATCGCTGTGCGATTTATTTAAAACTTTGAATTAACAGGTACGTTTTGTCTTGTTTAGTTTTCAAAGATCATTACCGCTTGTTGAAGCAGCTTTATTATCTTACCACTCAGCTTCTTTTATGTCAACAACTTTTTTTAAGTTGTTTCCGAAGCATTTCGTTGTTGTCTGCTGTTCATCAGCGACGTCTAATAATATAACACCCTTTTGAAAATATGACAATAGTTTTTTTAAAAAATCATTAATTATTTTCTTTCATACCTTATTTCAGTTTCTCTTCTATAGAAAGATAAGCTGTCTTGTGGTTTGGCCTATTTTCTTGTATAGTAAGATTGAACTAAATACTTGATGACCACAAGGGGAGCATTAAAGCTGAGAGTGAACGTTTTGTTCTGACCCTTTGAACCTGTTAGTTAACGCTGGCGTAGGGATGTGGCAAAGCCAAATGATTTGCAGTTTATGTAAGCAGCGCGCGGACCTTTTCCCATCCTTCCCCGCGCTGCTTTTTTGTTTATCCTTGATACGGTTGTCTGACCAGGGGGAAAACTATGAATCATTCAACACAGCTTGTGCGCTTAATTGAAATTGCGATTATGACCGGGGCGGCTGTCATTCTTGACATTGTCTCAGGTATGTTTCTCCGGATGCCCCAAGGCGGTTCGGTCTCTATTATGATGATTCCGATTTTTTTGATTTCATTCCGCTGGGGAGTGAAGGCCGGGATTACGACAGGCTTTTTAACAGGGATTGTCCAGATCGCCATCGGCAATTTGTTTTTGCAGCACCCGGTGCAGCTATTTCTCGATTACATCGCGGCATTTGCAGTTCTCGGTTTCAGCGGCTTGTTTGCTTCCGGTGTACGAGCATCGGCATTGAATAAAAAAAGAGGCGCTTTAACGATGTATGTTATAGGCGGTGTTTTCATCGGCAGTGCACTGCGCTATGCGGCGCATGTGGTCTCCGGAGCTGTCTTTTTCGGAAGCTATGCTCCGAAGGGTACGCCGGTCTGGATTTATTCATCCGTCTATAACGCGACTTACATGATTCCTTCTTTTATCCTTTCAGCCATTGTCCTTATCTTATTATTCATGACTGCGCCGCGGCTTCTTGAAGCTAAGCGGACGAACTGAAACAGCAGGCGGTTTACGCCTGCTGTTTTTTTATTCCGGGCTGTGCCGTTCGTTAGAATCACTCAGTTCTTTTGTAAGTTCATTTATGCTTTGTTTTATGTTTCCTTTGCCTGAAAAATTCTCAATCAGCTCTTTTACATTGATTCCGGAAGATGCTTTTAAGCTTTCCTGGAGACCGGCCATTAAATTGGTTGCGTAGCCTGTGACTTTATTGGCTCCGCCGTTTTCACCGCTTCCTCCCGTATCCACGACGGTAATTTTATCAATGTTTGAAAGAGGCGCTGAGACTTGTTTTGCGTATTCAGGCAGCATTTTCACAATCATATCAAGGATTGCAGCCTGCCCGTATTTTTCGAATGCGTCGGCGATTTTTTCTTTAGCTTCCGCTTCTGCGAGACCTTTCAGGCGGATGACTTCCGCTTCGGTTTCTCCTCTCGCCTTTTCAGCCTCCGCTTTAGCAAGACCGTCAATTCTCACGCGTTCCGCTTCCGCCTTGGCCATCGCTTCGATGCTGTACTGCTCGGCATCCGCTTCGGCGAGCTGCTTCGCTTTTGCGGCCGCGGCCGCTTGTTCCACCGAGTAACGGTCAGCATCGGCTTTTTTCTTCACTTCAGAGTCATATTGGCGCTCACGGCGCAGAATTTCTTTTTCCTCCAATTCAATCTGCTTTTGCCGCTCAATAATTTTAATTTGCATTTCCTGCTCTGTCACCTGCTGGCGTGCTTTTGCGGTTTCAAGATCATATGCCTGGTCGGCATTGGCTTTTGCTGTATCCTGCTCTCTTCTGTATTCCGCCATTTTCAGCTGATTGATTTTTTCCGCTTCAGCTATTTCCGTCGCCCGCTCCAGCTCTGATTTTTTTGCGTCTTTATCAGCGGCCGCGCGTTTAATCCTCGTCTCTTTATCCGCTTCTGCCGTGGCAATGTCCGCATCCCGCTTGACTTGGGCGATTCTCGGCTTACCTAATGATTCAAGATAGCCGTTTTTATCCCGGACGTCTTTAATCGTAAAAGAAACGATCATCAGCCCCATTTTAGCAAGATCCTGAGACGCGACCCGCTGGACTTCCTGAGAAAACTTTTCCCTGTTTTTATAAATCTCTTCAACGGTCATGGAGCCGAGGATGGAGCGCAGATGGCCTTCCAGCACCTCCCGCGCCTCCTGCTCACGGTCGTCCTTGGATTTCCCCAAAAATTGTTCAGCTGCTGTTGCGATTTCACCGATAGAGCCTCCGATTTTAATAATGGCGGTTCCGTCGGCCATTACCGGCACGCCTTGCTCTGTATAGACTTCAGGTGTAGAGACATCAAGTTTGCTTGACAGTAAACTGAGAGGTTCTGCCTGCTGGAATACCGGGAGCACAAACGTTCCCCCGCCCCGGACGATTTTCAGACGATTTCCGCCTTCATCAATGTGGACGTTCTTATTTCCCAAATAACTTCCGGTCACGATAAGGGCTTCATCCGGCCCCGCTGTCCGGTACTTCGTAATAAATACAGCAATAAGTGCGATGAGTAAAAAGAATACGATTCCGATAACAATGATAATCGGCATAGTCATAACAGTTCCCCCTTAGATATCAGATTGGTTCATGCGGCGTCACAAAAAGCACTCCGTCTTTCACGTCAATCACTAATACGGCCGTTCCGTACTTGATCTGTTCTTGATCAAAGCTGACGGCTGATTTAGAAATGGCGCCCCCTATTCCCTCTATGATCACTTCCCCATAGCCGTCTTTCGGGACGGAAGTAATGACCCTGCCGACTCTGCCCTTTAAATCTGTCTCCCGATATGCGAGCGATTCTTCCGCTGATGAAAGCGGGACAAGGACGAAGAAGTGAAGCAGGCTGACCAAAAGAACCGAAAGAACAAATGAAAGTAACGCAATGACAGGACTTGATAGCGGAGCGGCGATTTCGCCGATATAACCTGAGGCTGAAAAGATTGTTAAAAAAGACAGAATCAATGCAGGGTTTAAAAATGAAACAGGAATGGCTTCCGAGAGGCCGTGAAACACATCTTGAAAAAACAGAATCAAAAGCGTGAGACTTCCCGAAATAATCAATGTGTAAAGATAGACCGTTTCAAGCGGCAGATGAAATATGTCCACATTCTATCCTCCTTTCGGCTTGGTGTCGGAGTGTTACTTTATATACGGATGTAAAGGTAAATGGTTTCAATTTTCTGATAAGTAAGGCTGATTACATGATTATCCAATCCGGATATGATATGTTTACTCTAAAGGAGGAGATAGGATGAGCATTTTTAATGAAGCCAGACAGCAGACCTGGGAAGTACTGAAAGGACTCTCTGATGAGGAATTCAACCGAAAGCCCGCGGCTGATGAGTGGAGCGTGCGGGAAGTCCTTGACCATTTAAAGAAAATTGACGAAACAGCGCAGGCCCTTTTATCAAAGCAGGCAAAAGACGCACCGTTTAAAAAAATCGAAGACAAACCGATGGAGTTTATAGAGGACAGATCAAATAAACGGCCGGCGCCGTCACACCTCGAACCTGAGCAAAACCGAATCTCAGTCATTGAAGCAAAACAAGAATTAGATACGGCAAGACAGCAGCTGACCGCAGTTATTTCATCATTAAACGAGGAAGACTTTGAACGTGTGCTTCCGCATCCCGTTTTTCAAGAACTGACGATCCGCCAGTGGATTGATTTTATCGGCCATCATGAAAAGCGTCACATCGATCAAATAGAAGAAATCAAGAAAAAAATCGAGAAGGTCTGAGTCAGACCTTCTCGATTTTTTTCTTGGCGCGTTTCGGTTCATAAGAATGGATGGTGACCGCATCGCCCGTGCATATATCACCCGGGCGTTCAACAATACAGACAATTCCTCTTCTGCCCATCGCGTGCCTCACAAACGCCGCGGCGAGTTTTGGCTGATCCGGATAAAAGGATTGAATGACTTCTCCCGGCTGAATGCACGGATCATTTTCTCCCTCGCACAACAGAGACGCACCGCTTGGAAATATCATTCTGCTTCCTTCTTTAAGCGGCGTCAGCGCAGAAAAACCGCTGATTGCTATATTAGCGCCGAGCCATTCGGGAAAGATATGAGAAATCCCCATCTTCTCCGCAATGTCATCACATTCCTCCATGGACACGATTGAAATTTGTCTCCGGTTAAAAATTTCCGTTCCTCTTTCATACATCGGCTCACGCGCGCCGGCCTTTTTTGTCAGTCCGAAATGCAGGTCACCGGGAAACCCGCCGTATTCCGCGCGAAGCTTGTCCATCTTTTTAGTAACAAATTGTTCGGTATCCGCTATATATACACCTTCCGACTTTGCTTTTATGCGTTTCCACATCAGCCACCACCGCCTTTTTCTTGACATTATCCTTAAAAAACCCCGCTCTGTAAAGGAGCGGGGTTCATTTATTATACCGTTTTCGGCGTTAAGTCAAAGCAGCGTTTGTAAATCCAGTTGTATGCTTTCTCATTCAAATCTCTTGGATTTCCGAATGTTTGCGGATCTTTCATGGCTTCTTTTGATAAACGTTCAATCATGTCCGGAGACACACCTTGTTCTTCTAAACTCGGCACCTCTAAATCTTTTACAAGATCATACATCCAGTTGACGGACGCTTTTGCCGCTTCTTCAGTTGTCATGTTGCTTGTATCGATTCCGAATGCTTTGGCGATGCGGGCGAATTTTTCCGGATAGCCTTTCCAGTTGTATTCCATTACCGGTCCCATCATAGCTGCGACGCATTGTCCGTGAGCGACAGGGATGATGCCGCCGAGCGTCTGGCTCATCGCATGCGCCGCGCCTGCTGATTCACTGCCGTATGAAAGGCCGGCAAGCATCGCCGCCTGCGCCATGCCGTATCTTGCTTCCAAATCCTCTCCGTCCGCAAACGCGCGCTTAATATAATGCGCCGCATATTCAATGGCCAATAAAGCGACGGCATCAGTGATCGGCTGCGCGAATTTCATCGTATAGCACTCGATGGCGTGCGCAAGTGCGTCAATACCTGTCATGGCCGTCACATGCGGAGGCATGGACGTGTGCAGCTCAGGGTCAATGACCGTTAAATGCGCGGCGATAAGCGGTCCGCCCGTATTGAATTTAAATTCTCTTTCCTCATCTGTAATGACCGCCCATTGTGTGACCTCTGAACCTGTTCCCGCAGTCGTCGGGATCGTTGTCAGCGGAGGAATGCGGTTTTCCAGCGGATTTTTGCCTTCCGCGGCTTCATAATCAAGCACGCTTCCTTCGTGTGTCGCTTCTACCCCGATCGCTTTCGCCGTATCCATGGAGCTTCCGCCGCCGACAGCCACAAGACCGTTGCAGTTTTCTTTTTTATACAGTTCTGATCCTTCGTTCACAAGACGTACAGGCGGGTTCGGCTCCACTTTGTTAAACAGGACGACTTCGATGCCCGCTTCCTGCAAAGATTCAATGACCGGGTTTGCCACTCCCGCGTTATAAATTCCCGGGTCTGTTACGAGCAGCGCTTTTGTGACGCCAAGCGCTCTGACTTCATTTCCCGCGTGCTGAATCGCGCCGATTCCATGTTTAATGACTGTCGGGATTTCGAATGTATGGAATTTATGCATGCTTTCTACTTTCATATTTAATGTCATATTGTATCTCCTCCTAATTATGCTTGAAACCAGTTCACAGCTGCAGGTTTCGTATTGCGGTAAATATGTTTGATTTCCGTGTATTCTTCCAGGCCGATTTTGCCGAGTTCGCGGCCGAAGCCCGATTGTTTGTACCCGCCCCATGGCGCTTGCGCGAAATACGGGTGGAAATCATTGATCCATACCGTTCCCATCCGCAGTTTGGCGGCTACGCGTTCGCATTTTTCAATATCCTTTGACCATACCGCTCCGGCCAGCCCGTAAATGGTATCGTTGGCAAGTCTGATCACTTCTTCTTCAGAAGAAAATGACTCAACTGTTAAAACGGGGCCGAAGATCTCCTCTTGGACTATCCGCATATCAGACTTGCAGTTTGAGAAAATAGTAGGTTCATAGAAGAAACCGTTTTGAAGGGCGGGATCATCAGGACGTTTGCCGCCTGTTTCCAGTTTTGCCCCTTCTTCGATACCGATTTCTACGTATTTTTCGACTTTGGCCCGATGCTCGGCGGAAATCAGCGGACCGCTTTCCGTATCTTCATGAAAACCGTTTCCTAATTTGATGCGTTTCGTGCGCTTGATCAGCTCGGCTAAAAATTCATCATGAATGGCTTCGTCCACCAAAAGACGGGACCCTGCCGAACAAACTTGGCCGGCATGGAAAAACACGGCGTTCAGCGCTTGATCTGCAGCTGTTTCGAGATCTGTATCTTGAAATACGATATTCGGATTTTTGCCGCCAAGCTCCAGGGCAATCTTTTTCACGTTGCCGCTTGCCGCCTGCATGATTTTTTTGCCTGTTTCAATTCCGCCCGTAAAAGAGACCAAATCGACGTCGAGGTTTCTCGCCAGCTCGTCGCCGACAGAAGCGCCCGGCCCCAGCACGAGATTGGCGGCCCCTTTCGGAATACCGGCTTCTTCTATTAATTGAAAGACTTTAATGGTTGTCAGCGGAGTAATCTCGCTCGGCTTTAAAACGATCGTGTTTCCGGCCGCAAGAGCGGGAGCGATTTTCCAGCTCGCCTGAAGGAGCGGATAGTTCCACGGCGTAATTTGTCCGCATACACCAATCGGCTCTCTGACGATTTTACTTACTGAATCGGGAATCGGAGATGAAATGACCTCGCCTCCGTCTTTATCCGCCAAACCGGCATAATATTGAAATACATTTGCGATATCATCCATATCGGCTTTACTTTCTTCAATCGTTTTTCCTGTATCAAGCGATTCCAGCTCAGCTAATTCGTTCAGATCGCGTCTGATTAATTCCGCAATTTTCAGAACAAATTGTCCGCGCTCGAGCCCGGAAAGCACCGGCCATTCCCCTTCATCAAATGCTTTTCTGGCTGCGGCGATGGCTTTCACCGCATCATCCCGGTCTCCTTCGCATACCGTTGCAATTTCTTCTTGATTAAATGGATTAATGATGCGGCGGGTCTGTTTTTTTTCTGCACTGATCCATTCGCCGCCGATATAAAGCGTTTTGCTCATAAGAGTCCTCCTTACCGAGAAGTAAGTTTGTTAAATAAAAATTTAATGTTTTTAACAATGTTAATTTAACACATGTTTTTTTGCCTGTCAAAACCCGGTCAGTCCGTTTAGATTTTGACATTTTGTCATGATTCGTTAAGATTAAGAACATAAAGAAATGACTTAACAAATTTAAACTTCAAGAGGAAAAGAGGGACAGTATGGATGAGAATCCAGAATTCACAGCTATAGAACAAGCCAGGGATCTTGTCATTGATTCCATTGCAGAGACGATGGATCTTTACGGAATCACCCGGAGTGTCGGGATTTTATACGGAACAATGTATATGAGGGATGAAATGACGCTTGACGAAATGCGTGAGGAACTGCAGATGAGCAAACCGAGTATGAGCACAGGCGTCAAAAAGCTGCAGGATTTAAATGTGGTCAAAAAAACCTTTCACCGCGGCACACGGAAGCATACGTTTGTAGCGGAAAAGGATTTCTTTACGTTTTTCACGAATTTCTTCCCGCCGAAATGGGACCGTGAAGTTCAGGTGAATTTGTCCGCCATCGTACAGGCCCAGGCGGATTTGCAGTCCGTTTTGCTGGCCGAGGAAGGCAGCGCGGAATTACAGGAAGAAGCGCGGCAGTTATATGATCAGCTTGAAAGCTCGAAAGCTTATTATCATTGGCTGAAGCGGCTCGCCGACTCGGTTCAGAGCGGGGAGATTTTTAAATTTATTCCGATAGAAACAGACGAAAAAAACGCCTGATTTTGATTCAGGCGTTTTTTGTCGTGATTTGATTATTTTTGAGAAAATATAGGAACATAACCCCATTTACTTCCATTAAAATTGATGGTAAATTTTTATAGGTATGGTCGTTCTTTTTTAAGAACAATCAGCAAATTTTTTTTTAGGGGGATTTATGAAAATGAAACAGAAATTTTTCTCAACTGTCATGGCAAGTTTATTCGGCCTCGTTTTGCTTCTTTCTCTGCCGACAGCGTCATTCGCCGCTGAGTCAGGCTCAACCGTTCACGAGCCGGAAATGTCCGCGAAAGCGACTGCTACCTTATTTGCAAAATATACAGGTGCCAGCCAGCAGGAATGGTCATTTTCTGATATCGAATTGACGTACCGTCCGAACACGATCCTGAGCTTAGGCGTTATGGAATTTACCCTTCCTAGCGGATTTGCGGCTACAACAAAAGATACAGTCAACGGACACGCTTTGCGTGAAAGACAGATTCTGAATAACGGCAAAACAGTCAGACTTCCGTTAAACATTGATTTGCTCGGCGCAGCGGAATTTAAGCTTTCTCTTAATAATAAAACATTGCCTGCTGCAGGTACATATAAGTTCCGTGCAGAAAATAAATCATTAAGCATCGGCTCTAAATTCTATGCTGAGGACACAATTGTTGTTCAAAAACGCAGCACACCGCCGACACAGCCTTGCAACTGCAAATAATTGCGAAAAACGGACCGGCACAAGCTCATCGCTTGTCAGCCGGTCTTTTTTTGTGCTGTTTTCTTTCTTCCGGCCCTCGCATTGACAAACCCCTGAAACAGGAGTACATTCTTGTTTGTTGTATTTGGAGTGACGAAAACAGTTTCTTAAGGAGTTATGAGGATTGGGAAAAATCAAAAATAAACAATTTGCCGTCATCGGACTCGGCCGTTTCGGCGGAAGCATCTGTAAAGAGCTTTTTAAAATGGGGCATGAGGTGCTTGCGACCGATATCAGCGAAGAGCGGGTCAACGCATACTCCTCTTATGCCACGCATGCCGTGCGGGCAAATTCAACGGAAGAAAGCGAGCTTCAGTCGCTCGGCATCAGAAATTTTGAATATGTCATCGTAGCAATCGGCGCCAACATTCAGGCAAGCACGCTGACGACGCTGTTATTGAAGGAGCTGAACATCCCTAATATTTGGGTGAAAGCGCAAAACTATTATCATCACAAAGTGCTTGAAAAGATCGGTGCTGACCGTATTATCCATCCCGAAAAGGATATGGGCGTGCGGATTGCGCAAAGCCTTTCAGATGAAAACGTCTTAAATTACATCGATTTGTCAGATGAATACAGCATTGTGGAGCTTTCAGCCACGAAAAAGCTGCATTTAAAATCCATTCTTGATCTCGGCGTCCGGGCCAGATTCGGCTGCACCATTCTCGCCGTGAAACATAATGGAGACATTCAGCTGTCCCCTTCTCCGGAGACTGTCATTCATGAATGTGACTGCCTTGTGCTGATGGGGCATAAACGTGATATTAAAAGGTTTGAAACTGAAGGAATGTAAAAAAGCCGGCAAGCTGCCGGCTTTTTTTGATGCTTATGTTTCTTCACTTAACTGGACGGCGGTTTGGTCAACCCAGCCGATCAGCTCATCTTTCACTTGAATTTGGTACCAGACGGATTCTCCGTTTTGTTTTTCAGATACGACTTTAATATGCTCGCCGGTAAACTTTTGCGCCGATGCCAGTTTAATAGAATGCCGCTCTTTCGACGGCTTGGACCACACGTCTTCAATGGCGTGGTCTTTGATGGCGCCTTTCTTATCAACTGCTTTAAGAGAGGCATTGATTTTGTCATATTCATTCAGGTTATAGGTTTCTATGACATCTTTAATTTTTTCAGCATAGCCGGGGTCTGTGGCGTAGCCGGATTTTTGAAGGGCAGCCGCCGCTGTTTTATAATTGTCCGCTTCAATGACGGGCTTGTACTTCTTTTTATTCCAAGACGTTCCGTTGACAAATAATTTGGCATGGTCATCCATTGATTCAAAAAACGTGCTGTATTTACGGAATTTTGCCCGAATCGTTTTTCGTTTTCCTTTTTCAAATTCATCCGTTTTCATCGTGACGTGTTTTCCTTTATAATCACCTTTTACACCGAACAGGTTGCGCGCTTTCCCCGCAAGCTCACTGTTCCCCCAGTCCGATTCGAGAATGGCCTGTGCGAGGGTGATGCTCGGAAGGACATGATATTTCTCATATAAAATCTGAGCATGCCCGGAAAGGCTGTCAATAAAGACCTGCTGCTCGTCCACCTCTTCAGGCGGTTTTTCTTCCGTCACTATGAATTTCGAAAATACCATTGATACCAGAAATAATCCGAATATAAGAGATACAGCAAAAAGGCACCCAAGCACCCTTTTGGTCTTTGCTTTCTTTTTCATATCAACCTTCCTTTAATTCCGGAATCACTAGATTTATAATTTTACTGGTCATTGATGAAAATTTCAATAAAATAGGGAAAAAGACGGAGAAAGAACACATTGTGCAAATAAAAAAGACCCCTCTTTGAGGAGTCTTTTTTTGTTATGCCATGCTCAGCTGAGGGCCGAACAATTCATATTGAACAGAATCAGAGTCAAACCCGAGTGCAAGAATCATATCTTTCATTTGCGTCATAAACTGCGCTGACCCGCACAAGTAACATTCAGCATCTTGATTCAGATGAAGCTGCTCCAAGAAGGTTTGATCAATCCGGCCGCTGTAAAAAGGCTTGTCTCCTGAGCGGTCTTGTTCTGCCAGTTCACTGTAAACATAAATGACGTTAATATTCGGATGATTCTCCGCAGCTTGTTCAGCCTCTTTGCGGAACGCGGCGTACTCTCCGTTTTTCGCGGCATGAATAAAAGTAACGGAACGCTCCGGCTGTTTTTCGGCGGCTGTTTTCAGCATGCTCATCATCGGCGTGATTCCGGAACCGGCACTGATAAGAACAACCGGTTTTTCGGAAGCAGACAGCTTGAAATCTCCGGCGGGTGCGCTGACTTCAAGTTTATCTCCCTCTTGAACTTCATTGTGGAGATGAGAAGAAACCGCTCCGTCCTTTTTCACAGAAATCCGATATGCGCCTTTTCGAGAAGCATCAGACAGGCTGTACTGGCGAATGTGCGTATAAGGCGAATCCGCAATTCGCACTTTAATGCTGATATATTGTCCCGCTTCAAATCCAGGTAGCGAAGAGCCGTCACTCGGTTTGATATAAAACGATGTGATATCTTTGCTTTCTTTTGTTTTCTGTATAACCGTAAATTCTTTATACCCCTGCCATCCGGCTTCATTGTACATGTCTTTTTCAATGCCGATGAAAGCCTCCGCAATAACACCGTAAGCTTTTTCCCATGCCTGCATAATCTCAGGAGTTGCGGCATCCTGCAGCACATCCTTAATTGCCAGAAGCAGATACTTTCCGACAATCGGATAATGTTCCGGTTTTACACCGATGCTTGTGTGCTTATGGCCGATCTGTCTGACCGCCGGAATGATTTGTTCTAATTGATCAATATTCGCCGCAGCCGCAATAACTGCATTTGCCAATGCTGCGCGCTGAGTCTGTTTCTTTTGGTTTGTTTGGTTAAACATATTTAACAGTTCGGGATGATCTTGAAACATCAGGTTATAAAAGCGTCCGGTAATGTTTTCTCCATGTGTTTTCAATACAGGTACTGTGCTTTTGATGATGTCTATTGTTCTCTCATCCAGCATGTTCATCCTCAACCCTTCTAAAGATGTATTTTCAATATATCTTTATAGTAAGAGATATTTCGAATAAAAGATATATCTAAAATGAATCTTTAAAAAAGCCGTCACAATATTGTGTTGGATTTGGAATTTATGGATTTCACCTCCTTTTTTATCACCCGGTGAAACAGGGACACATATATTTGGGAATATACGTTTAAAGATGAAAGCGGGGGATTGCATGGTTTCCGATATCGATTACACGTCTCCGAATACACAGTTCACTTATGATGTGAATGAGAGCCGTTTTTTTACGAAAGATGCTCGGAACTTTATCAATGTATTGGGGATTAAACAGTTAAACACGCTTGAAAATATTTCATTATTAGATATCTTTCTGAGTAAAACAAATGTGATTGAACCGCATACCCATCAAAACGCCGCTGAATTGGTGTACTGTATTTCGGGTTCCGCGGTGGTATCGATGCTGAATCCGTTCACCCAGAAAATACGTAATTACCCGATTACCCCCGGGCAAGTGGCGAATATTCCGCAGGGGTGGTGGCATTATGAAGTCGCCACTTCAGACAAAACCCATCTTTTGGCCATATTTGACGCCCCTTCGCCTGAAGTGATATACGGCTCGGATATTCTCCGTCTGACGCCGCCGGAGATCATGGCGCATACGTACTGTCTGAATGAGCATGAGTGGGAAAAAGCCGTTTCACCGATCCGGCAATCAACTGTGATAGGCCCCGATAAATACTGCGGACAGTCTGAAAACACGGGTATTCATGATATGAATAAGCCTTATCAGCCAAATACGCATTATCCGAATGATCCGTATCGGCATTATGTTCAGCCGTTCTATCGGGGGTATTAAATGGGAAACGGAGCGGCATTCAAGCTTTGACGAAAAAAGCCCCTCATTGGAGAGGGGCTCTTGATCATTACGGTCCGGTTCCGCAGCTTACTTTGTACTCGCCTTCGGACGATTTTTTTGAATAACATACGTGCGGTGTCTGTCCGGTTTCATCTTTCCAATTGAACCAATTTACATAATAAAGGTTCCCGGCCTCTCCGCCTCCTTCTTCTTTTTGAAGAATCGCAAAGCAGCTTTGATACGGATATCCTTTTTTATAAATGTCATGCCTGATGGCTCCTTTTTCTGAAGCAGACGTGAAAATGATGGGAGAAAGAGCCGAGAGCGCTGTTAAAAGAAGTGCCACTGCCGCTGAAAGAGTTAGTATAAGATAGATTTTCTTTTTCATTTTTCCTCTTATTCCTTTCATTTAGTTGTTAGAAACGAAGCGGAACACAGAGGCTGCTGCAGAGGATTAAAAACTTATAAAGGTATGGAGCCAAGGGGCTCGCACCCCTGACCTCTAGCTGCCAGTGTGGAGATGCTTTTCTGATAGGAACAGACGTTTTGTTTCAAATCCTAATCTTTTATTTGGCTAAAAATGAATAAGCTGGTCCCAAAATAGGATAATAAATTAAAGGTTAATTTTCCACTAGACCTGCCATCAAAACGCCCATCACAATCAATAATAATAGTAAAAGCAAACAAAGTGCTAGGATAACAAAAGAAATATTCTTTGCAATTCCTTTAGGCGATTTGATTGCTAGAATACTCCCCACGACAATTCCTAGGATTCCAAGCGCCCAATGAATATGAGGCAGGAAACACAATGTGAATAAAAGGATGATAAGCGACACGATCCCAAAATACTTTCTCATTTCTCTCCTTTCTATTTTCCCTCCCTTAAATTGAAAAGAAAATTGAACTTATAAATATTGAGTGCCATATTTTTTAAATATTAGCATAGAATTATCGTTCGAGCTTTATGACGACGGATACATACGCGAGGTTATCTGCGCAGTTCATTACGGGACCACCTACGGAAGGAATTTCGTGTGAAGAACTTAAAGGGGGATACATTATTGTATTTGATTCTCTTTTATCCGTTGAGACTTATGAAGTTAAGAGATGATCAAATGACTGATTTTGAATGAAAAGTGCACCGGATTATCTTTAATATGTCCCGCTTTGGGAAAAATCCCTCCATGGAACAATTGAAAAGAAAAAACAGGTGTTTGTTTTGAAACTAATGAAGAAACTAAAAAAGCCTTTTCCGAAGAAAAGGCGTAAGCTGTTCAAGTCTGAAAACGATCCGAAGCAGTTTGAAAGGTATCATGTGTTTTTTCCACTGTGTTCACACCCAATCCGCATACTAAAGATAACGACAGACCCAAAATAATGAAGATGCTTTTTTTAAAATTCATACAGGCATTCTCCCCTTTGAATTTGTGTTTGCGTATCTACCATTTTTTTATGATAAAAATAAGACGTTTCAAATTCCTTTGAATCTGCATAAATCGAAGCAGTTTCACAGGCGATGTCTTCAACATATGAATAGTTCTTATTTTTCTCCAGGTATTCGATCGTATCGTTTATCCCTTGCTGATTCACAGCGTCTACATAAAGAGCTTTGAGATAGCCTTGTAATGACTCAAAAAGCTTATCCCCTTGGGATACTGCTGCCGATAATCCTTTCTTACTCGCTTGGATTCCTTCAGCCATTTTCCCTTGTTTAAAAAGAACCTTCGCATAAGAAAACAAGGAATGAGGTAAGTTACTCAGCTTTGCTTTTTCTGTAATTTCAACAGCTTTTTTCAAGAAGTTTTCAGCCTGTGAATGTTCTCCCCTATCAGCGTAATTTGCACCCAAATTATAAAGAGCAGAACTAATCAACCTTTTATTATCTAACTCTTTCGATAATTTAAGAGCCTTTTCAAGATGCGGCTGACTCTTCTCATACCGTTTAAAATCACAATAATTTCCCGATATGACAAATAGACATTGAATTTTCCGGACCTTATACAACTCATACTGATCGTAAATATCGAGCGCTTGCTTTACGTGATTCATGGAGACGTGGCTTTGTTTCATACCGTAATATGCTTCAGCCAGTTTAAAATGAAACTCCGCTCTCTCAATTTCATCATGCACATGAACGAGTTGTTTTTCAGCCTCTCTATAAAAGCCGATCGCCTTTACATACTGCTTTTGATCAAATTCATACATGCCGCGGAAAAATAAAGAGTAATAGCACAGCAGGCCGGAAATTCCTTTATTTGATGCTTCGATTTTTTCCAGCAGCTCGTCAATTGTCGGTCTCACACGGGTAGTCACCGGTTCTAAATAATCCAGCATGAGCTGATGGCGGAATTTCATGAGGGTGTAGTAAATCAGTAGATACTCGTCTTCTTCCATCTCATTTATTTCTTGCTCCACTTCCGCTTTCAAAATCTCCGCATCCGGAACACTGAACTGACGTATCATTTTGTACCATTCATTAATCTTAACGCCAACCTCCGATGACGGTAAAACAGAACTCACAAGGCCACTCCTCCTTTTATATAATATTCTAACATTTCCATAATATGTTTAGACGAAAAAAAACCGCAATTTGTTTGCAGTTGCCAGATTACTTATTTTCACATAACTGTTGGAAACGTCCATTCTATTTGCGATAATAAAACTAATGTATGGGGAATATAAATGGGAGGGATTAAGGATGTGTCATTTTAAAATGAGCATTACTTTATCACTCAAATGCTTTAAGCTCTATGAAAGTGTTTACTTTGGAATAGGTTTATAAGTAGACTCTCTACAAGTCTACTTTATTTTTTTCTCATAAATAAACGAGGTGAAAATCAATGGATGGTGTAGAATTTTTAGAAAATATGACACGACTCGGAGTACTCATTTTGGTGTTCTCAGGATATGCTGTTTATTGGAAATTAGGTAAAACAAAAAGAGAGCGAGGGCTTACAAAATTTGAAGCTTGTCTTAGGTTCTCTGTCATGTTCGGTATATTAGCTTGGGGGGGTTCGACTCTTGCTTTGAGTTTATGGTCATAATCTTTTTTGTCGATATTTTACTTATCCTGTCTAAACAGATTAAAACTAGATAAATGTACCCTTATTTAGAAAAATGTGTTACCGTGTAGTTTCTTGTACAAGTTTCTAAAAGAGAAAGTTATAATGTTGAAAAGATTAGTTTTTCTGGCGTTGACCCTACTTCTTGCTATTGTGACAATAGCGCCAACAGTTTCAGCAGAGGAAGAGAACGGGTTAGATGGATTAACTAAAGAACAAATTGAAAAATTTTGAAAAGAAGTTGAGTACATCTTTACTAAGATTGTAATTTTTGATGAAGAGACAGGCTACACAGTTAATGAGGATGAGCTTGAAAAGTCTCCTTATACCAAAGGTCAAAAAGAGGGTATGATCGCTTTCGCTAAATATATGAATAAGGAATATAAGTATGCAAGTGTCCAAAAGAACACTGTTCGAAGATGCCTTGAAGATGCTATTGGTATCTCTAAAGGAGCATTAGATAAAGTTCAAAAGGCAATTGAAAAAGGAGATTGGTGGACAGTATTAGAACATCTGGGCAAATTAGGCGTAGCAATTTCTCCACCAGTATTATTTACATTCTTCCTGTTCTGCGGTGCTACACCAGCAAAGGTTGCTCCGCAAGAAAATTGATAAACAACAAAGCCGCCTCTAAAGGCGGCTTCTTCAATCCTAATTGAAGGCGAAAAGCAACTAAACTTCCTCAAAATAAATTTTTCGTCCCCAAATTGTCCCCAATTGCTTTTTTGGGCTATTGGTCTGTTCCTGACAAATAAAAAAACCCTTATAGAATAAGGGTTTAAAGGTATGGAGCCAAGGGGGCTCGAACCCCTGACCTCTACGCTGCCAGCGTAGCGCTCTCCCAGCTGAGCTATGGCCCCGTGCTGTAACGTCATGTTTTATTATAGACGAGTCTTCTATGAATTTCAAGCAGAAAATTCAGTTTGCTCATATTTTCCTGAGACGTTTTTCGAACATAAAAAGAAGACCCTCCTGGGGGCCTCTTCGTTTATCGCACGAGCATGATTAAAATGATGCCGAGGATGACACGGTAAATGGCGAACGGGACAAGCTTAATCCGGTTAATGAGCCGAAGAAAAAACTTGACGACTAAGAGGGCGACGACAAAGGCGCAGATAAAGCCGACAAGAAAAAACGGAATCATGTCATAAGAAAGACTGCCCCAGTATTTCACCAGCTTCAGAAGGCTTGCGCCCGCCATAATCGGAATGGCCATAATAAATGTGAAGTCTGCGGCTGCCCGGTGATTCAAGCCGACAATGACACCTCCGGCAATCGTTGAGCCTGAGCGGGAAAATCCGGGCCATAAGGCGAGACACTGGAATAATCCGACACAGAAAGCCTGTTTGTAGGTGATTCTGTCCACCGTATCGATCGTTTCTTTCCTTTTATTGATCCAGTCCGCTATAAGCATAAGCACGGCTCCGGCAATTAATCCGTAAGCGACCGTTCTGACGGAGAATAAATAGCGGTCAATGAAATCCTCAAATAAAAAGCCGAGCACCGCCGCCGGAACAAGACCGACGGCGATTTGCGCGATGGTCAGCCTGTATCCCTTCTGCTGATCGCGCGTGACGTTTTTTTTGAGGCCGAGTAAATGTAATATCCGATCCTTAAACACAATGGCCACCGCCAGAATCGAACCGAGCTGAATCACCACTTTGAAGGAATTGGCGGCTTCCGGATTCATCAGGCTTCCGGATTTCAGCCAAATGTCATCCGCTATGATCATATGTCCCGTGGAAGAAACCGGCGCGTATTCCGTCAGCCCTTCCACGATTCCCAAAACGGCTGCTGTGAACATCTCCCATAGTGTCATCCCATTCTTCCCTTCATTCATCATTTACAAAAGAGAAGCTCTCCTCTGAAGGAAAGCCTGTCTTATAATAAATATCATGTCCGTTCCGATTTTATGACTTCGATACAGCATCATTTTTTTCTTCTTCATATAAATGCGAGCGCATTTTGAACCAATCAAACAGATGGGTCGTGACCACTTTGATGACCGCATACCCCGGGATGGCTAAAATAATGCCGACAACCCCGAACAGCTTTCCGGCGGTTAAAAGAACAAAGATGATGGTAATCGGGTGAATGTGAAGATTTTTCCCCATGATCTGCGGCGAAATTAATTTACCTTCCACGAGCTGGACAACGGTCCAGACAATCGCAAGTTTCAGCAGCATAAGAGGCGAAGTGACCAACGCGATAATAATCGCCGGCGTGATGGCAATGGTCGGCCCTAAATACGGAACAACGCTCGTACAAGCGGCAATGACCGCAAGCAGGGAAGCATAATCAAGTCCGATAATCAGATAGCCGATAAATAATAAAAACCCGATGCAGAAGCTGACGATGACCTGTCCTCTGATATAGGAGCTTAATCTGTGGTTCATTTCACTAAGCATCGTATACGTTTGTTCTTTCAGACGGGTGGGCACAAACTTTAAGATATAGATCGGCAGTTTTTTGCCGTCTTTCAGCAAATAGAACAGAATAAACGGCACGGTCACAATTGAAATGATCACTTCAGTCAGCGCGCCGATAAAATTCCCGACTCCGGTAAATGTGCTGTTTGCAATTGTCGCCGCCTGCGCCGATACTTTATTGGCAAGATCGGAAATGTTGATATTCATCGTCTTTTGCGCCTGATTTACAAAATCGCTTCCGATCAGGCTTTTCGTCTGATCTTCAACGATGTCCACATATTTCGGCAGGTTGTCGATCAGGCTCATGATCTGTTCCTTTAAAAACGGAATAATTGAAACGACCGTAATCGAAATCAGCCCTATAATAATGAGGTAAAGGAGCAGGATGGAATAGACTCTTTTCACTCTTATTTTTTCCAATATATCTACGATCGGATTAAGCAGATAATAAACAATTCCTGTCAAAATGACGGGGAGCGCAATCGTTTTGAGCAGGACGATAATGGGTGTGAAAATAAATGATGTCTTCATAAAGACAAGGATATTGAGACCGATGAGCAGCAATACAAGCAAAAACAAGACAAATTTATTGTCTAAGAAAAACTGTTTAAATCTGCCGCCCCATGTTTGCAATGTTTCCACTATTGTTCCTCCATCATATGTATTTTACTTAAATTGTACACTATCGTTCCTGTAATGAAAAATAATAACCGGTCTCTATGGGAATTTTTCCTACCCCTTTAGCTGGCAGCCTTTTTTCCATTTATGTTTCCCAGAAAAAAAGCTATAATGTAAGCCAATACATAGAAGGAGCGATAGCAATGATTCGATTTGCAACAGTCGGAACGAATTGGATTACAGAACGATTTCTGGAAGCGGCTTCTGCTATTGATGATTTTCAATTAACGGCGGTTTATTCCAGAACTGAGGAACGTGCGGCGGAATTCGCCGGCAAACACGGCGCTGCTCATTATTTCACCAGCCTGAAAGAAATGGCGGAAAGCAAAGCCTATGACGCGGTGTATCTCGCCAGCCCGAATGCATTTCACAAAGAGCAGGCGGTCCTTTTTATGGAACACGGCAAGCATGTACTGTGCGAAAAACCGTTTGCGTCTAACGCAAGGGAAACGGATGAAATGATTCACGCAGCCAAAACGAACGGCGTTCTCTTGATGGAAGCCATGAAAACGACGTTCCTGCCGAACTTCAGCATGCTTCAACACCACTTACATAAAATCGGACCCGTCAGGAGATTCACGGCAAGCTACTGCCAATATTCATCACGATATGATGCATATAAAAACGGTACGGTGCTTAACGCGTTTAAGCCTGAATTATCGAACGGTTCGTTAATGGACATCGGCGTGTACTGCATTTATCCGGCCGTCGTCCTGTTCGGCAAACCGAAAAACGTCATTGCGACCGGTCATAAACTAGCATCCGGCGTTGACGGCGAAGGCACGGTCATTCTGTCATACGACGGATTTGAAGCGGTGCTGATGCATTCGAAAATCTCAAATTCGTTTGCCCCGGCGGAAATTCAGGGTGAAGACGGCACGATCGTTCTGGACAGCATTCACGGACCGGAACGGGCGGAAATCCGCTATCGTGACGGCCGGACGGAAGACATTTCAGTCCCTGATCTGAAACCTTCGATGTACTACGAAACGGCTGAATTCATCAATCTTCTTCGAAACGGACAGCGGGAGTCTTCCGAAAATACATTTGAACGTTCTTTCATTACGGCGAGCATTATGGAAGAAGCGAGAAAACAAATCGGAATCGTCTTTCCCGCCGATCAAAACTAAAAACATCCGCCCGGATTCGGGCGGATGTTTTTTATTTGGACGCTAACAGGTCAGCAAACGCTTTTGCATACTGCGGAAGGTCGGGCGGGCGGCGGCTTGATACAATGTGGCCGTCAGTTACGACAGCTTCATCCAGCCACTGTGCCCCTGCATTTGTCATGTCGTCTTTGATGCCGGGCGTGCTCGTTACTTTTTTTCCTGCAAGAATTCCGGCAGATATAAGCACCCAGCCCGCATGGCAGATCTGGCCGATCGGCTTTTTCTGCTCGTTCATCGTACGGATGATGTCCAAAACTTCGGGATATCTTCGCAGTTTGTCAGGAGCCCAGCCGCCAGGCACGAGCACGGCATCATACTCCTGAATAATCAGGCTCTTAAAATCGTAATCCGCCGTCGCGGGCACGCCGTATTTTCCTTTGTATGAACGGCCCGCTTCTTCTCCTATTAAATGAACGATCGCGCCTTCCTCTCTCAGCCGGTAGACGGGATACCAAAGCTCTAAGTCTTCAAAATCGTCACTGACAAGCGCTATGACTTTTTTGCCTTCTAATCTCATCACTGCCACTCCCTTCTTTTATATTAGTGTATCGCTTTTTTCAGATGAGGAAAAGAAACAGCTCGTTACAGCTGTTCTTCGTCTTCAGACTGAATCGTAAATTTCCGTGTGACCTGCTGCAGTTCTTCAGCCATATGCGCAAGCGTTTCGGCGGATGAACTGATTTCTTCCATGGAGGCCAGCTGCTCTTCAGCTGAGGCGGCGATGTCTTGAATGCCGGCGGACCCTTCTTTGGCGACTGAGGTAATGTCCTCCACTGCGTTTGTCACATTTTGCGACCCGGCTGCAAGCTGCTCAAGCGTTCCGTTCATATGCTGCAAGGCGCCTGAAATCTGAGTCGTCATTTCTGAGATTTTTTTGAAGCTTTCGGCCGTTTGATCCGTAATATCGAGGCCTTCCTTCACATCTTGATTCACCGCTTGGAATACGGAAAGCGATGTGGCGATTTCTTTGACGATTTCCTGAATCAGCGTTTCGATTTCCTTCGCGGAGCCGGCGGATTGTACGGCAAGCTTTCTCACTTCTTCCGCAACGACGGAGAAGCCCCGCCCGTATTCGCCTGCTCTGGCCGCTTCAATGGCCGCGTTTAAGGCAAGCAGATTTGTTTGATCGGCAATGCCGTTAATGACGTTCAGAATGCTCTTAATGTCGTGCGACTTCGTTTCCAGTCCTTTTACGACTGCTTCCGCCTGCTGTACGGAACGATCAATTGTTTTCATCTGGCCGACCGTTTTCGCCACTAATTCTTCTCCGCTTCCGGCCGTTTCAGAGGTTTGGATGGCGGATTCAGTGATTTCTGCCGATACATTCGCCGTCTCGGCAATGCCGGCATTCATTTTGGAAAGATGATCAGCACTTTCTTCCAATTTCTCGCTTTGTGATTCGTTTCCGTTTGAGAATTGTTCAATCGCCAGAGTAATATGCTCTGTCGCCTTGCTTGTCTGTCCGGCGGATGCCGTCAGCTCTTCGGATGAAGAAGCGACATGTTCGACGGATGATTGGATGACACCGATGACAGACCGGAGTGATGCCGACATCTCATTGAAGCTTTGGCTGAGCTGCCCGAATTCATTTTTTGACTTGATGTCAATGACTTCCGTTAAATCGCCGTCACTGATTTTAGCTGATGTCGAGACAAGTTTTTTGAGCGGTTTTGCAATCGAGCGAATGATAAAAAAGATTAAAATACCGCCGACGATAAGAGAAACCGCCAGGATGATCAGCGCCATTTTCATGACAGGCGAGGCTGCGTCATGGATCTCACTGACAAAAAATGTGCCGGCGATTTTCCAGCCCGTCAGTTTGTTTGTCGTGAAGGCCATTTTCTTCTGCTGTCCTTCAAACATGTATTCAAACGATCCGCTTGATTTGGAAAATACCTCTTTCGTCCACTCTCCGGAGCCTTCCGTTCCCGCTTTTATAGTCGGATGGGCGATGTATTTTTTATCCCCCGTTGTAATGAAGGCAAATCCTTTATGACCGATCTGGACGCGTTCGGAAGCGTTCAGCAGGTCGCCCAGATTAATATCAAGCGCCACAACGCCTGATCCGTCTTTTGTCTGCTGGGCAATCGTAACGACCGTCTGTCCGGTTGCAGCGTCTTTATAAGGCTCGGTAAACACCGGCTGTCCGCTTTTTTCAACCGCCTTTGTATACCACTCGCGCGTGAGCGGATTATAATCGGACGGCATGTCAGCGGACGGATATTTCACAAACGCTTTGTCGCGAGACGCGGCGTAAATTGACGCGACATCGCCATTTACGGTGACATACTGCTTCATATTGTCGAGCAGTACCGATTTATTTTTCGTGTTCAGTTTTTCCTTTGTGATTGATTCGCTGTAGTAGTCAATCGCTTTCAGCTTGCCTTCGAGCATGTTTTCCAGCACGCTGTTCAGTTCGCTGACATTTCCCTGGGCGCTGTGGGTCAGTTCTCTTTCTAATGTACTCCCCGCCGTTTGGTAGCTGAAGTAGGCGAGTATGCCGACCGGAAGCACCAATACGGCTAAAAATGCCGCGATCAGCGGCTTGCTGATGGATGGCTGTTTGATCCAATGTATCAGTTGTTTCATTTTTTCAGTCTCCTTCTTTGAAAAGCTAAATCTAATATCGTCAGATAGGACAAAAGATTTATTAAAAAAACTAAAAAAAACACCCAAACAGCACATTTGGGTGTTCTATGACCTATTAATCTATTTTAAATCGTTTCGTCATATCACGTAATTCTTCCGCCATCTGGGATAACGTTTCCGAAGACGAACTGATTTCTTCCATTGAAGCCAGCTGTTCTTCGGCAGAGGCCGCGATATCCTGAATGCTGGCGGAGCTTTCTTTTGCGATGGACGCGATTTGCTCAGAAGCTCCTGAAATCTGCTGTGATCCTGCTGTCAGCTGTTCTACCGTCGCATTCATATTTTGAATTTCTCCGGCGATCTGGTTCGTCATTTCAGAAATCCGTTTGAAGCTCGTTTCGGTCTGATTCGTAATATCCAGTCCGCTCTCCACCTCTTTATTGACCGATTGGAACATGCCGAGAGATGTATTGATTTCGTTGACGATTTCTATAATTAAGCTTTCGATTTCTTTCGCTGAATCGGCAGACTGGACCGCAAGTTTTCTGACCTCTTCGGCGACGACTGAGAAGCCCCGGCCGTATTCACCCGCACGCGCGGCTTCAATTGCCGCATTCAGCGCAAGAAGGTTTGTCTGATCAGCGATTCCGTTAATGACACCGAGAATGTTTGTAATGTCTTTTGATTTTGTCTCAAGTCCGCGCACCACTTGTTCAGCTTCTTTCACTGACCGGTCAATGACGTTCATTTGGCCGACCGTCTGGTGGACGAGCTTTCCGCCTGAATTGGCGACTTCCGCTGATGTGACGGAGGATTCGGTAATGACGGCAGATGCTTTCGCCATATCTTTAAGCCCGCTGTTCATTTGATAAATATGTTCCGCCGCGCTTTCGATATTTTCACTTTGGCTTTCATTTCCGTTAGAAAATTGTTCGATCGCCAGTGTGATATGTTCCGTTGCCTTGCTTGTCTGCTCCGCTGAAGCCGTCAGCTCCTCTGAGGAAGATGCGACGTTATTCACGGAATCCTGGATGGCATGGATGAGAGACCTGAGTGAAGCGGCCATATTGTTAAAGCTTTTGCCAAGCTCGCCTAATTCATCTTTTGACTGAATCTCGATCGTTTCTGTTAAATCGCCTTCACTGATCTGTTTCGATGATGTCACAAGCTGCTTGAGCGGTTTTGTGATTGAACGAATAATCAGCACCATGACGATGGTTCCGATGACAATCGCTAATACGAGAACGAGCAGGGACAGATGAAGGATCGGCAAAGCCGCTTCATGAATTTCGTCCAGATACATCGTTCCGGTAATCTTCCAGCCTGTCAGCCCGTTCGTATCATAAGCCATTTTCTTTTCCTGGCCGTCGTATTTGTATTGAAAATCACCTTTTTTGCTGGTGAACAGCTGTTCAGCCCACTCCCCGTTTAGTACTGTGCCTGACGCACGGTTCGGGTGGGCGACCACTTTTTTGTCTTTCGTCAGGATAAAAGCGTAGCCGGATTTTCCGATGTTCACTTTCTTTGTCGTTTTCAGAAGCTCATCGATTTTCATATTGATGGCGACGACCCCTGAGCCGTCTTTCGTCTGCTGAACGACCGTCACGACCATCGTATTGGTGGAAGCCGTGCGGTAAGGATCTGTTACAACAACTTTCCCCTTATTTTCCACGGCCTTTTTATACCAGTCTCTTTCAAGCGGATTATATCCTTTAGGCATCTGCAGATCCGGATACCGTGTGAAATGTCCTTCCGTGTCACTCGTATAGATGGATTCCACGTCTTTATTAATCTTCATGTACTCTGTGAATTTATCGGTAATTTGCGATTGGTTTTTCGGCTTGTACCGATCCTTTGTGAGCCAGTCGCTGAAATATGCCGTTCCGTCTTCCTTTTGGCTGATGCTTGTGTTGATCATATCGTTAATCTGCTGCACATTATCTAGTGCGCTTCCCATCATCTGCCTGTCAAGCGTACTTACCGCCGATTGATAGGCGATAAAAGCCAGCGTTGAAATAGGAAGAATGAGAATGGCCAAAAAAGAAATGAGCAGTTTTCTTGTAAGCGATCTCTGCTTGATGATTTGCACAATTTTTTTCATCTGCTATATCTCCTCTTGCGTGTTTACCCTTCATATCGGCAATTATGGGTAAATATACACATCCAAAAAGAAGAAATATAACGAAACATACTTTTTACCTATTACAAAATTAGTCTTTTAGACTTAATTAAGAGTTTATCTTAAAACGCTTTGTCAGTTCGCGTAATTCTTCCGCCATTTTTTCCAGCGTGACGGCTGAGGAACTGATCTCCTCCATGGACGCAAGCTGCTCTTCAGCTGAAGCCGCGATGTCCTGAATGCCGGCCGCGCTTTGTCTGGAGACTGCCGCGATATCCTCTGAAGCGTTTGATACTTCCTGAGATCCGGCAGAAAGCTGTTCCACGGTTGCATTCATATTTTGCAGTTCACCGGCAATCTGATTTGTTTTAGCGGAAATGTCCCGGAAGCTTTTTTCCGTTTCGTCCGTTAACTGAAGTCCGCTTTTCACCTCGTGATTGACGGATTCCAGCATTCCGAGCGAAGTATGAATTTCTTTGACGATTTCATGAATTAAGGATTCGATTTCTTTCGCTGAATCTGCGGATTGGACGGCAAGCTTTCTCACTTCTTCGGCAACAACTGAAAAACCGCGTCCGTATTCTCCCGCTCTTGCCGCTTCAATGGCTGCATTTAAAGCAAGCAGATTCGTTTGATCGGCAATGCCGTTAATGACGCGCAAAATGCTGGTGATGTCCTGCGATTTGAGTTCAAGCCCTTGTACGACTTGCTCCGCTTTACTTACGGATTGGTCAATGGCGCCCATCTGGCCGGCTGTTTTCTTGACAAGCCGCTCACCGGCGCCGGATATCTCCGCCGATTCAATTGACGTTTCCGTCACCACGGCTGCCGCTTCCGCCAGATCGCTGAGCCCGTCTTTCATCTCATTCACTTGTGCTGTCGCTTTATCAATACTCTCACTTTGGTCTTCCGTTCCATTAGAAAACTGTTCAATCGCAAGGGTGATATGTTCCGTTGCTTTGCTCGTCTGCTCAGCCGAAGCCGTCAGCTCCTCTGAGGAAGAAGCGACATGTTCAACAGAGTCCTGAATTCCCTGAATAAGCGAACGGAGTGAATCTGTCATATGATTAAAACTTTTACCGAGCACGCCGAGCTCATCTTGAGAGCCGACATCAATGGTTTCCGTCAGATCCCCGCTGCTGATTTTTTCCGCTGAAGCTACGAGACGTTTTAACGGTTTGGTAATTGAGCGGATGACAAAATAAATGAAAATCATCCCTGCGGCGATGGCTATCGCCAATATGATAACGGCCAGAGTCAGAACCGGTCTTGCCGCATCTTTGATTTCATCCACGGACATGGTTCCGCTGATCTTCCAGCCCGTCGCTTCATTGGTCACGTACGCCATTTTTTTCGCTTTCCCGTTCAGCGTATATTCATAGTCGCCTTTTTGCCCGCTGTATAATGTATCAACCCATTTTCCCGATACCGCCGCGCCGGCTTTTTCATCACTGTAAGCAACGGCTTTTTTATTTTTGCTGAGGATAAAGGCGTATCCTTCTTTTCCGATGTTCACTTCTTTTGTCATCGTGATGAGATCGTCGATTTTTATATCAATGGCGACGACGCCTGATCCGTCTTGCGCCGCGCGGGCCATGGTGACGACCATCTTTTTGTTTGAGATGGACTCATAAGGGTCCGTGATGATGGTTTGGCCTTTATTCTCCATGGCTTCCTGATACCAGCTTCTTTCAAGCGGATTGAAATCGGCCGGCATATCGGCATGCGGATAACGGGTAAACGTTCCTTCCTTGCTGCTAGAAAATATGGCGGACGCTTTATCATTGCTTTCAATAAACTGTTTGAACCTTTCTTGCATTTCCGTTTGGTTTTTTTCTTTAAATTTAGCGCTTGTCGCCCATTCGCTGAAATATGCTGAGCTTTTTGTAAACATTCCGATCCGGTCATCAATCATATTGTTTAAGATTTGCACATTTCCTTCGGCGCTTTCCATCATTTGCTTTTCAACGGATGAAGCCGCCGAACGGTAGGCGCCGGCAGCCAATACTGCTACCGGAATAATTAAGATCAGTAAAAATGAAATAATAAGTTTTTTGGCTATTGATTTTCTGGCGATTTTTTTTGCTGTTTTTTTCAATTTTGTAAACCTCTTTCAATCATTTACTGTTTATATCGGCCGACTCCCTTTTTATTACATTGAAAATTAAGTCATAAATGAAAAATAGTTCTATGTACTCCCTTTGTATGTAAGACTTTTTATTTAATTATCCGGCTGTCACTATAAAAAAGGACGCCTTCCACCTGGAAAGCGTCCTTTTTTACTAGTTGATTTTAAATTGTTTCGTTAATTCCCGCAGTTCTTCGGCCATTTGCGCCAACGTATCGGCGGATGTGCTGATTTCTTCCATTGATGCAAGCTGTTCTTCTGCGGATGCGGCAATATCCTGAATGCTTGCTGCGCTTTCCCGTGATACGTCCGCAATATCCGTCACTGCAGCTGAAACGTGCTGAGAGCTGTCTGACAGCTGTTCAACCGTGCCGTTCATCGATTGAAGCTTCTCGGCGATATCGTTCGTCATGCCGAAGATATTCTGGAAGCTTTCTTTCGTGCGGTCCGTCACGGCAAGTCCTGATTGAACTTCTTCATTGACGGATGTAAACATGTGAAGCGATGTATTGATCTCAGCCGTGATTTCCTGAATGAGTTTTTCAATCTCTTTGGCAGAACCGGCGGATTGGACGGCAAGCTTTCTCACTTCTTCGGCTACTACTGAGAAGCCCCGCCCGTATTCACCGGCTCTTGCCGCTTCAATGGCTGCATTTAACGCAAGCAGGTTTGTCTGATCGGCAATGCCGTTGATGACTCTTAAAATATGAGCGATGTCTTTTGATTTGGCCTCAAGGCCTTTTACAACCGCTTCCGCCTGCTGGACCGATTGATTGATGAGATTCATCTGCCCGACGGTTTGCTGCACATATTCTTCCCCGGTGCCGGCAGCTTCCTTCGATTGTTTAGATGCTTCCGTAATGGATGATGATGTGCGGGAAACGGCGGCGAGTCCGTCGTTTATATGATTCAGCTTGGATGAGCTTGAATCGACTTTTTCGCTTTGCTCTTCGTTTCCGTTTGAAAACTGCTCAATCGCCATTGTAATATGTTCCGTCGCTTTGCTTGTCTGCGAAGCTGAAGCGGTCAGCTCTTCCGATGACGCGGCCACGTTGTCGACAGAGTTTTGGATCGCGCTGATCAATCCGCGCAGAGATTCTCCCATTTCATTAAAGCTCGCGCCGAGTTCGCCCAATTCATCTTTCGAGCGGATATCAATGGTTTCAGTCAAGTCTCCGCCGCTGATTTGTTTAGAAGAGCGGACAAGCCGTTTCAGCGGTGACGTAATGGATCTGACAATCAACAGAATTAAAATTCCCCCGATGATAATGGATGCTGCAAGGACAATCATCCCCATCGTCAGCACCGGTTGTGAGGCGTCTTTAATTTCGTTGAGCTCCATGCTCCCCTCTATTTTCCATCCGGTCAGTTTATTTGTCGTAAACGCCATTTTTTTATTTTGATCATCGAGCTGGTATGAAATAATGCCGCTGTCTTTGCTGTATACCTCATTCAGCCACGGGGTTGAAACTTTATCGCCCGGTTTGTGGTCTTTATGCGCGACATAGGTTTTATTTTTGGACGTGATAAACACGAATCCTTTTTGCCCGATTTTGATTCCCTGCATCTGCTTCAGCAGCTGGTCAATCGTAATATCCATGGCCACTACGCCTGTTCCGTCCTGCATCTGCTTTGCCACGGTAACGACCATGCTGCCGTCGCTTGCCGCGGTGTAAGGGTCGGTGACAACGAGCGTGCCGCCGGCCTTCACAGCGTCTTTATACCAAGTGCGTGTTCTCGGATCGTAATCGGCCGGAGTATTCTCCTTCGGCGCCTGTGCGTAGCTGCCGTCTTCCGTACCTCCGTAAATGCGGGCTACGTCCTTATGAATAGACGTGTATTGCCCGAACTTTTCTTCAAGAGCAGACATGTTTTTCTTTGAGAAGGATGACCCTTTTAACGTTTCACTGAAAAATTCAATCGCCTTTGCTTTTGCGCCGATATCATTTGTAATGGTTGTGTTAAAAGATTCGATGTTATTTTTCGCGTTGCCTGAAATCTGATCATCCAGCGAATTGCTCGCCGTATGGTATGAACTGAATTCTAACACGAGAATCGGTATGATTAAGATCACGATAAATGAAATGATTAATTTACGTGAAATCGATGCCTTTGTGCACCAATTAATGAATTTTTTCATATTAAGCTGCTCCCTCAAGTGTGATACCTTATATATCGGCTCAGTCTTCACATTTTGTTAACATTTCCTCCTTTTTTATGACTTGATTTTCATTGCCCAAGCTTCCTGCATATCTTATAAAAAAAGATAGGGGGCGCGCAGATGATTATCATATCCGGCCAAGTGCTTCGGCCTCAGGACATCGCGAACTGGCAGACGGAAGAAAGCCTTGTTCCGTATATAAATGACCTGCTCAATTCTCCCGTACAATTCGATTACGGGTCGATTGCTGAACTGATGTTCGAGGTGCGGCTGCGCCGCCATATTGTGGAAGCCGCAAGAGAACTGCACGGATCAGGTGTGAAATTTGCAACTTTCGCCAAAACATACGGAAATACGGCTTATTGGAGACTGACGCCGGAAGGAGCCCTGGAGCTGAAGTACAGGATTCCCGCTTCAAAAGCGATTCGGGACATTATTGAAAACGGGGCGTTTTACGCATTTGAATGCGCTACCGCCATTGTTGTGATTTATTATCTGGCCGTCTTAAAGACAATCGGTGAAGAACGGTTTAACCGGCGTTTCCGGGATATCACTTTGTATGACTGGCACTATGAGCATCTGCCGATCTACACGGAAACCGGCAGCCACTTTTTACGGGGAGATTGTTTATATTTTAAAAATCCTGATTTTAACCCTGCAAAGGCCCAGTGGCGGGGAGAAAATGTCATTGTGATGGGGAATGATCAATATTTCGCCCACGGTCTCGGGATTCTGACCGCTGAACAAATCATCCAGAGATTGAATTCTTTAAGAAAAAAAAATGCCGTGCAGCCGGCTTATCTGCTTAACCAGGCAACAAGGCTTGATGCACCCGCGCTTTATCAGATCATGCATTAAAACAATCCCATCGTCTGTCATTTTGACGATGGGATGTGAAATGCTTTTCTTTTCCGGTAAAAAGCCGTCGTGCCGAGCGCTTGGTTTGCAGCCCATTCAAACTTCTCTAAATCATGGCGGGTGACGGCTCTGTCCCGTCTGCTCCATTTAATGGCGCGGACAAAGTAATACCCTTTAATCGGCGCCATGGTGACTTTGGAATGCGGAAAATCTTCAAAGACAAACTCAATAGTTCCTCTTTTTTTATAGGACATTTGAAGAATCTTCATCATCCATCACCTCACGATTTCTGGATTATGATTCGCACAATCCGTCCAAAACGGTTTTCACGTCTGTCGGCCCTTCAAGTTTCGCGGCGGACTGGCCGGCCCATAAAGACATATACTCCGCGTCTCCTGATTGAGCCGCGTGCCCGCGCATCGGCTTTGTCAGCGTATTATGCAGCGGATAAGGCAGCGTTTTTCCCTCGTCAGCTTCATATGTTTTCATGAACTGATTCACGATTCCCCGCGCCTGTTTTCCCGAAAACAGGGTGGTCAGCCGCGTATCGGCTCCTTTTGATTCGGCAATGGCTTTTTGGTATGCCGGTGAGGCGCTGCTTTCTTCACAAAGGAGAAACGGTGTTCCTACTTGAACGCCGTCCGCACCCAAACATCGGGCCGCCTGCACCCCGCGGCGGTCAAAAATGCCGCCTGCCGCAATCACCGGGATATCCAGCGCGTCTTTAGCCTGCGGAATCAGCGCCATAAGGCCGAGAGCCGGTTCTCCTTTAACCGGCAGAAACGACCCGCGATGCCCGCCGGCTTCTATTCCCTGAAGGATAACGGCGTCCATTCCCCGTTCTTCAAAAGCCTTCGCTTCCTCCGGCGTTGTCGCTGTGCCGAAAAGGAAACAACCGCTTTTCTTCAGCTTTTCCGCCGTTTCTTCCGGCGGCAGGCCGAAGGTGAATGAACACGCTTTGACTCCGTAACGGATCAGAAGCTCCGCTTTTTCCTCGAAATCATTCCATTCTTCTTTCAGATCAGAGAACGGCTTGGCGTCTTTTGCCCTCGGAATGCGGGCTTTCCATTTTTCAACAAGTTCCGCCTCAGGCATCTGTCTTTCTTCCGGGACGAAAAGATTTACTTGAAAGGAGCGGTCCGTCAGCTCTTTCATCTCGATAAGCTGTTTTTCAAGCGCTTGCGGGCTGACGTATCCTGAAGCGAGGCTTCCGAGCGCCCCTTCATTTGATACCGCCGAAGCCAGACGCGGCGTGACCAGCCCGCCGGCCATCGGGGCCTGAATGACGGGCTTTGTTAATGATAACGGACTTATCCACTCACTCATTTGTTTTCCTCCGTTTCAGCCAGTATTTTGATATAACATGTTCTGTTTCGCGGACCGTCAAATTCGCAAAAATAAACGCCCTGCCATGTTCCGAGTATCAGGCGCCCGTCTTCTATGATGACATGCTGAGAGGCGCCGGTTGTACTCGCTTTCATATGTGCCGCCGTATTTCCCTCCATATGCCGGTCCAGTTCGTGCTCCCACGGATACATTTCATCAAACCTTCTGAGCATATCCCTCTTCACATCCGGGTCGGCATTTTCATTGATGGTAATGCCGGCGGTGGTATGGGGACAGTATATGAGCGCCAAACCGTTTTTTACGCCTGTTTCGCGGAGAAACAATTCGGCTTCATGTGTGATGTCGATCATTTCATCCCTTTTTTTTGTTTGAATCTGCAATTTTTTCAGCATATGAATGCCTCCTTTCTTTTTCTCTTCCTTTCCCATATTCGTTTCTGTATTTGTCTTTTCCTGTCGGATCGCGATGATAAACGCAGATCACAAAAAACTTCAGCCTCGGGACTGAAGTTTTTCACCATATATATACGCGGGCCTCATAAGGCTTTAAGAGGAAGGATGTCACATGGCGGTGCGCTTCTGTTTCCGCGTTTGCAAGCACGAGAGAAGCGGAGTCAAGCGGATAACCGGGATGCCTGTATAAAGCGGGGGTTCGGGACAGATTTGTGATGATCAGGGCGGTTTTTGTTCCGTTTTTTCTTAGATAGGCATAAATCTGCCGGTCATTCGGAAGCAGCAATTCATATGTGCCGCTGATCAATACGCCGTGTTCTTTTCTGAGGGCGAGCAGCCGTTTGTAGAAATGGTATACGGATGTTTCATCCTGCAATTGTGATGCAGCGTTCAGCCATGTGTGATTCGGATTCACTCCGAGCCACGGAGAAACATCAGAAAACCCGCCGTTCGCCTCATCGCTCCATTGCATCGGTGTCCGTGAATTATCCCGGCCCTTCTTCCAGATGATCTTCATCACTTGTTCATGCGGAACGCCGCGGGACGTCTCTTTTTCATACAGATATTTAATTGCGGCGTCATCATAATCTTCAATGGATGGGAACGAAACATTGGTCATTCCGAGCTCCTGCCCCTGGTAAATAAACGGCGTGCCTTTCATCAGCATATACATCGCGGCGAGTGCCTTGGCGCTTTCTGTCAAAAACCGTTCGTCACCCCATACCGAAACGGAACGGGGCTGATCATGGTTCTCCATAAATAACGCATTCCAGCCCTTTCCTTCAAGGCTGTTCTGCCAGTCGGACAAGACGCGCTTAAGCGCCGGAATGGAGATGCTTTGATCATCTTCCGTATCCCAGAGGCCGAGATGTTCAAATTGAAAAATCATTTGAAAGACGCCGTTTTCTTCACCGGCCCAATCAGCCGCCTCCCAAGCCGCCACTCCGTTCGCCTCGCCGACCGTCATGATCGGATAGCGAGAAAATGTTTCCCGCTTCAGCTCTTTTAAGAGATCCATTATGCCTTCCCCATTCATATGATACGGGAAAGACGGGACGTACGGGAGACCGTCCGGGTTCGGCATGTCAGGGAGCCCTTCTTTTTTCTTAATGTGAGAAATGGCATCCACCCGGAAGCCGTCTATGCCTTTATCAAGCCACCAGCGGACCATCTCATAAACGGACTGCCTCATCGCTTCGTTTTCCCAATTTAAATCAGGCTGTTTTTTGTCAAACAGGTGCAGGTAATACTGGCCGGTCTCTTGATCATATTCCCACGCCGATCCGCCGAAAATGCTTTCCCAATTGTTCGGCTCTTTGCCGTTTTTTCCGTCTCTCCAGATGTACCAGTCCCGTTTTTCGGAATCTTTCGCTGAGCGTGATTCGATAAACCAAGGGTGCTCATCGCTTGTATGGTTAATGACGAGGTCTATAATCAGCTTCATGCCGAGCGCATGGACATCCGCAAGGAGCCGGTCAAAATCCTCCATCGTCCCGAATTCGCCGGCAATTTGTTTATAATTCCGAATATCGTAGCCGTTGTCCGCGCCCGGCGAGTCAAAAACGGGACAAAGCCAAATCACATCCGCCCCCAACTCTTTTATGTAATGAAGCTTTGCTCTGATGCCGTTAATATCGCCGATTCCGTCCCCGTTCGAATCCATAAAGCTTCGGGGATAAATTTGATAGACGGCCGCCGTTTTCCACCAATCCGTTTTCATACCGACACTCCTTTCTTTACAGCATATGAAGGAGCGGGACGAAGAAGCATTTTTTCCATAAAAAAAGCCTCATTGCAAAAGCAGGAGGCTCAGAAATCAGTTTTTTTAATTTCAACGAAGCGGATATGATGGTCTTCCGCTTCCAGCACCTTAAATTCACACCCTTCGGCATGAAACACATCACCATTTTTCAGCTCCATTTTTTGTGTTAAGAGCCAGCCGGCAATCGTGTCAATGTCTTCATTTTCGATGGCGATATCAAGGAGATCATTCACCTCTTCTATGAGCGCCTTGCCGTCCATCACATAATGGTGTTCGCCTTTTTTGACGATGTGGGGCATTTCATCCTGGTCATATTCATCACGGATTTCCCCGACGATTTCCTCCAATATGTCTTCGACGGTCACAAGTCCCGCCGTGCCGCCGTATTCGTCAACGAGAATCGCCATATGAATCCGCTCCTTCTGCATGCGGATCAAAAGCTCCTGAACGGGGATGCTTTCAATGACTCTGATGACCGGACGCATAATTTCTTTTAATTCAATGGAGCGGCCGAGAAAATACGCTTTAAATAAATCCTTATTGTTAATAATGCCGAGAATGTGATCTTTGTCTTCCTTAATAACCGGATATCGCGTATACCGTTCGTTGATGATCAAATGTATGGCTTCATCAACTGACTGTTCAAGCGAGATGGCGGCGATTTCGGTGCGCGGCACCATGATTTCTCTGGCGACCCGATTATCGAATTCAAATATTTTATTGACGTAACGGAATTCAGATTGATTGATTTGACCTTTTTTATAGCTTTCGGACAAAATCAGCCGCAATTCTTCTTCACTGACCACGACCTCATGTTCTTTCACCGAATGAAAACCGAACAGCTTGACCAAAAATCCGGCTGAGCCGTTTAACAGCTTAATAAACGGGTACATCACTTTATAAAACAGAATGAGCGGTTTCGCCGTCCACAGACTGACGGCTTCGGCTTTTTGAATGGATATCGTTTTCGGCGCAAGCTCTCCGATGACGACGTGCAGATACGTGACGGCGATAAACGCCGCAATAAACGTGACGACGTGCGTAATAGATGACGGCATTCCGATCAGGCTGAAAACAGGATGAAGAAGCCGCTGAATCGTCGGTTCACCGAGCCAGCCGAGTCCGAGCGCCGTAATCGTAATGCCGAGCTGGCACGCTGATAAATATTCATCGAGATTTGAAATCACCCTGTGCGCCGCGAGCGCTCGGCTGTCTCCGGTTTCAACCAGCTCCGCGATTTTTGAACCGCGGATTTTGACAATCGCAAATTCCGCAGCGACAAAGATGGCCGTTAGTCCGATTAACAGCATAATGAGAATCAGTTTTAATATAAGCAAAAAAACCCCTACCGCAAACGGTAAGGGGCCACCTCCTTCGTGTTAATTCTCATCACGACCATTTAAGAAAATCATCACAAAACGAAGCAGCTCGAATAATGAAACGAGCGCCGCAGCCACATACGTCAGCGCGGCGGCGTTCAGCACTTTATTCACGCCGTGTTCTTCACTGTTGCGAATGAATCCTTCCGACACGATAATCCGCTTCGCCCTCGCGCTGGCATTAAACTCGACAGGCAGTGTGACAAGCTGGAAAAAAACAGCGGCCGAAAACAAAATAATGCCGAGTCCGATTAAGTTCAAGCTGCCCAGGAGCATCCCGCCCAAGAAAAGCAGAGGGGCAACCCCGGAGGCAAAATTGACGACCGGAAAAATTTTGTGCCTCAGCACAAGCGCGCCGTATGATTCCTGATGCTGCAAAGCATGTCCGACTTCATGAGAAGCGACGGAAATGGCGGAAATGGAGCGGCCGTAATATACCGGCTCAGATAAACGCACCACCCGCTCCGTCGGGTCGTAATGGTCTGTTAAAGTGCCTCTTACCGGTTCTACCGGCACATCATATAAACCGTTAATATCAAGAATCCGTCTTGCCGTTTCCGCCCCCGTCCGCTGACTGGAGGCTTCCACGTCTGAGTATTTCTGAAAATTGCTTTTCACTTTAAATTGTGCCCAAAACGACAATCCCAATGCAGCAATTGTTAAAAAGATAAACAGCATATTATCCTCTTCCTTTTTCTCTTATATCGTACGATCTGCTTATATATTATTTTAATGATTGCCCGCTTTCCTGTACAGAAATCCGCTTCTTTTTTCTGACAGGAATCAATCCTCCGAGCATGATGAGGATACACCCGGCCATTCCGATGTAAAACGGAAACGTGCCTGCGGTCTCTTTTGCAAAAACAAGCCATGAAAATCCGCCGGACATGTGATTGTATCCATTCAAATCGAAAATAAGCAATACGGCCGCCGAAGCGAGCAGCTGCGCTCCGGCCAGCGCCGCCAGCAGTTTTTGAATGACCGTCATTTGACTCACCCTTTTTCGGTCCGCTTTCTTTATCATATGAAAAAATAAGGGTGAATATGTTTTCGGCGATTTTTGAAAGACATCAAACGAACTGGGACATACTGTATAAAAAAAGATACAGGTGTGATCGACATGAAAGTGACAAATGGCGAGAAAGAACAGCTGAGCAATGCGATAGACAGAATGAACGAAGGGCTTGACGCCTTCATCCAGCTCTATAATGAATCGGAAAACGACGAACCTCTCATTCAGTTTGAAGATGAGACGGCCGATTTAATCAGACATGCGCGTGACTCATACGGCCAGGAACAGCTGGACGAAAAACTAAACACCATTATTAAGCAGATTTTATCCATCTCTCTGTCGAAAGAAGAGCCGGACGAATGAAATCAAACCGTATATTTATTTCCTGGCTGAGATGGCCGTTATATGTTCGGATCGGGCTGATCATTATCGCCTTGATTTTATTGTTCGGCCAACTCATATACATGCTCGAACCGAAGCAGTTCACGTCTGTGTTTGAAGGGGTTTGGTGGGCGGTGATTACGGTGGCTACAGTCGGCTACGGCGATTACGTTCCGCAGACGCCGCTCGGGCAGATTGCCGGCATGGTGCTTGTATTAAGCGGAGCGAGTTTTGTGACCGCCTATTTCGCCACGCTTTCTTCAGCCGTGTTCAGCAAACAGCACCGCTATGTCGAAGGGAAGGTCGCCTTTAAAGGCAAGGGGCACGTCATTCTTATCGGATGGAATGAAAAATCGCATATGCTGCTGAAAGAGCTGCAGCACATCGCACCGTCAAAAACTGTCGTCCTGATTGATGATTCATTAAGGGAAGGTCCGCTTATTGAAAACGTCCATTTCATCCGCGGACATGCCGCTGATGACAGCACGCTCAATAAGGCGAATATTACGGAAGCTGATACCGTCATTCTGACAGCGGACCAGCAGAAAAATGAATCCGAAGCTGATATGCTGTCGGTATTAACGCTTCTCGCCATCAAAGGGCTGCATCCGTCTGTTTATTGTATCGTAGAAATTTTAACGGAACGGTATGTCAAAAACGCCGAGCGCGCAGGAGCCAATAAGATTCTGTGCACATCACGCCTGTCGAGCCGGGTGATGTTTGAGCATTACCGGGTCAAGCTGCAGCTTGCCAAACCGCAAACGCTGTCAGATCTGACGCTGGAGAAAAAGGTGCGCATCATTCCCGTCCCCGAGGAACTAAAGGGCTCATCTTATCATGACTGCGCGCTCTATTATCTCAGACGGAATACCACGATCATCGGCATACAAAAAGAAGAGGGGCCGATGCTGACCCCTCCCCTGTCATACCAGGTGCTCGATACTGATCTGTTTTTGGCTCTTTAATGCAGCAGGACGTCTTCCAGCTCTTTCACAAGCGAGATGCCGATATCTGTATATGAGCGGTCAATTGCCGCATCCCGCCGTTTCGGCTCGGAGAATTGGTTGAATAATGACTCAAAAACACCGCCGCCTGCTGCATCATCCGTTTCCTGCTGATAAACGTGCCTGAGCAAAAAGGGTGTGCCGATTGTAACGGCGGCCCCCCGTTCATCCAGGTGTCCCTTATTTGCTTCAACAGGGATACGGAGAAATAAATAGCCGTCCTGATCGGAAATTTTGTAATCAAAGAACCCGCGGTCATACTCCCAGCCGCCTCCGATGGTATAACCGATCGGTTTCATCACCTGTTCCAATTCGCGGAGTAAAAACGATTGCCCTTCAAGTGAAGATGGTATGCTGATCATGTGCATATGCTCCTTTTTGTCTTTAGCGTCCCCGCTCTGCGGTATCTTCATACGGCGTCCGGGAAGAACCGGGAGCGGCAGACAGACGCTGAAAAGAGGTAACGGCGCATTCAATCAGAACATACGTCACAATTGCGGAGAGAACGGCTTCCGTTGAAATATAGAAAACGGCGGCATAGAGACAGCACTTCGTGATCAGCGTATGCATCCGGCCAACCTTCAGTTTCAGCCGGACCATGTCCGTAAACAAGCCGAGAGGAAAAGCGAAAAACAGGATGGTTTGCAAGAGGGATTCAGGAGACAGTTTTAGTGCCGAATAGACGATAGCGGCGGAACAGACGGAAATGAAGACATGCTTACATAAAAGCCGCATCAATTCATCATCACACCTTTCACGGTTTAAAAAAGGCTGACCCGTCATGCTGAGGGCCAGCCCTTCTTTTTATTTTTCAAGGCGTTTTTCAAGCTCTGCTTTTTTCTCTTCAAAGCCCGGTTTGCCGAGAAGCGCGAACATATTCACCTTATAGGCTTCAACACCCGGCTGATCAAACGGGTTGACTCCGAGCAGATAACCGCTCATCGCCACCGCTTTTTCAAAGAAATAGACGAGATATCCAAATGTATATGCATTAAGCTCCGGAATATTGACAATTAAGTTAGGCACTTTTCCGTCTGTATGGGCAAGCATCGTGCCTTCAAACGCTTTTTTGTTGACGAAATCGACCGTTTTGCCGGCTAAGTAATTTAAGCCGTCGAGATCATTTTCCGCTTCTTCAATTGTCAGCTCATGCTTCGGTTTTTCAACGTTTAATACGGTTTCAAACAGATCGCGTCTGCCTTCCTGCACGTATTGACCGAGAGAGTGAAGGTCTGTTGAGAAGTTTGCAGAAGAAGGATAGATGCCTTTTTCATCTTTTCCTTCACTTTCGCCGAAGAGCTGCTTCCACCATTCCGCAAAGTATTGCAGCGCAGGCTCATAGTTGATGAGCATTTCAATGGTTCTTCCTTTATTATACAGAACGTTGCGGACGACGGCGTATTGGTAAGCCGCGTTCTCTTCTAATTCCGAGCTGGAAAAGTCTTTGCTTGCATCAAGAGCGCCTTTCATCATTTCATCGATATCAGCCCCGCTTACCGCAATCGGCAGAAGGCCTACCGCAGTCAGAACGGAGAAACGTCCGCCGACATCATCAGGAATAACGAATGATTCGAAGCCTTCTTCATTAGAAAGCGTTTTTAAAGCGCCACGCTCTTTATCTGTTGTCGCGTAAATCCGCGCTTTCGCTTCTTCTTTTCCGTATTTTTCTTCAAGAAGTTTGCGGAAAATCCGGAAAGCGATTGCAGGTTCCGTCGTCGTGCCTGACTTAGAAATGACATTGATAGAGAAATCAGCGTCTTCCAAAAGATCCATAACATCTTTCATATAAGTTGAGCTGATATTATTGCCGATAAAGATAACTTGAGGGTTTTTGCGCTTATCTTTCGGCAGAACATTATAGAAAGAATGATTGAGCGCTTCAATCGCCGCGCGGGCGCCTAAGTATGAACCGCCGATACCCACGACGAGAAGCACGTCAGAATCTGATTTGATTTTTTCAGCGCTTTTTTTAATGCGCGCGAATTCTTCTTTATCATAGTTTTCAGGGAGGTCCACCCAGCCTAAAAAGTCGCTTCCGGCGCCTGTTTTTTCATGGATATTATGGTGTGCCGTTTTTACGAAATCACGTGCGTATGTAAGTTCATGTTCATTGAAAAAAGGTAACGCTCTTGAGTAATCAAAGCGTACATGCGTCATTTGCTTGTCCCTCCATCACGGTGAATTGTTTTCTCTTTCACTTTATATGAACTCACCCGCTAAATCAAGTCATGAAGAAGGCATGATGAATACGGGATTTGCGCTAAAGATGCGTTCATTTTTTATACAATATCCCGGATTCGAAATAGTTATATTTGTAATAATCGTGAAAGAAGTAACGAATCGAATGTTGGTGATCCAGGAACGTATCACCTTTACTTTGGAGCAGGTTGACATCCATCGCCAATACCGATGGGACGGTTCTTTTTATATAGTACTCCTCTTGAGAGGATGCCGTGCAGGTATATCAAGGAATAAATGTCCATTTTTAAAAATAGTGTCTATATTTGGGGTATCATGTTAAGATGAAAATAATTTTAAATCGGGAGGTGATTTTATGACTAAAACCATTGGTCTTATTTGTGGAAGTTTACGAAAAAACTCGTATAATCGAGTGATTGCTCAATCATTGATTGACTTCGATAATGCGGCTCAATTTCGCTGGGTTGAAATAGACAGTCTTCCTTTTTTTAACGAAGATTTAGAAATCGCCGGAGCACCAGACTCCGTAACATCCTTTAGAGCTGATTTACAAGACGTTGACGGCGTCATCATTGTAAGTCCATAGTACAATTCAGGAATTCCGGGGGTATTAAAAAATGCATTGGACTGGGCATCGAGACCGCGGACCTCTTCTGTTTTAAACAGAAAACCGGTTGGCTTAATCGGAGCAACCCCCGGAGGGTTCGGCACCTCTTTTGGTCAAATGCAAATGAGAGAAGTACTCGAAGCTATGCAAGTCAATGTTCTGCCCTTTCAAAAAATGCTGATTTCGCAAGTCCATGAGAAAATTGATTCCGCTCAAAACATACTTACGGATGAACAAACAAAACGTTATCTTCAACGCTATTTACAACAGTTCATCCATTGGATTGATCATGCTCCGGTTCCCGTTCCGGATTAATTGAAGGATCATCACCCTCACGAAAAGTCACCTCAGAAATAACTTTCTATCTATACAGCATATGAATAGATTTACCGTTTTCCATTGACCAACTGACTTGCCTTAATTCAAGGAGGATGATAAAATGTCTGATCTTTATTCCCGTCTTTCAAAAGATGATGCTGCCGTGCTTTTAGTTGACCATCAAACGGGCCTTATTTCCGGGCTCGTGCGTGACTATGGCGTTGATGAATTTAAAAACAATGTATTGGCTCTCGGTGATACGGCTAAATTCTTTGATTTACCGGTTATTTTAACAACCAGCTTTGAAAATGGACCCAACGGACCGCTCATGCAAGAACTCGTTGATCTCTTTCCTGATGCGCCAAAAATAGCCCGTCCCGGACAAATTAACGCATGGGACAATGAAGACTTTGTTAAAGCCATTGAAGCGACCGGCAAAAAACAGCTGATTATCGCGGGGGTGGTAACAGACGTCTGCGTTGCTTTTCCTGCGCTTTCTGCCATTAAAGCAGGTTACGAAGTGTTTGTTGTGACAGATGCTTCGGGGACGTTTAATAAGCAAGTAGCAGATGCTTCGTTAACCCGTATGGCTCATGGCGGCGCGCAGCTTATGAACTGGTTTAGCGCAGCATGCGAGTTACAGCGTGATTGGCGCAACGACGTTGAAGGTTTTGGCGCATTAATCTCCAGTCATCTTCCCGGTTATCAAAACTTAATGGGAAGCTATATAGGGGCGCAGCGGGACCTTAGTACACAAAATGCATAAAAAGGAGCGCTGATTGAATCAGCGCCCCTTTTTTAAATTCGCGGCTCTTCATCTTCATGATTTAGATTTCGTGTAAATAGATGACAGGCAATCGCAAAGTTAATTGGTCCTTTTCTGCTAAATGTACAGAAACAGGGAGTCAAATCCGCATCATGTGATACGGATGAAACGATTTCCATAGTTGTCTCATGGCAAAGGGTGTTTCACTTGCTCCTAATGAACTAATAGAAAATCCGGAAAGAGGGAATCCCAAAACGGTTACATCTGCAGCTTGAAAATCACTCCGGCCTGGAATGTGATCTTACAGTGACGCCTTTAAGATGGCAAGTACGTCATCTTTGTTCAGTTTTTGGAAATTGCCGAATCCGCCGTATTCCATTTCTTTTGCGGCGATGTCTGCGATCAGCTCAAGCTTGTCTTCGCCGATATCATAATCCGCAAGACGGGACGGCGCGCCGAGGCTTGACCAGAACGCGGACAATTTATCGATTCCTTCAAGCGCAATTTCTTTATCCGTTTTGCCTTCAGTATCAATGTCAAACATATTAAGCATGAGGTTTTTAAAACGGTCTACATTCGTATCAAGCGTGTATCTCATCCAGTTCGGGAACAGAATCGCAAGTCCTCCCGCGTGAGGGATGTCATAAACCGCTGATACGGCGTGCTCCATCGTATGGGAAGCCCAATCGCCGAAATAGCCCATTTGCAGCGTGCCATTTAATGCGATCGTACCCGCGTATAAAATCGTTTCGCGGTGCTTATAGTTCTCAAGGTCTTCCAAAAGTTTCGGCGCTGTTTCAATTACCGTCTGAAGGACCGCAAAACACATTCTGTCCTGAAGCGGCGTGTTTTCAACATTGTGGAAGTATTGTTCAAATACGTGGCTCATCATATCCACCATGCCGTATACGGTTTGGTTTTCCGGAACGCTGAAAGTATTCTCAGGATCTAAAATGGAGAAACGCGGATGAGTGACATTGCTGCCCCATACGAATTTTTCGTTTGTTTCCCAATTTGTGATAACGGAATCAGGGTTCATTTCAGAGCCTGTCGCCGCAAGCGTGAGCACCGTGCCGAACGGGAGCGCGTCCTGCGCCGTTACTTTTTTGCTGTAAATGTCCCATGCGTCGCCGTCATATTTCGCACCGGCCGCAATCGCTTTTGTACAGTCGATGACACTTCCGCCGCCGACTGCGAGAAGGAAATCAATCTCATGCTGTCTGCACAGCTCAATTCCTTTATTTACCGTTTCCAGACGCGGGTTCGGTTCAACGCCCGCAAGTTCATGAACGGTTGCGCCTTCTTCTTTTAAGATGCCTGTTACTTGGTCATACAGGCCGTTTCGCTTAATGCTGCCGCCTCCGTAAACAAGCAGCACGTTTTTCCCGTATTGCTTCAGCTCTTTTTTCAATTGGTCGATTTGACCTTTTCCGAAAATCAGTTTCGTCGGATTGTAGTACGTAAAGTTCTCCATTTATCATGACCTCCAAAAAAATCGTAAGGGAATTACTATAACACAGAAAAAAAGGAGCTGCCAATCCGGCCGCCCCCCTTTATGTTATTACAATGATGCTTTCAGTATCGCAAGCACATCTTCTTTCTGCAGTGACTTGAACTGTCCGAATGCTCCGTTTGCCATCGCTTTATCTGCAATCGTATCCAGCTTCTCATCAGAAATATCATAATCAGCGAGTCTGTTCGGAGCGCCGAGACTCGTCCAGAAATCAGACAGCCTGCTGATTCCTTCAAGTGCGATCTCTTCATCTGATTTGCCTGTCTCGTCAATATCGAAAACACGGACGGCAAGCTGTTTAAAGCGGGTCGGATTTTCTTTGAGCACATGTCTCATCCAGTTCGGGAACAGAATCGCTAAACCTCCGGCGTGCGGTATATCGTAAACCGCTGATACCGCATGCTCGATGTTGTGTGTGGCCCAATCCCCTCTTGCGCCCATTGACAGCATTCCGTTTAATGCGATCGTGCCTGTATATAAAATCGTCTCACGAAGCTCGTAGTTCTCCAGGTCATTGATCAGCTTCGGCGCTGTTTCAATCACCGTGCGCAGAAGCGATTCACACATCCGGTCCTGATACGGCGTGTTTGACGTGTGGTGGAAATATTGTTCAAACACATGGCTCATCATATCGACCATGCCGTAAATAGTGTGGTCTTTCGGAACGGTAAAGGTGTTTACCGGATCGAGAATAGAGAATTTAGGGTAAACGAGCGGGCTCCCCCATCCGTATTTCTCTTGTGTCTCCCAGTTTGTGATGACTGATCCGGAGTTCATCTCTGAACCGGTCGCCGCAAGTGTCAGCACTGTTCCGAACGGCAGCGCTTCTTTCGGCTGGTGTTTTTTCGTGACGATATCCCACGCGTCGCCGTCATATTTAGCGCCCGCCGCGATGGCTTTCGTGCAGTCAATGACACTTCCGCCGCCGACGGCCAATAAGAAATCGATGCTGTTTTCTTTACAGAGCGCAACACCTTTGTTCACTGTTGAGACACGCGGATTCGGCTCTACGCCTGCCAATTCATGTACGGTAACTCCGGCTTTTTTCAGCAGTTCGGTTACTTGATCATAAAGACCGCTGCGCTTAATGCTGCCGCCTCCGTATACGAGCAGTACGTTCTTTCCGTACGGCTTGATTTCTTCAGGAAGTTTTTCGACCTCTCCCTTTCCGAAAATCAATTTGGTCGGATTCCAATATGTAAAGTTTTGCATGACATCTCCTCCTTTGGATTTATATTATGCAGAAAGTTGACGTTCAATGTAAAGCAATCCGCTTTTTTGACGGCACATCACACGGTTTACAGACAGCGGCTTCCCGGGAAAGGCACTTGTACAGCTTGAGACAGTGTGTGATTTACACGGCGGAGAATGTAGTATGCATAGATTCTTTGCTTTGTCACAATCTATAACTGTTTCACGAATTTATAGAGGAGGTTGTTTACATGAGTGTTATTCAGCGTATCTGTCTCGTATTAACGATTATCGGCGCTATTAACTGGGGACTGATCGGATTTTTCCAATTTGATTTAGTAGCAGCCATCTTCGGCGGCCAAGGATCAGCTCTGTCGCGGATTATTTACGGTCTTGTTGGCATCGCCGGTCTGATCAATCTCGGCCTGCTGTTTAAGCCGAACGAAGAAACATCCCGCGAGGAAGCGGCAAATCCGGAAGTCAGATAAACATAAAAAAAGCACCGAACATACATATCCGGTGCTTTTTTTATGTTTATTTTTTGATAAGGTCTTTGCGGTTGGACTGTTCGATCCACTCTTCAAGCTTATCTTTCAATGTGTTGAAACCTTGCGGAGCAGATGTTTCTTCAGAAACTTGTGCCGCTTTCGGTTTTCTTGGTTTGCTTTCTTTTCTTTCAGGCGCCGCTTGAGTCGCACGGATAGAAAGGCTGATTTTGCCTTTTTCTTCGTCAACTGCAAGTACTTTTACTTGTACTTCGTCACCGATTGAAAGGTGTTCGTTAATGTCTTTTACGAAACCGTGAGTGACTTCAGAAATGTGAACAAGTCCTTGAGTTTCTTCATCTAATGCAACAAACGCACCATACGCTTGTAATCCTGTTACTTTACCAGTGTAAACACTGCCCACTTCAAATTTTGCTGCCATTCATAACAACTCCTAAGTTAAATTAAATACAGATTATACGCAATTTAAAATTATATCATACAAGTTTGTTTTTCGCAAAGAGAACTTTTTTACATGATCATGTTTAAGCACAGATAAAGGGGGTATACTATGATTACGAAGGCTTTCTAGTATTCCCCCCTTTTATTTGGATGCGAACCGGGTTCGTATCTTTTTTTATGCCCTTTTTTCAACAAACCGTTTGATTCTGACGAGCGCTTCCTGAATCTGCTCAATGGATGTCGCATAGGAACATCTGATGTAGCCTTCGCCGCTCGGGCCGAATACATTCCCCGGAACGACGGCTACTTTTTCTTCAATGAGCAGCTGTTCCGCGAATTCTTCTGAACTCATGCCGGTCGATTGAATGGAAGGAAAGGCGTAAAACGCTCCGCCGGGGTGGTGGCAGCCGAGTCCGATCTCGTTCAATGTTTCCACAATCAGGTTTCGGCGTCTCCGATAGCTTTTTTTCATTCTTTCGACGTCTTCCTGACCGTTTTTCAGCCCTTCAAGCGCCGCGTACTGAGCCATGGAAGGCGCACACATCATCGCGTGCTGATGAATTTTGAGCATGGCATCCCTGATCACGGGAGGCGCCGCCGTAAATCCGAGTCTCCATCCCGTCATGGCAAATGCTTTGGAGAAACCTGAAATCAAAATCGTCCGCTCCTTCATGCCGCGGATGGCCCCCATGCTCGTGAATGGCTCATCATACGTCAGCTCGGCATAAATTTCATCGGCAAGCACGATCAAGTCGTGTTTTTCAGCGAAAGCAGCGATGGATTCAAGCTCTTCTTTCGAATAGACGGAACCAGTCGGATTTGACGGCGAGCATAGAAGCAGCGCTTTTGTTTTGTCCGTCAGGGCCGCTTCAAAATCGGCTGCTGATGCTTTGAAACCTTTTGCAGCTACAGTCTGAATCGGCACCGGCTTCGCCCCCGTCAGCGTCACGAGTGATTCATATGCGACAAAACACGGTTCGGGAATTAACATTTCCTCTCCGGGATTCATAATGGCGCGGACAGCGAGATCAAGCGCCTGGCTTGCCCCTACCGTAACGATCAGTTCACTGTCAGGCGAATAACTCAGGCCGAACCGCTGATCTAAATAGCGGCTGATTTCTTCTCTCAGTTCATAAAGACCCGCATTTGCCGTATAAGCCGTATAACCCTGTTCTAAAGAAAGAATACTCGCTTCCCTCACGTTCCAGGCCGTCACAAAGTCAGGCTCTCCCACTCCCAGTGAAATGACGCCTTCCATCGTAGCAGCCAGATCAAAGAATTTGCGGATGCCTGACGGTTTAATCTGCTGCACGTAGTCAGATAAATAAGAAGTCTTCGTTTCCATTTACGGAGACACCACGATTCTTTTGTCATCGTCTCCGCTTTCAAAGACTTTGCCGTCATGCTTATATTTTTTCAGGATGAAGTGCGTTGTCGTGGAAACGACGGACTCAAGGGTGGACAATTTTTCAGACACGAAGCTTGCCACGTCTGACATCGTGTTGCCGCGGATGACGACAGATAAGTCATACACCCCTGACATCAGGTACACTGATTCAACTTCCTGGAATCTGTATATCCGTTCAGCGACTTCATCAAAGCCGACATTTCGTTTCGGAGTGACTTTTACGTCAATCATCGCCGTGACGCCTTCCAGCCCGTCGACTTTGCGCCAGTCGATCATCGCCGCATAATCAATGATGACTTTTTCCTTTTCAAGCTTTTCAATGATGCTTTTGACTTCTTCGGCGGGAATGTTCGCCATTTTCGCGATCGTTTCCGCATCAACGCGGCTGTTTTCGTCTAAAATTTCTAATATTTCTGTTTCTTTTTCGGTCAGCTTCATACGTTTCACACCTTTGCATTATCAAAAATCTTCATGACATTATATCACGATTTTCGACAAATGCTAAGAAAAACCCGAAAGAAACCAGAGCTAAAATCTGACAATCAAAAAAGCCTTTACATTACAACAAAGAAAGGACGGCGAAGGCTCTCATGGAAGCTGTTTCACCGATTAAACGGGCCGCGATAGACGGAGTTGAGCTGTATTACGAGCATTATGAAAATCCCGGCAGACAGACACTCGTCTGCGTACACGGTTTTTTATCTTCGGCATTCAGCTTCAGAAAACTGATCCCGCTGCTCAGAAACCATTATGATATTATCGCCGTTGACCTGCCTCCTTTCGGGCAATCGGAAAAGTCAAGGACTTTCGTATATACTTACGCAAACCTCGCCAAGCTTCTGATCGGACTTCTGGAAAAGCTCGGTATCAGCCGGGCCGCACTCATCGGCCATTCGATGGGCGGCCAGATTTCCTTATCCGCGTCTCTTCTCAGACCCGAGCTTTTTTCTAAAATCGTCCTGCTGTGCAGCTCGGGGTATTTAAAGCGCTCGCACCCGTCGATTATATTCGGGACGCACCTCCCTTGTTTTGACCTGTATCTTAAGTATTGGCTTTCAAAAGACGGTGTGCTGAAAAACCTGTTAAATGTCGTGCACGACCGGACGCTTATCGATCAGGAAATGATTGACGGTTACGAAAAACCATTTACAGACCGCCAGATTTTCAAAGCGATGACAAGGTTCATCAGACACAGGGAGGGCGATTTAGAGCCCGAGGATTTGAAGAAAGTGCAAAACCCCGCTCTTTTAATATGGGGAGAAGAAGACCGGGTCGTTCCGGTCTCAGTCGGAAAACGGCTTCATGACGACCTGCCGGATTCCATTCTGTATTCACTCAAGGATACGGGACACCTCGTACCCGAAGAGCGCCCGGAGTTTGTTTCGGAGCGGATTTTTGAATTTATTCAATAAAAAAACCGGCGGAACCGCCGGTTTTTAAGGGGTGCAGGAGCTGCTTTCTTTTATGAACAGAAGCTGCTCGGCGGCCTTTTGGCAGCCTTCGATCGGAAGCTTTTGCTCAAATGAAGCTTCAAAGATATCCTGAATGGCTGCTGCCAGCTTGTCGGCACGGTCTTCACTGTAGACGGCCTGAACGATGTCGACGGCTTCTGTCTCATAAAAATCTTCTCCATATTTAAACGGGTCCCACTTGGCAATGATTTTCATCATTTCCATGACCGCTTGGCTTTCTTCCATTTTCATCACCGCTTATAATAAAGTTTGCAAATCTATTTTATCATAGATACGCTGTGCAAAATAATGATACTACAGGAGTGACATACATGAACTTTGATCTTCGAGAAAACCGTCTTGGCACACAATCGGTGAAATGGGACAAGGCGGAAGCGTTATTCGGCGTATCGGATGCACTTCCGATGTGGGTTGCCGATATGGATTTCCGCGCTCCCGAAGCGGTCACTGACGCCTTAAAAGCCCGCCTTGACCACGGCATATTCGGTTATACGTCTCCTGACGAAAACACAAGAGAAGCTGTCGCTTCATGGCTTGAGACACGGCACGGCTACCGGCCCGATCCCGCAAGCATCACGTTCAGTCCCGGAGTTGTCACGGCAATCAGTATGGCAGTACAAGCCTTTACCGAACCGGGCGATCCGGTGTTGATTCAATCACCGGTGTATACGCCTTTTTATCAGATGATCAAGGAAAACAAACGGCAGGTTTTACATAACCCATTACGGGAAGAAAACGGCGTCTACTGCATGGATTTTGAGGATCTTGAGAAAAAGCTGAACGATTCTGAGGTCAAGCTGATGATTCTTTGTAATCCCCACAATCCGTCCGGCAGAGCGTGGAGCCGGGATGAACTTATGAAGCTCGGGTCGCTGTGCGCCGCCCATAACGTCACCGTCGTTTCTGACGAGATACATTCCGACTTGATGCTGTACGGAAAGCCGCATACGCCTTTTGCTTCTCTGTCTGAGGAGTTTGCGCGGATTTCCGTTACTTGTGTCGCGCCGAGCAAGACGTTTAATATTGCCGGCATTCAGGCATCCGCCATTATCATTCCCGACCGTTATAAGCGGGCGAAATTCTCCGCCGCATTGCATCAGAACGGGATTTCCAGCCTCAACACATTTGCGGTTGCAGCAATCGAAGCGGCTTATACAAAGGGAGGCCCTTGGCTTGACGCGCTGATTCCTTACATTGAAGGGAATATGAAATTGGCTGAGGACTTTTTAAGAAAAGAATTGCCGAAAGTCCGCATGATGAAACCTGACGCTTCCTATTTGATCTGGATGGATTTCAGCGGATACGGATTTTCGGATGCCGAGCTCAAAGAAAGAATGCTCAAAAAAGGGAAAATCATATTAGAGCCGGGAACGAAATACGGACCGGGCGGCGAAGGATTTATGAGACTTAATGTCGGCTGTTCAGCCGCAACCGTAAAAGAAGGGCTTGAGAGAATGAAAGCAGCGCTCGCTTAGCAGCGGAAAGAACGCCTTTATCAGACGAGATAAGGGCGTTCGCTTTAGAGAAATATATACTTTTTTTGCCGGTAAAGATGTTATAATAGATTCATATTTACATAGGAAAGGATTTCGCATAAATGGAGATTGTAAAGGATTACCTGCTTCACTTCTCTTTTATTTTATTCCCTATTTTTCTTTATCAAGTCTTCTGGCTCAGCAAGCCCGATTTGCTTGTACCGAGAGCGAACCGCCTGCTGGTCGCCGTATTTGCAGCGTCATCTTCATTATTATGTACGGCTTTTCCCATCCAGGAGCTTCATTCCGTCCGTTACGGTTTGCAGCTGATTCCCATTATCGTCTGCCTGCTTTATTCCGGTACCGCAGCAGGACTTGCCGCAGGGGTGGCATCCGTTTTTTTTCAGCTCATATGGTTTGAACCTTCCGCTCTTTTTTTCTTATCCTTAATTCCTTTTTTAATCATCATCCCTATCCAGCTCCAAACGAAATGGCCTTTTTTCTCAAAGCGGAAGAAACTGCTTTTCGCTCTTCTCATCGGCTGCACTGAAACCGCCTTATTAACCGCATCTGTCTTCATCTATTCCGCGACCAATATTTTCAATTTTCAAAATCTATCTTCCGTTTATTATGAGGCGGCAGTATCCGTTTTTTTTCAAGTCAGCGCCCTTTTGCTGTGCATTTATTTGATTGAGATCATCGATGAGAATGCGTCCATGCGGGCAAGGCTGATTCACTCAGAAAAAATGGCCGTCGTCAGCGAGCTTGCGGCAAGCGTCGCCCATGAAGTCCGCAATCCGCTTACGGTCGTCAGAGGTTTTGTGCAGCTGCTGTTCAGCGGCGAGCAGCTTCAGGACAAATCCCACTCCGGATATCAGAAACTTGTGCTGTCCGAACTCGACCGGGCTCAGACGATCATTACGAATTATCTCGATATGGCGAAGCAGGATGACTATGAAAAAGAAAAGTTTGATATTTCTCTGCTCGTAAAGGAAACAGGTTCCTTAATGGAGTCTTATGCCAATTTTAAATCGGTGACCGTGACTGTTCAAAGCGAGCCTGATTTATATGTGTTCGGCGATGTAAAAAAACTGAAACAGGCCTTCATTAATCTGATTAAAAACAGTATTGAAGCCGTGCCCTCTGAAAACGGCCGAATCGAGGTCTCCGTCCAAAAACAGGAAGAGATGATTCTCATTCAGATTACGGATAACGGAATCGGCATGTCCGATGAAGAACTGCAGAAACTCGGCAAACCGTATTATACGCTGAAAACGAACGGCACCGGGCTCGGGCTTACCGTGACATTCTCGATTATTCAGCATCATGAAGGCTCCGTCTATTTCACCAGCGGCGAGTACTCGGGCACAACGGCTTCAGTCAGGCTTCCGGCAGCTGTTCACTAGCCAATCGCGTTGATCTTTTATAGAATAACTAGAGAGAGGTGAACGCTATGAATTCGTTTGAAATCGGCACAATCGTAAAAGGGTTTTATAAAACAGGAGCATACATAGGGGAAGTGACAGACGTCAGGCCCAATCACTATTTAGTGAAAATTAAAGCCGTTCTGACGCATCCCGCTCAAGGAGATCTTCATCATCCGAAGCAGGCGGATGTTCCGTTCTTTCATGAAAGAAGAGCGCTTGCATTCGGGGAACAGACAAACATACCGCATCAGATGGTCAAACCGTTTGATGGCGAAGTTCCTGATTATACGGCTTCCTTACAAGCGGCGTCTGCCCGGCTGAAAGATCAGCTTACAGCGGACGGCTCAGAATGGGCGGAACGTTCGCTCGCCAACTTGGCCGCGTTAGAGCGTGACTATTTTAAAAGAACTTGACCCAGTCGGCATGATTGGGTTTTTTTATGTGGCCCGGCGAAACAGTTCAGTCAGATCGACGCGATCACCGATCGTCGGAGGTTTCGGTTTTTCAAGATATTGTTTATCCCGCTCGACAAGCTTGAATAATTTGTATGTCGTCCGCGCATCATCCAGCGCTTTGTGATGCGTGCCCGTTCCTTTATCGCCATACTCTTCCGCCGCTTTCCAAAGGCCGGTCAATGTTCTGTCGCCGAAGAAGTTTTTGTATTCAAGGGACAGATCCCGAAGTTCTCCTTTGAACGGAAAAGGGATGTGGTTAAACATGCAATTTTGCTTTAACACTTTCATATCCATATTGCCCCAGGTGACGATCGTGCAGTTTTTATCAGGATCAAGCTCATTTAATTTGCGGATGAATTCATTAAACGTGATTCCGCCGTCCACGTCTTTTTGGGTGATGTTCAGAAAGGTTTTGCATCGTTTCGTCAGCTTTGGAAATTTTTTCGGTTTGATATAACTCGAAAACGTTTCAGTCACTTCATCATTCACCGTCTTGACAATCCCCGCTTCAATAATCTCAGGAAAGAAATTTTGCGGGCTGTATTTTCCGTCAGGCATCGTAAATTCAAAATCAATAATGAGCAGACTGCGCTGATCCACTTTTTTACACCTGCCTTTCCTCCGATCAAAAATGATATTTTATGATAGTATATCAGTTTCCCCTCTGAAACTTTCTTCATTTTCTAAAAATAATGAATTTTCCTATATCCGCATCGAAAATACAAATACCGGATTCATTCCTATATACTAATGATTAGACACACGAAAATTAAAGAAGGTGATGTTATTTCTGTCCGTAAGAAGAACTTCGTCGTCATTTGGATTACAAATTTCTTTATTTCCGCCAGCATGACCATGATTGTTCCGTTTCTTTCGTTATATATCGAAACGATCAGCCCCCATTCGGGCGGGTATGTGCAGAGATGGAGCGGGTATGTGTTCGGCGTCACGTTTTTAATGGCGTTTGTGATTTCCCCGTTTTGGGGCAGATTCGGCGATAAGCACGGCTACAAAAAAATTCTTTTGATTACAGGCACCGGCATTGCCGTCAGCATTTTATTAATGGGGTTTGTAACATCGGTTTATCAGCTGTTTGTCCTGCGGCTGCTTATGGGCCTTGTAACAGGCTTTGTTCCGACATCGCTTGCCATGATTTCGGCGCAGACGCCGAAAGAGACTGCCGGGAAAACGCTCGGCACGCTGCAGATGGGTCAGGTGTCAGGCACTTTATTCGGACCGATGCTGGGCGGGCTGCTCGCTGACAGCTTCGGGTTTACGTACACATTTTTTATTACGTCTTTTGTTATTTTCGTATCCGTGCTTCTCGTTTTATTTCAGGTGAATGAGCAGCCGCTCGGCGAGAAACAAAACAAGCGGAAAACCTATTCCAGAAAACAGGTGCTCTCCTATATTTTTCACCAGCCCGCGCTTTGGGCGATGATGGTGCTTACCATGATCGTGCAGACCGGCAATTTCAGCATCCAGCCGCTGCTCGCTTTATATGTCAATGAGCTGCACGGACCTGTTAATTTAGCCTTTTTCTCCGGAATGGCGTTTTCAGCGACCGGACTCGGAAGCTTATTGCTTGCCCGGAAATGGGGGGACTTCGGCGACCGCTTCGGCCACAGCCGGATCTTAATCGTGCTTTTGATTGCATCAGCGGTGTTTTTCATTCCGCAGGCGCTCGCCTCCTCCCTCTCCATTCTGTTAGTCTTCAGATTTCTGTTCGGCATGGTCATGGGCGGCACGCTCCCCTGCATTACGGCCGCGATCCGCGTCAGGGCGCCGGGCAGCATCCAGGGAGAGGTGCTCGGCTATAACGTCAGCTTTCGTTTTCTCGGAAACGTGCTCGGCCCTCTGCTCGGAGGTGCGGTCTCAAGCGGTTTTTCTATTTCGGCTGCTTTCTACGTCACCGCCTTTCTCTTTTTAATAGGCGCGGGGCTTTTATGGATGGCGGGACATCTGCAAAAGGATACAGCGTCAAATGCGGGCTGACCGGCAGCGATCACGATTTCTTCTAAATTTAACCTTCTCGTATTCTTAAAAGAATGATACGATATGGCTAGAAATCAGGAGAAAAGAGAGTGACCATGGTACGTAAAATAATCGGATGGATTTTGCTGCTCGGCATTATCCCGTTGTGTGCATTTACAGTTATTGCTTCCGGCAAAGAGGTAAAACAAATCAAGCCTTTTGATCAGGTGCTCGATAAACATATTGACTTAAAAGCGATCAACCTGGTTCAAAACAGTTACATGTATGACAGGGACGGAAGCCTTGTTTCTGAGATTGTCAGCGATCATGAGAACCGCGTGATCGTGCCCTTTAATAAAATACCGAATGAGGTAAAACAGCTGTTTTTAACCTCTGAAGACCGCCATTTTTATGAGCATAAAGGGTTTGACTTTATGGGGATGGTCAGGGCGGCCGCCTCCAATTTCAAAGATCATAAAATTGACCAGGGCGCCAGCACCATCACCCAGCAGCTGGCAAGGAATGTGTATTTAAGCCATGAACGCACCTTCAGCCGAAAACTGACGGAGCTGGCCTATTCCTATCAGCTTGAGAAAAAATACAGCAAAGATGAGATTTTAGAAGGCTACTTAAATACAATTTATTTTAATAACGGCGTATACGGTGTCGGTTCGGCGGCACAATTTTATTTCAGCAAGCCGCTGAAATCTCTCACTTTGGGAGAGATGGCCTTTATCTGCGCCATCCCTAATAACCCTACATTATATGATCCTCTCAAGCATTTTGATTATACGAAAAAACGACAAGTCAGATTGCTTAACGGATTGAAAAAAGCAGGCGTTATATCCGGGAAACAGCTGAAAAAAGCCGAAAAGGAAAAGATCAAGCTTGATATAAACGAAAAAACAAATAAATATCCTGACTATGTTTCCTATGTAAATGATGAATTCACACAGCTTGTTTCCTCATCCGAAGGCTATGACAAACGTCTTGAAAAAGCTTCCGGAAAGGCGAAACAAAAAATACAGAGTGAGCTTTCCGACAGAGTCAGCACATTGTTAAAAGACGGCGTGAAGATTTATACGGCGCTGAATCCGTATATGCAAAACCAGGTCGTCGCCCAAGTGAATCAAAATCTGCCGTATGCAGGCGTCCAGGGCGGAGCGGCCGTGATTAATCATCAGACACATCAGATTATCGCGCTTTCAGGCGGGAAAGATTATCATAAATATGATTTCAACCGCGCCTATCAAGCATACAGACAGCCCGGTTCATCCATTAAGCCGCTGCTTGATTACGGACCTTACATTGAAAAGACCGGCGCAACGCCGCACAGCAAGATTGACGCAAGCAAATTCTGCAGTGCGGATTACTGCCCGCAGAACTATAATAACCGCACGTATGGCACGGTTACCCTGGAAACGGCGTTTAAATACTCGTACAACACACCGGCCATCAGAATCATGGACCGCGTCGGCGTTAATAAGGCGTTCAGCTACCTTGAACCGTTTCATTTCGCGAAGCTGGTCAGCGCGGATTACCGTCTGCCTGCGGCGCTGGGCGGTTTTACAAACGGCATGACGCCGCTTGAAATGACCAATGCGTACACCACGTTCGGCAACAACGGCGTTTATACGCCGAGTCACGCGATTACAAAAGTGACTGATTTAAAAGGAAAAACGATATTAAAATGGAAAGATGAGCCGGCGCAGGTATTCAGCGTGCGGACCAACATGCAGATCAAAGAAATGATGAAAGCCGTCGTCAAAAGCGGAACAGGAAAGAAAGCGAACTTTAAAGCTCCGTACGTCGGCGGAAAATCAGGAACGTCAAATGACTATCACGATATGTGGTTTGTCGGCCTGACGGATGCTTATACGATGGGGGTATGGGTCGGCAAGGATACACCGTCAAGCGTCGAATACCTTCATGACGCAAGCCCTCAGCTTTCGATCTGGAAAAACACGCTGCAGGCAGCTTATTAAAGATAACGGAGGGGATCCGCTTTGAAACCAGCTCAGCTTCCGGACCGCGTGCTTTTGTTTGACGGCGTCTGCAACTTATGCAGCGGCGCCGTTCAATTCATCATTAAACGCGATCCGGCCGGCAAAATCTCATTTGCATCATTGCAATCAGATACCGCCCGGGAGCTTTTGGCATCAGAAGGACTTCCGACAGAACAATTTGACAGCATGATTTTTATCGAAAACGGGCGGATATACAAAAAATCCGCAGCCGTGTTAAAGGTTTCGCGTCATCTCCGCGGAGCCTGGCGGCTGTCAGCAATTTTTTTCGCAGTGCCCCGCCCCCTCAGGGACAGAGCCTATTCTTTCATCGCCCGGCGCCGTTACAAATGGTTCGGAAAAAGGGAAGCATGCATGCTCCCCTCCCCTGAGATCAAAAACAGATTTCTGTCTTAACAAAAATGGCTAGCTTACACAGGTAAGCTAGCCATTATGCTATTATAAAGCTTGATAAAGATGTACAAAATACCGATAACAAAAGTAAACCAAAACAGAATCTCAAGCAATATAAAACCGATCAGCGAAACGATCGAGAGTGTCGAATAGATTCTGTACACCATGAAAATCAAATAAACGAGCGTAACAACGGCAAATAACGCCGCAATCCAAAAACCATTCTGCACGAGCGCAAAGGAAAGAATTCCTCCGCCTACATAAATTAAAGAGCCTAATCTGATTTTTTTCAGATTGTCCCCTTCAGGGTCATTTGTGAAAAACAAAAGAGACAGCTCTGTCACTGTGTTTGCAATCAGCTTCAAAGCCGAAAAAAGCATAAAATACACAAGGGCGAACGCTGCAAAAAGCGCCAGTCTGATCCCTTTCTCAGAGAAATAATCCAGCATCCCCTGATACATGCCGAGCGTCTGAAGTATCTTCATGACATAAAGCGAGGTAGAAATGGATAATGACGAACTAAAAAGCAGAATCGCAACGAGCGGAAAATAACCCGTCCAATAAGTATTTTTCATATAAAAAGTCCCTTTCTGTAATCTACCTCACTTATTATGGAGGACTTAAAACACATTGACAAGATAAAAAATTCCATTTTTCCTCACTTTTACGAAATAAGGGCCTGATCTTCACAAACAGGCTTTTTCGGAGTAAAGTAGAACGCGGGAATGATAAACGTAAGGAAGGCTGTTATGAAAAAAACATTAAAATTGCAAACCCGATTAACGATATTCGTCTGTATTGTCGTCCTTATCGCACTTTGTATCACCTTTTTCACGATCAGCGTCCAGACCGCAGACCGCGTGAAAGAAGAAGAACGGACAACCGCGCTGCGCACCGCAAAGCTGGTCGCGGAAACACCGAGTGTCGCGCAGGCATTGCAAACAAGAAAAGGGCTGAAAGAGCTCCGGAATTATACACTGGATGTCCAGCATACGACAGGAACCGAATTTGTCGTGGTGATGGATATGAACAGCATCCGCCTCACCCACCCCGACGCAAATAAAATCGGGAAGAAATTCACCGGCGGAGACGAACAGCCGGCGTTGCACGGCCATATCAAAACGAGCACATCAGCGGGAACTCTCGGAAAATCCATGAGAGCCTTCGTACCGATCTATGGAAAAGATAAAAAACAAGTGGGCGTCGTTTCGGTCGGAATTTCGCTTAACAAAATACAGGATGTCGTCAGCCACAGTTTGAGACCGCTTTATTTCATCATCTGCGTAAGTATTTTTGTCGGCGTAATCGGAGCCGTGATTGTCGCCCGCACCGTCAAAAACATTATGTACGGTCTTGAGCCTTATGAAATCGCCACCCTCCTGGAAGAGCGGAGCGCCATGCTCGAATCAACGAAGGAAGGCATCCTGGCGGTTGACGCGCGGGGAAAAATAAAGCTTGCCAATGCAGAGGCGAAACGGCTTTTTATTAAAATGGGTATTCCGACTAATCCGGTCGATCAAGATGTGAACGATATTCTCCCGAAAAGCCGACTGAAACAGGTGATTGAAACGAAAAAACCGCTTCAGGACAGAGATATCCGCATTAACGGACTTGAGCTGGTATTTAATGAAGTTCCGATTCATCTGAAAGGACAAACCGTCGGAGCGATCGCCACGTTCAGAGACAAAACGGAGGTCAAACATTTAGCAGAACAGCTGTCCGGTGTTAAAATGTATGCAAACGCATTAAGAGCCCAGTCTCATGAATTCATGAATAAGCTTCATGTCATTTTAGGGCTTGTCCAGTTAAAAGAATACGATGATCTCGGCACTTACATTAAAGACATTGCCATTCAGCAGAAGACGGAAACAAGCGAGATTATAAGTGATGTCAAAAGTCCGGTTCTCGCAGGGTTTCTTCTGGGAAAACAAAGCTACATACGCGAGCAGGGCGCTGATCTGGACATTCAGCTCGGCAGCCTGATTCCGAATGCGGCGGATCCGGCCGTCATCCATGAGCTCATTACGATTATCGGAAACCTGTTAAACAACGCGCTCGACGCGGTGGCGCAGATGCCGAAAAAAAACATTACGTGCTCGATGCGGTTTCAGGATCGCCAGCTTGATATAGAGATTACGGACACGGGAGCCGGAATGTCTGCGGCAGACCAAGCCCGTATTTTTGAACAAGGTTATTCCACGAAAGGGACAAACCGGGGGTTCGGCCTCTATTTCACCCAGCAGGCAACAGAAAATTTAAAAGGCCATATGATTGTGACAAGTGAAAAGAATGAAGGAACGACTTTCAGTCTTCGCATTCCGTATGAACCGAAGGAGGAAAATGATGATTAATGTACTCATAGTTGAAGACGACCCCATGGTGGGTGAATTAAATAAGCGCTATCTCAGCCAGATTGAAGGATTTCAGCTGAAAGGGATCGCATCATCCTTTCAAAGCGCGCTGCACGTGCTGAGCGAGCATCATATCGATCTCATCCTTCTTGACATTTACATGCCGGGAAAAAACGGGCTTGAGCTTTTAACGGAAATCCGCAAGCAGAATGAATCGGTTGATGTCATCGTCATTTCGGCCGCAAGCGAGCTGGACGTCATTAAAAAAACGCTTCGGTACGGCGCCGTCGATTATTTAATCAAACCATTTGAATTTGACCGCTTTCAAACCGCTCTTTCCGACTACAGACGCAAGCAGAAAGTTTATCAATCACACAGAAGCATGACACAGAAAGAATTGGATGCCGAGCTTTTTCAAAAGAAAGAAGCGGCGGAAAAGGTTCACCTTCCGAAGGGATTGACAAAGAGCACGCTTAAACTCATCTGGGCGAGCATTGAGTCTTTCGGCGACGGCTCTTTTACCACGGAAGATCTCGCCAAGCATACTGAAATCTCGCAAGTCTCCATCCGGAAATACCTTAAATTTCTGGAAGACATACAAGTGCTGAATGTAGAGATGGCGTACGGCACGATCGGCAGACCCGTCTTTCAATATCATATCAACACCGGCAATGTCAGCAGCATCAAACAATATTTATAATGTCAAAAAGCGCCGTTTCGCTGTGAACGGTGCTTTTTGACTGTCATATCCCGTGACAAAAGGCTTGAGATTCCTTTTTGATATGCTATATAAGGATAATGACCCGGCTGATCCTCCTCTGTTTTATCCAGATGAGGAAGCCGATTCATAAAATTATATTTTTTAAAAAATAAGCAAATTTCTATTTATTTATGGCGGGTAAAATGATAAATTATGATTGGTTAGCAGATCTTTTCAGATAAGTCATAAGTCCCGAACCCGGAAGAGACAGCCGCTCAAGGCGGGAAAAAGAGAGACGTCTCATCATTATTATCAGAAAGTTTTTTCGATTCTGCATCCGGCACGGGGACTCAAGTCTGAATTGAACGGCACAGCCATATTTTACAGGGGGGTTATATCTTTGAAAAAACGCAAAATCGGAATGGCGATGGCGCTCATTGCAGCGGCCGGAACCATATTAAGCGCATGCGGTTCAAGTGACAAAGCAAACGGCTCCGGCAGCAAAAACTTTACCGTCGGCATGGTAACGGATATCGGCGGTGTTGATGACAAATCATTTAACCAGTCCGCCTGGGAAGGCATCCAGGCATTCGGAAAAGACAACGGGCTTACAAAAGGCAAAAGCGGTTTTGACTATCTTCAATCAAAATCAGATGCAGATTATACAACGAACTTAAATAAATTAGCGCGGGAACACTTTGACCTGATTTACGGCGTCGGGTATCTGATGCAGGATTCCATCAGCGAAATCGCCGATCAGCGCAAAGACACAAATTTTGCGATCATTGACGCCGTTGTCAAAAAAGACAACGTGGCGAGCCTTACATTTAAGGAGCAGGAAGGTTCATTCCTCGTGGGAGCGGCCGCTGCGCTATCGAGCAAAACGGGAAAAGTCGGATTCGTGGGCGGAATGGAGTCCGAATTGATCAAAAAATTTGAAATCGGCTTCCGCGCGGGTGTACAAGCCGCAAATCCGAAAGCGACCGTCGAAGTGAAATATGCGGGCGGGTTTGACAAAGCCGATGTCGGCAAGGCGACGGCTGAAAGCATGTACAAATCAGGCGTTGACGTCATTTATCACGCGGCCGGCGCAACGGGAACGGGCGTCTTCACAGAAGCGAAAAATCTGAAAAAAGAAGATCCGAAGCGGAACGTATGGGTTATCGGTGTCGATAAAGACCAGTATGCGGAAGGCCAAGTCAAAGGAACAAAAGACAATGTCACTCTCACATCAATGGTCAAAAAAGTGGATACTGCCGTGGAGGACTTAACGAAAAAAGCGAGCGACGGTAAATTCCCGGGCGGCAAAACATTAACATACGGTTTGGCGCAAGATGCAGTCGGCATCTCGGATCACAAGGAGAACCTTTCTGACGATGTCATCAAAGCAACAGACGATTGGAAGAAGAAAATCGCGGACGGACTCGTGATCCCTTCAACTGAAAAAGAATTGAAATCCTTCAAGGCTGAGTAAGAACCAGGGGATAAGGAGACTTTCGTGCTTATCCCCTCTCTTTTTTGAAAAGAGCGGTGAAGGAAAAGCTGCATCTCTTGCAGCTTTTCTTTTGCCAAGCTCTTTCTCATCAAAGTATCTCTGAAAAGGAGCGACAAATCGGTGGATTATATCATTGAAATGCTTAATATACGCAAGGAATTTCCCGGAATCGTCGCCAATGATGACGTCACGCTTCAAGTGAAAAAAGGCGAAATACACGCCCTTCTCGGTGAAAACGGCGCCGGAAAATCGACACTCATGAACGTTTTATTCGGCCTGTATCAGCCGGAAAAAGGCGAGATCCGGGTGCGTGGCGAACGCGTTCACATCAACAGTCCGAACAAAGCCAACGATCTCGGCATCGGGATGGTGCACCAGCATTTTATGCTTGTGGATACCTTCACCGTCTCAGAAAATATCATTCTCGGAAAAGAGCCGAAAACTTTCGGCCGAATTGACAGACAGCGCGCCGCCCGGGACGTGCGCGATATTTCCGACCGTTACGGCCTGCACATTGATCCCGAAGCCAAAGTTGCCGATATTTCCGTCGGTATGCAGCAGCGGGCGGAAATATTAAAGACCCTCTACCGGGGCGCCGACATTCTCATTTTTGACGAGCCGACCGCGGTGCTGACTCCGCACGAAATTCAAGAACTGATTCAGATTATGAAAAATCTTGTCAATGAAGGAAAATCAATTATCCTCATCACCCACAAATTAAAAGAGATTATGGAAGTCTGCGACCGTGTCACCATCATCCGGAAAGGAAAAGGCATTACAACACTTGATGTCGCACATACGGATCAAGATGAACTGGCAAGCCTTATGGTCGGACGCGAAGTGTCATTCAAGACGGATAAACAGCCGGCTGAACCGAAACAAGAAGTGCTTTCGCTTTCTGATGTAACGGTGAAAGACGCGCGCGGCGTTGAGGCGGTCAAACAGCTCTCCCTCTCTGTCAGAGCCGGTGAAATCGTCGGCATTGCGGGCGTTGACGGGAACGGCCAGTCTGAATTAATTGAAGCCATTACAGGTCTCAGAAAAACAAATGCCGGCACGATCATGTTAAACGGCAAACAGCTGCAAAACATGCCGCCCAGGAAAGTCACTGAAGCCGGCATCGGGCATATTCCGCAGGACAGGCATAAACACGGGCTCGTCCTTGATTTTCCGATCGGAGAAAATATCGTGCTGCAAAGTTATTACCAAAAGCCTTACTCTTCTTTCGGCATATTAAATAAACACACGATTTATGACAAAGCGCGAAGCCTGATTGAAGAATACGATGTCAGAACACCTGATGAATATACGCCTGCGCGCGCTCTCTCCGGGGGGAATCAGCAAAAGGCCATTATCGGCCGGGAAGTGGACAGAAATCCGGATCTTTTAATTGCGGCCCAGCCGACGCGGGGACTCGATGTCGGCGCGATTGAATTCGTCCATAAAAAGCTCATTGAGCAGCGTGATGCCGGTAAAGCGGTGCTTCTGTTATCTTTTGAACTTGATGAAATAATGAATCTCAGCGATCGCATCGCCGTCATCTTTGAAGGCAGCATCATCGCAAACGTCAATCCGCTCGAAACAAACGAGCAGGAGCTCGGACTTTTAATGGCGGGTAGTAAGCAAATGGAGGCGGGGAAAACACATGATTAATCGACTTTCTCATCTGGCTGTGCCGCTGATTGCGATCATCCTTGGATTAGCTGCGGGTGCGGTCATCATGCTCGCCAGCGGCTACAATGTCGTAAGCGGGTATTCGGCTCTTTGGAGCGGCATTTTCGGTGAAGTGTATTACATCGGGGAATCGATCCGGCAGATTACGCCATATATTTTGTCCGGATTGGCCGTGGCATTCGCATTTCGGACCGGCCTGTTTAATATCGGGGTTGAAGGACAGCTCCTTGTCGGCTGGACCGCCGCGGTGTGGGTCGGCGCTTCCTTTGACGCCCCCGCTTACATCCACCTTCCGCTTTCATTATTGGCGGCTGCGGCTGCGGGCGGCATTTGGGGCCTGATTCCCGGATTTTTAAAAGCCCGTTTTTTTGTCCACGAAGTGATTGTCACGATCATGATGAATTATATCGCTCTTCATTTAACCAATTATCTCATTTCCGATGTCATGACGGACCACCGGGACAAAACAGACAAAATTCATGAAAGCGCGTCGCTCCGCTCGCCGTTTTTAGAGCAGCTGACAGATTACTCCCGCCTTCATTGGGGCATTCTGATCGCTCTGTTTGCGGCAGTCCTCATGTGGTTTATCATTCATAAAACAAAAAGCGGATTTGAATTCCGGGCTGTCGGCTTTAACCAGCACGCCGCACAATACGCCGGAATGAGCGTCAGAAAAAATATGATGTACGCCATGATGATTTCCGGCGCCTTCGCAGGGCTTGCCGGCGCGATGGAAGGACTCGGAACCTTTCAATATGCGGCGGTTAAGGGCGCCTTTACCGGCGTCGGCTTCGACGGCATTGCGGTTGCGCTTCTCGGCGGCAGCACGGCAATCGGCGTTGTTCTGGCGGCATGTCTTCTCGGCGGCCTTAAAGTCGGGGCATTAAATATGCCGATTGAATCCGGGGTGCCTTCTGAAGTCGTTGACATCGTCATCGCCATTATTATTTTGTTTGTGGCATCAAGCTACGCCATCCGTCTCATCCTTGATAAATTGAAGAAAAAGGGGGCGAAGTAAGTGGACTTCCTGCAGATTTTATCCATTATTGTCCCGGCAACACTCGTATATGCGGCTCCGCTTATTTTAACCGCTCTCGGCGGCGTGTTTTCTGAAAGATCGGGGGTTGTCAACATCGGTCTTGAAGGACTGATGATTATCGGCGCCTTTACAAGCGTCATGTTCAACTTATTTTTCGGACGCGAGCTTGGCGCCGCCGCTCCGTGGCTCGCCTTGGCTGCGGCTATGATTGCCGGCGGACTGTTCTCACTGATCCACGCGGCTGCCGCGGTTTCTTTCCGCGCCGATCAGACGGTAACCGGTGTGGCGATCAATATGCTCGCGTTAGGAGCAACACTGTTTATCGTCAAGCTGATCTACGGAAAAGCGCAGACTGATAAAATCCCGGAGCCCTTTTACAAAACGAACATTCCCGTGTTAAGCGATATTCCGGTTTTAGGAAAGATTTTCTTTTCTGACGTATATTATACGTCGATTTTAGCCATCGTACTGGCCTTTGTTTCCTGGTTTATTTTATTCAAAACGCCGTTCGGCCTCCGCATCCGTTCTGTCGGGGAACATCCGATGGCGGCCGATACGATGGGAATCAACGTGTTCGGCATGCGCTATATCGGCGTCATGATCAGCGGGCTGTTCGGCGGGCTCGGCGGCGGTGTGTATGCTTCCACGATCGCGCTTGATTTCACGCACTCCACCATTTCCGGACAAGGCTTTATCGCTCTCGCCGCGCTGGTTTTCGGCAAATGGCATCCGATCGGCGCGCTCGGGGCTGCGCTGTTCTTCGGGTTTGCGCAGAGTTTGAGCATTATCGGCTCGCTTTTGCCCCTGTTCAAAGACATTCCGAATGTATACATGCTGATGGCTCCTTACATTCTGACCATTCTCGCGCTTGCCGGCTTCATCGGCCGCGCGGATGCGCCTAAAGCCAACGGCATCCCTTATATTAAAGGAAAACGCTGATTGCCACACAAAAAGAGTTCCGCACCCTGGTGCCGGAACTCTTTTCATCTATATACGATTCTGATATACTCACGCGGCTGAAACGGCGTTTGCATTGATTCAGCCGCACTCAGCTTGTCTTCTGCGTATTCCGCACCGAGAAAAAAACGCTCCCAATCATCTGCCTCCGTCTGCTGCCGCGTTTTGCAGAAATCATCTGCTATGAATGTTCCTGCAATAATAGAACAAAATATTCCAATACAAGCCGCCGCCTTTCTCTTCATCTGACCAGCTCCTTTTGTAAAGCTTGATCTGAAAAAGAAATGTATATACAAAGATCCGGATATTTGATAAATTTATTTTGGGTTCAAAAGACCACAAAAACACAAAGAGGAATACATTATGCCGTAGCAGGGTAAAAAAAAGTGCGATATAATTTGTACTGGGTCCTATGACCGTGAATTGATTGATTCATTCTTACATAAAGCAGTTGCTTGATGAAAAAACAAGCAAAGGAGGTCTTCTGTTGCAGCTGTTACATTTCGCGATTTTGGCGCCTTTTTTATTTGCATTTATCGTTCCCTTTCTTTATAAACGGGTAAAACAAGTCCATACAGGCTGGTTTGTGCTGATAGTGCCCGTTGTGCTGTTTGTTTACTTTATCAGCAAGCTCCCTGTCACAATGGCTGGGGAAACCGTCCGGTATGCGGCCGAATGGATTCCGTCCCTCGGTATTAACTATACCGTTTATATTGACGGACTCGGGCTGTTATTCGCTTTATTGATTACGGGCATCGGCTCTTTGGTGACGCTTTATAGTATTTTTTACTTATCGAAGGACAAAGAAAAGCTCGGCCCCTTTTATGTGTACCTGCTGATGTTTATGGGCGCGATGCTCGGCATTGTGCTCGTCGATAACGTCATCGTGCTTTATATGTTCTGGGAGCTGACAAGCCTGTCATCCTTCTTATTAATCGGGTATTGGCATAAGCGGAAGAAATCACGCTACGGGGCGGAAAAATCACTGCTGATTACCGTCGGCGGCGGGCTGTGCATGCTCGGCGGCTTTATCCTGCTGTATCTGATGACGGATTCTTTCAGTATCAGGGAAATGGTCAACCAGGTGCATATTATCGCAGGCCATCCGTTCTTTATTCCGGCGATGGTTCTCCTGTTATTGGGGGCCTTTACGAAATCAGCGCAGTTTCCGTTTTATATCTGGCTGCCTGATGCCATGGAGGCGCCGACTCCTGTCAGCGCCTATCTGCACTCGGCTACAATGGTGAAAGCGGGTATTTATCTGATTGCCAGATTCAGTCCGGTTTTTGCTTTTTCACCCGTCTGGTTTTGGACGGTTGCCTCAGTCGGTCTGATCACGATGGTATGGGCTTCCTTTAATGCGATTAAACAAACCGATTTAAAAGCGATTCTGGCATTTTCCACAGTCAGCCAGCTCGGTATGATTGTATCGATGCTCGGCGCAGGAGCCGCCGCGCTTCATTATCAGCATTCAGAGTATTTTACGGCGGCTGTCACCGCGGCTGTGTTTCACTTAATTAACCATGCTACTTTTAAAGGAAGTTTATTTATGGCGGTCGGCATTATCGACCATGAAACGGGAACGCGGGATATCCGCAGGCTCGGCGGCCTGATGGCGCTCATGCCGGTAACGTTTACCGTTTCACTGATCGGAACGTTTTCCATGGCCGGCCTCCCTCCGTTTAACGGCTTTTTAAGTAAAGAAATGTTCTTTACAAGTATGCTGCGGATTGCTCATGCAGATATTTTCAGCCTGGATACGTGGGGCGTGCTGTTCCCCGTTCTCGCATGGATCGGGAGCGTCTTCACTTTCATCTACAGCATGAAGCTGTTTTTCAGAACGTTCAGCGGCGCGCCTAAATCTGCTCAGCTTGAAAAGACGCCGCATGAAGCTCCGCTCGGCATGCTGATTTCGCCGGTGATTCTTGCCGCTTGCGCCGTCAGTCTGTTTTTTGCCCCGAACGTTTTGTCTTACAGCCTGATTGAACCGGCGATGAACTCCATTTATCCCGCTCTGTTAACCGGCGGAGATACATTCCATGTCCATATTTCCCAGTGGCACGGGGTGACGGCTGAGGTAATGATGACCCTCGGCATCATCATTGTCGGCACGATCGGTTACGTAACGCTGTCTAAATGGGAGCGTCTGTACGGTCTGTTTCCGAAAAAACTGACGCTGAACAAGCTTTACGATGCGGTGACGGGCAGTATGGAAAAAAAATCTTACCAGCTGACGTCATCTTATATGACCGGATTTTTGCGGGATTATCTGCTGTATATCTTTACGTCGTTTATCATTCTCATCGGAGCGGCGTTCGTCATGAAAGGCGGCTTTTCCATGACAGCGAAAGGCATGGCTGAGATCGGCCTGTATGAAATCATGCTGTCCCTCGTTATGGTGAGCGCAACGATTGCGACTGTGTTCGCCAAATCGCGGCTGACGGCCATTATCTCACTCGGTGTTGTCGGGTACACACTCGCGCTGTTTTTCGTGATTTTCAGAGCGCCCGATCTGGCGCTCACGCAGCTTGTCATTGAGACGATATCCGTCGCCTTGTTTCTTCTTTGTTTTTACCATCTGCCGAAAATGCGGCGGAAAAAGAAGACAAGAACATTCCGGATGACGAATTTTATCATTTCTCTCGGTGTCGGCGTCATCGTGACAATGCTCGGAATCGCGTCTTCCAGCGAAAAAACAAAAGACAGCATCTCCTCCTTTTTCACCGCTTACAGCCATAAGCTCGGGGGAGGAAACAATATCGTCAACGTCATCCTCGTTGATTTCAGGGGATTTGACACGATGTTTGAAATCACGGTGCTGTCGATCGCCGCACTCGGGATTTACGGCATGATCAGAACAAAAGTAAAAGAGGAGGGAGAAGAGCGTTGAGACAGCAAAAAACAAACGACATCATCCTTCAGACGGCAACGAAACTTGTATCTTTTATCATTCTGCTTTTCTCTTTCTATTTATTTTTATCGGGGCATAACGCTCCCGGCGGAGGATTTGTCGGCGGATTGATTACGTCTTCGGCCATCGTGCTGCTGCTTTTGGCCTTTGATTTAAAAACCGTTAAATCGATTTTGCCCGTCAATTTTATTTATGTGGCGGGCGCGGGTCTGCTTATCACGATTGCAACGGGTGCAGGTTCATTCTTATTCGGAGCGCCCTTTCTCACCCATACATTCGGCCATTTTCATCTCCCGGTGCTCGGGAATACGGAGCTTGCGACGGCCACTTTGTTTGATTTAGGTGTGTATCTCGTTGTTGTCGGCGTGACGATGACCATTATTCAAACGATTGGAGAGGAAGAATAGTGGAAATCTTAATGTCTGTCATTGCCGGTATTTTGTTTATGGCGGCAACCTACCTGCTGCTTTCTAAAAGTCTGCTGCGCGTGATTATCGGCACCGCGCTTTTGAGCCACGGCGTCCATTTGCTGCTCCTGACCATGGGCGGACTGAAAAAAGGCGCTCCTCCCATACTGGGCGGAAAAAGCACGTCGTTTGTCGATCCGCTGCCGCAGGCACTCATACTGACGGCGATCGTTATTTCGTTCGGCGTCACGTCCTTCCTGCTTGTGATGGCGTTTCGCGCCTATCAGGAACTGAAAACGGACGATATGGATCGAATGAGGGGAAATGATCAACATGAATAACTTTGTGATATTGCCCATTCTGGTGCCGCTGCTTGCCGCAGTGCTGCTGATTTTTATGAACAGGCACGTGATGCTGATGCGGATATTCAGCACTGCCGCTTCCTGTGTCTCCATCGTCATCAGCGCCGCTCTCGTTCAGACGGTTTTCACACACGGGATTCAGACGCTGACACTCGGCGGCTGGAAAGCGCCGTACGGCATTGTGCTCGCCGCGGATCAGCTTGCCGCACTGCTTGTTTTGACAACCGCCATAATTGGGCTGCTCGTCACCCTGTACTCCTTCCGCTCCATCGGAGAAAAAAGGGAGCGCGCTTTCTATTATTCAGGGGTGCAGTTTCTTCTGGCCGGCGTAAGCGGAGCGTTTTTGACGGGTGACCTGTTCAACATGTACGTCTTTTTTGAGCTTCTGCTTATCGCGTCCTACATGCTGATCGTGCTTGGCGGAACGAAAATTCAATTAAGAGAATCATTGAAGTATATCGTGTTTAACATTGTGTCATCCGCGTTTTTTGTCATCGGCGTCGGTTACTTATATGCGGTGACGGGCACGCTGAATATGGCTGATCTAAGCGTAAAAATAAGCGAATCGGGCCAGACCGGGCTGATAACCGTGATCGGCGTCCTTCTTCTCGTCGTTTTCGGTTTAAAGGGCGGGATATTCCCGCTGTATTTCTGGATGCCGGGCTCTTATTACGCCCCGCCGGCTGCAATTTCGGCTTTATTCGGGTCTCTTTTGACGAAAGTCGGCCTGTATGCCATTTTAAGGGTATTCACCCTGATCTTTATTCACGATACGGGCTTTACCCACCAATTGATGATGTGGCTTGCGATGCTGACGGTGCTATTCGGCGTAATCGGATCTATCGCCTTTTCGGATGTCATGAAAATCGTCATCTACAATATTATTACAGCCGTCGGCGTGATTTTGTTCGGCATTGCCATGAACACGCCGGCCTCCATTCAAGGAGCGGTTTATTACTTGATTCACGATATGCTGATTAAAGGAGCGCTGTTTATGCTTGCCGGCTCGCTTATCGCATTGACAGGCACTGCCAGCCTGCATAAAATGGGCGGACTGATCACCCGTTATCCCGTTTTAGGATGGATGTTCTTTATTTCAGCCATATCTTTGGCCGGCATCCCGCCGTTCAGCGGATTTGTGGGCAAGCTGAAGATCGCGGAAGGCGGGTTCGATAAGGGGGAAACATTGTTTTCCGTATTGATTCTCTTATCAAGCCTGCTTGTGCTCTATTCGGTGCTGAAGGTTTTTACGACGGCTTTTTGGGGGGAAGAAAAAGAAATCCCCGGCGCAGGCGGACGGTCCGCAAAAGGACTTCTTTATCCGGCAGCCGCTTTTCTCCTTTTGTCGCTTCTGTTCGGGCTCGGAACCGAATGGGTTTCGCCGTATGTCAATCAGACGGCTGAGAATCTGCTGAATCCGGAAAAATACATTGAAGCTGTTTTGAAGGAGTAGATGGCATGGCTTTTCAACTTTTATTAAATGTTCTTCTCGCTGTTTGCTGGATGTTTCTCACAAACAGCCTCAGCACGGCGGGTTTTATAACCGGATTTATCGCGGGCTTGGCGGCGCTGTTTTTTTTCCGGCGCTTCTTCTCGCGGCCGTTTTACATTTGGAAAATATGGTCAGTCATCAGACTGGCGATGATCTTTATAAAGGAATTATATTTGGCCAATGTCAGCGTGCTGAAAACCGTTATATCGCCGAAACTGAACATCCGCCCGGGCATTTTCGCGTTTAAGACGGAATTGACGGAGGATTGGGAGATCACGCTGCTCTCGCTGTTAATCACTTTAACACCGGGTACGCTCGTGATGGATATCTCCGATGACCGGTCGATTCTCTATATACACGCCATGGACATTGAAGATGCGGAGAAAGCGATCCATGACATCCGCGTCTCTTTTGAGAAAGCCATTCAGGAGGTGAGCCGCTGATGTTTACGTTTATTCTGCAATTATCACTCGGCATTATGGCGGTTTCGACTCTTCTGTACGTCATTCGCGTCATAAAAGGGCCAACGATACCGGACCGGGTCGTCGCGCTTGATGGGATCGGCATTAATCTGATTGCCATGACCGCACTTGTATCCATTCTCTTAAACACATCGGCCTTTTTGGACATCATTCTGCTGCTTGGCATTTTATCGTTTATCGGCACGATTGCCTTTGCTAAGTTTTTGGAGAAAGGAGAGATTATCGAAAATGATCGAAATCGTTAAATGGGCTGTCGCCGTTTGTATTCTGATGGGATCGCTGATCTGCCTGGTCGCGTCTTTCGGCACACTCAGGCTTCCTGATGTATATACGCGCGCCCACGCCTCTTCAAAAGGCTCGACACTCGGCGTTAATTTGGTATTGCTCGGGGTGTTAGGCTACTTGTGGATGCTGACCGGAGAAATTTCTGTAAAAATACTGCTCGGCATCATTTTTATCCTGCTGACGGCGCCGGTCGGAGCGCACCTCATATGCAGGGCCGCGTACAATTCGGGAGCGGCGCTTGATAAAAGAAGCGTTCAGGATGATTACAAAGGGATCAGAAACTTTGTGATCAAACGAAAAGAAGATTCATATTTGTAAAAACAAACAGCCGGACGATTCAGGGTTCCGGCTGTTTGTTTATTTTGTTATAACAGCCAGCGTGCAGCGGGAAACACAGATCAGCCTTTCTCGTTCATCGAAAATGTTAATCCCGTACACAATGGTTGCCCTGCCTGTGTGAACGGGTTCCGCTATCGCCGTGACCGTTCCGCCCTCTTTCACGGACTTTAAATGATTGGCATTAATCTCAAGCCCGACACACGCCTGTTTCGACCGGTCGATAAAATGCTGGGCCCCAACACTTGCAGCAGTCTCCGCCAGCGCTGCTGACGCGCCCCCATGCAGATATCCGAAAGGCTGCACCGTCCTCTTATCCACCGGCATCACCGCCACGCATCTCTCCGGCGTGTTTTCAGTGATTTCAATACCGAGTGCGCCGAGCAATGTATTGTTCAGATTCATAGGTCATTCTCCCTTCAAGATTTATAGTACGTTATCTGACTTGGCGATCAGCACCGCTTCAGTACGGGAGCCGACATTCAGCTTATTAAAAATGGATGTCAGGCTGTATTCAATCGACCGCTTGCTTAAGTGAAGCGCATCAGCGATTTCCTGATTGGTCAAACCTTTTTCGACCTCTTGGAGAATATGGCGCTCTCTCGGGGTTAAGCGATCCTGCTCACTTTGAGGGGAAGAAGACGTTTTTGTTTTTTGCTGGGTCATCAGCTGTTTGAAATAGGAGAAATCAACTAAAATCTGTCCGTTCAGCACATGATATATGTATTGCATGATTTTCTCTTTAGATTCGGTTTTGCTGATGGCGCCATGCAGGCCCGCGCGGATGGATTCTTCAAAATAATCTTCAACCTCATAGCCTGTGTAGACAATGATTTTGCAGAGAGGATTCTCTTTTAAGATTTTCTTGGAAAGCTCTATGCCGCTGATGTCATCACCCAGATTTAAATCCATTAATATGAGATCGTAAGCTGAAAAATCATGCCGGAGAACGAATTGTTCACTGGCATCAGGACTGAGGCAATCGACAGAAAGATTCGTGTCCGTTTCCAGAATCGTCTTGGTGCCCTCCATGACAGCCGGATGATCATCAATCACTAGTATCTTTTTCATGGTTTCCTCCCTTTTACTCACTCATTTCCATTTTATTAAAAAGACTTGGCTTCTGCCAAGTCGATTTGGTGATAAATTGGTTACAATTCCATTTCAATATCCGCTTTAAAACCGTTTCCTTCACTTGTGTCGATTTTCATCCGTCCGTCAAGCGCACGGACACGTTCCTTAATACCCGAAAGACCCATGCTCATCGACTGTCCGCCGCCTTCTTCCTGATTGCAGCCGACACCGTCGTCTTCATAATGCAGAATCACTTTATTTTGAATGCTGATCAGCATAATCAGCACCTCATTCGCCTGTGAATGCTTCATGGCGTTCGAAAGAAATTCCTGAATAATGCGGTACAAATTCAGCTGCGTATCCAAATCCAGCGCCGCCGTAAACCGGCCCGTATTCAGACGGATATGAAACGGCGCACGCTCCTGCTGTTGCGCGGCAAGCTTGGATACCGCCTTGACCAGACCCAAATCATACAGCAGCTGAGGCCGAAGCTCATGGCACGTCTCCCGGGTCATCAAAATAACATCCGACATCTGCTCATTCATCTGATGAAGCTTGTCCTGCACCTCTATGTGGCAAGGCTCTTCTTTCTTAAAATCGGCCAGAAACAGCTCACACTGGCGCTTCAAAGAAATCAAATCCTGCAGCACCGAATCATGGAGATCACGGGCCAAATCCGAACGCTGCTTTTCCTCGATCGTAAACATCAGCTTTTTGAGCCAGACCGGGTTTGAGCCTTGTTGTTTCAGGTCTTGTAAATGGTTCATGAGTTCTTCGATCTGTATCACATTTTCCATAGAGACACTCGTATAGAAAGACAATGTCTTCAGCCATGAAATCTCATCTCGTGTCAGTCTCGGTGTATTAATAGTAGACAAACAAAGCAAAACATAAGAACTTCCTCCGCGTTCTCCTATCTTGATTAAAAAACCGCGGTTTAGCTCAATGATTTTTCCAATCTCTGAAGTAACTTTCTTAAATTCTTTTGAATACATTTCCCAGTCAGGCTCATTATCCTTTTTATCATGATATAAAATGTCACCCTCAGAGGTAACTTCAAAGACATAAGCTTTACTGACAAGTAGAACATCCAGAATCGTCTTTTTTAGTTCTTTAAACATTTGTTTTAAAGATGTTATGCTTCTGATAAGCTGAGTATATTTGAATATACTATCTTGATAATTAAATTTTTCAGAAAAACGTTTTAACCGAAATTTATAATCCATTACTTCTTTAAAATAAAAAATGACAAATATCACAATAAAGAAAAATACAGTTTGCTGAGCAGGATTCATTTGTATATCTATTGACTCGAACCAAGCTGAAATCCCAACAATAAAAAGGGCTGGAACTAAGGCAAGCAAGCCATAGTACCTCATCCTGCCTAAAATGAATTCAATATCAAAAATTTTGTTAGCTACGAACTGGTATACCAATCCCAATGGGATAAGTACGAGCAGGGATGCCGCTGCCAACGCATCTAATATATAACTTCCTGTCAAAATAATTGGGATTACATAAAAAAGCAAAAAAGGTAAAAAAGAGAGCGTGTTTGTTAAAATTAAAATCTTAAGAATATAAGCATGTTCTGAATACTTGAATTTATACAGATGATAGAAAACAGATATAAATGCATAGAGAGTCACGAAGAAAAACGATACTAAATTTAAATTTGTTGTGAAGTCATATGAATAAATATGTCGAAACGGTTCGTTTAAGAGATTAATTATCGGTATGATATATAGAAAAGAAATCAAGCGATTGGCAAATTTTTTACCTAATTCCTTGAAATACTCTTGAATAAACTGGAGATAAAATATAGGTGAGGCAATGAAGGTAAACAAATTTATATATCTGTTAAATTCATGACCTCTTGAGGGACCACCAGCACTCATATAAGCTATTGAGATATCTAACAGGAAGAGAATTAGGACATACCCAGCTATCGATTTTCTGGTTTGACTCACCTTTACAATATAAAATATACATATTAAACTCAAAAAATAAAATACAAGGGGAAGGACAAATAAAAAGTAACTGTAGTATCCATTTAAATTAACAATATCAAAATCATCTAAATGAATTTGCTGTCCATTTCTTTTTATATCTAAGCTCTTAACGTGATAGAGAGTATCCCCTTTTAGATATTTTAAAGATGGTTTTTTATTATTAATTTTGACAATCATATCACCTTGTTTTAAACCTACAAATTTTCCATACGAGGTTTTTGACATTTCAGCAACTTCGAGTACTTTATGCTTATTTTCTACAATTTTCGTGCCTACAATAAGTCCATTCATGTTAATAAAAGCGACATAACAAACATAGATAACACTTAAAATAATAATGGATATTGTAAATGGCTTTATAAGCTTCTTCAAGATTTACACCCTTCGCTTATTATTCATTATCCCATTTTTTATTGTCCGAACCCATCATTAAATAATTCTCAAACCCTTTAATGATAATTTGCGTTTGTATAGAGTCATAACCGATAAGGCTAGCTTCATTGCTTTTCAGTTTCTTTAATACATCAGGATAATTCAAAAAATAATTTATTAAATTCTGCATCTTCATCATCCTTCTTATTATTCTTATTATTCAACAAGTGTTTTTTTATTATTTTTATCTTCTTTATATCTAAATTTAAATTTTCAACTTCAGTTCCACACTTATGCATGTATAGTTGGTATAAAACCGAAACATATTGAGATGCTCCAGAATCATACAGCTTTTGAATAAACTCTTTTTTATTAAGCCGCAGTTGCGAATATAATTTTTGATCTGAGAATATACGAAGCAATTCTTGAGAAGACTTATTAAACAAGCGCTTAAGATATAAATTAATCAATGTATGTTTATCTTTCAGAATATCACTAGTATTATCCTTAAAAATAGCATGATAATCACCGGAAATTTGTTCAAATATCCCTTTATAATAGGAATAACTTTCAACAGACTTATTGAATTCTCCAGTTGCTAAAAGCGTACCAGTAACATTTGCTAACGCAAATAAACTTCCGCATTTTAACTTGATTACCTCTAAACATTCATCTTCTGTCTCTGGTTTATTGATCAAATCATCATGTTGACCCTGCATTGCATCTTGAATATATTTTAATACATACTTAATCACTAAAGGATTCGTACTAATCGAATTAATGCTTTGCAATCCTGCTGTGTATAATGAAAATGCTGCACTTAATGCTAGTGAACGATCTATCTTCATCCAAGGAGCATCTCGATTATCCTCATCTTCCAGATCATCAATTATATCGGAAGTAAGTGTAAGAATTTCAATAGCGGCACCTAAGTTCACTGCGGTTTCTTGATTTTCGCCGTCAAAGATCACATAATGCAAAACAGCTGATTCAGCTAGAGAAAAATTTTTTTTTGGTTCAATAAAACGAAGAAGGAGCTGCATTAGATGTTCATTAAATATGTTCCGCTCTATTATACTCTTCATTCTATTCTTGATTTGGTTGGCATCTAAACACATTTGCTCAATAATTGTCTTCACCCTCCCATTCTATTTTACTAAATGCAGGTGATGAAAGACAGCAGGTTTTTCGTTTTTTAACAATCGTATAATACTTTATCCATGAAATGGATAAAAAATGCACAAAAAAAAGACTTGTTTCCAAGTCTTTTTAAGAAATTTTCATTGCATATGAGAATTTATCGAGCTGATCAATGCTTTTGTTAATGTTTCGTAATGAGTCGGTTGTTTCTCTGATATCATTTTCAAGTCGGAATAATAATTGCTTTACTTCTTCTAATTTGTTTTCCACCGTTTCCACACTCCTTTTTTTGAAAGATCAATGAATTGTGTATGGTGAACGAGTCCTAGGTATTTGATCTGTTACTAATAGTGTAAACGTTTTTGCGGGATTTTTCACCGAAAAGTATGTGTAAAAGTATCTGCGTGACACCGCAAACCATGGTAATCCCATAGTCCCGAACAGGGCATTTAGCGAACAGGACTATATAACTACCATAAAGGCAGACGTTTAGGATAAAGCAGACCAGTCTGGCGGTTCTGCTGTTTTTTCAACGGTTTTCCGACAAACCGGCAGGGACTATAGTCCCTGCCGTCGCAATTTCAAAACAGAATGGGCGAACAGCGTCGCATAACCACCGACAAACACCGAAAAGACCGCAACCCCCGCATTGTGGTCTTTTTGCATGTCATAACTCGTTATCACGCCGCCTATACTCATGTATAACGAATGTTTTCTCAGGAAGGAGGCCGCCGTATGCATTATGTGTATCCATGCTGCCCTGTTTTCGCCGTGCCATACCGGCATCCAGCGCCCAGTGCCCCGGTTCACGCAGATATTTTGACAGCGTCCGCAAAAGAAGCTGCGGGCATGCTGGAGGATGCGCGCCTGCTCCTTGCGCGGCTGTCGGCGTCAAAAGAGCTTGCGCGCAGCATCCTCACCGCAGCGCAATCATCTGACACCGCAGCGGTCAAGCGGCTCATTAAGCAGACCGGCATCAAAAATGACTTTGACGTGACGTATAATCCCGACGGCATCCGTGTCAGTCTGATCAGAGAGCAAAGCCGGTTTATCATCGCCCTCAGGTGGTCGGCTTAAAGCGGCTCAATCGATCAGCTGCCGGCACCATTCGATCGCCTGTAAGTAACATTCATACGCTTCTTCTTTGTTCAGTTCTTTTCCCCACTCGTCACAGTCCCAGTTGTTGCATTCAATGGCTTTGACGAGCGCGAGCATCTTATAATAATCGTTTTCATAACCGAGCAGCGCCTGTCCGACTTCATCGATTAAGGGCAGTTCTTTGATGATATCCTCTAGCTCCCTGTGGAGAAGCGTATCGATGAGCGAAAACATGCCGATCAGCATGTAAGAAGAGGGCTGGGGCCTTCCGGTTCTTTTCGCCAGCAGTTCGCACAGTTTGGCCCTGATTAAGGAAATCTTAATGATTTCTTTTTGGCTTGAGTGGCTTTTCGCCGTTAAATCTCTGAATGAAAGAATGTAAATCAAGCGCTTAATCTCATTCAGCCCGAGCATCATGATAGCCTGCTGGATGCTGTCTATCTTTTTTTTCAGCCTTGTTTGCGATCCGTTTAAAAAACGCAGAATCTGATACGATAAGCTGACGTCCCGCTCTATGTATTCCGTCACGCGCTGTATATTGGGCTGGTCATTGTTTAATTCGCTTAAAAGCTGGTAGTAAGAATGAAAATGAAACGTCAGATCATTTCCGCTGATGACACGCGGTTCACTGAAAAAATATCCTTGAAACAGGTGAAAGCCGTCTATGGCCGCCTGTTTATAATCTTTTCTCGTCTCCACTTTCTCCGCTAAATAAATCAGACTTTTACAGCTGTACGTCTGAATGATTTTTTTGCGCTCCAGACGCGAGGATTGCAAAAAGTCGATTTTTAAAATATCAATATATTTCATCAGCTGTTCCACTAACTCTTCATTTTCCGGATTGATGGCGTAAAAATCATCAAGTGCTAATGTATATCCTAATTTCTTCAGCTGTCTGCATCTTGAGATGAGTGCCGGAGTGATCGGTATGTCCTCAAGAATTTCGATAATAAGCTGGTCAGGATCAAAGGAGGTAGGGAGATCTGAAAACATCAGGCTTTCTGTAAAATTCACAAAGCAGCGTTTCCCCTCAGTCAGCTTTTCGATTCCGATGTTGATAAAGCTGTTAATAATGAGATCCGTCGTAGCTTTATCTCCGTCCGCGGCCGAATAACGGTTCTCTTCGCTCTCCCGGTAAAGAAGTTCATAAGCAACAACCTGTTCGTTTCTGTTGAAGATAGGCTGTCTCGCAACAAACACCTTCATTCATTTACCCCCTTAGATGCGGCCTTCGAACATAAGTATATCAAATAACTTGACGAAATTTGTCTAAATGTGAAAAATATTATCACAACAAAAAAGCCTTTCCAGAGATAGGAAAGGCCGCTTTGTTTTCTATTCAAGTTCCCGTTTCAGCTTGCTTTTGATTTCATGAATCCGCTGCATCTTGTTGCTCCAGCAGTCTTCGCTTAAATCGACCGGATATTCTTCCGGCTTGCTGATCCGTTTGTATTCCTCCCACAGAAGTTTGAGGTTATCCTGCACGTATTGCTGGATGTCGGTAATTTCGGGATTATCATAGCATAAAACGCCGTTTTCAAAGATCGGCTCATGCAAGTCTTTCGCATAGAAATCAGTGACGAATTTGCTGACGAACGTGTGGACGGGATGGAACATTTTTAAGCGTTTCTGATCATTTACCCGCTCGTCATAAAGCGCGATATAATCACCTTCCGAGTGGTGATTCAGCTTGTTGATAATCCGGTATACTCTCTTTCTTCCCGGCGTTGTCACTTTTTCAGGGTTTGACGAAATTTTAATGGTGTCGGTCAGTTTGCCGTCCTCTTCAATGGCGACAAGTTTGTAAACCGCGCCGAGGGCCGGCTGATCGTATGCGGTAATCAGCTTCGTGCCGATGCCCCACGTATCGATTTTCGCTCCTTGGGATTTCAGATTTAATATCGTGTGCTCATCAAGATCGCTTGAAGCAATGACCTTTGCGTCTGTGAAACCCGCTTCATCAAGCATTTCACGCGCTTTTTTTGACAGGTACGCCAAGTCCCCGCTGTCCAGGCGGATGCCGATGAAGTTGATCCGGTCGCCGAATTCCTTTGCGACTTTAATCGCATTCGGCATGCCCGAACGGATCGTATCGTACGTATCTACGAGAAATACGCAGTCTTTGTGGGTCTCCGCATATTTCTTAAATGCCGTATATTCATCGCGGTACGCTTGTACGAGCGCATGAGCGTGCGTGCCGGATACCGGTATATTAAAACGCTTTCCTGCTCTTACATTACTCGTCGCGCTGAAGCCGCCGATCAAAGCCGCTCTCGCTCCCCACATGGCCGCATCCATTTCATGGGCGCGCCGCGTTCCGAATTCGAGGGCGTCTTCGTCACCGACAACGCCTTTAATGCGGGCCGCTTTCGTGGCGATTAATGTTTGGTAATTCACAATGTTAAGCAGAGCCGTCTCAATCAGCTGCGCTTCAATCAGGGGCGCTTCGACCCGCATAATCGGTTCGTTGTTAAAAACGAGCTCGCCTTCTTTCATGCTGTAAAGAGATCCGGTAAAAGAAAGATCCCGTAAATAATCAATGAAATCATCAGCATAGTGCAATTCCGTTTTTAAATAATTCAGATCGCTGTCGGTAAATTTGAAGTTCTCCAAGTATTCGATTGCTTTTTCTAAGCCCGCAAATACCGCATAGCCGTTTTCAAAGGGAAGCTTTCTGAAAAAAAGCTCAAAAATCGCTTTTTTCTCATGAATGCCGTCTCTCCAGTACGTTTCGGCCATATTAATTTGATAAAGATCTGTATGTAAAGACAAACTGTCGTCTTTAAAACCATGCTCCACCAAAATTGTTTTCCCCTTCCTTACTCTGCCACTTGCGCTCCGATGCTGTTCTTAAAATGGGACAGGGCCCATTCATGCCCTTCCGGATTAAAGCTGGCCACAGCGTTTTGATGAATGACGATCTGAAAGCCCTTGTTGTAGGCGTCAACCGCCGTGTGAAGAACGCAGATGTCGGTGCACAGGCCCGCAAGATGCAGCTCAGTGATTTGCCGTTCCCGCAGTTTCAGCTCTAAATCCGTTCCCGCAAAAGCAGAATATCTCGTTTTTTCCATATAATTTACGTTTTTTGCGTGTTTATGTTTCTCATAAAGAGGCGATAGCCTTCCGTACAGCTCTTTGCCCTCCGTGCCGTTGATATTATGCGGAGGAAACAGGTGTGTCTCGGGATGAAAGTCATCGTCTGCATCATGCGAATCTACCGCAAAGACAACGTAATCACCGTTTTCTATAAATGCTTGCGTCAAACTGACAATCGTATCTTCAATCTGTCTCGCGGGTTCTCCGCAAGTTAATGCCCCGTTCTCAGCTGCAAAATCATTCGTATAATCAATGCATATAAATGCTTTTTTCATAGCCGGCCTCCCCGCCATTCATATGAAAACCATTATATCCTATCTCCACTTGTAAGTGAATTGGCATTGTAAAATGACAAACGGTGTTTTGCCCTTTTAAGATTTCAGGAGTGAGCGCTGAAAAATGTCATCCTGCACGTAAATGCCGTCAAGGTTCACGGCATAATCGGCGGCAAAAACCAGGCCGAGCGGCGTTTCGAATTGAAGGTCCGAGATGACGGAGCTTCGGACACCGGCAAGTGCGGCAAGCTTCATATATGGTGAATAAGCATGATACGGGAGCCTTCCGTTTATATAGAGCACCGCGTCTTTTCGGCTTTTCAGCGCCTGTTTCACTTCTTCATACGGCTGCTTTTGCAGCACCTGCCCCTTCGTCAGGGCAATGATGACTCTTTCACGCAGCGAGCCTAAAAATAAATGGCGTTCATCCGGTTTCGTCTGCAGAGGGCCGTACATCCCCTGCTGTAAATAAAGGTCAACCGTTTTGTCGCTCATCGGCCTGTCCCTCCCAGCTTGTTTTACAATTATCGCCCCGGACGGGACGCGGTAAACCGTTTTCGTTACATTTCAGCCACCCAATGGGAGATCTTGCCGGCGAGCTCTCCGGCGGGTTCTTCTTCAATCAGCTTGCTGAATGATTGTAAAAGCCGCTGCGCCAGCGCCTTTTTCTCTTCCTCATAGGAAATGATCGTGCTCCACTCAAGTTCCGGAACGGCTACAAGGGTATGCTGTTCTTTTTTATTTTCATGCAGATATACATCACCGATCATTCCGGACTGCACGGTAATATTCGCTTTTCTGATTTTCATAAAACATTCCCCTTTTATAAAGACTGATTCTATTATACTACAAAAAAGCGACAGCCTCCTAAAAGGAGGCTGTCACGCGTTAAACCAATCAGGTTCGTCAAACACATCGATGTCTTCAAAGCGCGTTTTGCTGAATTTATTAGTAATTTTGACAAAATCTCCGGAATGAAACGCCCCTGCCCCCGCGCCTGAGTGGTCAACGGCTTTGGGAGAAATGGCAAACACGTCACCGAAGCTCGCCGCAGCGTCTCCGGCTAAACTCATAATATAAATCGGTCCCACAATTGCAGGCATACCCACACCTCCGCTTTTCTTTACAGCATTTTATGCGCTGCACCGGGAGTTGTGCCCGTTTTTATTTCGGCTTGCGGCTGTCTTCGAGCTTTGACCGCTGACGAAGTTTGATAAGCCGGACGATATTTAAGACGAAAGCTTTTAAAACCGCGTAAACCGGCACGGCCAGAATCATTGCGAGAATGCCGCCGAAACTGCCCGCTCCGATAAGCAGAAGAATAATGGTGAGCGGGTGGGTATTCAGCCGTTTCCCAATCACAAGCGGAGAAAGCAGGTTCCCGTCAAGCTGCTGGACGACAACGACAACAATAACGGCAAAGAGCGCCTTAGCCGGCGAATCCATAAACGCGATAATCACCGCGGGCGCCGCCCCGAGAAACGGCCCCAGGTACGGAATGATATTGGTGACGGCGATCACCATCCCGAGAATTAACGCATACTGCAGACCGATGATCCAATATCCGATAAAACATGCCGTTCCGACAAAGAGACAAATCAGCAGCTGGCCTTGGAAATAGGCGGCCAATGTGACATATAAGTCGTTAAATATTTTCCGACCTTCCGCCCGGTAGGAAGAAGGCAGGATTTTGACTGCCAAGAGCGGAAACCGCCGGCCGTCCTTCAGCATATAAAACAAAATGAACGGAACGGTGATCACGACAAGCGTGATATTCGTAACGACGCCGAACACAGCCGACAGGCTTGCCGTAATATTTTGCGGAAGGCTTTGTAAAAACCCCGTCAGAGACTGCTGGATTTTTTCTATCGACACATAATCCTGCGTCATCATCCACGTAAACCATTTGGAATGGGATAATTGCGCCGTCAAGACTTGAATCTGATGAATGTAATCAGGGAAATTGTTAATCAGCCCCGTGACCTGAGAAGCCACAATCGGCCCGATGGCGGTGAACATAAAGGCAATCAGGCCTATGAAAACGAGATAAATGAGCAGGATTGCCAATGTCCGGGGGATTTTTTTCTCAAGCAGGCGCACGATCGGATTAAAAATGAAAAACAAAATGCCCGAGATCAAAATCGGAAAAAACAGAGTGGTGATAAAACCGAAAAACGGCTGAAAAATAAACGAGACTTTCGTTGATACGTAAATAATGAGCAAAACGAGCAAAATTTGCAGCGTCCAAAAATGGACCTTTGATTTCAACAAGCGATTTCCTCCTATTGTCGTGTGAACTTGTACTGTGATTGTACCAAAAAAAGCCGCCGTGCATCTATGTATCTCAAAAAAGAAGACGCACCGGGGTTCTATAGTGCCGCCTCCGGTTTGCGCCTTTTCGGGCTGTTACACGCGTTCGGTATAATCAGGCATGACGGAAACCACATGGCGGTTTCTGATATAAAATACACGGTCATGCGTCTCTTCAATGGCGATGTGATCCGGAGTGGCATCAATCAGCCGTCCTCTGACAATGCGTCTGACGGTTTGAATGATAAACCTTGAGCCGATAAGCTTATGGATGGTCTGATAAACGTAAGGATCCACTAACGAGACGATTTGCGGGCTTCCTTGATGGGCCATTTTCGCTGATCCCCTTTACTATGTTTTCCTTCAGCATATGCAGCGGACAAAGGCTTTGACACAGTACGTCTATCGGAGCGGAAAAGGTGTTAGTGAGCATGCGGAGTTATGTAAGCGGAAAAGGCCGCATGAGTGGCCTAGACTGAGCTTCTTATGGGATATTGGGCTCGGTCAATTAACTGATCAAGCTTTTGGATTTGTTTGAGCGCGGCCGTGTGATCCATTTGGCGGTAATGGTGATGTCCGCCGGGTTCTTCATCGAGTTCATCCGCTTGTTTCACGATTTGCTGGAGCGTATTCTTGTCCAGTTCGCCTTCAGGCAGATAGGAATCGGTGTGAAGCAGAATCGCCAGCGCAATGTCCTTCGCCGCTTTCGGTTCTTCACCGAGCCGGATGAGCAGCTTATGCGCCCGTTCCGCGCCTTTAATGGCATGGATATCGTTTCTTCTGTACTTTTCATAATCCCATTTGCCGTCTGTGTACCATTCATAATGGCCGACGTCATGCAGTAACGCCGCTTTCGCCGCCAGATCCGGGCTGACACCTGCTTTTACGGCAAGACGGTATGCATGAAACGCGCAGGCGATCGCATGGGCGACACCGGAACGCTGTAAATACTTTTGTGCGATTGGATGGGTGAAGACATCCATTAACGTTACATTTCTCATGGAAACCCCTCCTTCATATATTTTTAGAATCCTAACATAAATCGAGAAGAAACTCAATTCATCTGATACATTTCTTATACCCCTTATATGTTGTTTCATTCATCATATGCCGCCGAAGCCCGAAGTGATTGTACAAACAAAAAAGAGCAGCGTGAAAGCTGCTCTACAAAAATTCTTTGATATCGTATATCCGTCCGTTTTCCGGCTCGCCCGCGATCAGTGAGTGAATGACGCCGGCGATGTATTCAGGACTTCTGAGGTTTTTCGTTTCTTTCAGATTGCGGAACCGTTCGATGTCATGGAAATCTTCTTTTGACGAAGAACGGATGACAGCCTGCATGTCTGTATCCATCACTCCCGGCGAGAATGAGATCATGCGGACCGGCAGCTCTTCATCTTCCTGTTCAAACCCGAATGTTCTCGTAAACATATCAAGCCCCGCTTTTGAGCTGCAATACGCGCTCCAGCCTTTATAAGGATTTTTTGCCGCACCCGATGTGATGTTGACAATTGTTTTGCTGCCGCTGAACGCTTCGAAACGCTTTGTGAACATTTGGCTGAGCAAAACGGGCGCCGTCAGATTAAGGGTGTAATGGCGGTTCAATTCTTCGGCGGAAGCCTCTTTCGCCCGCTTGATCGGTTCCACCATTCCGGCATTGTTGATCAGTGTGACGGCGGAGTACCCCTTCTCCTCTGCTTGATCAAGAATCGCCTTCATCTGCCGCCCGGTATCTGCCAGATCGGTTAAATCAACACTGTATTCTGTCAGCCCCTCGCGCATTTCCCCGCTTATCGTTCTTGAAAGCGCGGCGACTTCGGCTCCTTCTTGAAGCGCCTGTTCCGTAAGCGCCCGGCCCAAGCCTTTTGACGCGCCTGTTATAAGAAAAAACTGCATGAAACTCCTCCTTTTTTTCTTATTTTACGGGCTGTCTTCCCGCAAACACAAGCGATCCGTTTACCGCCTTGCCTTTTCCTGCGCCGTGACTTTCGGGATCAGATAGATCATCGCCGCAATCCCAAGGAGGATCAAGACGGCATAAATAACAGGAAGCAGATAAGAAGTCTTTTTCTCTTCCGTTTCCATATCTGCCGAGGTATGCCGCACCGCCGGCTCGGCAAATGTGATACCCAGTTGTTTCGATTGCGCTTTGATCGTATTCGGCTCCGTGTCTGACGATGTAAACAGATTTGATATCAGTTTGTCATCCGGGTTTTCGGCCGGCTGATCAAACGTGATATCCTTCTGTTCTTTCGGAAGCGCCGTTTTTTCCTCGGAGTAGGCATCGTCGTGCAGGTAATCCGTACGAATTTCAATGTCCTTCTTTTCATATTCATTCGGCTTGACATCAGTATTGTCCTCATTCGCGGCTGCGGCATGCGGGAGAAAAAGGAGAAAGGAGAGAGCAAACAGCAAAACTCCTTTTTCCACGATTGTGTTACGCCTCATAAGACTGATCACTTTCCTCCGTTTTTTCCGCAAGCAGCCGAATGATGAGCGGAAGCGCCGCCGCAATCAGCGTAATGATCGCAAGAACCGTTATGCCCATCGCAAACAGATGGCCCGTTCCGTATTGGATATCGATATAGACTTTCGAAACCGGACTGTCAAAGGTGAAGTTCGGCATAATTAGGTCGATCAACGGCGCCACATAAAAGAGAATGAGCGCGGATGATGCGATCCATCCGGTAATTGAGCCGAAGACAAAGGCTGCCCGGATAAAAGCTGAACTCGCCGCAAGCAAGAGAATCGTAAAGACTGACCATTTAATCGTCTGATCATCCGGAAGCGAATAGATATTCAGACCGAACAGACTGATCATCAATCCGACCATAATGTTTAAAATCCCAAAGAGCGCGCCTTTGACAAGAAGCGGCGCCTGCTGATAATACGAGCTGAAATAGCCGATCAGAAGACTGCTGATCAGGACGATCACCAAAATGACGACCGGCGGAACATTCTGAACCCGGTCTTCCGGCACCTCTCCGCTGATTTTAAGCGGGTTGGCGAGATAATCGTAAACGTAGCCGTTTTCCTGTCCGTCAACGAGCGCGTTCCCTAAAATGCCGTACACGTCATTTCTGATCAATTTCGTGGAATTGACGTTTTTGCCCCAGTTGCTGTTCAGGGTGTCCGCTTTCTGCTGGACGTCATTTACGCTTTGCTGCATATTGTCGGTATAGCTGATGATGCCGGACTGGCGTTCTGACAGATGGCCCATCGTGTCAGACATTTGCAGGACTTCGCGGCCGACGGTATCCTGAGCGCCGAGCGCCATCGTTCCGGTTAATCCGTCTCCGCTGAACGCGGCTGCTTCCTGCACAGCGCCTTCAGCCAGCTGATCGGATGCTTTCGCCGCGCTGTCTGAAATGCTGGCGAGCTCATTGAGCACCCCGGCTTGCTCATCTCTGATATACGAGCTGTAGTTATCCGAGAATTCGGTCATGCCTTTAATGAAATTGCTGATGTCTTCATCAGTCTGCATTTTGTTGTTTTTCAGATTTTCCCAGCTTGCCGTTTCTTCCGGTTTGATGGCGAGAACGGTTTGGACTTCACCTTGCTGGGCTTTCAGCACCCGGTTTTTCACATCAGGCAGCGAGCCCGCGTCAAGAGAGTGATAGAGTGTCGCCTCATACAGGGATAAATCATTATAGTAACTCATTAAATCGGATATCTTTTTTGTATTAATGTCAGCGGCAAATATCTGTTCAAGAGCAGATTTGCGGCCGCTGTCCAATGACGGGTAGTTCAGAATGTTCTGTTCTGTTCTTACAATCATTCTGTAAACGGTATTGAAGTCTTGTTTTCTCGTTTCTTCTGATTCTTCCAGCTTTTTCTTTAATTTTTCTGCGCGTTTTGTGACGTCATCAATCTGGTCTTTAAGGCCTTGGATTTCTTCATCAAGAGCATCGAGACGTTTTTTCAGTTCTTCATTATGAGTCTGCTGTTTCTCTTCCAGCTCTTTTTCAATTTGCTGAATGCGCTCAGCGGCTTGGTTCAGCCTTTCTTTCGCCTCAGTTATGTCCGTGCCGCCGTCCCCTTCAGAATCGTTCGGATCGTCCGCCGGCTCATCAGCAGGCGGAGTGACGTTTTCAGCGGCTGTCGAGGTCTGGACGGTATTTGGCTCCTGATCGCCTGTGTTATCGGAAGCAGGCTGCTCTTCTTTTGTGCCGTCTTCCGTTTTTCCGTCTTCTCCGGGATTCGTTCCGTTATTCGGATCGCTATCGCCGGAGTTTTCACCGTCATCGCCTTGGCCCGGTTTTTCAGGGTCCGGACTTTCTTTTTCCGGTTCTTTTAATCCGTCAGAAATGTGATTGATTTCAGCGGAGATGCGTTTTAATTCTTCACGCTGATCGTCAAGGTCAATTTTCAGATCGCCGGGTTTTTCTTCTTCCGGTTTTTCTTCTTCTTTCGGTTCATCCGAGCCGTCATCCCCCGGGTCCTTTTCCGGAACGGTTAATGCCGGCCGATCCCTTTTCATAAGGGTTTGGATGCTGTTCAGTGTTTCAAATCTTGCTTGCGCTTTATATTGAGTCAAATAATTGTCCAGTAAATTGGATTGAATATTCGCCATCCCGTGTTCCTGCTCAGGAATCTGCGCTTCTCTCACCTGTTGGGCGGCAAAAAGAGCCGATCCCGTCTGGTCAAGCTGTGTCTGCGCCCGGTTTATTCCTGAAGAGAGCCCGCTCATCATCGTGCTGAACTGGTTGGCGGCCTGCTGTGCTTTAATGGCGTTCAGTCCGGTTGTGATTTGCTTTTGATTTTGTTCCTGCGCGGCCATCAGCAGTTTTTTCTGATTTTCTTGATATTGTTTGTAGCGCTCGACCGTGTCGGCAAAGTCTTTGAGCGTGGTTTTGGCTTCATCTGCCGAAGTCAGTTTTTCTTTTGCCGCGCCCTGCGCTTCATTCATTGATTTTTTCAGTTCGTCAATCAGGTCTTTTTGCCGTTTGATTTCACCTGCCAAGTCATTGGAGCTCGGCTTGTAAAAGTTGTACATGACGTTTTGAAACTCTGATTCTTTATTGACGATCTTGTCAAAATCGCCTCGGACATTGTTCACTTTTTGTGAGACGAAATTCCAATATAATGCCGACATTTTTTTATTCATTGATTTTTGGGCGTCTTCAAGCTCACGCTGCACTTTTTCTTTGTTGACGGCGTTCAGGTTGCTTTGAATATTGAATGTCAGCGTGGCTTTTTGCGGACGCTCCTTGTCATAGCTTAAGATGTCTTTTGAAAAATCGGATGGAATGTAAACGACGGCGTCATACTTCTTAGCCGCCAGACCGTTTTCTGCCGCGCTCCTGTTGACAACCGTCCATGAATAATCCGGACGGCCGCCGAGAGCGGCCGCTACTTCTTTGCCGAAATGGACGGATTCCTCTTCCTCATTTTCATCTGTTTGTAAGCCCATGTCTTCATTCACGACTGCGATTTGGCGGGTGGCGTTGTTTTTTTGTTTTCCCGGGTCATCGCCGATAAACCGGAAAAACAGCACCGGCAGCAGCAGAATGATGACGACCGCGGCTATTAATTTGATCAGGCTTTTTCGTTGTTCGGTCATCTGACGGCCTCCCTTTCCGCTGAACATAAAGGTATTTGGATTTTTTGCTCCTTCCCGTTTTCAACCAAATAGCCGAAGCCCGGCTGAATGTCCGGTTCCTGCCTTTGGTAAGGCAGCGGAATGACATTTTGTTCGGATTTTTTCACAAGCAGCATCGCGTGGCGGATCTGTTTCATTTCCGTCGTTAAGGAATCATAGCCTTTTGAGAATTCGCTGTGATTGCCCGCCGGGATAAAACTGAAGCCCACATGCGCGTAAGATTTCATAAACATCGCCAGCTTGTCCTGTATGGCGGTGTCGATCGTCTGCTGGAATCTTGTAATGCCGTCGGCCATTAACACGACCGGAGAGAAACTGAGTTTGTGCACATCGCCATTTTTGACGGCCTGCGTATACTGAGCTTCGCGCTCCGTGAAAATGGCTTCTGCCGTTTCGATCCACTGCCGGACGTCTTCTTTTGTGTCCAGATAGCTGACCTTTGTTTCCTGCGCATACTGCGACAGTCCGCGGTCAATCGAGTCAAACAGCCCGACCCGTTCCGTACCTTCACGCAGCAGGTGATTCAGCATCACTTTCAGGATATTTGTTTTTCCACGCTGTGTCTGGCCCAAAATAAGACAATGTTTATTTTTACCCAGATCAAAGTACACAGGGCTGACCTTTTCCTCATGAAGCCCGACAGGAATGCGGAACGGTTCTTGTTCCGGGCCGAGACGGAGTGAAAATTCGCCGGCCGTCAGCATATCCGGAAGCATCGGAATCGGGTCTGGACCGGCTGTTCCGGAGTGGCGCTCAGCTAAAGCTTTGACATCAGCTTTCAGCGCCTGGAACATCTCGAGGTCATTTTCCGCTTCAGCCGGAAGAAACATTTGTGCGAAATACAGTTCTTCTTTTTGGATCATGACGCGGCCCGGGATCGGTTCGAGACTGAACGGCGGACGCCCGTAAATGGAGTATCCTTCTGACTGATCCATTAAATAATGGACGACTTTCGTTTTTATGTTGTTTAACAGTGACTGGCGGACGGCGTTTACCCTCGTTGCGGTCAGCAGGAAGTAAATACCTAAGCTTTGCCCGTCGCGTGAAATCTGGATAAATTCCGTTTCTAATTCATGCATTTCATCTTTGACGATGTCGAAATTGTCAATTGTGATAAATATAAACGGCAGCTCTTCTTCACTGAGCGAATTGTACATTTTGATATGGCTGACTTCTTTTTCTCTGAACAGCCGTTTCCGCCGCTCGATTTCTTCCTTGATGCGGATCATGAATTTTTCGATCTTTCTCATTTGATCCATTAAGAAATAGTCTGCGGTGTGCGGAAGCTTTGCCAATGGCAGAAGCGTGCCGTTTCCGAAGTCAAAGATGTACATATGAAGCTCTTCCGGCGTGTATCCTTCCGCGAAGTTCATCAGGAAGGTGATGGCAGCCACTGACTTGCCGTAGCCGGATGAGCCGAAAATGCCGATGTTGCCGTCATCCATCATCGTGTAAGCGAGAGGCGCCTGTCTTTGCTGATCAGGCTCATCAACGCAGGCGATGAAGAAGCGGTCTTTTTCCTGCGCGGGGTAAAGCGTGCGCGGGATACGTTCGGCAAGCGGGGGAAGCCACGGGCTCGGCAGCTTTTCAATGCCCATTTCATTTTGAATCCGCTCGATTTCTTCGACTACGGCTTCTATTTCTGCCGGGGCGTCTTTTTTCGCCGCATCATCCGCATCCACCTCAGACAGCGGAATTAAGCCGGTATCGGTAACGATAGCAATGTCATCCTCGGTGCCGTATACATCTTCCATGTAAGGGGCGCCGCTCCAGGCAGACTGGAACTGCTCATACACTTCGTTATTTCCGACTTGCAAGTAGCCGCGTCCGGTGACCGTAATATTCGCCGCATCACTGTTTTTCAGGATTTCTTTACTGTCACTTGCATCCTGCACTTTCAGCGCGACCTTAAAGCGTGAGTTGCTCCATATTTGGTCGTCAATGATGCCGCCCGGCTTTTGCGTGGCGAGAATTAAATGCACACCAAGGCTCCGTCCGATGCGGGCCGCACTGACAAGCTCCCTGATAAAGTCAGGCTCTTCGCTTTTCAGCTCGGCAAATTCATCTGAAATCAAAAACAGGTGCGGCATCGGAATATCCGTTTCTCCCTGTTTATACAGCTTTGTATAATCATTGATGTGATTGACGCGATATTGATCAAACAGCCGCTGCCGTTTTTTCAGCTCGCTCTTAATGGATGCAAGCGCCCTGATACTGAAGTTTCTGCTTCCTTCAATATTCGTGATCGTCCCGAGAAGGTGCGGCATCTTGCGGAACGGCTGCGCCATTCCTCCGCCCTTATAGTCAATCAGCAAAAACGCCGCTTCATGCGGGTGAAAGTGAACGGCCAATGACAGGATATACGTTTGCAGAAATTCACTTTTCCCGGAGCCGGTCGTTCCCGCCAGCAATCCGTGCGGCCCGTGCGCTTTTTCATGCAGGTTTAAATAGACGATGTCGTCTTTTCCTTTATAGCCGATCGGAACAGCCAGCGATTTTGCAGACTCACTTGTCTCCCACTTCTGCCTGATGCCGATTTCTTTTACTTCCTTCGCATGAAACAGCTCGAGAAATGAGACCGTTTCAGGAATGGAATTCGTCATTCCGACCTGATGGTGCAATGTCCGAAGCGTCCGGGAAAACCGCTCGTTGTTTGTCCGTTCATGCCTGTCCAGCTTAAACGGGATCTGCACCGCTTTTTTCTGCTGAATGAGAATGTCTCCCTCATCTTCATTAATGTAGCGGACGAGGGTGTGAATGTTTTCTGCCAGGCTTTCCTTCGTTTCCGCGGCGATGATTGCCGAGATGCCGAGATGCTCATGCCGGCCTTCAATGTATTCTAAAATGACGTGCTCTGCGATCAGCTGCTGATTTGTGATGACAAAGACAAAATGCGGCTGAAAGATCTTTTTTTCTTTATCCTCTTCCAAATCCCGCTCCCGCAGCAGCTCGTAAATGGACGATAACAATTGATCGCGGGTCTGTTCATTGTAAATAAATCCTTTCGCATACATATGAGGCAGCTGAAATTGCGGCAGCCACTTCATCCATTCCCATTCCTTATATTCGTCCTCATGAAAGATAAAGACAAATCGCAGGTCATGGTAGCTGTTGAAGAATGCGAGCTGGCCGATCAGCTGGTGAATTTCATTTTTGACGATCTGAGGTTTCCCGACAAGCCCCATCGGCCCTTCTTGTAAATCAACGGTCACGGGCGCATGGCGGATATCTTTATACACACGCTGCATGTGCTGCGACTGCTCCATCAAGTCATCCACATCACGGTTCGCCAGGTCTCCTCCGCTCATTGAAATCTCGTAGCTTGACGGGACCGTGCCCGTTCCGAGCCGAAGCATCAGAAAATCCCTGCTTTCCAGCGATTTCTCCCAAATGCGGCCGCTGATTTCAGAAGTTAAATATTTCATTTTTTCAAACGGGGGAAAATGATGCGTCAGCACGTGCAGCTGTTTTTCCGACAGCGTCTGAAGCTCTTTCCGTTTGCTTTCTAAATACTGCTTGTACACACGCTCCCGTTTTTCCTCCCGTTTTTTCCGCTGGTTTTTTTCACGGAAATACTGCACGGTGGACGTAATGAGAGTCATCATAAACATCGCCAAAGAGACAAGGATGAATATGCCCCTCGGCTGTATAATGGCGACAACCCCCATTACAATCAGCATGACCACAGGAGGCAGAATGACGAGCCACAGCCCCCGGTTATTCTGTTCGCTTTCCTGCGAGGGAAAGCTGAATGAAACGCGGTCTTCGGGAAGATCGTAGACCATGCGCGGCGTTCTTCGATATTGCGGGTATTTCTTTTTCATTTCGGTGCTGGGTTTTACCGTTTTGGTTAAACCGGCTTGAAGCTTTTCGTGATGAACGATTTCTAAAAGGTCGTCCTCCGTCAGCCTCACACGCAGAAAATTCCACAGCAGCTCATCTCCCGTCCGGAGCCTTTCGGGAGCTTCTGCAAGCTTTCCGTTCACATAAACTTCCTGACCATCAGGGACGACAGACCAGCATCCTCCCGACTTTCTCAGATAAAAAGCCCCTGTTTGAGCGGAGGACGGCTCTTTGTATATATCCGCTTCCTCTGTTTCTGATGAGAAAACGATCTCATCCTTCCCTCCGATAAAATACACGGAGGATTCTTCCTGGTCAGGGGTGAGCAGAAGCCGCATCGTCTCTTCTTCAATCCGGCAGGGCATTTCATTTCCTATTGTCAATTCGCCGGCACAGTTATTTCCCAGGAAAACATCATAACGATCTGTTTCTTTCCGATAAAGGGTTGCGGCGTTTTGCCGTAACGGAAGTGTGCCGACCGTGATTGTATCTTTCATATCCGGACCGATCGTAATCGGCTGAGAGGGCGGGAGTTCAGACAGCTGAACCTTTTGTACGTGCTCTCGGTAAAAGACCCATAACAGACTCATATGGCGAACCTCCTGACGACAGCCTGATCGTTACATGCGGCCATTTGATGTGTGCTGTTATTTTTTTTCATCTTTTTTCTCATCTTTCTTGTCGTTCTCTTTGTTATCTTTCGCTTTGTCTTGTTTGCTTTCATCTTGTCCGGCGGAAGCTTCGGCGGTGTCACTGTTTTCCTCCGCTTCTTTATGCTGTTCCTCCGCCTCTTTTTTCGCCTTCGCAAGCTCGCTTTCCACGGCGTCCAGTTCTTTCTGCTTTTCGTCGTCTTTCATACTGTCATCCGCTAATAATTGCTGTTTATATTTTGTAAGTCCGAGCCAGATGTACGGGTTGTACTCAAGATTGCGGCCGATTTTGATGGCTTCTTCATTTTCCCCTCTGCCGATATCAATCCAATAAAGGAAGTGCTTCGGGTCTGATTGCAGCGTGACCAGATTCCCGATGTATTTCCGCTGTTCTTCCCTCAGATTTTCAACTGCCACATAAGAGGAAGCAAGCTCGTACTGCACAGATTCCGGGAGGCTTTCCGCATCGTATTTAGCGAGTGTGTCAATGACTTTGCTGTACTGCTGATTTAAAAAATAGCGGTTGCTTTCCGTAATTGCCTCTTGCTTCGGCTGGACGAAAAACAGAACGTATAAGGAGTAAAGAAGTGCCGGCACAAGGAGGACGGCAAGCGCCAGACCGGCGTATCTTTGGATTTTCCATTTCTTTTTCGGCAGTTTTATGTATGTCTTGTCCCTTTCTTCGAGGGAATCGATTGCGGTTTGAATGGCTTCTTCCAGTTCTTCAATCGTCTCCGCCTCTAACACGCTTTTCACCTCAGGAGAGAAATGAAGCGTCTCCTTGTACTTCAAATATTCATCGAAGGTGTACGCCCCGTCAGCTGCAAGCGCCGCACAGGCTTTGAGCTCTTTTAACACCCTCTCTCTATCTTCCTCATAAGGCGGAAGGCTCTCCTTTACGCCGTAATGAAGAAAGTAAGGCGTCAGCGCTTTATCAAACACGATATTTTCAGGGGCGGCAATCAGATTGAGACGTTTCAGCTTATGCTGTTTCACGGCTTGGACGAGACGGTAGGCAAATTGCCACCTGCTTTTTTTATCTTTTCCTTTTATATAGCGGAAAGCCTGATAAGAAGAAGGAGGTTTGATTGTGATGGTTACTTCGTCTTCTGAAACTGAGACCTCTTTTTGAAAAAAAGGATCGGCATCTTTAATCACATTCGCTTCCAGCCCGTCAAGAAGCTTGATTTTTTCCCGCTGGAAGGTGAACGTGAAGCCTGATTCGGTTTCTTCCCGGACGGCGTCTAATTCTGTTTCTAAATAAGATCTGTTATGACCTGTCATTCCACCATGTCCTTTCATAAAATTTCAAGGCGGTCTCCGTTCGTAATGCCGCAGTCAGATAGCTTTTGTTCTCCGGAAAAAACCGTTTCTTTATTGACCACTCTGATCCAATAGCCTTCACGCGGCGGAACGGATACATGCTGAGCCTGCCGGGCAATATCAATGACTTTTTTCACAGAATGGTAATCTGACAATCTGAGATCGAAGACGCTGCCGTTATAATGTGTTAAATCTATTGTAATATCGATATACATATTCATATCACCCTTACATAGAAAGAGCGCCGTCTTCTTGATTGAATCAGGCGCTCCGTTTCTTCATTCATCTTATTATCCGCGAATTTGGTTAGCGATATCTTGGTCGGTAGACTCAAGCGTATTTGCCGTTTGATCGAGCTGATGATTCACATCTTGAAGCAATTCAGACATTTTAATAAATGAAGGTTTCAGCTGCTCATATTGATCCGCGAATGCTTCACTTGAAGCACCTTCCCACATGCCTTTCAAATCAGAAATCATGCGGTTCAGGCGGTCAACCTGATTCATGACTTCCTGACTTTCAACGCCATATTGCTTAGCCATCGCTCTTAGCTCTTCGGGTGTGACACGAATTAATCCAGACATATTCCTTATACCCTCCTGTGTCATCAGCCTAAATATGGGCTAATTCACTTATTTTTTGAACGTCATTATTATAAAAACAACCAATCGGCACAGTCAAACAAATCTGTTTTAATTTTACAAAATGAGTCTTATGATATATTGGATTTTTCGTCATATTTACACATTTTGTAAATACGATAGTATGATTTTCTTATTATTTTCGTTTTCACTGAATGATCTTATTGTCCTAGTCTATTTCCCTGCAAAGATGCCTTTCAGTCTGAAAAGCAAGATGGTAAGATCAAGATATGAAGCTATGAAAAAGTAGGGATACAGATGACCAATCCAAAGGATCCATTTAAGTACAGTTTCGACAGACTTGAAGATGTTGCCGACCATATCAGTGAAGTTCTTCAATGCCCCATTACAATAGAAGACGTTAATCATAAACTGCTTGCATACAGCACGCACAGCGATTGTACAGATCCGGCCCGGACGTCGACGATTATCGGGCGAAGGGTGCCGGAAAAAGTCATCAACAAACTGTGGAAAGACGGAACCATTCCGGCCCTTTTAAAAACGGACCAGCCGATCAAAGTGAAAGAAATTGACGAGGTGGGCCTAAGCAACCGCGTGGCGATTTCCATCTGGAAAAACAGTCAGGTTCTCGGATTTATTTGGGCGCTTGAGATCAAAAAAAAGCTCAATGACGAAGATCTGAAGACACTTCAGCTGGCCGCCAAAGCGGTGCGGAACAAGCTTTTGCACCTGCAGATCCGCAAAACGAAAATCGAAGAGCGGGGCCAGGAGTTTTTTTGGAAAATGCTGACCGGCCATATCTATCAGGAAGCCGAGATGGCCGAAGGGTTTCATAAGCTCGGAATGGCGCTGCCGTCCGTGTTCAGCGTCATGATCATCCGTTTACATGATGAGCTGACTGAAAAGACGGAACAGCAGCTGCAATATTTGCAGGAAACGACACAGCAGATTCATGTCATGCTGGCGACTGTTGATTCAAATGAATTAATCTTATTAGCCGCGCCGAAAACCGATCAGCCTTTTAAAGATTTAAAGCACTTCGCTCTTCATATTCAAAAACAGCTGAAGGAACGATATAAAATTGAGGATGCGTCGATTGCGATCGGCGGTATTTACGAATCGATTTCTTACGTTTACCGCTCCTATCAGGAAGCGCTCTCCGTATTAAAAGCGAAAGAACGGTTTGTGAGAGAAACCAAACACCTTTTCAGCTTTTCTGAACTCGGCATTTATCAGTACCTTGATGTGTTGGATGAAAAACGCAAGCACAGCGGCTATATGAACTATTCCCTGTCAAAGCTTGAGCAGTATGACAGGGAGCACCAAGCCGATATGGTAAAAACGCTCGAACATTTTATTGATGCCGACAGCAACGTCAACACCGCCGCTAAAGCGCTTAACATCCATGTCAATACATTGAATTACAGGCTGAAAAGAATCAGCCAGATCGCAGAAATCGACTTAAAAAATGTGAATGAGAAGTTTACGATTTACCTGGATATCAAACTTCGCAGCATGGGTTCGTGAAATTTCACAAATCCGTGTTTTTTTATTTTCTGTTTCAAACAAAGAATTTTCGCAAAAATCGCGCTACACTTGAAGCATCACACAAACATTGGGGGAAACAGACATGATTATCGGGGTTCCAAAAGAAATCAAAAACAATGAAAATCGAGTGGCATTAACACCTGGAGGCGTTTCACAGCTTATCGGAAACGGCCATCGGGTTCTTGTGGAATCCGGAGCCGGACTCGGAAGCGGCTTTACAAATGAAGATTATGTATCAGCAGGGGCGGAAATTCTGGAGGACAGAAAGCAAGTATGGGATGCGGAAATGGTCATGAAGGTAAAAGAACCGCTGGCTGAAGAGTATGCGTATTTCCGTCAAGGTCTGGTCTTGTTCACTTACCTTCATTTAGCCGCAGAGCCGGAATTAGCTAAAGCGCTTACAGAAAAAGGCGTGACAGCTATCGCGTACGAAACGGTAACGGACGGACGTTCCCTTCCGCTGCTTACGCCGATGTCCGAAGTGGCCGGCAGAATGGCCGCGCAGATCGGAGCACAGTTTCTTGAAAAACCAAAGGGCGGAAAAGGAATTTTATTAGCCGGCGTACCGGGTGTATCCCGCGGAAAAGTCACGATCATCGGAGGGGGCGGTGTCGGAACAAATGCCGCGAAAATGGCTGTCGGACTCGGTGCCGATGTGACAATGATCGATTTGAACGCAGACCGCCTGCGTCAGCTTGATGATATTTTCGGGCATCAGATTAAAACATTGATGTCAAACCCTGTAAATATTGCAGATTCCATCGCGGAAGCGGATCTTCTGATCTGCGCCGTGCTCATCCCGGGAGCCAAAGCGCCGACTCTCGTTACGGAAGAAATGGTTAAACAAATGAAACCGGGTTCCGTCATTGTTGATGTTGCCATCGATCAGGGCGGCATTGTGGAAACCGTCGATCATATTACAACCCACGATAATCCGACTTACGAAAAACACGGCGTCGTTCACTACGCTGTCGCCAATATGCCGGGCGCCGTACCGCGTACGTCTACGCTCGCATTAACGAATGTAACCGTTCCTTACGCGCTTCAAATCGCCAATAAAGGCGCGGCACAAGCCATTGCAGACAGCCCTGCGCTTAAAGCGGGCTTAAATACGGCTAACGGACATGTCACGTATGAAGCGGTAGCCAGAGACTTAGGCTATGACTACGTGCCTGCTGAAAAAGCAATGCAAGGTTCGGCTGCAAAAGCTTAATAGATATGAAGAGGACAGCCTGATCAGCGGGCTGTCTTTTTCCTTTCTCATAAAAGGAAAAACGGCCCCCTGTCTCGAATATCAATTCATATCCCGGAAGAAAAAGGAGGATTCATATGGCTGTTCAGCACTATGGTGTATTAAAAGGCACTGTGTTAGATATGAGAAGGGAAACAGATGATGATTCTCCGCATTTTCAAGTCGAGGTGCTAGGCGAGCCTGATACGCGCTATCGCTGCGCGATCAATGTCATGTCAAGTTCAAAAGAATCAGAGGTTCTGTATGCGGCACGCGATCATTTTGACGCAAGCGCGATCACCCTGCTGCCGAACATTCCGTATGGATATACCCCAATTGATGAAACCAGCCGTGAGCTGGCGCTGGATTATGTCCGCGGCGGATTGTTTGATCCCCAGAACATGGTGCCCCTCCCGCATGAAGTCACCGGTCCGGATAATGACTTAAATGACTTTATTGAGACGTACATGCAAAAAGCCAAATCAGAAAAAGCCACCGTCTATATTTACGGCTCTAAATTCGGGCCGGAGCCGGGCGCTGATAAGATTTTCGGTTTCAAGCCGACAAACGGCATGCATAATATTCATATGAATCAGGGAAACCCAATTGATACACGCTGGAAGAAGGATAACGGAACGTGGCACGACGGCGGTATTTTAATCCAGTTTGCAGACCAGTGGGCCGCGGTCTTTTTGGCTTTTCTGTCTCAGTCATGGTGCACGGATGAAGAAGGCCACCCTTATACATTTTGTGATCATACACAGCTTAACGGCTGATGTCCGCATAAAAAGCCTGCCGAGATAACGGCAGGCTTTTCTTATTACATTTTAGCGGCTTCGGCCCGCTTCAGGCTTTCCGGCCTCATATCACGCCAGTTTGTTTCAATATATTCGAGACAAACGGGGCGGGTTTCATTCGTCAGGCGGGTTTCCCAGCCGTCCGGCACATCCAGATAGGCCGGCCACAGTGAGTACTGGCCTTCAGCATTGACGAGCACATGGTATGAACCGTCTTCCCGTTCAAATGGATTTGTCATATCATCTCTTTCCTTTCTTTACCGGACTGTACGCCGTCCGTTTAATTTCTCTGCCAGAATCGCGCCGATGTCGGCAAGCGGGCCCGGCTGGCACATATCTTTATGGCGGCAGTCTAGGTCATACCGCTCGATTTTCCCCGTAATATACGGTTTCCAAGTATCCGGCTCAATCGGGTCAAACCACTCCGGAATAATCGTGGATCTGAAGAACAGCACATCTCCGTGGAACGGCTTCGGCTTGTATGTTCCTAACAGCCCGACAGAATTAACGTACGTGTCTTTCAGATTCATCATCACTGACTCGTCCAGGCTGGCTAATGCGCTCCCCTCACGGCGGAGAATGGTCAGCGCGGTGTCAAAATCAAGCGGCTGATCCCCGAGGCTGTCCGGGTCGTACCCTCCCAGGGCAAGCAGCGCAATGACGGCTTCCTCGTCATCAGGCGCATTTTTTATCGGCAGAAAATGATTCGGATACGCGTCAAGCATCACCAAAAGCGAAACCTCTTCGCCCCGGCTCTGTAATTGTGTCGCCATGGCCTGAATGACATTCCCTCCGAGAGACCAGCCGAGCAGACGGTACGGCCCTTTCGGCTGCACGGTGCGGATTTTTTCAATATAATCCGCCGCCATGTCATCTAAGCTTTGCGGAAGCGGTTCTTTTTTTCCGATGCCTCTCGCCTGTAAGCCGTATATCGGATAATCAGCCTCTAAAGAAGACATCAGCCCGGCATAACACCAGCTGAGACCGCCGGCCGGATGGACACAGAACAACGGTGTTTCTTCTCCTGCCGTTCTGAGCGGAAGAAGAACATCAAGCGCGCTTGTGCCCGTTCCTGACTCAAGTCTTTCAGCAAGGCTTGCCACCGTAGGAGCTTCAAATAATGTTCCGATACTGAGCTCGGCTCCCATCGCTTCCCGAATACGGCTCATTAAATGAACCGCAAGCAAAGAATGGCCGCCTAAATCAAAAAATCTGTCATCAATACCGACACGCGGCAGATGAAGCACCTCTGCGAACAGCTCACACAGCATTTCTTCCTGCGGCGTTCTCGGTCCCCGGCCGGTGACCTCCGTTTGGAAGTCAGGCGCAGGGAGCGCTTTTCGGTCAAGCTTTCCATTCGGTGTCAGCGGCAGTTCATTCATTTGGACAAAAGCTGACGGAATCATGTAATCCGGCAGGCTTTCTTCGGCAAACCGGCGCACGTCCCCAGTGTCCAAGGTGCTGCCGGCAGATCGGACAAGGTAGGCGGCCAGCCGTTTATCTCCCGGCCGGTCTTCACGGACGACTGCGGCGGCATCCTCGACATCCGGATGTTTGACGAGAACCGCTTCGATTTCTCCCAATTCAATCCGGAAGCCGCGGATTTTAATCTGGTGGTCCGCCCTGCCCATATAATCAAGAGAACCGTCCGTCCGCAGACGGGCTAAATCCCCCGTCCGGTACATTCTCGTTCCCGGCGGGCCGTACGGATCAGCCACAAAGCGTTCGGCGGTCAGACTTTGCCGCCCTAAGTAGCCTCGTGCTACGCCCCCTCCGGCAACATACATTTCGCCCGTGATGCCCGGAGGCACAGGCTCCAGCCGGTCATCAAGCACATATACGTTCAGATCAGGAATGCCGCAGCCGATGAGGCTGTTTGCTCTCAGTTCGGCAATGTTTTTGTCTAATTCAAGGTAACTGACGTGCACCGTCGTTTCCGTAATGCCGTACATGTTCACAAGCACCGGCTGATTGTCCGCGTGGCGGCTGTACCAATCCTCAAGCCGGCTCAGCTCAAGCGCCTCGCCGCCGAAGATGATATATCTGAGTGCGAGCTGACGCCCCAGCTCTTTGTGTTCTTTTTCCGCATGCATCAGCTGGTAAAACGCTGACGGCGTTTGGTTAAGTACGGTCACTCGCTCTTTCACGAGGAGATGCAGAAACGCTTCCGGCGATCTGCTGATGTCATGCGGCACGACGACGAGACGTCCGCCGTGAAGCAGCGGCCCCCATATTTCCCAGACAGAGAAATCGAAAGCGTAGGAGTGAAACATCGTCCACACATCATCAGAATTAAAGTGATACCAATGCCGCGTCGACTCAAACAGCCGGATAACATTGCTGTGCGGAATGATGACACCTTTCGGCACACCGGTTGATCCCGACGTGTAAATGACATAGGCCGGGTGAAGCGGTGACAGCGGACGAATCCGGTCGGCATTCTCAGGGTTCGTGACGGCATATTGCCGAAGTGTTTCCTTATTCTGCGGATCATCCAGGATGAAGGCCGGCATGCCGTTTTCGCCAGAGAGCTTACTTGCGCCTTCACGATTGGTGAGCATAAATACAGGCTTGGCATCATGTAACATAAAAGCGATGCGGTCCGCGGGATAATCAGGATCAAGCGGCAAATACGCTGCCCCCGTCTTCAGGACGGCTAACAGCCCGACAATCATATCTAAAGAACGCGGCAGCGCCAGTGCGACAAACTGCTCCGGGCCGACGCCGCGGGCAATCATCATGTGGGCGAGCTGATTGGCTCTTTCATTCAGCTCTTGATAAGTGAGTCCGCTCTCTTCAAATACTGCCGCCGTTTCATCCGATTTTGCGGCGGCCTGTATTTCAAACAGTTCAGGCAGTGTCTGCCGAGGCTGAATATGCTGTTTTGCCTGTTTAACCGGCAAAAGCTTCCGGCGCTCTTCATCAGAAAGAATGGTTAAGCTTCCGATCGGTTTATCCGGATGTGATGCGGCATCTTCGAGCAAAAGAAGCAGGCGTCCGGCAAGTGCTTCAGCCGTTTCTTTTCTGAATAAGTCCGTACTGAACTCCAGCAGGCCATCAATACCGGCAGGCGTGCCGTCGTCATGGCGCTGTTCAGCCAATTCCAGCGTCAAATCAAATTTGGACGATCCGACACTGCTGATTTGCAGGCTTGTTTCCATATCAGGAAGACTGAGTACAGGGTCAGGCGTATTTTGGAATGCGAGCATCACTTGGAACAGCGGATGTCTTGACCGGGAGCGAACCGGATTCAATTCTTCCACGAGACGTTCAAACGGCACGTCCTGATGTTCATATGCTGCGAGATTCATTTCCCTGACCCTTTCAAGAAGCTCACAAAAGCTCGGATCGCCAGAGGTATCGGTTCTCAGTACGAGTGTATTAATGAACATACCCACAAGGTCTCCTAATGCGTCATCACTGCGGCCGGCTATCGGACTGCCGATCGGAATATCGGTTCCCGCCCCGAGCCGGGTCAGCAGTGCGGAAAGCCCTGATTGAAGCACCATAAACAGGCTTACGCGCTGATTTCTGGCTAGTGAGAGAAGACGGGCATGAAGCTCTTGGCCGATGTTGACCGGAATGACGCCGCCCCTGTAGCTTGATTCAGCGGGACGCGGAAAATCAGACGGCAGCTCCAGCTGATCGGGTACATTTTCAAGCGTTTTCTTCCAGAAATCCAGCTGGCGCGCAATTAAGCTCTCAGAATCAGACGCGCTGCCTAAAAGCTGCTGCTGCCAAAGCGCATAATCAGCATATTGAACCGCCAGCGGCGCCCATTCTGCTTTTTCACCTGTTTGCCGGGCGATATAGGCTATGGATAAGTCACGCATGAGCGGATTCAAGGACCAGCCGTCGCCTGCGATGTGATGCAGGAGAACCATCAGCGTATATTCGCCGTCACCAAGATCAAACAGCTCAGCACGGACGGCCGGCTCTTTAGCAAGATCAAACCGGTATCGTGCCGCAGCGGCAAGCATGTCTTGGAGCTCGTTTTTGTCTGCTCGTGTCACTGTAAACACAGGGCGGGCTTCTTCAGCAGGTAAAATGAGCTGATGAGATGATCCCTTATTTTCCGGAAAAACGGTGCGCAGGCTTTCATGACGGCTGACAACATCGTAAAAGGCGTGTTTCAGCGCTGATTGGTCAAGCTTGCCTGACATGCGGACAATCACCGGAATGTTGTAAGTCGGGCTCGGCCCTTCAAGACAGTAGAGAAACCAAAGACGCAGCTGCGCAAATGACAGCGGGATATGTTCCGGCCGGTCAAACGGCTTGAGCTTAGGCCGCGCACTCTTTGCGGTGTCAAGCTGTGCGGCGAGCCCGGCAACGGTCGGCGTATCAAACAGACGGCCGATGCCAAGCTCTGCGCCCATCGTCTCCCGGACCCGGCTCATCAGGCGTCCGGCTAAGAGCGAATGTCCGCCCAATTCAAAGAACCCGTCATCAATTCCGACCCGCGCGAGACCGAGAACTTCGGCAAACAGATCGCATAATATTTCTTCCTGCGGCGTCCGCGGCCCTCTGTCAGACAGGACAGCGGAAAAATCAGGTGCAGGCAGAGCGCTGCGATCGAGCTTCTTATTCGGCGTCAGCGGCAATTCTTTCAGCTGTACAAACGCGCCCGGCACCATATAATCCGGCAGGCTTTCGCCCATATATTCACGGAGTCCGCCGATATCAAGGGGCTGATCCGCGACAGCATAAGCCGCCAGCCGCTTATCTCCCGGCTGGTCTTCACGGACAATGACGGCGGCCTGCGAAATACCCGGGTATTTCGACAGCACTGACTCAATTTCTCCTAATTCTATCCGGAACCCGCGGATTTTAATTTGGTGATCGGCTCTGCTGATATAATCAAGCGAGCCGTCCTCACGCCAGCGCACGAGATCTCCCGTCCGGTACATCCTCGCGCCCGCGGGTCCGTATGGATCGGCAATGAATCTTTCAGCTGTTAAATCAGGACGGTTATAATAACCTCTGGCAAGCCCCTCGCCCGCTATATAAAGCTCGCCCGCAATTCCCGGCGGGACTGGCTGCAATGCGGCGTCCAGCACGTATACCCGCGTGTTCCAAATCGGCTTTCCGATCGGAGGCGCCCCTGTATGGCCTTTTGCAAGCGGCTGTGCGGCCGACCAGATTGTTGTTTCAGTCGGCCCGTACAGATTTGTCACCGTACAGCCTGATTCAAGCAGAGCATGCAAAAGCGCGTTCGGAAGCGCCTCACCTCCGACAAGCACCTGCAGCGCCCGGAGGGAATCCGGTTCATTGGTGACTAATGAATGCCACAATGTCGGCGTTGCCTGCATGATTGAAATACCGTATGAGTGAATCATGTGCGCAAGCGCCCGCGGTTCCTGAATCGTCTCTTTACGTGCGATGACGCACCCCGCCCCGCTGATGAGCGGAAGGAAGAGCTCAAGTCCGGAAATATCAAACGCCGCAGTCGTAACGGCAAGCAGGCGGTCTTGTGCGCCGAGCGGGAACATTTCCCGCATGGATAAGAGGAAATTGCTTACGCTTTTTAATGTCACGACTACGCCTTTCGGTTTGCCCGTTGAACCCGATGTATATATGATATAAGCGGGGTGCAAAGGCGAACATTCCGCCTGAGCGGGACAGTCAGCATTTTGAGCGGCAACGGTTTTTACCGTATCCGTGTCATCGAGAATGATCCTTTTTGCATCACTGTCTTCCGGCATGCGGCCGGATAAGTCCATCGTTGTAATCAGGCATGCAGGCTGTGCATCTTTGAGCATGTATGTGATCCGCTCAGAAGGAAAATCAGGATCAAGCGGCAGGTATGCGGCTCCCGTTTTCAAAACGGCCAGCATGCTCACGGCCAACTCCTGTGACCGCGGAAGCAGCAAAGCGGCAAATTGTTCCGGTCCGAGCCCCTTTTCCTTTAGCATGCCGGCAAGCTGGTTCGCGCGCTTGTTCAATTCGGCATAGCTGAGCTCTTCGTTTTCGGTGATGATTGCCGGCCGGTCCGGTGTTTTTACGGCCTGTTCGTAAAACAGCTCCGGCAGACTTTTCTGCTTCCCGGCCTTGCGCGTGTCATTCCAGCTTTCCAGTACGCAGAGACGTTCACTTTCAGGCAGAATGTTGAGTGTGCCGATTTTTTGTGTCTGGTCTTTCACAGCGGATTCCAGCAGAAGCAGGAATCGTTTTTGATGGTTTTCAATATCTTCAGCGCTGTACACTTCCGGATTCGCATCAAAGTCCACACGCATTCCGCTTCCGTCCGCTCTGTCGTAAACGTTAATTGACAAATCATCAACGGGCCCGGCTGATAAGTTATGGACGGTGCCTGGCGCTCCGGCGAAATCAAGCGCGTAATCAAACGGCATCACATTGACTTGCGGGCCGAACAGCCTGCGATTTTCTCCGAGCAATTTAAGGTCGCGGCGCATGTCTTCATGGCGGTATTTATGATGGCGCCGAATGTTTCGGATTTCTTTTGCCACTTGGCTGACGGCCTCATGAAAATTCATATCCGGTCGGAGAGAAAGCCGCAAAGGCAGAAGATTCATGACCATACTCGGAATATTCAGTGAAATTGAGCCGATCCGCCCCATCATCGGTAAACCGAGCACGATATCCCCTGCGTTTGTCATCCGGTGGACATATACCGCCGCTGCGGCTGTGACGGCTTCATGCCAGTTCGGAATCGCTTTTACATGCTGCAAAGCCGTTTCAGAAAGATAAGCCGTGCTTCTCCGAAAGCTTGTTGACGTTCTCGGCGCTCTTTCTGCCAAACTGACGACATCAGGTTCATCCGCAAATTTCTCCATCCAAAACTCCCGATCTTTCAGGAATTGATCAGACGCGCGGTATTCTTGTTCCTCTTTTACCAGCTCCTTCAAAGAGCCGAAGGAGCGCCCGTTATCCGGACGTCCTTCCCGTATTGCGGTGTACATTTGCGCCGTACGCCGTGCCAGCAGTGAAAAACCGTAGCCGTCTATCGCAATGTGGTGAATGCGCTGATACCAGAAAAAGCGTTCCGGTCCCGCCTGAAATAAAATGTCGCGGAACAAAGGCCCGTCCGCCATATCGACGGGCTCAGCCAAATCTGTCTGCATGAGTCTGAGTGCGGCCTGCTTCGGATCAGCTTCTGAACTCACATCTATGACATCGATCGCAGCCTCAAATGGAGGATTGATGATCTGCTTCGGCCCGTCTGCTCCCTCTTCGAAGCGGGCGTGTAATGACGCAGCTTCCGTCAGCACGCGTTCGAGAGCGGTTTTAAATATGTTCACATCGATCGCGCCGTTTATCTCAACGTACTCGCCTGTATTGTAAATCGGATTATCAGGATCAAGCTGCTGCGCAAACCAGATACCGGCCTGTGCGCCTGTCAGAGGCAGCTGTTGTGTATCATGCATTCTATTCTCTCCCTTTATAAATAATCTGCGTTCGGCAAGACTTTTTGAGATCGGGAAGAAAGAAGTCTCCACCACTCTTCCAGCGTCGGGTTCTCCGCCAGTTCCACAAACGTCACTTCAGCTCCGTCACGGCGCCATTGTTCGACAAGGCTCATGATTCTGACGGAGTCAAGGCCTCTGTCCAGCAGGTCTTCATGATCCTGAATATCAGACGGTGATTCTTGAAGAATCGCCGCAATTTGTTCCCGCACCCGGTCTTTTGTCAATACGGCGGAAGTCTTCCCTTCTCCTTCAGAAACCGGCGCGCCGCCCAGCAGCTCCAGCACTTCGTTTGTCAAAGCCGTGTAAGCGCAGCGCTGAGACGCATATTCGATGGCCATCTTATGTTTTTCTGAAGAAAAATCAGCAACGGCGTCTCCGATAAAGAAGCTTTGGATATCATCCATAAATGCTTCACAGGCTGTGACGAGACAGCCGATGTGTGCATAAATTCCCGTAATCATGAGCTGGTCTCTGCCGCTTTCACGCATGATGTCAAGGAGATTCGTCCGTTTAAACGCACTGTATCTCCACTTTGTGAGGACTATGTCCTGATCATCCGGGGCAAGCTCCGGAATGACCTTTTCTTCATAAGGCCCGCTTTTCAGCCCCGGTCCCCAAAAATCCGTCAGCAGCGCGCGGTCCGCCGGGTCTTGGCTGCCCGGCTGCGCGGTGTACACCACCGGAATGCCGAGCGCTTTGCATTGCTCTTTTATTTTCTTGATATTCTGAGCCGCCTCCGTGATCGGAGCCTCACCTTTCGCAAAAGCATCGACGAAATAATTCTGCATGTCATGGATCAGAAGCACCGCGCGTTTCGGATTCAGCGTCCACGATACTTTATTTTCAGGCATATCTGACGCTGTCGGCAGCGCATATGCGGGAATAGACGGTATAGCCAATGTAAACACTTCCTTTTTTTAAGATTGTTTGATTTCAGCCGGCTTTACTTTTTGGGCGATCGTTTCGCGAAGATCCTTTTTACTGACCTTGCCGACGCCGGTTTTCGGGAAAGAAGCGATAAATTCAATCCGGTCGGGGATTTTATATGCCGCCAATCCGCGCTCACGTAAAAATGCTTTCAGCTCTCCCGGTTTCGGCGCTTCTCCTTTCGGGATGACGAACACACAGGATCGCTCTCCAAGGAAATCATCCGGCATTGAAACCATGGCCGCATCATGAACGGCAGGGTGCGCAAGAAGGTGATTTTCCACCTCCTCAGCGGCTATTTTTTCACCGCCCCGGTTGATTTGATCTTTCGCACGTCCTTCGACGATGATATAGCCGTCCGCCGTCAGTTTGACGATATCGCCGGTCTGATAAAATCCGTCGGCTGTGAATGATCTTTCATTATGTTCAGGCGCTTTATAATATCCGCGAATCGTGTAAGGGCCGCGTGTAAACAAATGTCCCGCTTCCCCGGGGGCGACATCCCGCCCGTCATCGTCTAAAACCCTGACCTCATCAAAAGGTGACATCGGTCTGCCTTGCGTATTGACAATGATCTCTTCAGGATCATCCAGTCTCGTATAATTCACCAATCCTTCCGCCATTCCGAAAACCTGCTGAAGGGTGCATCCGAAAGCGCTCTTTACGCGGCGGGCCGCCTCAGCACTGAATTTGGCGCCTCCCACCTGCAGCACTTGAAGGCTTGATAAATCATCACTTCGCGAACCGGATGCGTCCATCCACACCATCGCAAGCGGCGGGACGAGCGCTGTAATCGTGACACGTTCTTTTTCAATTAACGGGAAACAGTCATCCGGACTCGGCGTCGGTGACAGAACAACCCGGCCTCCGGCATATAAAGTTCCCAGCACACCGGGCGAGCTGAGCGGATAATTATGCGCTGTCGGCAGAGCGGCCAAATAAACGCTGTGATGATCCAAGCCGCATATTTCCGCGCTGAGGCGCAAACTGTATATGTAATCGTCGTGTGTTCGCGGAATCAGCTTGGACAGCCCCGTACTGCCTCCTGAAAGCTGTAAAAAGGCGACTTCCGCCGGGCTTACCTCTTCCAGCTGAACAGGCTCTCTATGCAGGCTGCTCAGTTCCTGAAACTCTTCAGCTTCGCCGGCCACAATGACATACGCCAAATCCGGAAATTTGTCTTTCACCTGTCTGGCCAGCGCCCTGTAATCAAAACCTGAATGCGTATCAGGAATGATGTATGCTTTCGCCTCTGCAAACTCGCAGAAATACGTAATCTCACTGCTTCTATGAGAAGGCAGCGCGAAAACGGGCAGTGCTCCGAGACGGAACAGCGCGAAAATCACTTCAAAAAACTCAGCGATATTCGGCAGCTGCACGACAACGCGGTCTTCCTTTTGAATTCCGAGCTTATGCAGCCCCGCCGCTAAACGATCGGCCCTTTCATCTAATTCTTTGTAGGTCCAATGTACATCTTTACACGTCACGGCAGTTTGATTTCCGTATAAAGCCGCACGCTCTTTCAGCATTCCTCCGAACGTCTCACCCTTCCAGCAGCCGTCTTTTCGGTATTTGTCAGCCCATTCTTCCGGCCATGGCGTAAATCCAGTCAGCACGATCCGTTCCCTCCTTTTTTACAACTCATCTTGGTAAAGCCCCATCGCCCGGAGCATAGTGCGGAATTTCGCCGATGTCTCGTCCAATTCATCCTGCGGTTTTGATCCGGCGACAATCCCGGCACCCGCAAAGAGCCGGAGAGACCTTGTTTCCGCTTCGGCGCAGCGGAGTGCGATAATCCATTCTCCGTCGCCTTCAGCATCACACCAGCCCGCCATTCCCGTATAGAAATTGCGGTCAAACGGTTCAATATCCTGAATCGCTTCTCTCGCCGCATCCGTCGGCGTTCCGCATACCGCGGGCGTCGGATGCAGGGCGATGGCCAGCTCAAGTGATGTCGTTGACGGATCACGCAGCTCTCCCTTTACCTCGGTGGACAGGTGCCACATCGCCTCAGTTTTAATGAGTGACGGTTTTTCCGGCACATCAAGCACACGGCAGAACGGTTTTAGGGCGGCGGCCACGGCGGCCACGACTACGGCATGTTCATGCAGATCTTTTGCTGATTGCAGCAGTTCTTCCGCTCTTCTCTGATCCTCGGCGGGATCTGTGCTGCGAGGTCTGGAACCTGCCAGCGGATTGGACAGAATCGATGTTCCGTTTTTGGACAGCAGCAGTTCAGGACTTGCGCCGAAAAGCGTTTTTCTTGTTTCTGACGTTCCCGTCACATCGGCAGCGAATGTATAGCCGCGCGGGTTGTGCTGCGCCAAATGCTTGACGGCCTGAGGAATGTCGATATCCTTTTCAGCGGTCAGATGAAGTGTCCTTGACAGCACGATTTTGCTGAGCGGGCCGTCCGTAATGTTGAATACGCCTTGTTCCACACCGCTCATAAAGCCCTCAGGCTCCGGAACAGGGCGGATGTCATATGTATTGGATTGCGGCTTTTCTGCGGAAGATTCCGCAAACGAAAGCGGGCCTGCCGTATGGACATTCTTCGGTACAAAAAGCCGGGAAGCTTTTCTGCCGTCAAAAGGAATGGCGCCGGCCGCAATCGGATGTTTGATGCCGGCTTGCTTTGCCTCAAGAAGCGTCTGTCTCACACGTTCAGGCAGTGAGTCCAGCTGATTCTCCGCGTCTGCATCCGGCACTTTTGCAAACACACCTTCTGCAAGGAGCGTACTTTTCGGGGAAGCTAAAAAGAACGCCCCGGGCTTGTAAGCGTCCAGCACCTCTTTTGCAGACACTTCCGTCAATACATGTTGATTTGTCATGATTATCCCTCCTTCTCGTTACATCAAACGCCTAAAGTAGCGCCGCCATCCACGCATAAATCATGCATCGTGATATGGCTTGCCTGTTCAGAGGCCAGAAACAAAACGGCATTTGCAATATCAGAAGGCTTTGCCAGCTTTTGAAGCGGAATTCCCGTTTTATATGTATCAAGCGAACCTCTGATAACGTCCTGTGCTCCGTTTTCATCCCGCCACAGCGCACGCTGCATGTCGGTTTCCGTTGAACCGGGAGATACGATGTTGCAGCGGATATGATAGGCCGCAAGCTCCAGTCCGAGGCATTTCGTAAACATGGCGGCAGCCGCTTTTGACGCCGCATAAGCCGCCATGGAAGCACGCGGAACGCCGGCTGCATTCGAACCGACCGTAACGATGGCGCCTTTTTGACGCTCCATCATGTACCGGCTGACAGCCCGCGATACATGAAATACGCCGGTCGTATTAACAGAAAATGTTTGATCCCAATCTTCATCACTGAGGGATTGCACCGGACCCGGCCGCAGCACGCCCGCAACGTTCGCCAATATTTCAATAGGCCCCATGTCACGTTCAACGGCAGCGATGATATCATTGACAGCCGCACTGTCAGATACATCTGCGGCAAACCTCTGCGCCTGCACGCCTTTTTGCCGAAGTCTGTCAGTTAGCCCGGGAAGCAGGTCTTCATTTGTATCTATAGCTGCCACATTTACGCCTTGTTCAGCAAGGGCAAGCGCTGTTGCTTCTCCGATGCCTTGAGCGGCGCCGGTGACAACGGCCGTTTTCCCTTTCATTCCCAATGCGTCCATATTATCATTCCCTTTCTATATTGATAATGATTATCATTATCAATTATGATTCAAGACAATCATATCCAAATCAAAACACGCAGTCAATTAGAAAATTAGAATCAGCCGCATTTAGTTCGAAGGGCCTGTTTTTTCTCATGCGGGAGAATACGGGGTATGCGGCCCTCCCGGATTCAGGCAGAAACGCAAGGCTCTGCTGATTAAAACGGGCAGGACAGAAATATGGCCCTCTCCTTCAAACTCGCTGTATTCAGCGCGGACTCCATCACCTTCAAATCCGGATAATAAAGAGTACAGCGCCTCTGCGTGCTCCGGGATTCTGCTTTTATGTGTTTTTTCAATTTCTCCCGCAGCCAGCAATACGCTGACTTGAAGATTTTCCGCAGAGAGCCGGTCTGACAAACGTTCCGCGTTTTCCTGAATAAAACGCTTGTTCCAATGAATTGACGGACTTCCCGCAACATAGGTCTGGAACATGTCCGGCCTCGTCAAAAGCACTTGCAGCACAAAAAGACCGCCCAGCGAATGGCCGAAAATCGTCTGCCTGCCTCTGTCGATCGGATAATCCCGCTCCATCGCGGGCTTTACTTCTTCTTCTATAAACTCCAGAAACGCTTCCGCCCCTCCCTGTTCGGGCCATGCCGCGCCGTGCGGATGCACCGGCAGTTCTGATTCAGAAAGCGGCATCGTAAAATCACTGTGCCGTTCGGCGGAAAACGGCTGATCTGTCGGGTAGCCGATTCCGACAATCACCGCCGGCACAACGCCTGTTTTTTCAGGCCGTCGGCTTTGTACCCGCAAAGCTTCGGCCATTGTGCCGAACACGGAATTCGCATCGAGCAGGTATATGACAGGGAAGCCGGATGCAGGCGGTTCTTCCTGAGGTAAAGAGACAAAGATACGATACGTACGGCCTCCTTTTGAGCGCATTTCTCTTACTTCTGTGCCCGGAACCGCGTATCGGCCGGCCGGCGCGAAACCCCGCTTTATTTGTTTTCCGTCCATTATGTGTTCATCCCCTTTGTGGCAATTGCTTTATCTACCCTTATTGATAATGATTTTCAATATCAAAAGACACCTCAAATAATAGGTTTTTTGCCAAACAAAGTCAATGGATTTTTGATATAAAAAAAGCACCTTATTTCAATAAGGTACCTAAGAACTATGTAGGGATAGGGGCTTAATCCCATGTAAAGCGCTCATTCTTCCATGGATCTCCCCTCATATGGTAGCCGTTTTTCTCCCAAAAGCCGGGGTGGTTTTCCTTTGTGAACTGAATGCCGCGCAGCCATTTTGCGCTTTTCCAGAAATAAAGATGGGGGAAAACGCCTCTGAGCGGATAGCCGTGCTCTGGCGTTAACGGCTCGCCGTTATGCGCATATGCCAGCAAGGATGTTTCCCGCGTAAAATCAGAAAGCGGCAGGTTGGCCGTCCAGCCCTCTTCAGCGTGCAGAATGACGAATCCCGCTTCTTTGTGCACACCCGCTTTCTCAGCGATGTCTTTGGCGCGTATTCCCTGCCAGATATTATCAAGACGGGACCAGCCCGTGACGCAATGAATATCATTTTTCACTTCGGCTTCCGGAAAGGCTTTGATATCTTCAAAGCTTAACAGCATAGGACGGTCAACAAGCCCGTACACTTGCAGATTCCATTTTGACATATCTTCATAATAAGGAACATTTCCGGCGTGAAGCACGGGAAACTTCGTTGTGACATTTTGATTTGGCGGAATCCGTTCCGACTGTTTTGTTTGTCTCGTTTTCCCGAAAAACATATGGCTCCCTCCATTTAGTAAACCTGTATTAAATCTTTGTTGACAATCAATCACCCTTCGATTACGCTAATCTGGTACAAGTGTAAGGGGGAAAAACAAATGAAACAACGCAACCTTCGTGCGGGCGATATGGCGCTTATCGGCATGTTTGCCGCCCTGATGGCCGTCGGCGCCAACATTACATCAATGGCTCCTTTTTTGCAAGTTGCGGGAATCCCGTTATCGCTGCAGCCTTTTTTTTGTCTGTTAGCCGCGATGCTTCTCGGCGCCAGACGGGCAGCCATTGCAATGACGGTATACGCATTGGCCGGACTCGCGGGGGCGCCTGTTTTCGCTCAATTCTCAGCAGGCTTTGCGCCGTTTATCGGAAAGAGCGGCGGATTTATTCTCGCTTACATCCCGGCGGCATTTGCAGCCGGATGGCTGCTGGAAAAAACAAAAAATCCCGGCCGCCTGCATTATGCATGGGCCTCTTTGATCGGTACCGCCGTCATTTATATCATTGGCACGACCTATACGTATATTGCGCTGAAATTATGGCTTCATGCTCCGATCAGCTACGGAATGGCCTGGTTTTACATGATATGGTTTTTCATAAAAGATATCATTTTAGCACTGTTATTGGCATCTATCGCGCCTGCCGTATACAGGTCTATTCATAAAGCGACGGGGTTCAGCAGAAATCCGGCGTAAGATGTTCTCAGCATACAAAAAGGCTCCCCTTTCCGGGAGCCTTTTTTACAGAACAAGCGCGGCAATCCACCCGAATATCACAAGCGGAATGTTATAGAAAATAAATGTCGGTACGCACGTATCCCAAATGTGGTGGTGCTGTCCGTCAGCGCTGAGGCCTGACGTCGGCCCGAGCGTACTGTCACTTGCAGGAGAACCCGCATCACCGACCGCGGCGGCCGCTCCGATTACGGCGATCGTCGCCATCGGGCTGAATCCGAGCTGAGCGCACAGCGGGACAAATATGGTCGTAATGACGGGAACGGTTGCAAATGATGATCCGATTCCCATCGTGATTAATAAACCGACCACCAGCATCAGGAGCGCGCCTAATGATTGACTGTGACCGATAAAGCCTGTTGATGCTTTGACCAAGGAAGCCACATCGCCCGTTTTGTTCAATACATTTGAAAAACCGGCCGCAACAAGCATGACAAACCCGATAAAAGCCATCAGAATCATGCCGTCCGTGATCAGCTTATCCGCTTCATTGCGCTTCATGACTCCGCTGATAAACAGCGTAAACAAACCGGCAAGCGCGCCCATGATCATACCTTCCACTCCGAGCACTTGTGACAGATAGAGCTGAACGGCAAGCGACACGGCAATGGAGATCAGGGCGATGGCAATGCTTTTTTTCGTATAAGGAGAAGACGACAGTCCGGCAATCTCCTTCGTCTCATATTTCTTCGGTTTCCGGAAGACGATGACGGATAAAATTAATCCGACTACCATCCCGGCCGTCGGGATGATTAAAGCATACGGGATATCACTGAGCGGCACCTTTAAACCGGCTGACGCCATATTATCTCTCAGCATCCCTTGGAAAATCTGTCCGAATCCGACAGGCAGAACGATATACGGCGCAGTCAGTCCGAATGTCATCACACACGCGATCAGTCTGCGGTCTATTTCAAGTTCGTTAAATATTTTTAAAAGCGGCGGAATCAATACAGGAATAAACGCAATGTGAACGGGCACCACGTTTTGCGAGAAACAGGATATGATTAAAATAACCAGTACGATTAACACTTTTGACAGTGCTTTTTTCCGCGAATCTTCCTTTTTTCCGATTAGTTTGACAGACGCTTCCACCATTGCATCGGGAAGCCCCGTCTTTGTCAGCGCCGCGGCAAATGCTCCGAGCAGCGCGTAGCTGACCGCGACGGTGGCATTTCCGCCGAGACCGTCCGTAAAAGCCTTCACCGTCTCTCCGAGGCCTAAGCCGCCGGTCAGCCCGCCGGCAAGCGCGCCGATCATTAAAGCTATAATAATATTGACACGCAGCAAGCTTAAGACGAGCATAAGCAATACTGCGACAACAACAGCATTCATTGATGAGTCCCTCCAAAAATCCTTTAGTTTGCTAATGTAGTAGATAATTAAAGTTAACATACATTCTGCGCTTTAGTCAACTAAAGATTTTGGAAATCAAAAAACCCGCTGCATCAAGGCAGCGGGATGCTGTTATCTTTCGGGCGTAAACCGCTCAGTCAAAACAGCCAACGTCCTTGCCATGACGCCTGTTGCGCCGGCAGGGCCGAAGCATGTCGCTTTATTCGCCGTCGCGGTTCCCGCAATATCGAGATGAACCCACGGCGTGTTTTCCGCGAATTCACCAAGGAATGTCCCCGCCATAATCGCGTGGCCTTCTCTTCCCGGGGAATTGTTCAAATCAGCCATCTGACTGTTTCTCACCCGTTTTTTATCCTTTTCTGTAATCGGAAGCTGCCAGATCGGCTCGCCGGATTCTTTCGCCGATTCCGCCACTTGTTCATAAAACGCGGCGTGATTGGTCATGGCGCCCGTCATTTCGTTCCCTAAGGCGACAATGACACCGCCCGTTAACGTTGCGACGTCTACAAGGACAGAGGCTCCGTGCTGCTTGGCGTATGTGATGCCGTCGGCAAGCACGAGACGCCCTTCCGCATCGGTGTTCAGGATCTCAATGGTTTTTCCGCTGAGCGAGACGATGACGTCATCAGGCTTCATAGCATCGGACGAAATCATGTTGTCCGTAGACGGTATGACGGCGAGCACGTTTTGTTCAGGCCGGAGTTCGCCGATAATTTCCATTGCGCCCAATACCGAGGCGGCCCCTCCCATATCGCTTTTCATGCCGACGATGCCGGTTTTCGGCTTAATTGAATATCCGCCCGTATCAAAGGTAATTCCTTTACCGACCAGGCCGATGACGTCTTCCCACTGATCTTTGCCCTGATACTTCAGAACGATCATTTTCGGCGGTTCGGATGAGCCTTTGTTAACAGCAAGCAGCCCGCCCATGCCGAGCTCTTCCATTTCATCTTTTTCTAAAATTTCACACTCGAAATCGTATTTTGCCGCAAGCTCAGCGGCATATGACGCCAAATCAGTGGCCGTCAGCATATTACCCGGCATATTCACAAGCGTGCGGGCTGAATTCGTCCCTTGGCCGTATGCCGCGCCGACGTTCAGGCCGGCCTGCACTTCCCTCAGGTCTTCTTCGGTCACGGCGCAGACTGATTTCAGTTCCTGATCCGGCTCATTCGATTTATGTTTATAATCCTGCACCTCATAAACCGCAAGCAGACAGCTTTCCGAAAGCGCATGAGCGGCATCGGCGGCAGGCACTTCCCCGGAGACGAATGTATCGAGCAACACGGATACTTCCTGTTTTTTATCTTGATGAATCTGCTGAAATACTCGTGCAAAACATTCTTTCGTATCTTCAAACGAATAATCCGCTTCTCTTCCCAGGCCGATAAAATAAATACGTTTCATACCGGTCGCAGCCGGAGGGTATACTTTTGATACACGATTGCGTTTGGCGGACACATCACCATCCTTTAACAGCTGGGTCAGATGACCGTCCAATTTAACATCCAATTCCTTCGTAAATCCGTTCAGCGTGCTTTTTTGAAAAAGACCGATGACCAGTGTTTCGGGATGCCGCAGTTGATCAGATGCATAAAACATGAGTACACACTCCTTATGTGGGTATTTGTTATGTAAAGTGGTATAATGAAAAAACATTTTTCATTGATTTTATTTTACCAAACTAAGGGCGTTTTCTGCAGTTTTTCGATACGATCGGAATCAGCAGATACAGAAAGGATGTCGCATATGGATGTACTTATGAATTTTCCTTTACTGGCGAGTTTTGCCGCCATTATTTTTGCCCAAGTTGTAAAAGTGCCTATTCAATTTATCGTATCCAAAAAACTTGACTGGTCTCTTGTGACGAGCACCGGCGGCATGCCGAGCTCCCATTCCGCCGCCGTCACCGCGCTGTCAACCGGAATCGCTTTGGAACAGGGACTGGACTCGCCCCTGTTTGCAGTCGCCGCGATTTTCGCCGTCATTACGATGTTCGATGCTACAGGTGTCAGGCGGCATGCGGGTGAACAGGCGACAGTCATTAATAAACTGGTCATCGACTTTAATCGGTTTGTCAGCGAAGCGAAGGACTTTCAGAAAGCGGAAGAGAAAGAAAAACAGAAGAAATTGAAAGAGCTGCTCGGCCATCAGCCGATTGAAGTGTTCTTCGGCGGCGTCACCGGTATTGTGCTGACATTGATTTTAGATTATTTCTTTATGTAAAAACGCTTCAGCGGATGCTGAAGCGTTTTTATTCTTTTACCGTTTTGTATTGATTTCTGAACACTTGCAGCGACTTTGTTTCGTTCAGCTTTACAAGTTCGTCCTCAGTCACTGTGCCGTTCCCTTTTTTAATAATGTAGACTTCAAGTGTTTTTTTGCCCCAATTGTTATAGACGTCCTTGACAGTGTCAAAGTAGAGGTCAAGGCGGCTGCCTTTAATTTTTGAGCCGGTATCGGCGACAACCCCGTAACCGTAATTCGGTATAAACAGAATCGTCCCGATCGGGAAAACAGACGGATCGGCCGCAACAGTTGAATATAAATCGCGTTTGACCTTCACGCCTGAATATGTAATTCCGTACTGCGGATGACCCGGAGATTTTCCGGTAGATTCCGCTCCGGCGGTATAACCGGTGGCCGTCACCTTTTGTGACGGATAGCGTTCCCAGTCAAAAGCTTCTTCCAGCGGCTTTACCCTGCCTGATGCCTTCTTTTCCGGCTGATTCTGTAAGGATTGAAACGGAGTGCCGATGTTTTTCAAAACGGCGCCGCGATGTTCCGTCATCCAAATTGTCAGATCCTTTGCTTCAACACCGGTTATGGAAAAGTATGTCGCATGGCATGCGCCCAAAAAGAGCACGATCATGAATACGCGTCTGATTATCGTCAATCTGAAATCACTCTCCTCCGAGTCATTGTTCCCAACTCGGTGAGGTGCTATACAAAAAGCGCCGCGACACAAAAAAAGCTTTCTTGAATAAGAAAGCGGCTTAAAACATTTGATATCCTCTTTTTCTGAGCGCCTTTATGGCAATGCCTGACATGATGGCTCCCGCCAGTCCGCCCGCCAAAATCACGACATCCGCAACCGCTAATGACATGATGCGCTGAAACAGGCTTTGAAAGGATTCCCCCGGCGCCTGCACGTAACTGATCATCTTTTTATTGCTGATAATGAAAAGGCATACAATCGGATAGACAACAGCCATAATCCACGACATTCTAAGCAGCATGTTCAACAGAAAGCCTATGCCGAAAAACAGTACAAAAAATAGTACGATTGAGATCAGGACAACCGGCAAACTAATCACAAACATCCACCCCCTACAGCACTTTCAGTGTACCTCGAGGGCGGTAAAAAAGTCAACGTCTGGAAAAATCAGCGTCTCTCTTTGCCGCTTCCCTGGCAGGAGGGACATGTTTCGGAGCCGCCAAGAAGCAATTGAAAATACCCTTTACCTGAGCAGAACGGACACGCAGCCGTGCTTTTTGCTGTCGTTTTCATGCGGATCACCTTTTTCTTAATTTTCTGATAATATATCATATTTACTTGTCAAGCAACAAGTCAGAATATGTAACATAACAACTCATGTAAGCGGAAACATTCATTTTTTTCTTTTACATGCTTTTTATAGCGCTTTTTTTTAAAAGAAGAGAAAACCCGCGGCTGCGGGTTTTCAGAAGAATTTAAACTTCCCTTTTTTCAGCGTCAGGCCCAGCCCGCCGATCATAAAGAGCGAGCGGTTATCAATGACCTTTTTCATAAAGGACGCCGGCATGCCTTTGAGCTTCCTGCCGTATACGACTCCGACAGCGTTATGCTCACCGAGGGAGGCGACCGTTCCTTTAATGTCAGGCTTGAACTCTTCAAGCTGGCCTCCTTTAATCAAACCGCCCAGATTTTTAGCGACCGTTTCTCCTTGCTGCATCGCGATCTGAGCAGTCGGCGGGTACGGCCGTTCCGTCTCTTCATTGATAAAGAGCGAGCTGTCGCCGAGAATAAAAACGTCATCATGTCCCGGCGCCCGAAGATCAGGGTTGACTTTGACACGGCCGCGCATATTTTCAAAACCCGCTTCCTCCACGATCGGATGTCCGCGCACACCCGCGGCCCAGACAACTGTCTGCGATTTGATTTCTTCCGGCTCTTCATCTTTCTTGCCGACTGTGACACCGTCTGCGCGGCATTCTTGAACCGCGGTGCCGATTTTAAATTCAACGCCTTTGCTCTCAAGGTATTGAACGGCGTAATCGACAAGCTCCGGATCAAATCCCGGCAAAACCGTCGGGGCGGCCTCGACACAGACGATCCGGACGAGACTTTCATCTATATCATAATATCTGCATAACTCCGGCTTGCGGTTCGCAAGTTCACCGAGAAATTCAATTCCCGTAAAGCCCGCTCCGCCGACAACGATGGTTAAGCGGTCAGGGCGTTTTTCGGCCTCCGTATTGTATGTCGCAAATTGGAGCTCAATATGGTCTTTCAGCTGGCGCGACGTATTAATATTCGCGATCGGAAAAGCGAATTCTTTTAAGCCTTTAATCCCGAATGTTTCAGGGACGGCGCCAAGCCCGATGACGAGATAATCATAAGGGATGTCCCCTTGTGAAAGCGTCACCTTTTTATTTTGCACATCTATCCCTTTTACGGTATCCTGCACAAATTTGACCCGTGATTCATTGATTACATCTTTTATTTGATATCTGCAGCGGTCATGATGCAGCGTTCCTGCGCTCGCTTCATGCATCCATGTCGTTTCATAATGATAATTGTGTTTATTGACCAAAGTAATGTCGGCGTCATTTGCCCCGATATGCTTCGGAAGCCTTGTTACTGTCATTAATCCACCATAACCTGCACCTAAAACCACGATTTTGGGTTTATTCAATGCCATCACATCCACCTTCTTTTTTTTGCTGTTAGACGCATAATCAAATCAACATTTGTATTAGCTTCAGCTTATTGGCGGGATTTTATGAAATGAAATATAAAATTTTTTAGAAAACCGCACATGTCTGCATATCACCATACTATCCGGAAGAATCGGAAAACATTCAGGAAAAAACAGATTGGAATTTGTCCCCATCTTAGCGGCGGCCGCAATTTTTTTCAAGAATGAAGCGGCCGGGCGGTTTTCGGCACTCGTCATCCTTTCAAATTCTATGTTATAATTAATAACAATTTTCAATTAGGAGGCAATTTGGTATGCAAGAGGATTCAAAGGTTTATGATATTACGGTCATCGGCGGCGGCCCGGTCGGCCTGTTTACCGCTTTTTACGGGGGAATGAGACAGGCGAGCGTCAAAATCATCGAGAGCCTGCCTCAGCTTGGCGGCCAGCTCAGCGCGCTGTACCCTGAAAAATATATTTATGATGTAGCCGGATTCCCGAAAATCCGCGCCCAGGAACTTGTGAATAACTTAAAAGAGCAAATGGCAAAGTTCGATCAGACCATCTGCTTAGAGCAGGCCGTCGAATCTGTTGAAAAACAGGCGGACGGTGTGTTTAAGCTTGTCACGAATTCAGAAACGCATTATTCAAAAACGGTCATTATCACCGCGGGAAACGGCGCATTTAAGCCGAGAAAGCTTGAGCTGGAATCAGCGGAACAATATGAAGGCAAAAACCTGCACTACTTCATTGACGACCTCAATCAATTCGCAGGCAGACGCGTTGCCGTTCTGGGCGGCGGCGATTCCGCTGTTGACTGGGCGCTCATGCTTGAGCCGATTGCTAAAGAAGTCAGCATCATCCACCGCCGTGATAAATTCCGCGCGCATGAGCACAGTGTCGAAAACCTGCATAATTCTAAAGTCAACGTGCTGACACCGTTTGTTCCCGCTGAACTTGTCGGTGAAGACCGGATCGAACAACTCGTTCTCGAAGAAGTGAAAGGCGACCGTAAAGAAATCATTGAAATTGATGACCTGATCGTAAACTACGGCTTTGTTTCTTCTCTCGGCCCGATTAAAAACTGGGGCCTTGACATCGAGAAAAATTCCATCGTCGTCAAAAGCACGATGGAAACGAATATTGAAGGCTTCTTTGCCGCCGGAGATATCTGCACATATGAAGGCAAAGTCAAGCTGATCGCCAGCGGTTTCGGCGAAGCTCCGACAGCCGTGAACAACGCGAAGGCTTACATGGACCCGAAAGCGCGCGTCCAGCCACTGCATTCTACAAGCATGTTTGAAAAATAATATAAAAAAGAGTCTGTGTCATACCGGCACAGACTCTTTTTTATTTAAACATCCAAATATAATTCATGACGGTTCCGACAACGAGCGCAATGACAAGCGCCGACACGACCCAAATCGTGCCTAAAATAATCCGGTCCTGAATTTTCTGGGCTTTCGGGCTGTGCCCGGGCTGTTTTTGTTCCATACCGGCCCCTCCCTTCTTCTGCAAATCTATCTATCGTAACAAATGTCTTACAACAACCAATACTACTATGATAACCAAACTGCAAATGGATGACAAGCTGACCGCATATGAGGCAGCATGAAATCATTTGACATTCCTGACAAAACGAAGTACATTATAAAAAGACGAACATTTTAATTTTATTTAATTATATTATTCGCTTTTAGGGGTGTTATATATGGAAAATGTATTTGATTACGAAGATATTCAGCTGATTCCTGCAAAATGCATTGTTGAAAGCCGATCTGAATGTGATACATCAGTTACGTTGGGCGGACACACGTTTAAACTTCCGGTCGTACCGGCCAACATGCAGACGATTATAGATGAAAACATCGCGGCCTGGCTCGCGGAAAACGGGTATTTTTATATCATGCACCGCTTCGAGCCGGAAAAACGCCTGGCTTTTGTCCGGGATATGAAAGCGCGCGGACTGATTTCTTCCATCAGTGTCGGCGTGAAGGAAAATGACTATGAATTCATCCAGGAGCTGAAAGAACAGGAGCTGGTGCCGGATTATATTACCATTGATATCGCGCACGGCCATTCCAATGCCGTGATCAGCATGATTCAATTTATTAAAGAACATGTCCCGGAAAGCTTTGTCATCGCAGGGAATGTCGGGACGCCTGAAGCCGTAAGGGAGCTGGAACGCGCGGGCGCTGACGCGACAAAAGTGGGAATCGGCCCCGGGAAAGTCTGCATCACAAAAATTAAAACCGGCTTCGGAACCGGCGGGTGGCAATTAGCCGCGCTTCGCTGGTGCGCAAAAGCTGCGAGCAAACCGATCATTGCTGACGGCGGCATCCGCACGCACGGCGATATCGCGAAATCCATCCGATTCGGCGCGTCTATGGTCATGATCGGATCATTATTCGCCGGCCACGAAGAATCACCGGGACAAACAATCGAAATCGACGGAAAGCTGTACAAAGAATATTTCGGCTCCGCTTCTGAATTTCAAAAAGGCGAAAAGAAAAACGTCGAGGGCAAAAAAATGCATGTCGAACATAAAGGGTCTTTGCAGGACACGCTGGTTGAAATGGAGCAGGATCTGCAATCTTCCATCTCTTACGCCGGCGGCAATACACTCGAAGCCATCCGTAATGTCGACTATGTAATCGTAAAAAACTCTATTTTCAACGGCGACAGATTTTAACACGCAGCAGAGCCGATCGAAGATAAAAAAAATGACATTCAATATGAATGTCATTTTTTTTATTAAATACCGAAATAAAGAGCCGCACTGGCTAACAGATTAATCACAAAAATAAACAAAAAGATGTAACGAATGAATTTATTTTGCACCGGAGCAAATATAAAGAGATATAGTCCTGCAACCCCAAAAGTAAGAACAGGAAACAGCCACTCAAAGGATAAAGAAATGATATAACCGATAATCATAACAATCGGCACACCGATTAATGATAATTTACTTCTCATATGATTTCTGCCCCTTTTACTTAAAAATTGGTGTGATGTAAGCTTCAATAATGGCAGCGGCGATCAGCAGACAAATAATAAGCAGCACCAATATTCCAATATGCCTGAACATTGAAGCCATTATCTTTTTTTCCTTAGAAAAACACAGCCTGATGACCAATTCAACGCCCTTAAAACCAATGGCGCCACTTAATAATAACGCGGGAACTTCAAATATACCATGAGGAATTAGCAGTAAAAAAATCTGATAAAAAGGAACCCCGCTATGCAGATTTTCTATAATAGAGCCGCTTAAAATAAACCCATTAGTGAATAAATAAAAGATAGAGGTCAACCCAAAGGTAAGAAAACCCGCGGCTAAAAACAGACAAGCGATTGCATTATTTTTCAGCAGTTCAACCGCGCCTGACGAGCCGTTGTAAGCCGCTGATGAAACAAAGTGATCGGAAAAAAACGCAGCGACCACACCGCCTGAAAAAAACAGCACTGACGCGATTAACGGAATGGCGGACGTTCTGATTGCCGGCAACATGCGGTTCATCATGTATAGATACGCTCAGCCAATTCTTCAATCTCTTCTAATGAATGCTCGGATGACTGATACTCCGCCGCAAAAACGCCTTCATGTATAATACCGATCGTATCGCACAGCGAATGCGCCAGCTCCAGCAGGTGAGTCGATAACAGGACTGTATTTCCCTGCTTGACGTACTCCTTTAATAACGTCCGTATCGTTTTACCGCTGATTAAATCAATGCCCGTCAGCGGCTCATCAAGAATTAATATCTTTGGCTGATGAATGAGCGCTGCCGCAATTGATAATTTTTGTTTCATTCCATGTGAATAAGTTTTAATCAGCTGATTTCCGTCTTGAGAAAGCTTCAGCGTCTCCAACATATTCTTTATATAATCATTTGTCCGCTGAGACGGAACTTGAAACATCTCCGCTGTAAAGCGCAAGTATTCGACTCCCGTTAAATAATCATACAAAAAGGCATGGTCGGGCACAAAACCGATATCAGCCGATATTTGCCCCCCCTCTTCTGAATCCAGTTCCTTGCCGTCAATCATGACGCGGCCTGAAGTCGGTTTAAGCAGGCCCGAAATGATTTTCAAAGTCGTTGTTTTCCCGACTCCATTAGTCCCCAGCAAAGCATAGATTGAGCCTTTTTTCACCTCAAACGAAATATCTTTCAATACCTGTTTTTCACTATAGTTTTTTTGTATATTCACTAATTTAATCATTGTTCGCAAACCTTTCCGCCATATTGATTCTGCGAAGAAACAGAAACATGACTCCATAGTTTAATAGTGTGAACAGGACAAAAATACCTGATGCAGAATGAATAAGCATCGTTTCAAGTTCCGGCTTTTTATAGATAAAATAGGACGTGATCGCAGCGATTTGAAGCGACACAATGAAAATGAAAGAACTGTATAAGTTGTTATACGTCTTTGCTTTCCCCGCTTCTCCAATTTCGTACAGATGCTCCCAGTTTTTCTTAGGATACAGGGCGGTGCTTGAAATCTGGACAAGACTGTATAAAAAACCCGAACATAAAAACACAATAAACAAGTAGATCGTCAGCGCCGCGGAAGACGGAAAAAACACCGTAATCAAAATGGTGATGATGAACGAATAGATAAGAGCGGCGAGATTATAAATACATACTTTCGGAAACACCAGCTGCCACGCATGTTTGATATTCCGGTGAAACAGATGCTGATTTTTTATTTCCCCGTCAACTGATAATACTGTTTTGAGCGCATCTCCGACGAGCTGATACGAAAAGTTCGCAATGATAACCGCCGCAGACACGATGGCGGCTGCCGAATACCCGATAAAATGATGCGATAGAAGCGGAATACAAAAACCTAAAAACAGCATGAACAAATACAGCATACTGCCGAAGTTCCTGATAAAAAACCCGTCAATTCTCGATAAAAACAGCAGATCCTTTTGAAAAACGGCATGAAATATTTTGTTATTTCTATATAATTTCAGCTTTGGCGCAAAATCAGCGTTTGTCAAAAACATATAAGGAATAAGGTCCATTTTCTTCAGCGTGGCCGACCACAGTTTAAACATCCCCGCCGTTAAAAGGACGGCGGCCGCAAACACCGCAGCGAAAACGAGCACGGAATGTGAGCGGAATGCTAACCATACATACGGCGTATTCATGAGGATGTTCCGGAAAGCCGGTGACTCCGTAAAGCTTGAAATATCCTTTGCGGTATACTCCCCAAACACGAGAAGATAAACGGCATACCCGACTGCAAGCGGAACCAGCAGGCTGACGCTGAATAAAATGCCTTTCAGGATTTTCAAGTAAAACAATTTGCTCCATATATTTGTAAGAAGATAAACAACATAAGAAAACAGCATAGATAAAAATAAATTGAGAAGAAAATAAACGAAGCCCAAGAAAAATACGATGATCGCCGCAGACCCGGTCATGCCTGCGCTCGATAAAAACAAAAAGACCGGAAAAACAAAAAGATACCATACGAAAATGGTTTTTTTGATCGCCTGGCCGGCAAAAACAGAAAACAGCTGTAAAAAACGCACCTTTTTTAATTGATGAATGACCTTGCGCGTATCCAGCAGAAAGGCATTGTGATGTTCTTTAAAGAAGCCGGCAGCCCAAAAAAGCTGCTCAAGTGAAACGGCGATTAAAACAAATTGCCCCCATGCGCTGAGGGGCAGCTGAATCAGTTTTGTCCCGAATACAACACCGCATCCCAGGAAAACGAGATATAAACATAACAGAGAAATAATAATGGCAGACAGCAGTTTGCTGTTGAGTTGAGGAATGCCCCAATCTTCCTTTCTTTTTCGAAACGATGACAGGGTATTATATTTGATAAGAGCCGCAATTTGTTTGACTATCATACTTTCAATCCTTACATATGTATTTGGGAGAGAGGCTCTTTTTGCAGCTTGTACAAAAAGAGCAATTATTTATTGATCGATTTTACCAAGCAGCTGCGTATTTTTTGCCGTATTTCTTAATCATTGTTTTTGCTGTTGCAACGATTGCATAAGAAATTGCGCCTGCGCCTGTAACGATACCGATGAGAGAAATGATAGAAGCAATTGTTGATGCCGCATCAATAATATCAATTGCTTTTTTAGCTGCTGCTGTAGAGATACCCAAAGTCGAAGCTAATTCAGCATTGGCTGAGAATGCATGAGCCGCCGCCACGTTTAATTCAGTTCCCGTTAATAATAGTGCATAAACCAATGTTGCTGCAGCAAGAGCCGCGCCAAACAAAATGAAAGACTTTTTATTAGATTTTACTAAGTTCATCATAACATCTCCCTACTCTGTTTTTTTAATTTATAATAAAATTCAGCTTAATTGACTCTCTCCCGAGCTAAATTTTATCCGCCATAAAATAATTAAAGAAAATAGTAAAGAGTTTTAATAAAACAAAACATCCAGTCAAAATGATTCTCTTGCCTTTACTGAGATCGGTCAGTTTTCCTGCGGCAGCATAAAGAGCCGCAATTGATATGAGCAGAAATGGATCCAGCAGCTGCAGACTCAAGCTGGTGCCGCCGGCAGAATATATAAGCGAGGAATCAGCCGTTAAGTAGTTAACAACTGAAAGAATCAACATTTTAAATGCCGAGATTAAAGAAGTCAGCGTATATAGAAGCAAATATATTTTTTTCGGTTTTTTTGTACCGAGAATAAAAGCGGCAACGAATAATAGAAATCCGCCTATCAGAATTTCCACAAAGGTTGTGAAGATCATAAACCCTTGCAGAAATATGACAATCGTACGAACACTTTTCTCCCCGATATCGTAGGTACTTTCTCCGACAGAAGAATAATATGACTGCAGAACTTTATCTGAAATACTGAATTGGAAGAGTAATGAACAGATCAAAATGATGAAAAAAGAACTTAAAAATATTTTTTTATTGCTCAATTGACCTATCATATTATCATCCTTTTCTTACAAAATAAATTAACTATTCTATACTTTTACAATTTAGTTTATTCCTATCAAAAAATCAATATCCTTTCGAAAAATATGACTTTAGAACGTGTTGACTAAGAGCACATCTTTCAGATTTTTTGATTCTATATACCCTTTATTTTTTTCCGAATTTGCAAATAGTATGATTCGGACAATGGATTTGAGGTATTAGAGAAGAATGATCTGTGGAATGAGACGCAGGGTATAAAAAAGGAGGATATTGTTATTTATCCTCCGGATGTATGATCGCCAGCACCTGATGATCTTCCCATTTTCCATTTATCTTTACATTTTTTCTCGCAATGTCTTCTTTATGAAAGCCAGCTTTTTCGAGCACCCGGATTGACGCATTATTGTGCGGCATGACTCCGGCTTCTATCCGATGCAGTTTCAGCTCATTGAATGCATAATCGACTGCCAGCTTGACAGCCTTCGTCGCATAGCCTTTCCCGTTATGTTTGCCATCTAAAAAAATAACCGATAAAAGCGCTTTGGATGGCGTCCCGAACCACCTGAAAAAGGCTGATCGTGCCAATCAGGGTCTGATCCTGAAGAAAAATGCCGAAGAAGTTGTATTCTGTGTCATTTTCCGCATTCTTCAGTGATTGTTCAATTCGTTTTTCCGGCCTTCCAGCGTATAAAAATCCTCCTGTCCCGACATGGCAAACCTTTCAAAAAACGTGCGGTTTTCCGTCTGCAAAACCAGCTCCTGCTCTGCATCATTCAGGCTGAGCGGCCTGATATCAACGCTGTCTCCTCCTGCATATACATCGGCATCACCATCCTTTTGTTTTGATCAGAAACGTTTTTTAATTGCCTCTCACCCTTGTTATACGGTACGCTTTATCGCATCGAGAAAATCCAAGACTTTACGTTCACCTCCTTTCGTGCAAACGAAATCACAAGGTTCTTTTGTTGACTTAAACCGCGCTATAAGCCGTATCATCATATTGTGACAAGGAAAGAATAGTTTTGGCGGGTTTCCCGGTGATCTAAAAATCAATTTTACAGAATCACTGCTGTCTTAGTTTGCGGGATGAGGCAATATATTGATTGGATCAAAGCTGAAATGTTGACAAAGAAATGTAAAACAATCGGAAAAGAGGAGTTAATATGAAACTGACGGGAAATACAATACTGATTACAGGCGGAAATGCCGGAATAGGATTGGCTTTCGCAGAACGGTTTTTAAAAGCGGGAAATAAAGTCATCGTGACCGGACGGCGTGAGCACGCTCTTCAAAAAGCAAAGGAAATATTCCCGGATCTTATTACCTATGTCAGTGATTTGAGCATTCCATCTGAACGTATATCACTGTTTGATTGGGTGAAAGAAAATTATCCGGAAGTGAATGTGTTAGTAAACAACGCGGGGATTCAACAACGTTTTCATGTGCTGAAAGCGGATGCGAAGGACAATTGGGACTATTTTAATAAAGAAATCACAACGAACATTGAAGCTCCCTTCCACTTGTCTATGCTGTTCGCTCCGTTTTTTGCCGGAAAAGAAGATGCGGCTGTCATTAACGTCTCTTCGGGATTGGCTTTTACACCGCTTGCTATTGCACCGATCTATTCAGCAACGAAAGCGGCGCTTCACTCATTTACAATGAGTCTGAGACATCAGCTTTCTGATTCATCTGTAGAAGTGATTGAAGTTGCGCCTCCGGCGGTGAATACAGATTTAGGCGGAGCAGGGCTGCATACTCAAGGAGAACCGCTGGATGAATTCGCGGATGGGATTTTTAAAGGACTGAAAGAGGGCAAACTAGAAATCGGATACGGTTCTTCAGCGGAACGGCTGCGCATGTCCCGGGATAAAGCCGATGAACATACCGCTAATGTGTACAATGCGATGAAACATACAATTGAATAACATCTTTGAAAAAGCAAAACCCGCTTCTGTTGAGCGGGTTTTGCTTTTATTAAACAGATAAACGCCTTTCTTAACAATGGTGCAAGCGCCATCGAAAAGAAAGACGTCCTATTTTTTCATCCTGAGAATGGCGGGCTGAGCCTTAGCACTCTTCCGGCGTACCGGCGTTTTTGGCCGTGCGGAAAGAAGATCCGCAGCCGCAGGAAGCGATGGCATTCGGGTTGTCAATGGTGAAACCGCCGCCCATCATGGACTGTTTGAAGTCAATGATCGTGCCGGTCATAATATCAAGGCTTTCGCTGTCGACCAAAACGGTGATTCCGTGCTGTTCAAACATGCTGTCTTTTTCGCCTTTTTCGTGCTCAAATCCCATTCCGTAAGACAGGCCGCTGCAGCCGCCGCCTTTTACGCCCACACGGAGAAACGCGTTTTCTTCCTCATGCTCTTTCATCATATCTTTTATATGCAAAGCCGCTGCTTCAGTGATGGTTACTGGAACACTCATAGGTAGACCTCCTTTTTTAAAAACGGATGCTGATACTATTATAAACCTTGAGGAGCGTATTTCTCAAACGAGCTGTTTACAAATAATAGACGCCGCTGCATACGGTTTCGGCGGGTCCCGTCATCAGCACGTGCCCGTTGTCCTGCCAATTTATCACAAGGTCGCCTCCCGCTAAATGAACGGTAATATCCCGGTTTCGTTCGGAAACACCGTTCAATACGGATGCGACAGCCGCCGCACAGGCGCCCGTTCCGCAAGCCTGTGTAATGCCGGAGCCGCGTTCCCATACGCGGAAATGAAGTTCATCGGCGCTGACGGTTTCCACAAATTCGACATTGACGCCTTCCGGAAATCTCGGGTCTTTTTCAATGACGGGACCGAGCGTTGTAAGAGGCGCTTGATTGATATCCGCAACCGGAAAAACAATATGGGGGTTTCCCATTGATACGGCTGTTCCGGAAAGCTCCGTTTCTCCAAAAACAAAGGTTTCATCGATCGTCCGTTCATCTTCATTGCCGAGCATCGGCAGCTCTTTTTTGGTGAGGCGCGGTTCGCCCATATCGACGGCGACTTCACGCACAATCCCGTTGTCTTCCGTAATATCTGCTTTCACAAGGCCTGAAAGCGTCTCAATGAAAAAGGACGTTTCTTCTGTCAGCTTATGTTCGTATGCGTACTTTGCCACACAGCGAAGGCCGTTGCCGCAATTTTTCCCTTCTGAGCCGTCATTATTAAAAATCCGCATTTTGACCGGCGCTTTTTCTGACGGACAGATGAGGATCATTCCGTCAGAGCCGATGCCCGTGTGAATGCTGGACACTTTAACGGCAATCTCAGCCAGCCGTTCTTCCGGCAGCTGTTCTTCAAATTGATTTACATATATATAACTGTTTCCAAGACCGTGCATCTTGGTAAAACGGAATGAATTCATATCGGCCTCCAACTTTTTTTCTTTTACTTAGTATAAAAGCTCTTCCCCTCGGACACAATACAAATATCCCCCGTTTTTCATACATAAAAGCTCCCTGCATATGCAGGGAGCTTTTATCGTTTACTAAATAAACATGCCGGCAATCGCCGCGCTGAGAAGGTTTGCGAGTGTTCCCGCAATAACCGCTCTTAATCCGAGGCGCGCAATGTCCGAACGGCGGCTTGGGGCCAAACCGCCCAGTGTGCCGAGCATAATCGCAATCGAAGAGAAGTTGGCAAATCCGCACAGCGCAAAGCTGATAATCGTAGACGTTTTTTTAGAAAAGTCCGCAATGTGCGGACCGAAGTTTGAATAAGCGACAAACTCATTCAGCACAAGTTTCTGTCCGATATAGCTTCCCGCTCCAAGCGCTTCATGCCAAGGAACGCCGATTACAAATGCGATCGGTGAAAACACGTAACCGAGAATGGATTCTAATGTAATATGTTTGAAACCGAACCAGCCGCCGATTCCGCCGAGAATTCCGTTCACTACGGCGATGAGCGCGACAAACGCAAGCAGCATGGCGCCGACATTTAGAGCAATCTGAAGGCCCGTGGACGCGCCTTTTGCCGCTGCATCAATCACATTAGCGGCGCCTTCGCCTTCTTCGTCCATATTAAAATCGCCTTTTATCGTCTGCGTTTTTTCCGTTTCAGGTATTAACATTTTTCCGAACACGAGACCGGCGGGAGCCGCCATAAAGCTGGCCGCCAGCAAGTATTCAATCGGAATGCCTAACAGGGCGTAACCGAAAAGCGTCGAACCCGCTACAGCCGAAAGGCCGCTCGTCATAATCGTAAACAGCTCGGAACGGGTCAATCCCGCAATCAGCGGTTTAATGGCAAGCGGTGATTCAGACTGTCCGACAAAAATATTCGCAGCCGCCGCAAGCGATTCCGTTCTGCTTGTCCCAAGAAGTTTTGACAGTCCGCCTCCGATAACGCGAAAGATGAGCTGCATGATTTTCAAGTGATACAAAACGGCAATCAGCGCTGAGAAAAAGATAATGACCGGCAGAACGCTCAGCGCGAAAGCCGGGCTGCTGCCCACTTTTAACAGCGGGCCAAAAATAAAGCTGATGCCTTCGTTCGCATAATCAATGAGAAGCTGCACACGGCTTGAGAACCATAAAAATACGGCCCGGCCGGCGTCCCACTTTAATACGATGAATCCGAAGGCCATTTGTAAACATAAACCGACAATGACGGTTCGCAGGTTAATTTTGCTTTTCTTCTCTGATAACAAAAAAGCAATGGCTAATATAGCAACTGCCCCGAGCAGCCCCCAAACGATATTCAATGAATCCACCTCTAAAATTTTATTTAAAAAAAGTCTTTATTAAGATAACAATATTTATTTTTGCTGTCTACAAATTTTTTATTTTGCCAAAACCCAGGCGCAATAAAAAAGAGACCCCGTTCGGAGCCTCTGATTAAAACATCGGATTTTCTTCTATGAATGTATATATGTTGTCAACCAACTCAGCAGGCGTGCCCCCCGTGACCACTTCGCCGTTAACCAGGGCAAACAGGGACTCCATGCATTTTCCGCAGTAGCTTAAACAGCCGTACTCAAGCACGTCCAAGTTCGGATCCTTCTCTAAGATCTCAAGTGCTTCCTGGGAACCGCGCGCTAAATTGCTGACACAGAATTCAATCATCGGATTCATGCGGTTTCACCTCACATATGTACCTTATCCTAACGGAATTTCCTCTATTCGTCAAAGATGCGGTTTCACGCTCAATGTTATCGTAACATATTAATTCAGGTTAAAGGTTTTACTATTACGTGTTTTCTGGTCAATTTGTAGGTTATTTTAAAACTATTATTGTGGTTTTAGATCAAATTCGATATAATTCTAGATGTTATTTTACATAGTTCGTTATTTTGTAACAACATTGACTACCATATTTTTCGGGCAAAAGGGGAATCATTATGAAAAAATTGGTCTTGATCGGCGGGGGTTACGGAAACATGAGGGTGCTGCACCGCTTACTGCCGAACCAGCTTCCGTCAGATATATCCATCACGCTGATTGACAGAAACCCGTATCACTGCTTAAAAACAGAATATTATGCGCTCGCAGCCGGCACGATTTCTGATCATCATATCAGGGTGTCTTTTCCTGAGCATCCGAATCTGGATGTTCAATACGGTGAGGTGGCTTCCGTCGACACGAAAAACAAACAGGTTCTGTTTCATGACCGCGAACCGATTTCTTACGATGACGCGGTGATCGGACTGGGCTGCGAGGATAAGTATCATAACGTGCCCGGCGCGCCGGAACATACTTACAGCATTCAGACCATTGATCAGTCACGCGAAGCCTATCAAAAGCTGAACAACCTCGGCGCCAATGCATCTGTCGCTATCGTCGGAGCGGGATTAAGCGGCGTGGAGCTTGCCAGTGAATTAAGAGAGAGCCGTGACGACCTGAAGATTATGTTATTTGACCGGGGCGACCTGATTTTATCAAGCTTTCCGAAAAGACTCAGCAAGTACGTTCAGAAATGGTTTGAAGAACACGGCGTCACCATTATCAATAATGCGAATATTACAAAAGTGGAAGACGGCATCGTTTATAATCATGATGAAGGAATACCGGCCGATGCCATCGTGTGGACGGCGGGAATTCAGCCGAATAAAGCCGTCAGAGAACTGGATGCTGAAAAAGACCCGCAAGGCCGCATCGTTTTAACACCGCATCACAACCTTCCGGGCGATGAGCATGTTTACGTCGTCGGTGATTGCGCGAGCCTGCCGCATGCGCCGAGCGCCCAGCTGGCCGAAGCACAGGCGGAACAAATTGTGCAGATCCTCCTGAAACGCTGGAACAACGAAGAGCTGCCGGAAACAATGCCGCAATTTAAGCTGAAAGGCGTTCTCGGTTCACTCGGAAAAAAAGCGGGCTTCGGTCTTGTCAACGACCGTCCGCTCATCGGGCGTGTGCCCCGTTTATTAAAATCAGGCCTTTTATGGATGTACAAGCATCATAACGGCTGATAAGAAAAAAGCCGCTGATTGCGATCAGCGGCCATTTTTAAGAGCCCGCAACATAGCCGCGCTTTTCCATTTCTTCATATATATCTTTTAAATGCGGATTCCCTTCCCCCACAATGACATCCTCCACCAGCACGAGCGGATAGAAAAATTCATCGTTCTTGATGCGCTCCGCAAGCTCTTCTGTCTCCTTTTGCTGAGGCGGTGCGTCAATATCAATATACTGCATGTTAAAAGGCTGCTCCGGGTATTTCCGTTTCAGCGCCGCCTCCAGCCATTCAAACGTATCTTTGGCGCTCGGCATATTCACGCAGCTTGCGCAAAGCGTTTCAGCGCCGTAAACACTGAGCGTAACCGGCTTTGTCATGTATATCATCCCCTTTACACCAGTATACAAAGGACGGGGCAGCTTTTGTATAAAAAACGGTTTTTATGTTCAAGTTTAAATATGCTATAATGGAGAAAGCAGCTTTGCAAACCAAACATTAGATTTTTACCGTTACTGTGAATATAATGGTTTTATGTATATGAAAGGAGCGAATCTCATGACTGAGGTTGAAATGAAAGAGCAAGTACAGGAAGTATTGGATAAATTACGTCCGTTTCTGCTTCGTGACGGCGGTGACTGTGAGCTTGTTGATGTAGACGAAGGCATTGTAAAGCTTCGCCTCCTTGGCGCATGCGGCAGCTGCCCAAGTTCAACGATTACGCTGAAAGCCGGAATTGAACGCGCCCTTCTTGAAGAAGTACCGGGTGTCGTTGAAGTAGAACAAGTATTTTAATCATAAAACCAGGCTGCATGACAGCCTGGTTTTTTTATTTTTACAAATAGTCATCAAACCATGAACAAATATAACGGATGCGTTTCATCCGCTGTTCGGGATGGCCGCTTCTCGACAGCTCATGCGTAGCTTTCGGAAATCGGATGAACGACGTCGTTTTGTTCAGTTTCTTCAACGCGGTAAAGAGCTGCTCCGCCTGCTCTATCGGACAGCGGTCATCGCGCTCACCGTGCAGGATCAAAAGCGGCGTCGAAACGCGGGATGCATATTTTACAGGAGAACGATCCCAAAGCTTATCCGCTTCCTCAAACAAATCATGTCCGAGCTGCCAGTCGGTAAAAAAGAAGCCGATATCGCTGACACCGTGGAAGCTGAACCAATTTGAAATGGAACGCTGCGTGACGGCTGCTTTAAAACGGCCTGTCTGTCCGACAATCCAATTCGTCATAAACCCTCCGTAGCTTCCGCCTGTCACACCGAGACGGCCGCTGTCAATAAACGGATACGCCTGAACGGCTTCATCCACCGCCTGCATGACATCACGGTAATCTCCGCCTCCGTAATCACCCCTGACACGATTGACAAAATCCTGCCCGTAGCCGTGGCTTCCTCTCGGGTTGACATACACGACAGCATATCCTTGTGCGGCCAGCACTTGGAATTCGTGAAAATACGTATGGCCGTACATCATGTGAGGCCCGCCGTGTATGTATAGAATGAGGGGATATGTTTGACCCTCTTCAAAAACGGCGGGCTTTAAAAACCAGCTGTTTACCGTCAGCCCGTCCTTTGTTTCATATTGCAGCTTTTCCGGCACGGATATGATACGCTCCTCTATAAACCGATCATTGTCAAATGTCAATTGCTTTTCTTCCCCATTTTCAAGTGAAATGCTGTAAAGCTCGGAAGGCTGTGCGGGTTTGGCGATTGCGGCGATACAGCTTTTCTGATCGGGATGAAAAGCAAAACCGTTCACGTACTCTTCTTCTAATCGGATCGGATATACGAGGCCGTCAATCGAGATATAATAAATACCGGTGCTTCCCTGCTCGCTCCCGAGAACGTAAAAACCCTGCCCGTCGTTTGCCCATACCGGCCGGGGCGTCACTCCTCCTATGATTGAATCCGCAATCAGCGCATCGCTCAAATGAACATCCAGCATATCGGTCAGGCAGGACAGCCGCTCAGTTTTCACGTCGTACAGCCACGCTTTCTCTAAAGTCGCATTGCGAAATTCATTCTCATGGCCCAGCATCGCGATATAAGAACCGTCCGGTGAAAACACGCAGGAACCGAAAGAACCGCGGTGCGGCGTAATCTGCTTCAGGCTTCCGTCCGCCAGATTCATCAGATAGACATCGCTCGGCTTTCCGGCGTCACCCGGCTCGCATAAATTGGCGGTAAACGCAAGCTGCCTGCCATCCGGTGAAAAGGCCGCGCCATAATGATCCGCTTCATGATCCGTCAGCTGCTGAATCTCACCCGTTTCAAGATGAATCAGCACAAGCTGGGCCCAGCTTCCGTTCAGCAGGCCTTTCCCGTCACGTTTATATGTTAATGACTGAATCTCAACCGGCTCATACTCGTCATGCTTCTTTTTTTCTTTCTCCTCGGCGCGCTCCGCTGATGTCAGACTGACGGACACAAGCACGGATCTGCCGTCGGGCGCCCATATCGGATCTGATACGCCCCAAGGAATATCGGCCGCCTGTTCCGCCTCTCCGCCGGCAGCGTCGATGATGTACAGCTGAGGGATGCCGTCCTCCCTGTCAGAAACAAAGGCGAGGCGCCGTCCGTCAGGCGACCACCGCGGACTTGTATTTTTATCGTCCCCGAAAGTCCACGGGTTTGAGATGCCGGATTCTGTGTCATATACCATAATGGCTGAGGAATAGGAATCCCGCTTATGATTGACTGTTGTCCGGACGTAAGCGGCTCTTCTGCCGTCAGGGGCATATTGCGGGTCTGTCACGGATACGAGAGACGCAATGTCCTCCTCGGTTATGAGTTTTTTCAAATCGTTTCTCCTCCTTTTCTTTTTTATTTCGCTTCCCTAAATAAAAATCCTTCTCCAGAAAAAGAAAGCGTCCTTCTCTGATGGGAAGAACGCTTTTTTATCATTATACACTTTTCACCTGTTCTAAAGGATTCCGTTCAATTACGCTTCCTTCTGACGGGACAGTAAGCGCCGCAATCTCACAGTGAGGGAAATGCTCAGAAAGCTGCTTTCTCAGCTCTTCTCCCTTTCCTTTTTCAATCAGGACAAGAATCGTCGGTCCCGCTCCGCTCAGCGCCGTTCCGTAAGCGCCTTTCATTTCGGCCGCATGTTCCACCTTTGAAAGCTCAGGAACAAGCATGGCACGGTACGGCTGATGGAGGATGTCTTTTCTCATCATTTTCCCGGCGAGCGCCCAGTCATTTGACATGATCGCAGCAACGAGAAGGTTGCTGACGGCGCTTGCTTTAACGGCGCGTCGGTACGGCAGCTCTTTCGGGAGCACATCTCTTGCGTCCCTGGTCAGAACTTCGTAAAACGGAATCACTGCCACAACGTCGATATCCGCTTCGGCAACACGCACGATATGTGTTTCATCTTCTTCGTGAAGGCCGATTACAAGCCCTCCTGCAAGGGAAGCAGCGGCATTATCAGGGTGTCCCTCTTCAAGACTGGCTAAGTGCAGCTTGTCGCTTTCCGACAGCTGCAGGCCGCATAACTCATCCGCAAGCTCAATGGCAGCGACGATAGCGGCCGCGCTGCTTCCGAGACCCCGCGCAAGGGGGATATCACTCCAAACTTTGACATGGGCGGGCGGCAGCTCTTTCTGATAGCGGTCAGCCGTCCGTTTGGCGACTTGGTAGATGAGGTTGTCCGTTCCTTGAGGGATGCCCGCGACAGTTTCGGTTTCCGCCGAGAACTGCCATTCATCGTTTCGGAAAACGGAAAGCTTCAAATATCTGCTGAGCGCCATCCCGATGGAATCAAACCCAGGCCCTAAGTTGGCGGTGCTTCCCGGAACCGTAATGGAAAACAGCATCTCCGCCTCATTCATACACGCGCCGCTCCATTTAAGTATTCCAGAATACTGTCCTCATCTGTCGGCAGCGTGATCGGTTTTATGTCAGATACGTCCACAGCCGTGTTCGGATCTTTCAGGCCGTTTCCGGTCAAGACTGCGACAACCTTGCTGCCTTTTGGAATTTCACCGGATTTCACCTGTTTCAAAACGCCGGCGATGGATGCACAGGAGCCCGGTTCGGCAAACACGCCTTCTTCACGGGCAATCAGCTGATAAGCGTGAAGAATTTCTTCATCTGTGACTTCATCAATTTTTCCGGCTGATTCTTCCGCAGCGAGCACGGCTTTGTCCCAGCTGGCAGGGTTCCCGATCCGGATTGCCGTCGCAACGGTTTCGGGATTTTTAATGACTTCGCCGCGGACGATAGCCGCAGAACCTTCCGCCTCAAAACCGCGCATCTTCGGAAGTCCGGTGCCGTTTTTCTCATGATATTCTTTGAACCCTTTCCAGTAGGCCGTGATATTCCCGGCGTTTCCTACCGGGATCGCCAGAATGTCCGGCGCTCCGCCGAGCTGTTCACATACTTCAAAGGCCGCTGTTTTTTGCCCTTCAATCCGGTAAGGGTTTACTGAATTCACTAATGCAATCGGTGATTTTTCACAAATCGACCGGACGATGGCCAGCGCGTCGTCAAAGTTTCCGTCAATCGCGATGATTTCCGCACCGTACATGACGGCTTGCGCAAGCTTTCCGAAGGCGATTTTCCCGTCCGGGATGATGACGATGCATTTCATGCCGGCTCTCGCCGCGTATGCCGCAGCCGCCGCGGATGTGTTGCCTGTTGAGGCGCACATGATGGTATCATTGCCTTCTTCTTTCGCTTTGGCGACCGCCATGACCATGCCGCGGTCTTTAAAGGATCCCGTCGGATTAACGCCCTCTGTTTTCACATGCAGTTCAATTCCGAGCTTTTCAGAAAGCTTCGGGAGGTGAATCAGCGGCGTGTTGCCTTCATGCAATGTCAGGGCCGGCGTCCGATCCGTCACCGGCAGAAATTCTTTATATTGATGGATGAGTCCTTTCCACATTAGCTCCAACCGTTCCCTTCTACACGATATGTGCTTTTTACTTCTTGTACAACTTCGAGGTCATTTAAGTTTTGCAGAATGTCACTGAAATCTTCTTCCGATGTATGATGCGTGACGATCACGATTTCCGCGAGATCGTCATGGCCTTTGATCGGCAGCTGCAGAATTTTTTCAAAGCTGACGCCGCGCTCTGAGAAGGCTGATGTGATTTTTGAAAAAGAGCCGACCTGGTCTTTGACATGAATTCTTAAAAACTGCTGGGCGTAGATATCAGACGGCTGCTTCAGATTTCTTTCAAACTGCGGGGCGACAAAGCTGTTTCCGTTTACGCCGAGACGCATGTTTTTCATGACCGCGACCAGATCGGAAACGACTGATGTCGCAGTCGGCATGCTTCCGGCTCCGGGGCCGTAAAACATCGTTTCGCCTACGGCTTCTCCGTACACGTAAACGGCATTAAACTCGTTATGCACCGCAGAGAGCGGATGATGATCCGGGAGCAGTGTCGGCTGAACGCTGACTTCGATTTTATTGTCATCACGCTGGGCGATGCCGATCAGCTTCATCGTATAGCCGAGCCGTTTGCTGAAGCTGATGTCTTCATCCGTAATCCGGGAAATTCCTTTTACTTTGACATCGTCCAGATCGACGTTCATAGAGAAGCCGAGACGGGCTAAAATCGCCATCTTGCGTGCGGCATCGAGTCCTTCTACATCGGCGGTCGGGTCCGCTTCCGCGAATCCGAGATCCTGCGCTTCCTTCAGCACTTCTTCATACGGGCTTTTTTCTTTAATCATTTTCGTTAAGATGAAGTTCGTCGTTCCGTTGACGATTCCCATCATTTTTGTGATCCGGTCAGAGGAAAGGCCTTCTTCGAGCGTGCGTAAAATCGGGATTCCGCCGGCGACACTCGCTTCATAATACAAGTCACAGCCATTTTCCTTTGCGGCGGCTAAAAGCTCTGACCCGTATACGGCGATCAGATCTTTATTTGCGGTCACAACATGTTTTTTCGCTTTCAAGGCATCAAGAAGATATTGCTTCGTCTGTTCGACACCGCCGATGACTTCAATAATCACGTCGACCTCAGGGTCATCGATCACATCATAGACTTCTGTCGTCAGCACTTCTTTCGGCAGGTCTGCGTCTCGTTTTTTATCAATATCTTTAACTAGCACTTTTTTGATCGTCACCGGACAGCCGACCTGGTGCATAAGCTTATCCTGATGATCTTGTATAATTTTGACGACTCCGCTTCCCACGGTTCCCAGTCCTAACAGTCCAATACGAATCGCTTCCAAAGAGAAACTCCACCTTTCTTCCTTTTGTCCACTAGAAAAGGACAATTGTTAACCCTTCACAGACATTTAAGTTACAAATATTATATAAGCCCGCATTTGTTTTGACAAGCGGCTGAATATTGTTTCTGCGGCTATGAAAACGCTTAACACACTGATATGACAAGATTCCCTATTTTCTAAATATTTTTACGTCATATTTTCTTACGAACTGATTCCTTTTCCGAGCCACGCCACAGGCGGGACAAAAACCTGCGCCGCTCTGACATTCAGCATGTCGTGACATGTCTGCAAAAACTGTTCATAGCGGGTGCAGTCTGCAAGAATGTAGTCAAGCTGCTCTTCGTAAAACTGTTTTTCAGAATCATGAGAAATGTAATAGCTCTCCACCGTCTCAAAGAAATGAAGCGGAAACAGCAGGCGGCTGTAAAACAGGCGCTTGGAAAAGGAGGATAACGGCGTAACTTGCTCATATTCCTGCAAAAACGAAAACCCTTCGTTAAGCAAGTCGTCACGATGATACAAATATGTGCTGCGCATATATTCCGCAATATCACGGGCGGCATGGTCGAATACCCAATCGCCCGGAATGCGGATCAATGATTCCTCCGACCAGGTATCCCGTTCCATCCGCTGATGGCAGATTGTCCCCGAGTCTTCTGCGCCGGGATTGTCATCCAGCTCCGTATCCACTAAATATTGAATCGCATTTTCCGCTAAGCCTGAATAATAAGGAAATGCTTCGATCATTTTCTTTTCGAACGGTTCGAGCGGAGACATATGAATTTTCTGCATCCAGAATGATTCCAGCTGATCCACCCGTTTTCCCCATAAGTCCTTCCATTGGCCGATCCTGCCCGCTTCTTTCACTTCGTACGGAAAACCCCGCCCTTTTCTGTGAAATTCGGCAAGCTCCCCTCCGACAGAAAACGACCGGTTTGCGACGGGGATCGGCGCTTTTAAGAGCGCATACGTTTTGCCTTCGTCCTCAAAGGTCAGTTCTCCTTCCTTCGTAAAGATAAACACTGAAACGTATGGGTCACTTTGTTCTTGTAAATACTGACTCATGTAGTAAAGCTCCGTCAGCTCTGATTGCGAAAATCCGGAAACGGGAATAATAAGAAAGAAGGAATTAGGCGTCTGGAAGCATTGGTATTTCTGATAAACGGAAAGCTGTCTGACGTGGATGCCGTACTTTTCTTTAATGATGCTTTTCATCATAATCACCTGCCTGAAAAATTAGAGCTATTCACATCGTAGTCATACGCCGGCGGAATTATGAATACATATTGTAATCCTTTGAATCAAGTGGAGAAACATCGTACACATCGGAAGGGTGTTGTATAAACTAGTAAAAAAAGATTGGGTGAAGCAAATGTCAGAAAAGGAACAACTGAATCACGTGGAAGCTGTCGCCAGAACGCGTTTAAAAGAACGGGGGGTTGAGACGGACGATATTGCCGAGCTGGTGTATTTCCTTCAGAAAAAATATCATCCTGATTTGACGATGGAAGTATGCAGGCTCAATGTGGACCGTGTCATCGCAAAACGCGAGGTGCAAAACGCCATTTTAACGGGAATAGAATTAGATGTGCTCGCCGAACAAAAAAAGCTGTCTGAACCGCTTCAGACCATTCTGGCGATTGATGAAAGCCTGTATGGGGTTGACGAGGTGCTCGCCTTCTCTATCGTGAATATATACGGCTCAATCGGCTTTACGAATTACGGCTACATTGACAAAGAAAAACCCGGCATTCTCGGGCGTTTAAATGATAAATCTACGGGCGAATGCCATACGTTTCTTGATGATATCGTCGGCGCAATCGCAGCAGCGGCTTCAAGCCGGCTTGCCCACAGCGCCAGAAATACAGAATAAGGACGGCCGTCATGGCCGTCCCTTTTTTATAGATATTCAATCCATTCGGTTAAAGAGTCAATCGCATATGTCGGCTTCCGATCGTAATCTGCCATATGCTCACGCTTTGTCACTCCGGTATGAACCAGCAGCGTATCCATGCCCGCATTGATGCCGGCCATAATATCCGTTGCATAGTTATCGCCGACCATGAGTGTTTCGGAAATATCCGTTCCGAGCACACGCATCGCCTGTTCCATAATAATCGATTCAGGCTTGCCGATAAAGACAGGCTCAACGCCCGTTGACACCGTCAAAACGGATGTGAGCGAACCGTTCCCTGGTAAAAGCCCTCTTTCAGTCGGAATGGCGACGTCGCCGTTTGTTGAAATGAACCGGGCGCCGTTTCTGATCGCAAGGCATCCCGTTGCCAACTTTTCATATGTAATGCCGCGGTCGATTCCCACAACGACAAAGTCCGCGTTTTCTTCTCCGAAGCTCAGCCCGTTTTCTTCAATGGCCTGACGGATGCCTTCTTCGCCGATCACATACACCGACGCGTCTTTTTTCTGCTGGGCGATATGCTGCGCAGTCGCCATGCTCGTCGTGAAGACCTGCTCTTCAGATGCCGGAATGTCAAAGCTCATCAGCTTGTCCGCCACCTGCTTCGGCGTCCGGGAAGAATTGTTCGTCACGAATAAATACGGAATGCCGCGCGCTTTAAGCGTTCTCACGAATTCACACGCTTCTTCGATTTTTTCCGTCCCGTTGTACATTGTGCCGTCCAAATCTATCAAATATCCTTTATAATCCTTCATACTCAACACTCCTGTGGATTTTCTCACTCGTTGTTATTTAAATGCGGAAACAGGCCCTAATTCTGTTTCCAGGTAGGTTCTTACACGGGCCGGAAAGGCTTTCAGCACATCCCTGTTTGACGTGATCAGCGTAAACAGTTCCTGATGATCGGCTTGCTGATATTCCTGAACAAGCCGCTTTCTGGAAGAGATCAGCTGCTTGAGCTTATTCGCTTCATCCTCAGCTACCACCTTTTCATCCGTCAGAATATCCATGATGTCGTCATAACTCCCCGGATCGCGCATGATAAAGCCGTCAATCATATCATTTCCGACATCGAGAATGCATTCGATCATAAGATGGCTGATCCGCTCAAGCGCCCTTTTTTCGATTTCGCTCTGCCATGCAGGCGTGCTGTCAAACAGCGCCAGCTGGGTCTCAAAAAAACGGAGTGTTTGTTCGATATTATTTCTGTCAACAAAATACACGTGACAGCATCCCCTTCTGCATCAATTATTTTCTGATTCGTTTTAAAACAAAATACGCGCAGCCGAAATTGCAGTATTCATAAATGTATTCGTCCAATGTGCTGATTTTCGTTTCAAAGGTTGCTTTTTGATTCTGGTCATCAAAGAAGCCTTTGAGCCGCAGCTGACTGTATCCCCAGTCTCCCACAATGTAATCATATTTATTTAATATGTCCGAATAGCGGGCTTTGAACGCTTCTTCATTAAAGCCGTTTTTAAAATCGTGTACGAGTTCAAACTCGGCATTTTGAATAAGAATCATGTCTTCACCTCTTTTATCACTCTTTACTATCATAATTCATTGACTTCTGTCCATCAATTGCAAAATGAGACGGTTCTGACGGACGGAAAAATTTTCCCCTTTTATATCCAGTGTAGCGGTTCTGACGATCCTTATTCAAGAATGACTTTTTCCCTGCACAGACGGCTCCATCACAAAAAAACCCAAAACCTGCGGCGTTTTGGGTTTTTTCGGCTTATCTTATGCTTGGGCCTGGCGTTTTTTAGACGCTTCGTTCACTTGTTCATCCGCATGGTAGGAAGAACGGACAAGCGGGCCTGCTTCACAGTGGCTGAAGCCTTTTTGCATCGCGATATCTTTCAGTTCGGCAAATTCGTCCGGATGATAATATTTTTGGACTTTTAAATGTTTTTTCGACGGCTGCAGGTATTGGCCGATCGCCATGATGTCGACATTGTTCGCAAGCAGGTCGTCCATCACTTCAATAATTTCTTCCTTCGTTTCGCCGAGACCGATCATAATGCTTGATTTCGTCGGGATGTCAGGCTGCATTTCTTTCGCACGGCGCAAGAATTCCAAAGAACGGTCATATGTTGCACGGGCGCGGACTCTCGGTGTCAGGCGGCGCACGGTTTCAATGTTGTGGTTCAGAATATCAGGACGGGTATCCATTAATGTTTTCAGGTTGTCGTAATTTCCGCCCATATCGGATGGCAGCACTTCAATCGTCGTGAACGGGCTTTTTCTGCGGATCGCCCGGACCGTTTCCGCAAAGACGCCTGCTCCGCCGTCTTTCTGATCATCACGCGCCACGGCCGTGATGACGGCGTGCTTTAAGTTCATCAGCGCAACCGAATCAGCTACGCGTTCCGGTTCCTGCAGATCCAGCTCAGTCGGCAGACCCGTTTTGACAGCGCAGAAGCGGCATGCTCTCGTACAGACGGAACCGAGAATCATGAATGTCGCCGTACGTCTGACAGCCCAGCATTCATGGATGTTCGGGCATTTTGCTTCTTCACATACGGTATGCAGATTATTTTCACGCATTAATTTTTTCAGACCCGTATAGTTTTCATTCGTGTTCAGCTTTATTTTGAGCCATTCCGGCTTTCTCAGATGCTCGTCTTTCTTTGCCATTTCCCCATCATCTCCATTATCCCTTTATTCATGTTCGTGTGCGAAAAATTTCTATTTCACGATGGATATAAAACTTGCGGATTTCTATTCAATAGTCACTTTAACATAGGAAAAATTTCTCGACAAGGGAAGAGAATTACTTACATTTTCTCGGATTGTTGCCGCAAACTATTTGTATTAATCCTGAAAGGAGATCATGTTGTGAAAGTTCTGTTATCTGCTCTTCTCCTTTTATCATTTTTCTGTCCGGCTGCAAGCGGGAAAGAACAATCGGCTCCTGTTTACGGTGAACGGATGCAGTTGTACCGCAAAGCCGAAGCAGTCACGCAGATTCCTTGGTATGTGCTTGCGGCGGTTGATCAATATGAAGAAAATGTCCGCTCGAACCGAAAGGATCTGCCGGAAAAAGCGGGAATCATCAGCATTTATATTCCGGATCATTTGTGGAGCGGGCCTGAAAATCCAAATCCTAAGGACGAGGCGCCCCTCAGCATTAAAGTATTTGACGGGATCGGCCTGGACGGCGACGGCGACGGAAAAGCCGAGGTCAGCAATGATGAGGATATTCTTTATACATTTGCACAGTATTTAGCGGGATTCGGAACGGATCTTGACCATATCCGCATCGGCCTCTGGAATTATTACCGCCGTGATCAGACGGTCGGCATTATCACCGAATTCATGACACTGTTTAAAACGTTCGGCCGCCTTGATCTCGGAGAGCACGCTTTTCCGCTTCCCGTGAAGACGGATTACAGCTACCGCAGCACATGGGGCGCCGCGCGGGGTTTCGGCGGGCGCCGGATTCACGAAGGAACGGATCTGTTCGCCCATTACGGGCTCCCCGTCAGATCGACCTGCTACGGTATTGTTGAAATGAAGGGCTGGAACCGTTTCGGCGGCTGGAGAATCGGCATCAGGGATATCAATAACACGTATCACTACTTCGCTCACCTGAACGGCTTTGCAAAAGGTGTGCATAAAGGCCAGATCGTCAAACCCGGAGAGGTGATCGGCTCTGTCGGCAGTTCCGGATACGGACCGCCGGGCACCGCGGGAAAATTTCCGCCGCATCTTCACTACGGGATGTATAAAGATAACGGCAGATCGGAATGGTCTTTTGACCCGTATCCTCATCTAAGGGCATGGGAGCGAAAAGAAATCCGCAGGAAAAAGTAAACACACAGCCGCCAGGAAAGATTGCGGCTGTGTGTTTTTATTTATCTTTCTTCTGTTTTTCATTCGGCAGCTGAATGGAAGGCGTCACACCTGATCCGCTGCTTCCGTTATAAAACTGCGGCACCTCTCCTTGAATCGCTTTAATGGAGACCGGTATATTATTTGTCACGACTGATGTTTTACTGGCAAACGGGATAATAACCTTTACCTTAATTTCCACAAAAATACTGATATCGATCAGGGCATTGTTAATGCCGTACGGCTTTATTTTTGTTTTCACATCAGTTAACGCATCACCGATCAGGTTAAAGCGCACGGGGATTTTCGGCCCCAGATTTCCGAGAATGCTGTTTCCCGTGACCTGCCCTAAAGGGATGTTAATCATAATTTCATCGGCCGTTTTGGCGCCTTTTTCCGTTTCATGCTGCTTATTGTTCGACTCCGCTTCCTTCAAATGAGCCTGAAGCTGCTTTGTCACTTTCGCCTTCATACTGTTGACCATTTGTGTATTAAAATCCATCGTTGTGACTTTTCCGTTTTCATCCGTTTTCATATCGACCATATCTTTCACATTGTCGCTGTGAGACATGTATTCTTCAATGGATTCCGTAATGACCTCTGTCGCCACCCGTTTGGTTTCCATTTCTCCTATGTTCATCAGCACCGGTTTGATTGAGGAGTTGATCATCCAGAGGCTGATGACCGTCGATATGATAAAAAAAGCAAACGACAGAAGAAGCACATATCGAAAAGGCAAAGGCCCTCTCTTGCGAAGAGCGCTCCGGTATCTAGGCAAGAAAAATCCCCCCTTACATATCACAATGTATGCTTGTAAGGGGGGACATAGTATTTTATTTTTACTCTTAAAAAGTCAAGCTTACCTTCACTCAAATGAGATGGAACGGCCGGCGGATATCTGACATTACGCTTGCCGCGCGAGCTCCCAGGCGAGCAGATCTCTTAAAAACTCCGGCATAAAGTATTGTTTTTCTTTTGAATCGCGGATGTAAGGGAACAGCTTGCCGAGTGTAAACATGTCGAGAACGGCAACCGAGTATATCCGCTCCGGATCCACCTCTTCTCCGTTCACTTTCACATTGAGGAGATGCGTCACACCGTCTTCAAGAATGCCGGCCTCTGCCTCCGCTCCGGCATATACCATCCTGCCCATCACTTCCCCGCGGAAGCCGAGGCCTTTAATCCGCAGCTGCTCCATTTGTTCCGAGGCGGCCTGGCTGATTGTTTCCTGGAGTTCCCTGCCTGAAAGACGAACGGCGACCGGATTGATCGGATGAGGGCAGATGCGGTGCAAGTCAAGCTTTGTGACAGGCCCCTTCTGTAAAGGCCCCAAAATGACGCCTGAATTCACCATGCTGACTTCACAGCCGCACCAGCTTTTCAGCGCTTCGGCTAATAGAAGCGGGAGCGGCGATTCCTCAAACCACTTCACGCCGGCTTCTTCATTCAGATTGGCGACTTGTACGGAGAGCAGGTTTTCCGCTTCCCGTTCTTTCTCTTTCAGAAAAGCCGCCGTATCTTCAGATTCCCCGTGCCAATCAGCCATTTTCTGTACAGATGCCTGTTTGCTGACAATGGTTCGTGATTCACTTTCTATCGTCAGCTCGACACAGCCGACATAGTTCCCGTATTTCTCCGCACATGCAAGCAATACGCCGTTTATGTCCTGTCCGTCCTCAAGAAGGTGGTGCGTATGTGATTCAAGAATGACATCGATGTCGGGAAATTTTTCCGCTGCGGCCCGGTCATCGATCAGGCCTAAATGAGAAAGCAGAATGATGATGTCCGCTTTGTCCTTGATATCGTCAAGTGATTCTTGAATGCTTTTTTCCGCATCCGTCACCGTCCAGCCGAGTTTTTGATAGACGGGATAATACGGCACCGTGACGCCGAGTATGCCGGCGGTCATCCCGTTTTTCAGCGTTTTGATCACGTAGGGCTTGGCCCATTCCGGCCGCTGTCCGTCCGCGTCAAACAGGTTGGACACAATGACGGGAAACGCGGCATGAGTATATAAATCCGCCAGCTCATCGTGAGGCAGCGTAATCCCTTCATTATTCCCGACGGCAGCCGCATCAATCTCAAGACGGTTTAACAAGTCGACATTCGCTTTGCCGAAGGTCGCTTCCGTTATCATTTGAAATCGGTCCATATGATCGCCGATGTCGAATACGAGTGTTTCCTCCCCGTTTTTTTCATGCTCTTTTCTCTTCTGCTCAATATAATGTACGATTTTCGGCCAATTTTCGAAATGGCTGTGCAAATCATTCGTATGATATAAACGGAGCTTCTCTAACATACCATCTCTCCTACCTTTTAGCTGAATATCCCTTGATAAATCAATTCACAGCCGATCAAAATCAAGACGACCCGCATGAAAAGCACGATCGTTTTCGTCTGCACCCGCTTATTGACCCACGCGCCCATTTTGCCGCCGAACCACGCGCCCGGAACGAGGCACAGCGCATACAGCCAATTGACATGGCCCTCTGCGATATGTGACACGGAACCCGTCACGGAGGATAAGAAAATGATGAGCATTGACGTCGCCACAGCCACTTTCGGCGGGAACAAAAATAACAGCATCATGGCCGGAACCATAAGAGAGCCGCCGCCGATGCCGAAAAGACCGCCCAATAAACCGACGAAAAAGGCAATGGCGATACCGGTAAAAATACGGTACGAATATGTATAAAGCTCACCCGATTCATCCTCATAAGTCCGGATCATGCCTTTATGCGCTTTATTGACCGGTTTTGCTTTCGCCTTCAGCATTAATGTAATAGAAATCAAAATCATAAAAAGTCCGAACCAGACGGAAAACGTATGCGCATTAAAAAGTTTAGACAAATACGCGCCGATGATGCTTCCCGGGCCGGAACCGATAAAAAAGATCAGTCCGCTTTTGTAGTCAACGGTTTTATATTTCATATAGGCCAGAGTTGATGACAGGCCCGTAAAAATAATCACCAAAAGGGACGTGCCGATGGCAGTCTGCGGTGTTACGTCATGGAAAAACGGAGTCATCGTGCTTAAATAGAGCATCGCCGGCACGATGATAATTCCTCCCCCAAGCCCGATCAGGCTGCCGACCGTTCCCGCGATAAATCCCAATATGATCAAAATAAGATAAGACATGTGTCTTGAAACCTCTTTTCTAGCTGAATAGGTCGAGCTGCTTCGGAGCAAGCCCGGTATATGAGATATCTAACATTTCAAGCATCTCAAGCCCGTTATCGGCGGCGTCTCCGCCTGAGTTATTGTTGAAGAGCACATACAGATTGCGCGACTGCTTTTTCAGCTCCTGAAAATTGTTTTTCCAATCTTTGAGCTCCTGTTTGTTATAGCGGTATAAATATCTGACCTCACGCCAGTTTTGTCCGCCGTCAGGTTTGATCCAGCCCTGCTTGTTCCGTCCGTGAAAACGGACAAGCGTTTTTTCTTCATCCGTTGCTTTCAGGACGGTCGGAATGCTGCCCTCGCCGATCTGCGGCTCGTCACATATGCTGTGAATCCAGCCTTCCTCCTTCATAAAGGAAAGGGTCTGCTCGTAAAATGGCGGGGAAAACCAAGACCGGTTGCGGAATTCAAGCGCGCACGGGATATCCCCCATCTGCTGCCTGCACCATCTTAAATATGCGACGTTTTCTTTCTTGCAGTCAAACCACGGCGGGAATTGGAACAGCACCATGGCAAGCTTTCCATGCTCTATATACGGCGATAATGACAGCTTAAACGCCTCAAACATTTCTTCCTTCGATTCAAAGGGAATATCGCCGCGCTGATGACCCGTCATTCCTTGATATGCCTTAATGACGAATTGAAAAGATTCCGGCGTCTCTTTGACCCATCTTTCGTTATTGCGGGCGGGCTGTATGGCGTAAAAGCTCGCGTCCAGCTCAACGATGGGAAAATGGGAGGAATACGCCTGCAGTTTTTGCGGGCCCGCTGTTTTAGGCGGATAGATGCTGTCATGATCCCCCCACCCCGTCAGTCCGATATAAATCACAATCCTTCACCTCTCATTCTAGTTTATCACAGGTGCGTTTCCATGTTTTTTCTGAATGCACTTTTCAGGTAATGGTACTGATGTTCATTGGTGTCCGAAAATGCCTCATCTCTGGAAGAAAGAATATGCTGATAGACGATCGGCTCTGAAAACTGACCGCTCGTGAAATCATATATCTCCCCGTCTATTCGATTATAAAAATGCCAGCTTGTACCGGTTTTTGTTTTGAGAATGTCACCGCCGTAAACATCTTGGATGACTAAAGCCGTCACGCCGCACTGGCCTTTGGCCGGGCAATCTTCCGTCCATTTTGTACTAGTCTTGCGCGACCAGGATGCCGTTAATATGTTCAAGATTTGATTATACAATGTGTTTTACTCCTTTTTATAAAAAGATACCACGAGACCCGCTTTCCAAACGACAAAAAAGAGCCGATTCTCATCAGAGAATCGGCTCTTTTATTTCAGAAGGCTTCAGGAATGTTCCGAAAGCCCCGCTCTGCTTCCCACCGCCATCCTGATACACACAGCGTCCCTTGCTGTAGGTCGCAGCGATTCGGTATGGAAAGGTGCGGCCTTCATACAAGCTTTGCTTATGTTTGGAAAACATCGTTTCTTTTGTGACGGTAAAAGGTTCCGGCCGGACAATGGCAAAATCAGCGTCAAATCCTTCTTCAAGCCGGCCTTTATTCGTTAAACCGAAGCGCTTGGCAGGTGCTTCGGCCGTCCATCGGGCCACATGTTCAAACGGAATCCCATGATCGATCGCTAATTGAATCATGCCGAGAAGCGTAAATTGGCCTCCGCTGATCCCGCCCCACGACAGGAACATATTATCCTCGCGTTTCAAAGACGGATGACAGGGAGAATGATCCGAAGACACCATATCAATCAGGCCCTCAGCCAAAACCCCGATCAATTCCTCTTTATCAGCCTCTGAGCGGAGCGGCGGAGCGCATTTGGCGGCCGCCCCTTTTTTGAGGAAGTCTTCAAAGCTGAATAATAAGTAGTGCGGACACGTTTCAACGGTGACATCCAACCCGTCTTTTTTCGCCTGCTGAATGGAGAGCACGGCCCGTTTCGTGCTGATATGTACAAAATGAAGCGCGCATCCCGTCGCTCTTGCATATTCAATTGCCCGCTGCACAGCCTCGCATTCGGCTTCTTCCGGACGGGAGGAAGCGTAAGCGCGGGCATCAATTTTCCCTTGGAGCGCGTACTCGGCTTCAAGGAATCGGGTGAGAGCGTCGCTTTCTGCGTGCAGGGCCAAAATCTTGCCGCACGCCGCGATTTCCTTCATTCCCTTTAAAAGAGTCCGTTCATCGGCTGATTGAAATTCATCCGTTCCCGATTTAGACAGAAACGCTTTAAACCCGATTGCCCCCGCTTCTGCCATCGGCCGGATATGTTCGGTATACCCGGGCATCAAACCGCCCCAAAGCGCAAAATCAACCGCTGACTTCCGTTCGGCGATTTCCGCCTTTGCCAGCAGGTTTTCAGCAGTTACCGTCGAAGGAATGCAGTTAAGCGGCATGTCAAAATAAGCCGTACAGCCGCCGGCAGCAAGCATGTTTGAGCCGGTTTCAATGCCTTCCCATTCTTCGCGTCCGGGTTCATTGAAATGCACGTGACAATCGACCGCGCCCGGAAACACATACATGCCGTCTGCCTGCACCACTTGTTCCGCGTTTTCGTCAATGCCGGGCTCGATCAATGCAATTTTCCCGTCCTTGACGGCGATATCGGCCCGCTCTGTCCCGCCTTTTCGCACAGCTTTCGCACCCTTTACAATTACGTCATAGGCCATTTTATCTTCCTCCCTGTAAGGATGACGATTTTCTGTCAGTTTTTATCACAACATGCGTCTATGATTGCCAGTTTACTGCTACTATGATCGTAATACATCAGCAAAACCGCTATAATTTTTGATGATTTTTATTCATATTAACCAATGGTTGTCTTTAGAACCTGAAAGGAGATTGACTGATGAACATTTATGATGTAATGAAGATTCCCGCTTATGAGCGGGCCGCATTAATCGCAGGCAGATCCGGCGGCTGGAGGGAGGTGCAGCACGTCAACATGATGGATGCGCCGGACATCGCTGATTTTTTACATAAAAACGAATTGCTCGTCACGACGGCTTACCACTTGAAGGACCGCCCGCAGCTGTTGAAAGATTTGATCCGCCTCATGGCAAAACGGGGCTGCGCGGGACTGGGGATCAAAACGAAGCGCTATCTTAATGTCATTCCGAAAGATGCCGCGGAGCTTGCCGACCGGTATGAATTTCCGATTATTGAGCTGCCGGAAGACATCAGGCTGGGAGATATCGTCAACGCTACACTGAGCCATATTCTTGATATGCGTTCAAATGAGCTGCAGCAGGCCATTTACGCCCATAAAAAATTTACAAACCACATCATGAGCGGCAAAGGGCTGCAATCCCTGCTTAAGAAGCTCTCAGACATTCTCCGGCTTCCCGTGCTGCTTTTGGATCAGCATACAAAACTCTTATCATCGTCCCACAGCATACCCATTGACACGTCTTTATTGAAAAACATCTGTTATTCCCTTTCCGGTCCTTATTTCACCTGCTTTTCCATGCTCTCCGACAGAAAGGCGTATTCTGTCCTGCCGATTCTGAATGTTGAAAAAAACTGCGGTTATCTGGTGATTCCGGAGCTGGTGCAGACCGCTGATAAAGGCATGATTTTGACAATTGAACAGGCGGCCAACGTCATTTCCTTTGAACTGCTGAAAGAAAATGCCGTCAAACAATTCGGCAGACGGGCGCGCAATGAATTTTTCAGCAATTTCATCGACCGCTCGTTTACCGGCCATGAAGAAATCAAAAGCCGTGCCAAAGAATTCCGGCTCCGCTGGGATCAGAAATACATGTGCATTTGCGGAAAACTCGACCGAAATGAGAAAACGATCAGCTTTACCGAAAATCAGCTCGTTTCCGATCATGTATTTGATCTGCTTGAAGGGGAGCTGTCATCCTTTCCGTTTCCCCCTCATCTCTTTATTAAAGGAAATGTCGGTATTCTTTTAATTGAAGCGACAGACAGCTGGAATGAAATGCACGCGTCTGTCATCAGCTTTTTGGAGCAGTTTCAGAAACAGGTCCGGACGCAGTTTAAACGGACTGTCTCCTTCGGCATCTCAAACATATGCCAAAAGCTGATCGATGTCCCTGACGCTTTTACTGAAGCTTCAGACGCCATTTCATCCGGGCATTTGTCCAGAAGCGCGGAGTTTATTCAAATCTATCATGCCAAAGACGTGCCGGAACTGCTCCGCCTGCTTCCGGCGGAAGATGTGAAGAAGTTTTACGAAGCCACCCTCCAAAGCCTGGCCGATCGGCAAAAGGAGGACCAGAGCCTGCTTCATACACTGTCTGTTTACCTGGAGACCCACTGCCAGATTTCAGAAACGGCTAAGCGCCTGTACGTCCATCGAAATACGGTGATCTATCGTTTAGAAAAATGCGAGGAACTGCTCGGCAAAAGCTTAAAAGATCCGGAGACGACGATGCGCCTGCGGCTCGCGCTGAGAATGCAGCGGCTGATCGGTTAAGGAATTGCTGCTGTCCTCAAATGAAATCCACTCTCATTGGCGTTTCCGCCAAAAAAATACGAATATTTCAGCGATAAAGCCTGATGCCAGCCCGTCTTCCGCATACTAACGTGTTTTAAACATCACATTCGGAAAAATGAGGAGTTGGGATAAGAGAAAAACTGCAGCACTGGCCATCTGCTCTCAGTATGTAGTTGCCATGTACGCAGGAGCCATTACAATCCCTTATTCGGTGGGATTTATTGAATACAAAAGGAATCGTACGGAAAGCTTCGCGAAGGCTACAGTGCCGCAGAAGAGGTTCATGCCCTAACCGCTTCTGTATTTCACAAACAAGCCCTCTCAATAGCGAACCCTGATTTAGATGCAGGTTTCCTTAGCTGTTTCACATTACCTTCCAATCTCAAAAGCATACTTGGGATACAGTCGTCGGTGAGATTCTATGCTCGGAAGGAAAAACGAAGCCATCTTCTCAGCGAACAGATGCAGCTCGGAGAAATATGATGGAATCATACGGGTGCTTGCTTCTCCCGTTTAGGCTTGCTTGAAAATCCCCCTCTCCATCCATTTTCATATATCGATGCATTAAAGGACTACCACATCCCGCTCCTGCTCATCCTATTTGGCTATCAGTTGTACCTGGGAGTTAGGGTTTCATACTCAATGAAAAGGATGCAGGGGTCCCCTGCATCCTAAGTACATTCAGAAAATTTTCAGCCTTTAAAAATTAATTTAGAAGAATAATTATTACTAATCAGTCGAAATCATATTTTAGATATTAGCGTTTCCATTTACTTGAATTTACAGTTTGAAGTAGTTCCGAGTGTTTCCAGTTGTTATAAAGTTTCACTTTTACACGAGTTGAAGCAGATTTTTTAGCGATATTCGTAAAAGTAACATTCAATTTTTTGCCGTATGACGCATTACCGGAAGCAGTATCAATAGTCTTCCATGAACCGCTTGTATACCGCTGAAGGTATAATTTACAATAAGCTGCGGTCTCCCATGTGCCTGATCTTCCTAATTCAACTGTGGCATTAACATTTTTGTAGTTATCTGATGTATGTATATATGATTTTGCAGAAACAGTTCCAGTATTGTAAGTAAAGCTCGTTGTTTTGCTTACTGCTTGCGCTGATTGACTGAATCCTATAATCAGGCCAAAAGTCATAATACCTGCCAACAATACTGCTAGAATATTCTTAGTTTTACTTCTCATGATAAATCCCTCCATTAATAATTATACTTGTAAACACAAGATTATTATACATTCTAACCCATATTTTCCGATTTTTAAAGACTAAATAATCTTTTGGTTGCAAAAACTAGATAAGAATACGATGAGTTTTAAAAAGACATTGTATGAATTTTATAAATAACTTTTAAAAATGATATCTGATAAGAACAAAAGCCTCCGCCTCATTTTCTCCTCAGTTCTCATTGGCTTGAGTAAATAATGGAAGACATTGTGATTTTTTAGCCTAAAAGCCGTTTTTTCTGTGCGTATCAATCTGCTATTGGCTTCCCAAGAGCTTCTGTTGCCGTGTCAACTTTCTGCCTTATTTATTTCTCAACTGCTTGTATTCTGGAATTGCAGAAAATCAAGGATGAAGCCGGGGGTACGGAACTCACCAAAAAGGTGTATTCGGCCACTTTATTACTGTCAGCCTGCTTCATATCCTCATTACAGACAGAAAATACAACAGAAGCAAACTTGGAAGATAAGTAAAAATGGATATTTTCAAATTGAAGAAAAAGCAAAAAGCCTCCGGATACCCGGAGGCTTTTGATTCTTATCCTTGCTGCGTGAACGGCCGGGTCTGTGTCTTTTTGCCCCAGCCAAGCGCGGCCAGAAAACTGATGGCGAGAATGGCCGCTCCCAGCATATACGGAAATTCCATATTTACATCAAAGAGAAAACCGGCGGCTGACGGTCCGGCGATATTCGCTAAGCTGATGAATGAGGTGTTCATCCCGCCGGCAAACCCCTGCTGGTCACCGGCGAGCTTCGACAGCATCGTATTAACGGCCGGCCGGAGCAGCGATGTCAGCGTCAGGAAAAAGATTGCCGCGGCAAAAACGGCCCAATATGAACCCGCAAACCGGCACCACACAAGTCCTGCAGCAGCCCCGATCAACGTCACGTTAATGACGCGCTTTTCCCCGAACCTGCGGACGAGATAACTGACGCCGACCGCCTGCACAAACACGCCGATGAGACCCGCAGCCGTAATAATAAAGGCAATATCAGAGGCTTTAAATCCGTGTTTATGGTCAACGTAAAGGCCGAAAACGGATTCAAAGTTCATAATTCCGAAGTTCAGCACAAAAACCAGAATCAGCATAAACGCGAACGGCGATTTGAGCGCGCGTGACATTTGCTTAAACAGATGCTCACGTTTTTCCGTTTTTGCCCGGGCTTCCAGCTGCTTTTCACGTCCAAGCGTTTCGGGCAGAAAGAAAAATGAAAGCACCGTTGAAAAGCAGGCGAGACTTGCGGACACGATAAACGGCACAGACATGCCGTAATGAACCAAATAGCCGCCGACACCGGGTCCGATGACGACACCGAGCGTCATCGCCGCGCTGAACAGCCCCATTCCTTTCCCGCGTTCTTCCTCGGTCGTAATATCCGCAATGTAAGCGAACATTGACGGCATTAAAAACGCCGCGCCCATTCCGCCCAAAAGGCGGGATGCGAACAATTGCCACAGGCTTCCGGCAAAGGCGAAGATCAATTGTGACACGGCAAAGGCGGCAATGCCGAAAATAATCAGTTTCCGCCGTCCGTATTTGTCGGTTATTTCCCCGGCAATAGGCGCAAATAAAAGCTGTGTAAGCCCCGCCGCCGCAACAAGCAGACCCATCGTGCTCCCCGTCGCTCCGAATTCGGTAATATATGCGGGCATAATCGGAATAATCAATCCGATCCCAAGCATCGCAATAAACATATTCAGCATTAAAATTGACAATCGCCCCATGTACGCCATGATTTCTTACCTTCTCCCCAGACAAACAGATGATCATTCCATATTTGTCATTTTTTATACCATTCAGTATAACGGGGAAAAGGGAAAAAAGTCCAGATGATTTCAATCTCGTTTTCATATCTCATGACAGCACACCGGTTTCAGCCGGCAGATCATATATGTTAAGGGCCGCCTGCAGCGCTTCCCCGGCTTTAACTGCAACTCCGTGTCTGATCAGAACCGCTTCAAGTCCGGCCAGCACAAACAGCACATTTTCCTTTCTGCAGCTGTAGCCCATCGTTCCGATTCTCCAAATTTTCCCCTGCAGCGGACCGAACGAGCTGGCGATTTCAATTCCGAATTGAGACAAAAGCATACTCCTGATCGATTCGCCGTCTGCTTCCGGCGGAATCTTCACACATGTGACGACAGGCAGCTTCGCCTCCGGATCGCCGAATAAATCAAGGCCCATCGCTGCAAGTCCCGCCGTAAGCGCTTTTTCATGACGCTGATGCCTGCGGAACCGTTCTTCAAGTCCTTCTTCCAGGACAAGGCGCACACCCTCCCGCAGCGCATAAAGCATTGCTGTCGCTTCTGTATGGTGATTCAGCCTTCTTTCACTCCAATAATCTTCGAGCTGGCTCAGATCAAAATAGTTGCTCGTAACCGGCCGATGACCGGACAGCATTTTACCGTCAGCTGCCGTCGCAATGCCACGTTCTACCTTTTTACGCGCGGCAATGACAGCTGCCGTCCGGTCATTATAAGTAATCGGCGCCATTCCGGAAGGGACCGATAGGCATTTTTGCGTTCCCCCGATAACTGCGTCAATCTTCCATTCATCCGTTTTTACGGCGCAGCCTCCGATCGTGGCCACGGCATCCACGATAAAGAGTGCGTCTTGGGCGCGGCACGCTTCCCCGATTTCTTTCAGCGGGTGAATCCGCCCCGTTGATGTTTCTCCGTGCACCATAGCGACGATTTTCGGGGAAATCTTTTTCATCTCGCTGATAATCTCTTCAGGCCGGAAGACCGTTCCCCATTCACACTCGATCGTATGAACGTCCGCTCCGTACCGCTCGGCGATTTCAGTCAGCAGGTGTCCGAAGCGTCCGTATATCGGAACGAGCACGCTGTCGCCCGGTTCTATCACACTTGCGAGAACAGCCTCAATCCCCGCTCTTGATGTGCCGTCAATCGGATAGGCCCAGCGGTTCTCAGTTTGAAACAATTCACGGAGCATTTGCATCGTTTCATTCATGATGCCGGTAAATGCCGGGTCAAACTGGCCGAGGATCGGAGCGCCCATCGCCCTCAGCACTCTCGGTTCAGCTTCTGTCGGTCCCGGTGTCATAATCGTTCTTTGCGGAATGCACAATTCTTTTCTGGTCGGCACGCCGATTCCCCCTTTACGTTAATAGGCAAGTTTATGTAATACATTCGCCAGCGTAAGGACGCCGGTTTCAAGCTGATGTGCGGGTGTGAATTCAAGCGGCGAGTGGCTAATCCCGCCACGGCTCGGCACAAACAGCATGCAGGCCGGAAAGGTTCTGCCGAGCATCTGGGCGTCATGTCCCGCTCCGCTTACGATCTTCTCCGGGTCCGCCCCCTGCTCTTTTGCAGCCTCTGCTGCGGTTCGTGTCAGTGTCTGATCCATTTGAACCGGCTCTATCCTCATATATTCATCAATAACAGGTCTGACTCCTTTGCTGCGGCTGATGTTTTCAATAATCGACACCAGTTTCTGACGGAAGGCTGCCAGCACGTCTTCCTGCTGGTGGCGAATATCAACGGAAAACTGGATACGGCCCGGAATGACATTCGCCATATTCGGCTCAACCGTCATTTTCCCGCACGTCAGGCGGAGCTCTTCCGGCTGTCTTTCCGCTGAGAGCATGAGTTCGTGGATGATGCTGCTTCCCGCCGCGAGCGGATCTTTCCGCCATTTCATTGAAGTGGTCCCCGCATGGTTGCATTCACCGTCAAGCGTAACGGTATAGCGTCTCTGTCCGGCAATCCCGGTGACAATCCCGATATCCTTTCCCGATCGTTCAAGCGTTTGCCCCTGTTCTATATGAATTTCCAGAAAGGCACTAATATCAGTGCGCAGCGGCGCCGGATAACGGCCTGCACCGAAGCCGTTCTGCCGCATGGCTTCTTTCAGAGAAATGCCGGACGCGTCTTTCGGCGTTTCCGCATCTGAAAGCGAGAAAGCACCGGTGATATTGCCTGAGCCCCAATAGGTGATGGGAAAACGGCTCCCTTCCTCTTCACAGAGCGACACAGCCTCCAGCGTTTTTTTCGGACGCCCGCATGTCTCATGCAAATGCCGGATCGCCAGCATGCCCGCCAGCACGCCGAATGCACCGTCATATTTGCCGCCGTCAATAACGGTGTCAATATGCGACCCGGTCAGAATCACCTGATCAGGCGATTCTGTGCCGTTCAACCGGCCGAATACGTTACCGACATCGTCAAATGCCGTTTCCAGCCCGAACGCCTCCATTTTCTTTTTGACGGCAAGCTGGGCGTTCATCCATTCTTTCGTATATAAAAGCCTCGTCACTCCGCCGGAAGCGGAAGCGCCGAATTGAGACAGCCATTGTATGTCGTCGGAAATCCCGATATTCGCCGCCGAAAGCTGCTGATGTTCCATACACGCCCTCCTTTTAAACTGAAAAACTGACAAGATGATCTTCATTATAGAAGGAGCGCATTATGAGTTCATTATCATACCCTCTAAAAAATCAATGATTTTCCGGATACTTTGACCAAGAAACCGCCCCTCTGTCCCATAAGCCGAAGGAACCATTTTTCAAAAAAGATAGAATATTAGATTTATTTTTTGGATAATAGAGGTAAAGGAGGGCAAGTCATGACAAAAAAACTTTGGTTTCTGCCGATTGTCTGCCTGTTTTTCATTTTTGGATGGGCCGCGCCGTCAGCCTCTGCGGGCGCGCCGGCTGACACAAATCTGTACAGCCGGCTCGCGGTTTCAACTTCCGGCGGCACAACTCTTTTTCCGCAAACTGCCTCAGCTGTCATCACTCCGTCTGCGGATACGGACACATATTATAAAGAAGCTTCCGGAAAAAGCGGAACAGCCTTAAAGAGCGCCCTGCACCGCATCATCAGCGGACATACTAAGCTGTCTTACAGCCAAGTATGGAATGCATTGAAGGAAACTGACGAAGATCCGGCAAATCCGAACAATGTCATCTTGCTCTACACCCAGGAATCACGGGCCAAAAGTAAAAACGGCGGCAGCGTCGGGGACTGGAACCGTGAACACGTGTGGGCAAAGTCACACGGAAACTTCGGAACAGCTGCCGGCCCCGGGACGGACATTCATCATCTGCGCCCTGCAGACGTCCAGGTGAACAGCGCCAGAGGAAACATGGATTTTGATAACGGAGGCTCAGAATACCCGAAAGCGCCGGGCAATTATTATGACGGTGATTCCTGGGAGCCGCGCGATGAGGTCAAAGGAGACGTCGCCCGCATGCTGTTTTACATGGCGGTACGTTATGAAGGCGGCGACGGGTATCCCGACCTTGAGCTGAATGATAAAACCGGAAACGGCTCAGCTCCTTACATGGGAAAACTGTCCGTTTTGCTCAAATGGAATAAACAAGACCCCGTCGACAGTAAGGAAAAACGGCGGAACGAAATCATTTACGAAGACTATCAGCATAACCGCAATCCGTTTATCGACCACCCGGAATGGGCGGACGAAATCTGGTAATCGTATCATAAGAAGTGATAAGGGAGCCCCGATCATCAGGCTCCCTTTTTCAATATACGGCGTTTTCAGTGTCGGCATCAAAAAAGACGGCCCGGTTCATATTGACCGCAAGCAGAATGGCATCGCCGGGTTTCACCTCTGAAGCGCCGTCAAGACGGATCGTCATGCGGTCATCTCCGCTCACCGCATGAACGTACATCTCCGCGCCTAAGTTCTCACATACTTCCGCCACAGCGCGGCACACCGCTTCAGGCGGGTGCTCTGATTGTCCGGCAAGCGTCAAATGCTCCGGACGCAGCCCCGCAGTCATCTCCTGACCGCTGTATCCTTTCTGCACAAGAACGGCCGCTTTTTCTTTCGGAATGGGCAGACGAACGGACGAACCGGCAAAATACCATTGCCCGTGACTTTCTTCTATGACGCCTTTTATAAAATTCATACTCGGAGAACCGATAAAACCCGCCACAAACATATTCGCCGGATAATGATAAATCTCATGGGGGCTTGCGGCCTGCTGAATATCTCCTTCATTCATCACGACAATCCGGTCGCCCATTGTCATCGCTTCCGTCTGATCATGCGTCACATAAACGATGGTCGCTTTCAAACGCTGATGGAGCTTGCTGATTTCGGCGCGCATCGTCACACGCAATTTCGCATCTAAGTTGGAAAGCGGCTCGTCCATCAGAAACACTTTCGGCTCCCGCACGATCGACCGGCCGAGCGCAACCCGCTGCCGCTGCCCGCCTGAAAGAGCCTTCGGTTTCCGCTTGAGCAGATGCCCGATTTCCAAAATATCAGCGGCCGTCCGGACTCGCTCTGCGATTTCTTTTTTCGGCAGCTTTCTGAGCTTCAAACCGAACGCCATATTGTCAAACACCGTCATGTGGGGATACAGCGCGTAATTCTGAAAAACCATTGCGATATCACGATCCTTCGGGGGCAGATCGTTCACCGCGTCTCCATCGATATAAAGCTTCCCTTCAGAAATGCTCTCCAGTCCGGCAATCATTCTGAGTGTCGTAGATTTGCCGCAGCCGGAGGGACCGACAAGCACCAGCAGCTCCTCATCCTTTACATCTAAGTGAAAATCCTTCACTGCCGCCGATTGGGCGCCGTATGTTTTTTTGATATGGTCAAATGTTAATGATGCCATTCGAAACCTCCTCCAATACTGGAAACCGCCACATCTTTCTGTTATGTTAAAAATGTTCGGGGTTTCTGACAGATTCATAAATGAAAAGCAAATTTGTATTATAACGTCATAATACATATAATAGTACTACTACTTGACAAAGGAGGTCCGTCCCATTGTTAAATAACGGGAGCTCGAAACCTTTATATATTCAGCTGAAACAAATTATCGCGGACGATATCAAGAAGGGCGTTTATTCGCCGTCCGTAAAACTGCCGACTGAAAATGAGCTGTGCGAAACGTACAACGTCAGCCGCATAACGGTCAGGAAGGCCATCCTTGATCTTGTGGAAGAAGGCTGGCTCGTCCGGCAGCAGGGAAAGGGAACGTTCGTTAAAAGCCCTAAACTGAAGCGGGAGCTCATCGCGGTCAACGGCTACTCTGAATTTATGGAATCAACGGGAAAAAAACCGAAACACCAGATCCTTTCCCATGAAATCATTGAAGCGCCTAAATCCATCGCTCAAAAACTTCGCGTCGCTTCCGAAAGTCCCGTTCTTGAATTAAAACGCATTTTATTTCACGACGACCAGCCGCTCTCATTCGAAATCGCCCACTATCCGCTCAGTTTATTTCCCGACATCGGCAAGCATATTAAAGGCGGCGTGTCGATGCATGACATTTTGAAACAGCACTATCAGGTGGTGCCCACCCATAATACGAAGCTGTTAAATGTCGTATACGCCAAGCAGGAAGAAAGCCGCTATCTGGCTTGTGATATCGGGGATGCGCTTTTTGAAATTGACAAAACCGCTTTTATGTCAAAAGACCAGCCGATATACAGCTCGCTGTTTTTAATGCATACCGACCGCGTTACGTTTACCATTAACAGCCCCTATGCGTAACAAGTATAAAAAACGAGACAATGCTTATCGTATTCTCGTTTTTTCACTGCTTTTCCCGCCGTCCGGCCTGTAGGGATGCCCGTAACCGAACGCTCCGAACCCTCCGCATGTTTTGGCAGCCGTCCCGGCGGCCGCAGTAAGCGCTCGCCGAATATCCTGATGCTCGAAGAAATCGGTAAGAAACCCGGCAATAAAAGAATCACCCGCGCCCAATGTATCTATTATATCAGCTCTTACCACCGGCTGATGATAGACGCGTTCCCCATCCGATAACACCGCGCCATGTTCTCCCCTTGTCAGACAGACGATTTTCGCTCCGAAACCGCGGGCTTTTTCGGCAAGCCGCACACATTCACTTTCACTCAAATCACTCCCGGAAAAAAATGCATACGTTACGTACGGACAGACCGCTTCTAAATAGGCTTCGTCACGTTTTACAGAGAAGTCAAAGGAAATCGGCACATGGCCGCTCAGCATCGGAAGGTCACGTTCTATCCTGCTGTATACGCTCGTATGCAGCAGATCATGTCCGGAGATAAATGAGATGTCATTCTCCTGAAAAGCGAGCGTCAGACGCGATTGCACGCCGCCTTTATTTGATCCGGCAAATATCCTGTCCCCTTTTTCATCAAGCGTGACGACCGCCATCCCGTTTTCTCCGTATGCCCGGCGGATCAGATCGGCATTCACCTTTTCCAGTTTCAGCACATTCAATACGTGATCCGCCGCTTCATCACTGCCGAGAATCCCGATATAAGAAGTTTCGTGGCCTAAGCGCCGGGCAAGCACGGCTACATTTAACGCATTTCCGCCCGGGTAAAACGTCTCCTGATCCTGATAATAATCTACTACATTATCTCCGGCCGCTATCAGTTTCATCTTTTCATCCCCCTTATCCTTTCACGCTTCCCGCTGCAATGCCGCGGATAAAATATCTCTGCATCAATAAAAACAGCGCGATGATCGGAGCAGCAGAAATCGTCAGCCCGGCCAGCAGCACGCCCCAATCCGTCTGCAGCGCATCTCTGAACTGCATCAGCCCGGCCGGAATCGTCCGTAAATTTTCATCATCGATAAAAATAATCGCAAACATAAACTCATTCCATGTATGGTAAGCCGTCAAAATGCCTGATGTCACCAGAATCGGCACGCTCATAGGTAAGAATATTCTGAAAAATATTCCGAAACTTGTACACCCATCCAGATAGGCCGCTTCCTCAAGCTCTTTGGAAATCGACAAAAAATAGGAACGGATCAGAATCACGGTAAACGGAATACGGTAGGCTGCGTACGGAAGAATCAATGCCCAATACGTATTGTACAGTCCCAATGACTGGATAATGGAGTACAGCGGCACAAGACTGACCTGCGGCGTCAGCATCAAGCCGCCAAGACAAATGATCAGCACAAACCCTTTTCCTTTAAATTGAAAACGGGCCAGCCCGTATGCCGCCCAGGCGCTCACAAATACGGTGATGAGACAAGTCAGCACGGTCACAATGACGCTGTTCATAAAATAAGCGGAAATCCCTTGGTTCCATGCGGATACGAAGTTTTCGGGATGCCAGACAGAGGGCAGAGACCAGCTGTGCTCAAAAATCTCATCCGAGCTTTTAAAGGCGCTGACCGCCATCCATAACAGCGGATAAGCAACGGCAATGAGGTAGATAAAGAGAAACAGCCACACAGACGTTTCTCCGACATACCATTTTCTCGGTTTTCCGCCTGTTCTGACGGCCTGACGGGCATGACGCAAGTCCGTCTTTTCAGGAAGCATCGGCTACTCCTCCTTTCCGGTCTTAAAGAATTTCATCTGAATAAGCGACAGAGCAAGCGTCAGCAAAAGCACCACCGTCGCGATCGCAGAAGCGTAGCCCATCATATCCTTTGTAAAAGCGCTCTTATACAAAAATGTGCTCAGCACTTCTGAAGCATTGCCCGGCCCTCCGCCGGTCAGAATATACGGTTCATTAAATACGGTAAATGCGCCGGTCAGCGTCATCACCACGGCAACAAACGACATTTCTTTCGTCTGCGGCACCGTAATGTGAAAAAACTGCTGGATTTTTCCGGCTCCGTCCAGCTGCGCCGATTCATATAATTCAGCGGGAATGCTCTGAATCGAGACAATGTACAGCATGGCGATGTAACCGACAGACTGCCATTGAGACACAAAAATGACAGACAGCATAGCGGTGTTTTCATCGCCCAGCCACGCCCGGGTCAGTTCATCAAGTCCGACGGCTTCCAGCAGCTGATTCAAAAGCCCGATTTCCGGGTTATAAATAAAATCAAACAACAGCGCAATGACGGTCATGGAAATGACGACCGGAAGAAAAAATACCGTACGGAAAAACGGCGACCATTTTCTTACCAATCTGTCTTCCAGCACGGCCGCCAGAATTAAGCCGCCGCCAACCTGGAAAATCAGCGATATGACCGCATACAGCACATTGTTGCGGAGTGCTGTAAAAAACACGGGATCATGAAACAGGTCAATATAATTTTTCAAACCGATAAACGTCTTTTCGGGTTGAAATGAGCTCCATTCAAACAGACTGAAAAACACATTCTCAATAATCGGAATGTAAACGAACAGCAGAAAAATCAGCGCAGGCGTGAGAAACAGATACGGAATGAAACGTTTTCGGCTGACCAAGGAAATCCTCATCTCCTTTCTCCAAAGAAATCTGTTCTATTCAGATGACGCTTTGACCTGACGCGCCGCTTTCTGCACGGAATTCATCACCTCGCGCGGTGTCATTGTGCCGCCGAGCATCTGCTGAACGCCTGCCGCATACACATCGGCGATTTCAACGTCAACATCCATATCAAACCACGGCACCATTGTTTCGGCGCGGACGATATCCTGCACGGCTTCGCGCTGGATCGGGGTGGAATTGTTTTCTGTCGCCGTTCCCTGAACCGCGCTGTATTTACCGACGTCTTTTATCAGCTTCTCTCCCATTTTTTTCGAGGTTAAAAACTGAAGAAATTCCATGGCTTCTTTCGGGTGCTTCGTTTTTGAGGAAATCATAAATCCTTCGGGAGATCCGGTCAGTGCACGGGGAGATCCCTTTTCGCCGCTGATTTTCGGGAAAGGAAACAAGCCTAGATTGACCGGTTCGACGAGCTTAATTTCTGCCGTTTCCGCATAAATCATCGCCGCTTTGCCGCTCGTAAACTGCTGGCGCACGTATTCGTGATCAACGGAGTTCACGTGCTTTGTAAAGTACGGCAGAAGTTCCTGAAGCTTTTCAAGCGCTTTGACATAGCCTTCGTCCGTAAACTCCCCGGTTTCCGGGCTGTAATCCTTCGCCCGCGTTTTTTCATCCACCATACGCTGGTTCAGCGTCCCGATATAATGAGAAATGGTCCAAGGCGCTTTTGTGCCGAAACTGATCGGAATATATCCGTTCTCTTTCAATTTCTCACAGACTGTGATCAGTTCATCCCATGTCGCCGGGGGCTTCAAATGTAATGTATTAAAAATGTCCTTATTATAAAAGAATGATTTAGCGTCCATTTGCCACGGAACACCGTACTGTTTTCCGTCATGCGTAAAGGGTTTGATTTGTGACTGCACAAGCTGTGAGGACCAATCTTTATCCTGCTGATAGTAAGACGACAGATCGAGGGCTTTATCTCCTTTGATGAATTTATAAGCAAACCGGTCGCTCCAAGAAAAGAAAATATCAGGGGGGCTCGTTGTTCCGAGCATGACTTTCACCTTGTCTTTATAAGAATCGTTCAAGACCGCCTCCGTTTGGATATGAATATCCGGATGAGCGGCTTCAAATTCTTTGACCGCTTCTTCAAAATAGCTTTTTTCCGGCTCCTTCGGCCACCTGTGAAAAAACTTCAGGGTCACTTTTCCGTCAGAGGAACTGCTTTGGCTTGAACAGGCGGCGGCTGACAGACATACAGCTAACAGAACGAACAGGCAGATGAGCTTTTTCAGATGCTTTTCCTCCTTTGTCACCGGACTATAACGTTATATATCATTATAGTCCGGTGAAATATAATGCGCGTTCTTAATATTCGACTTTCCACATGTAACGCCGCTGGCTTAACGGATGGCTCCTTGCTTCCGCCAGCGCATCCGCATAGCTTCTGAGCACCCGGTTTAATACGAGAGGAGCCAGATAGCCTTTTACAGAATCGTCAATTTCGGAAAAATCATATGCTGCCGCATCAAGCACAGTCAGTTTTTTGCCGTATCTTTTTGAGAAGGAAAGCGCCCGCTCTTCAAGGGGTCTTGTTTCGTCTAAGCCGAGCAGGATAATAAATGGAACGGATTCATCAATGATTTCGAACGGTCCGTGAAAATATTCTCCGGCATGAATGGCGTGGGAATGAATCCATTGCATTTCCATGAGAATGCAGATGCTGTAGGAGTAAGCGACGCCGTAGTTCGCACCGCTTGCCATCGTGTAAATGATATCTTCTTTTTCGTGGGCTTTCGCGAATGCCTTTGCGTGATCCGCTTCTTGTTTAAGCGCTTTGTCATATACGGTCTGGAGCTTATTGAGTCCGTCGATCGCCTGCTCAAACGCGGGATGGTTTTCCAGCACGTGTAAAGCGCCGAACACGATTTGATACAGAACCCCGTAATTCGTATTTATCGCCTGTGCGTTCTCACCCCAGTCATACACCGCGACATATTCGGCTTCTTTCGCTAACGGCGAATCAGGCTCAAAGGTCATCGCAATCGTAAGCGCGCCTTTTTTTCTGGCGAAACCGGCGGCTTTCACCGTTTCCGGCGTATTGCCTGACTGAGAACATAAAATCACGAGAGAGTTCTCTCCGAGCTGAATGGGATTGCGCTGAATAAATTCATTTGAACTGTAGAGATCAGAGCTGATGGCTTTCGCCTCTCTGTCAAACACGTACTTGCTCGGATACATAATGGCTGAAGAACCCCCGCAAGCGACGAAAAAGACGTGGTCAATCGTTTTTCCTTTCAGATCATCCAAGAAAGCCTGAACCTTGTGATTCACTTGTGCGGCAGTTTGACTCAAATCCTTCACTCCTCAGTGTTTTATTATATAACGTTATATAACATTATATAACGTTATATTAATCGCAACAAAGGTGCGTTGTCAATCATATTTTCTGAAATTTCTAAAATATAAAATAAAACCGTCTTATTTCCCGCCCTCTCTTGACCTGACCCTTAGAGACACGTTTAGAATGAAAAGCAGGGAGTGATTCAGAATGAATATAAAAGAAGCCGCCAGGCAGACGGGTCTCACGAAAAAAGCCATCAAATATTATGAGCAGGAAGGTTTAATCACCGTCAGCAAAAACCCTGATAACGGATACCGTGAGTATTCCGCTCAGAACGTGAATACGCTGAAAATGATTGCCGCCCTCCGAATGCTGGCACTGTCTGTAAGCGATATTAAAGCGTTCCTCTTAGAGGGCAGCAGTCTGCATGATATACTGCGCCAGCAGCATCAAAAGCTCAGCCGGCAGATTGAAGAGCTTGAGCAGGAACGGAAACTGACTGAAATGCTGATCAAGCGCGTGGAAGATGCGGAAAATGTCGATTCAATTCTGCATGATATCGGCGAGGTCAAAATAGATGAACCGAAGTATATGGGACTTCAGCTGAAAAAACTGTTCCCGGGAGATTTCGGAGAATTTATCGCCGCGCTGTTTGAACCGTTCCTCGACTTTTCTATTGATACAGATGAGAAAAAAACGATATGGGCAAAGCTTATTAAAGTATTGGATGATATGGAAGAAGTTCCGGCTGCACACCCGATGATGCAGCTGGTCGGCAGGGAGGATCCGGCTCAGCTCCAGCAGCACAAAGTCCAGCATGACCAATTTATCGAGCGGATTTTGGAGAGAGACCCCGCCACTTGGGACACTCATAAAAACATCATCATTCAGCTTGTGAAAAGAGTGCAGACAGATGAAGAATACAGAGAAAGCCTGATCAAGGTCGGAGAATCCGCTTCTGATCTGCCCGCGCTGAAGGAAGGATCGCCTTTCAGCAATCTACTTCAAAAGCTTAGCCCGAAATATGACACGTATGTGCGACTTCAGCTTGAACTGAAAAAAGAAGCCGACGAGGAACTCGGCTTTGATTCAGAAGCATATTTAAAACAGATGCTTCAATCAAAAAAACGCTAAGGTTCGTCTCCTTAGCGTTTTCTTTCTTCAGCCTCAGTGCTGCGCGTTAATGCGGTCAACGACATTAGCGATGAGCTGCTCTTTTCCTAAATCGGAATCTTCGTCAACGCTTGCTACTGTCAAAATGATAGCCGCTACCGCAAGAGCGATCGTCTCAATGGCGGCCGCCGCGTTTAAGAATACCCATACAGCCGTTGCGCATTGGCCGATGGCCGTTGATTTTCCTTTGTCCATGCTCTTTTTGTCAAACTCTTCTTTCAGCACTTTCGCCATAATCTGCGAACCTTGATCAATGACGCTGTTCACTTTCTCATAATCGCCGCTGTAGACCGCCGCTTTTAACTCTTTAAAATAATCCGGCGATGACTTTTTAATATCAGCAATCACCTGATCGGAAACTTGCTTTAATTCATCCTGATCAATCTTTTTAACAGCCTTGGTATCCCATACTTCAGGAAGGAGCTTTGCGACCTCACCTTGTCCGAAAAAGATGCCGGAAAAAATGTCTTCACCCGAATAAGAGACGGACGGCTCAGTTTTTGCCGCGGCATGCGGGCCGACTAATGCGACCATTAAAACAAACACCAGCATCATGGCAGCTGCGGACTTCTTGCTTTTAACCATATAATTTCCTCCTTTTCCTTTTATTGAAAAAATTGTATCTGATAAAAAGGGGATTGTAATGGTTCAAAGCTACTGTTTTCTCTGCCGGCACCAAAAACAGGACCAAAATACCAGCCACCGTAATGGAAAACGAGGTCAGTCCCAGCATAACGGCAAAGATTTCGTGCATAAAAATGGATATAAACAATATCGGACGCCAATATGTTTTCGGAGCGAACAAAGCGCAGAACATAATGGTTTGCACAATGAGCGTGCCCCAAGTCGGGATGATGACAAGCTTGGACTGCAGGATAAAGTCAAACAGACCGTGAAGCGCATCCGGCAGACCCAGCATCGGATCATTCAAATAGTAATAAACGGCGGTCCCGTTCTGCCACTCTTCTTCCATCAGTTTGGCAATGACAGAGTTAAAGTACAGCATCGCGACCTGTATTCTGATGATTGTCAGTGTGGCCCAGCATAAGGAGCGGTAATAAGGCTCAAGCGGCCTTTTCTCAAAAGACGCCTCGTACGGAGACCAGTGCCATTTCCGCGGATCGGTTAATGTCAGCGGGAGCAGCAGCAGCGTAAAAACGGCAGCTACTTGATCTCCCCCGTCAAGGGTAACGGCGGAGTTTTGGAAGCTGTACGAAATCCACCAGTGAAAAAAACCGGTGAGGCGGGGCCGCCAGCCAATGACGACAAGGATTAACATACAGATACAGACGGCTTTGACGATCTCAATGTAACGGAAATCGGGAAACAGCAGAAACAGGCTGAACGTGTCGGAAAAGCTGAGCATTTGATTTTGCGTTTTGAAGAAGACAGACGCCGGATTGAACAGCAATGTCAGCAGCGTGCCGAGCGCGATTAAGCTTCTGGCAAGCCCGTACACATTTGTCCAAGGCGGATTCTTCATCATCCATAAGGTGAGCTGCTTTTTTGCATCCTGAATCAATTGACATCCACTCCGATGTATTTTTTGATGGTTCTTTTCGTTTCGGTATGCTGGCTCCATGCCCATGGGGTAATGCGTTCATATGTAATGATCATTTTCCCTTTCAGCCTTGGGGAGGGAGACTCATTTTTCATTTTCAAAAATGTGGTATCCTTAATGTCTTGGCCAGTCGTGAAGTCGTCCCACTTCTCTTTGGAAGGCAGCTTTTCCAGCATAAGGCCGAGCTCTATCCCTTGCGTCCGGCCGTAACGGTTTAACCCGATCACATTTTTCAGAGAATTATTCGGCCATCTGAGCTCCTCATCGGCATCAAGAAGATAGATGTTCAAGCTGTCTTCTCTCGGATCTTTACTGAAAAATCCCCAGCTTTGCGGATAAATCATGGAAACGGTTTTGGATTGGTGCTTGGTTAATTGGATGGCGGAGCTTGGCAGTGCCGCGATGATGGTAAAAAACAAAACGATGATCCAGGCGGCCATGATAAAAAGAAAGAATGAAAACATGCTGGTTTGCTTCTTGTCAGTCAATTGAAACCCTCCTAGCGTATGGAAATTTCATTGACATGATTATACACCATTCAACAGGTAAAATATTGATAAATTAGATTTTTCGGACTAATATACTATTATATGTAAAAAGGGAGTGTTCATATGTTTTTGATGAATGATAAGGTGCTGTGGGGAGCTGTGATTCTCGCCTTTATTCTGTCGATTGTGTTTTATCCGTTTCTTCCTGCTGATATGGCCATTCACTATGACGTGTCGAACCGTCCGAATACATCAATCAATAAAACGGCCGGCGTCCTGATTTTTCCTGTGCTCATGATGATCTGCATGTTATTCAGAAAAAAGGTCGTCCAGCTGTTCCTCGTCGTTTACTGTCTGCTGATCGTGCATATTGCAGTGATGTGGCTGGCACTGTAAACATAAAGAAAACCGGAGCCCTTAAGCTCCGGTTTTCCTTATTTATAAAATACTTTCTCAATGTTGTATTTCGACTGAAGGGTATTGATCGCGTACGTTTCGTAAATCTCCCTTTCCATCGGATCATTGACGACACATACTTCAATTTTATACACTTCGTCCCTGTGATGTTTAACAGGCGACACATTGTCTTCAAAATGCTTTTTGATTCTTTGTCTTAATTTACGGGCTTTCCCGACAAACAGCAGCTCATCATGAATGTTATAAAACATAAAGATGCCGCCTTTGTCTCTCGGAATTTGGTGAAAATCAATGAAACCGTAAATCGCTTTAATCGCCGGTTCATTTTCCGACGGTGACTGCTGCCGTTCCGTAATGGTTACATCAGGAGCAGGAAGGTTTATTTTTATCAAAATGGGTCACGTCCTCTTATTCATTAAAGCTCCATCCTATCATAAGAATGCGCCAAAAGCTATTTTTTATTCAAGCGCCCCGGCCGGATCATAAAGGCTCAAATCAATTTCCGTCTGCTGCCCGAGCGCGAGTTTCGCCAGTTCAGCCCCCAGATACGGCCCGCTCGTCAGTCCTGAGGCGCCCAGCCCGTTGGCAACGAGGAGTCCGCTGATATTCGGCACTTTGCCGATGACGGGAAGAAAACCGGGAGTAAACGGCCTGAAACCGACTCTTGTCTCTATCATAGTACTGTCTGAAAGCCCCGGCGCCACGGTTAATGCTTTGTCAAAAATCTCGCGGAGGCCGCCGGCCGTCACCCGCAAATCCATGCCGGTATCGTTTTCATGAGTCGCACCCGCTATGATTCTGCCGCTGTCAAAGGCGAGAATGTATTGATCGTTTGGGGGCATGACGACGGGCCAGCCGCCCGTCTCCTCTCCCTGAAGCTCTAAATGAACGATCTGCGCCTTTTGGTATGATACTGAAAAACGGATGCCGAGCGGTTCAAGCAGCTCTCTCGCCCAAGCGCCGGCCGTTACGAGAACCTGGTCGGCAGTAAGCGTGCGTTCTGCGGTTTTCACACCGATGACGGCACCGTCCTCTGTCAATATTGACGTTTCTTCATTGTAAACAGCAGCTCCGTGCTTAACGGCCGCGTTTAACAGCGCCTTACGAAGCGCCCTCCCGTTCACCCGGGCCGCGCCGCTGACATGAACCGCACCGTATTCCTCCGACAGCGCGGGAAACAATGCCTTCGTTTCTGCCGGTGTCAGTCTTGTAATGTCACCGATTTCAGGGGCGTCCTCTCTTCTTTTATAAGCCCTTTCCTCCATTTGGCTGAGCTTTTTTTCATCCGTATGGAGGCTGACGGCACCGACCTTTTGATAACCGGTGTCCGTTTCTCCGTCAGCTTCAAGCTGCTGTATCAATTGGTTATAATAGCGGGCTCCGCCTTTTGCGATCGCATACCATGCCTGATTGCGGCGCTGCGACAGCCACGGGCAGACGATCCCTGCCGCGGCGTCAGTCGCCTGCCCCGGGTGTTTCCTGTCAAAGACCGTTACATCCGCACCGGCCTTTGCGAGATGATAAGCCGCGGACGCACCGAGAATGCCGGCTCCGATAATTATATAAGACTTCATGTGTAACACCTTTTCTATCTGTTTTGTCTTATTTATTTTAACAAATGGAGCGCCCGGTTCCTACCGGAGTCCTGACGGCGACAATGAGTTTTGAAAACGGAAACGTATAATAAAAGGAATATGTTCTTGTGTGAAAGCCGTTTTCCTCAAGAATTGCTCTGTATTGTGATGTATTTTTTATATCTGACACGGCCAATGTGCCGCCAGGCTTCAGCACCCTCACCATTTCCGTGATCGCCCGTTCCCTCTCTTTTCTGCCTGAAATGTTGTGTACGACAAAATGCGAAATGACAAGGTCAAACGATTTATCAGGAAACGGCATGGCTTGCGCGAGTCCGTCATACAAATCAATTTCCAGCGCTCCTTCTGCCCGTCTGTTCTTTTCAAATGCGTCTCTTCCGTTTCCGCCCAGATCCCAGCTTGACCATTTGTCAATCGCTGAGACGTCAGCGCCTTTTTGAGCCGCGGCGATGGCTAGCAGCCCCCGTCCCGTCCCAATATCAAGCACTTTCATGTCCGGCTTTAACCCGGAAAGCGCAAGAATGCGATGGCGGTGTGAAAGTTTAATGGCCGTTGAATACAAGAGCATCCAAAGACCGAGCACTAAAAACAAGGCACCCGTCAGCCAGCCCCAGAAAAGAGGAATCATGCCGTATAATGTGCCTGCGGCATAAAGGAGCGCAAGAAAGATAAATCCAAACGCTCCATAAGGCGCATCAATTCCGTATCTTGTTGTCATAACACTCACCCCTTTCAATATTTATCCAAATGGCATACCATATTATTCTAGCAAAAGCCGAAAGGAGATACGACCATATGAAACGCGGCATTACTTTTGACATCCCAAATGAAATCGGACGGTTTGCGGCAGATATATTACAACCGTTCCCCATCTCTTCCTATACATGGTTTATCGGTGATGGAGAGGCGTATACTGAATTCAATGAAGACACCGATACAGACCTGTTTCCGCAAAATCAGCGCATCATTCAGGGCCAAGAACTCCGTCAGCGTCTGGAAGGAGACCCTTATTATATGATTTTTGCTGAATTGAAAGCTTTCCCGAGCAGGATGGTAACGGAAATCAATACGTATGAGGAATATTTGGATAGTTCCTGTGAACTTGTGCTTCTCATTGCAGATTGCTCGTATGTAACGTTATATTGCAAAGATCCGGACATGCTCGAAGCCCTTTTTCAGCAGGCTGTACAATGCGGGTTTCACCGCGTTGACTATGTTACAGATGAGAATGACGCGAGAACGGGATTGTCTGTCTGGTGAAGATGCGTTCTTTTTATGAAGCACCGGATAGGGCTTAGTATTCAAAATATTGACAAATTCGTGTGTTTTCAACAACAAAACCACCCCCTCATGTATACTGAGTGCGTAACTTACATATGAAAGGGGTATGACAATGAAAATCAGTTTGAAGAAAAAAGCAGGTTTTTGGAAGAAGACGGCGGTTTCATCTCTTATTTTCACCATGTTTTTTACCCTGATGATGAGCGGTACGGTTTTTGCGGCCGGGCTGAATAAGGATCAGAAGCGCCGGGCGGAACAGCTGACCAGCATCTTTGAAAACGGAAAGACGGAAATCCAATACGGATATGTTGAAGCGTTGGATGACGGAAGAGGTTACACCTGCGGGCGGGCCGGCTTTACGACGGCTACCGGAGATGCGCTGGAAGTAGTCGAAGTATACACGAAAGCGGTGCCGAATAACAAATTGAAAAAGTATTTGCCTGAATTGCGCCGTCTTGCGAAGGACGAAAGCGATGACATCAGCAATCTGAAAGGATTCGCTTCTGCCTGGCGCTCACTTGGCAATGATAAAGCCTTCCGCGCTGCCCAGGATAAGGTAAATGACAGCTTGTATTATCAGCCGGCGATGAAACGTTCAGAAAATGCCGGACTGAAAACGGCCTTGGCCAAAGCGGTGATGTACGATACGGTGATTCAGCATGGTGACGGCGATGATCCAGACTCCTTTTATGCCCTGATTAAACGCACGAACAAAAAAATGGGCGGGTCACCGAAAGACGGAACGGACGAGAAGAAATGGCTCAATAAATTCTTGGATGTGCGCTATGACGATCTGATGAATCCGTCAGATGAGGACACCCAGGATGAATGGAGAGAATCGGTTGCCCGAGTCGACGTTTTCCGCGATATTGTCAAAGAGAAGAACTACAATTTAAACGGGCCGATTCATGTCCGGTCAAGCGAATACGGAAATTTCACTATTCAATAAATAAAAAAACCCCGCCATATGGCGGGGTTTTACTATTAACCGATGGAGCCTTCCATTTCGAACTTGATCAAATTTGCTCGAAATGGGATGAACTGATTTACAACAAAACCGTTTAAGCCTTTGATATATAGCCATTTCTTTAAACGGTTTAAAATGGATTATAATGTAAAGTTGGCATGAACTAGAAGCCGCATACAATATCAGCTAAGTCCCCCAACTTTCGTTGTTCCCAAATGTTTGTGAAAAGAGCCAAGGTTTAAATCCTCCTTAGCTCTTTTCTAACAATATTATTTACCTAAAAGACTGATAAATTTACTCAGTTCCTCTTTGGCTTCATCTGTTGTCCCTTCCAGCTCATTCAATAGCCCAAACAAATTATCATATGAACTCGCAATTTCCGCTTTAACTTCTGCCAACTCTTGAGCCACTTGTGAAAGTGGAATTACTTCTTCTTCTTCAAACGTGTCGACATAACGTGGAATGTTTAAATTGTAATCATTTTCTTTGATTTCATCCAAAGATGCCACATGAGCATATTTTTCAACGTCTTTACGGTTACTGTATGTTTCAATAATTTTGTCGATGTTTTCAGGAGAGAGTTTGTTTTGGTTCTTTCCTTTTACAAACTCATTTGAAGCATCGATAAACAAAATATCTTTACTCTTTCGAGCTTCACGACCTTTGAATACCAAGACACAGGTTGGGATGCTTGTACCATAAAACAAGTTAGCTGGCAATCCAATAACAGTATCTAATAGATTATTATCTATGATATTTTTGCGGATTTTACCTTCAGAAGCACCTCGGAAGAGTACCCCATGCGGCAATACGATAGCCATTGTTCCAGTTTTATCTAAATGATAAAGTCCATGCAGTACAAAAGCATAATCTGCCTTAGATGCAGGTGCTACACCATAACCCTTGAAACGTGTATCTTTTTCTCGATCAACATCTTTTGTATCCCATTTATGAGAGTATGGGGGATTTGATACGACGGCGTCGAACTTCAAAGGAATTTGTGTGCCATCTTTTTCAGCAAATGGCCAGTCAGCATCAAGTGTGTCTGCTCGTTTCAACTCCATATTGCGATAGTTAACCCCATGCATCATTAAGTTCATGCGAGCTAAATTATAAGTCGTCGTATTTAACTCTTGGCCGTAAAACTCAACGCTTCCTTCTTCATCACCATTTGGCAATTCTTTTTGGACTGTTAGAAGAAGTGAACCTGATCCCATTGTAGGGTCATAAACACGGAATTGATCGCCAGTATCAGCTGCCTCAATCGTAACAATTTTTGCCAAAACTTGACTAACTTCATGAGGTGTATAGAATTCCCCGCCTTTTTTACCGGCATTGGCAGCAAATTGCCCAATTAAATATTCATAAACGTCGCCCAAAATGTCATGCCCTGAGTCGTCTTTGAAAGTGAACTCGTTAATCATCAACACGATATCATTCAAAGCCTTTGCACGTTCGTTTGTACTTGAACCAAGACGTGTGTCCCCAAGGTTAACATCTGAAAATACGTTAGCAAAGTCCACTTCTGCGACAGCATTACGTTTGGCATTAGTATTGAATGAGTCAAACATATCTTGGAAGTCACTTGCTTTGATTTTGTGATTTTCAATTTTTGATACGACTTTGTCCCAGGTGTAGGTTGGGTCAATTGCATATCCGATACCTTTACTGATTTCTTCAAGGTAATCTTCTTTTTCAGTCTCATCTGTCACTTCGTAGAACTCTTCCAAATCATTGACTTTTAAGTATTCATCTTGATTTTCTGATAAATAGCGATAGAACATAAATGGCAAAATATAGTTCTTATACTCACTTGCATCCATTGTCCCACGCAGTTTGTTAGCCATTCCCCATAGCTTTGATGTAATATCTGTTGCATTACTCATTTGTGTCATCTCCTTTTCTTATATAAACATTTGTTGAAGCAGTGATCTCTTCAAATTTTTAAGCGAATTTAACTCACGCTGATGCAGGGTGATGAGGTGGTCAAGTTGGGTGAAGAAGGCTGTAATTCTCTCCTGTTCAGGCACAGAAGGTATGTGACACAAAACGTTAATAAATGAGTCCCAATAAAGTCTTTTTCTGAAGTCAGTGACTCCATAGGAGAGATTGTCCATCTGAGCAATCATTTTATCTCGACGTAAACAATAATCCATAAACAGAGGATAAAGCTGTTCACTGGGAATAGCAGTAATATATGCAGGACTTACCATCCCTTCTGATTTTACAACTCCGATTGCCCCTTGCCACGCACGCATCATGTTTAAAACAAGATCACCGAAATAAACATGTTTATATAGAGACTTATCTTCGCTTCTGTGCACTTTTTTCCCTAAAGTATCAGTGTCTAATTCTTCGTTTGAAACACCGTTATGGATGGAAACAGAAAGGATTTGTAACGAATCGTATCCTCGTTCTTTCCTTTCTGTGTATACTTCCCCCAACTTCCGCTGCTCCCAAACATCAGTATATCCTTCAAAGCGAATTTCAGGAACATTGGCTCCATCTTCTGGAAACATTTTTTGAAGCAGACTCTTTTTCGTATCCTTTAGCAGTTCCAACTTACGCTGATGAAGGGTAAGTGTATCGTCTAAAGCTTTGAAAAAGGCACCGATTTTTTGTTGTTCTTCTATGTTAGGTGCTAATAAGTACATCTCAGCTAACTGATTAAATGAAAGAGTATCACGCACTCCACCTTCAGATAATGTTTGACGTTGGCGTTCAAATCCTGATGTTTTAACCCAGTTCCACAAATAGCTATCCTCTAACCTATGTGTAGTTGAAAAAGACACATACAAAGGGGAAACTACTGATTTTTCCTCTCCTTCAGCTTTATAAGCTATTGAACCAACATTTATACGTGAGGGGTTATAAGCAAACTGCTTCTCTCTGATCACGTAATAATTTGAAAGATCTGCACTAGCTACAGAATAATCACCAAATTGTTCAGTTTGCTTTGTGAATCCAGTTTTGTTTGATACACTCTCGACATTTTCTATTGCTAGGTCTTTGTTCTTTTTACTATTTTTTTTAAGAACTTCCCCCAACTTACACTGTTCCCAAGCATCCGCAAATCCTGCAAATCTGATTTGGGGTGAATTTGTTATTTTATCACTCATTTCTAATCTCCTTTTATTTTAAATACTGAATCGCTAAAGCAATTAACGACAAGCAACGGTTAAAAAAGTAATCGTAGTGGCGATTATCTGTAATATCAATTTTATTTGTCTCATGATGACGGATTCTAAAACTATTACCAATGTCTGTTAGTGCCCTAAATTCAGCATCAAAAATAGCACTAAATTCTAACTGCCCATTGCTCATATCATTTACCACTTTGTTTGCAGAGTCACGTTTGTCAAGATTGTTATAATATGTTTTCAGACGTTCAAAGGCATCCCATATTTTCTCCACGGAATCTTGGCGGGCTGCTGGATTTGGTGTTTTGTATAATGCAATTGCATCTTTCATCAATTCTCTTGTCCCATATTCAGCAATTTTCTGGACTTGTGTCTCTATTTCAGGTGAAAGCGGGCTGTTTTCTACTATACGCTCAATAAGTTTTCCGCGGGTTAATGTAAACAACAACCCAGACTCTTGAAATATTTCGTTTATTTCATTCCGATAATCATCAAAAACATTTGTTGTATCCAAACAACGAATATCCCAATAATTTTTGTAACGATCATTATTCCATCCTTCAGAAATATCCTTTATATTTTCAGCAACATACTCTATAAGGTCAATTAATGAATATTGATCATAATCATCATTATCTTGTGGGGCAGCTATATGACCATACTCATCCCTCAAAATATTAGGAATTTTTATTGCCATTCTATTTTCAAATTGACTACGGTTAAATTCAATATAACCCTGGCCCACAAAAGAACAATGCTGTTGAAGCTTAAAGATATACGTTAGATTTTTATAGTACTTTTGACATATATTTAATAGCAAAATATAAACTTCTTTTGAAATTTTACTAGTACGTGTAATTGGTTTTCTTAATCCATGGCGTTCTGTGTATAAATTCATTTCTGTTCTCCTTTCTTTAATCTGCTTAATTTTATCACTTGACTATTCTCCCTTCTTAATTTCGTCAGCCATTTCGTAAAATGCTTTACGAAATTCAATGCGATACCGAACCCAGCTTAAAGCTGCAATCTCTTCAACTGCGATTTCTTTATAATCAGCTCTTGCGTCATTCATGATTGCTGTTAACTCCCCTTGTTTATCCATATCCTCTTGACCTAATCGGTGTTTCTTAATCAAGTTTTCAAGTTCCTTAGGCTTTGTACTGTTATCAAGTCCCCAAGTGCGGATGAAGTTCGTTACAAGTTGGATATTCGTATCCTTTTGTGCTTTATCCATTGCTTGGTTCATTTTCTCAACACTTCGTGGTGCTGGATAATGATCAAATTCAAACTCTTTCGAGAAAATCTTAGATACAAAATGACTCATCTTAGATTTTTCTTTTTCATTGTCAGACTTGGCAATTTCAAGATGGATTTCATCACGTGTACTTTCCGCTTCCGACATTTTGTTTGCGTGTACTTCGTCAGCCATCTGGGCAATCAACTCAATCAAATAATCATAGTTGATGGTCACATCGTGAATATGAACCATCGAGAGATTGACTTGCGAAATATCAATGTCTTCTCGCTTCGCACGTCGCTCTTTCAACTCACCAGCAATGACAGTTGTTAAAATGACTTCCTGCTCTTCAGTAATACCTAAACGTTCATAGAACTCTTCAGGATTATCATAGGCAGAAATAGGATTTTGGTCATCATCTACGGTATATTGTTTCAACTGACTCAATAAACGATTATACTCTTTCAGATTCTCAAAAACTTCATCCTGTGCTTTTTCACTTGGTGGTAATTGTACAAAATCGTCTGTGAGTGTGGAAAGCTTCTTGATGACTTCTTGCATCTCAGCTTGGACCTTGCTAAATGGTTTGGAAGTGATACCAGACTCTTCGTTTCCTTTCTTCAATTCTTCAAGTGAAAGTTGTTCGTCGGCAGATGCACGATTTGAATAAATAGCAAAAGCCTTATTCATTTCATACTCGTTTTGCTCCGGCCAACGATAATTCACGACATTTCCCCAAGGCTTATCGACAACGTTATGTATTCGATTTGTACGTGAGTATGCCTGAATCAAGTTCCCTCCCTTTAGCGTTCGATCAATATAGAGCGTATTCATCTCAGGCGCATCAAAACCGGTCAAAAGTTGATCCACAACAATGACCAAATCTAAATAGTTGCCATCATCAGCTGTCTTGTTCAAACGTCGTGCTAAGTCTTCTGTGTAGGCTTTAACTGTAGTCATATCAAAAGCTGTGCCAAACATTGCGTTATAGGTTTTGATGGCTCTGTGCAAGTTTTCGTTCGTTTTCAGCTGATGAATACTATTGGATGTGTCTGCTGAGAAACTTACTGCAATTTTTAACCGTTGATCTGCTGGACGATTCGCATTTTCTTCAGCAAACTTATCAAAATATTCCATCGCTCTTGGTGTACTTGCTTTATTACCACCAACGTGGACTGTAAACAAGGCATTATACTTACGATCATTTGAACGTTTCTTCCAATTATCAAAGATGTCTTTCACTACTAACTTCACATGTTCTGGACTATAGTCGTAAACACTACCACGAATATTATCATCAATATCCTCTTCGGTAGGATCTTCGGGAGCCTCGATCGTTTCCTTAAATTCAACGTTAAACCCTAATACATTTTTATCCGCAATAGCTTCTTTAATGGTATATGCATGTAATAGTTCACCAAAGATTTCTCGTGTTTCGGGGAATTTTGGTGTACCAGTATAACCAATCCAAGCAGAATTAGGAATTGCTTTTCGAATCGTTTCAAGCATCCCTTCATTTTCAGTACCACTGCCAGTTGAACGGTGGGCTTCATCCACGATAAAAAGAATATTTTCATTAAGTGGCTTGAAGCTGTCCCGCGCTACATAACGCGACATTTTTTGGATACTTGTTACAATGATGTTCTTATCGCTTTTCTTCGTTAGTTTGCGATGAAGATCTGAGATATTGGCTGTGTCACCCACCACACCAGTTTTCCCTTCAAAACCAGCAACAGGATCATAGGCTTTATAAGCATCTGCTGTTTGGTTGGTGAGTGCGATCCGGTCAACCAAGAAGATCACTTTATCTACATTTGATAGACGGCTTGCCAGCCACGCTGTCTTAAAACTTGTGATTGTTTTACCTGAGCCTGTCGTGTGCCAAATGTATCCTAGTTTACCACCATCATATTTAAAGTCAAACTTTCTAACTTTATCAAGCACACGCTTTGTGGCATAGACTTGATACGGACGCATGACTTTGATACTTTCTTTGTTTTTTGTACCATCTAGTACCATGTAACGTGTTGCCAAATCATGGGCCATTGGAATGGACAACACTTTATCCGCAAATGTTTTCCATGATCGAATAGGGCGAGCATCATCTTCGTTTTGCCAGTTGAAAGCAAAAGCTCGGTTAAAGTTTTGGAGTGGGGTATTTGCCATATAACGAATATCAAACGGTGTCATCGCGATTAAAATCTGCAAAGTTGAAAAGATACCGCTGAATTGTTTTTCAGCTATATACTGTTCCATCTGATTTAAAGATTTCGTAGCGCTATGAAGTGCTTTCTTTAATTCGATTTGAATAATCGGCAAACCATTAATGAGCAAAGTCACATCAAACCTGCGAGTCGTTTTACCATCAACAACTTTTGGCCGTTTAATTTGATTCACTACTTGATAAACGGTATTCCCGCCACCGACTTGGGCTTGGTCGAATACTGTCAAGAACACATGTCTACCATTATCAAGGTCAACTTCAATTTCAGAAACACCATTAACGCCATACAAAAACTGTCCGGCCTGGTAAGGTGATTCGATACTTGTGATAATTTTCTTCACTTGGTTAAATTCAGTAACAGACAAGGGCTCATCTAATCGAGCGCTATTGTTTTGTTCTAGGATTATTTTAAAGTTATCCCAAAGTTGTTCAGTTGTTTTAATGTCTTTTTTGTATTCCCATTGTTTTACTCCACCGATTTTGGTCAAATACTCGATAACTTCATTTTCAAATGCTAATTCCGATTGACTTTTCATTTAATTACTCCCCCTTTAATGTTCCTTCTATTACCGAGCTCGTAAACTGCCCTATCAAGTCTGCGTATTGGCTTAACTTATTTTGTAGCTTCATTGTTTCTACGTATATAGTGCCTATTTTCTTCTGTTCCTCGATCGGAACAACTGAAACGATCATTTCCCCAAGGGCACGAAGCGGAATTCTTAGAACAGGACCACTCCCCTGTAACTCCCTTTCTTTTTGTCGCTTCACATCTTTATGAGCATTAAATAAGTAAAGAAAATATCTCTTATCAAGTTGTTCGCTATCAAACTCTATTTTCGTAAAATTGAGGGACAACACTTTACCAACATTATTTTCACCGACAATTGTTGCTAGCTGCAATGAGTTACTGATAACAACATCACCTTCATTTAACGATAGGTTACTTTGAAATAAAGGTTTTGCCTTTTCTTCAACAGCTACGTCCTCACGATTATAATCCGCTTCAAAAGACGCTTGGTCATAATAATTTATTTTTCGAGTTTCAAACTGCTTTTGTGCTCTTGTTGGATTAATACCAGGAACGAATGTTACGAATTCATTTAATTTTCTTTTCTCCAAATAAATCGCCCCTAATCACAGAAAATATTTTTTGTAATATTTATATATTACACATTAAAACATATCGAGTTTGCTTCGTCAACGATAATATGAAATATTTATATATTTCATTATTACTTTAAAAAATGCCTGCTGAAACTATTTTAAATCCTTGTTTCTTCACTCTTCCGCACCAACTTGTTAAACCATCATTGCAAAAATGTATCCCCTATTCAACGTTATTTTTGTTTCCACAAACGACATCAAACCGCTAAAACCAAATTACTCATGATTACTCTCAAATCCCACAAAACAAACAAAACCCTTGAAATCACACCATAAGCGATTCCAAGGGTTCAACTATCATATTTTCGTCAGCAGTACGACTGTCTCCTCATGACAGGTGTGCTGAAAACTGAATTATTGATGATTGATGATTGATGTAGCTTTGTTCACCTAAAACAAGCCGTATTTTTTGATTTCACCACTATATGGATAAAAATGAATAATAAGGTGGTTTAACATCCTATCCTAGACTGTTTTGTGTTAATAAAAAGGTGGGAAACGTGATTAACCATCAATTGAAGTATTAAAAAAGCTTAGAAGTTCCATACGAGGGTTTGATGAAAGCAGCAGGATATATGAATTTAAATATAACTATGCAAGGTGAAAAAACAGAAGATATTATTGAGCACATACAGGAATTACCTGAAAAGTTTGAACAACGGTTATGCTACGAGTTAGAGACGAACGATTGAAACTTGATCATTTATTAGATTCTAATGATCCACTATTTTTCAAGGACAGGCTTCTGACAACAGAAGAAAAATCAAAATTAGGGGCCTTATCGAAATTGCTTTAAAGGATTGAAAGGGGAAAAGGCGTCATGGCAAACTTCAGAAAGTTAGCCAGTGGAAAATGGCAGGCAGGGGTACACAAGGATGGAAAATTAGTAAGCCTTACAAAAAAGGAAGCAGAAAATAGAAGCAGCAAAAGTTGAAGAAAGAAAATATTATGGACAAACAATAAATGATCGCAATATGCTTTTTGACAAAGTTGTGAAAGGATCGGCTTGAGGATAAAAAAGCAAATGTAAAGGAATGAACCTTTGTTCAGCTTGAAGTAATTTTAGAAATTACATCGCTTGGAGCATAAAACCATCAAAACAACAGCTGATCCTTATCTTGATATTACCGAAAAATAGAAGAAGACGAACTTCAAAAGTTCGCCTCCTATACTAAAAGATAAGGTCAACTTGGCACAAATTTGGCACGCCACCAAGTTGGCACGGGCTGAAACCCCTCAAACCTTTGATATATATAGGTTATCCGATACTACCTTCCATTTCGAACTTAATCAAACGGTTCATTTCAACTGCGTATTCCATCGGAAGTTCTTTTGTGAATGGCTCGATGAAGCCCATAACGATCATTTCTGTTGCTTCTTCTTCAGAAATACCGCGGCTCATCAAGTAGAAAAGCTGTTCTTCAGAAACTTTTGATACTTTCGCTTCGTGCTCCAATGAAATGTTGTCGTTCAGGATTTCATTGTAAGGGATTGTATCAGAAGTTGATTTATTATCCATAATGAGCGTATCACACTCGATGTTTGAACGGGCGCCGTCCGCTTTTCGTCCGAAGTGGACGATACCGCGGTATGTTACTTTTCCGCCTTGTTTAGAAATCGATTTTGATACAATTGTGGATGACGTATTCGGTGCAAGGTGAATCATTTTCGCACCTGCGTCCTGATGCTGTCCTTTGCCCGCAAGAGCGATAGAAAGCGTCATGCCGCGCGCGCCTTCACCTTTCAGAATGACAGCCGGATATTTCATCGTTAATTTAGAACCGATGTTTCCGTCAACCCATTCCATCGTCGCGTTTTCTTCACAAACCGTACGTTTCGTTACTAAGTTGTAAACGTTGTTCGCCCAGTTTTGAATTGTTGTATAACGGCAGTAGCCGCCTTTTTTGACGATGATTTCAACAACCGCGCTGTGAAGCGAGTTTGTTGTGTACACAGGAGCCGTACAGCCCTCTACGTAATGAACGCTTGCTTCTTCGTCAACGATGATCAGCGTACGTTCGAACTGACCCATGTTTTCAGAGTTGATGCGGAAGTAAGCTTGAAGCGGTGTTTCAACCTTCACGCCTTTAGGCACGTAGATGAAAGATCCGCCGGACCAAACAGCTGAGTTCAGCGCCGCAAACTTGTTATCAGTCGGCGGAATGACTTTCGCCCAGTGCTCACGGAAAATGTCTTCATTTTCTTTCAGCGCGCTGTCTGTGTCTTTGAAGACAATGCCTTGCGCTTCAAGATCTTCTTTCATATTGTGGTACACAACTTCGGATTCGTACTGTGCAGAAACACCGGCAAGGTATTTTTGCTCAGCTTCAGGAATACCGAGTTTGTCGAATGTCTGTTTAATTTCCTCAGGCACTTCATCCCAAGAACGCTCTGAACGCTCAGACGGCTTTACGTAATACGTAATTTCGTCAAAGTTTAAAGAGTTTAAATCCCCGCCCCACTGCGGCATCGGCATGTTGTAGAAATGCTCAAGAGATTTCAGGCGGAAATCAAGCATCCATTGAGGCTCTTCTTTCATGCGTGAAATTTCTTCTACGATTTCTTTTGTCAATCCGCGCTCTGAACGGAAAATGGAAACGTCCTTATCGTGAAAACCGTACTTGTATTCACCAATTTCAGGCATTTTTTTAGCCATCCATTTTCACTCCAATCTTTTAATTGCCGCCTTTTTCGCCAGCGACTCCTTTTTCAAGTGCTTTCCATGAAAGGGTGGCACATTTAATCCGGGCCGGGAATTTCGAAACGCCTTGAAGGGCTTCAATATCCCCGAGATCTATTGAGTCGTCATACTCTTTCCCTTGCATCATGTCTGAGAAAATCTTAGACATGGAAAGGGCGGTATCAATATCTTTTCCTTTAATCGCCTGCGTCATCATGGAAGCTGAAGCCATGGAGATGGAACAGCCTTCCCCTTCAAACTTCGCTTCCTGAACGGTATCGCCGTCAAGCTTCATTGTCAGTCTGATCCGGTCGCCGCAAGTCGGGTTGTTCATATCGACGACGATGCTGTCATCCAAAACCCCTTTGTTGCGCGGATTTTTGTAATGATCCATGATCACTTGTCTGTATAATGTATCTAAATTTGCATTAAAAGACATTTGTAAAGTACTCCTTTGTCTTTTGGAGGGCTTCCGCGAGCTTATCGATCTCTTCCTCTGTATTATACAGATAAAAACTCGCTCTCGCAGTAGCAGATACATCCAGCCATTTCATGAGCGGCTGGGCGCAATGATGGCCGGCTCTGACCGCAATGCCCTCAGCATCGAGGACAGTCGCGACATCATGAGGGTGAACCTCATCAAGATTAAATGTCACAAGTCCCGCCCGCTCTTTCGGACCGTATACCGTCACGCCGTCCAGCTGCTCGAAACGGTCAAGCGCATAGGCTGCAAGCTTATGCTCATGCCGGGAAATCTCGTCGAGTCCGATCTCTTCAAGAAAATCAATCGCGGCTCCCAATCCGATCGCGCCTGCGATAATCGGCGTGCCTGCTTCAAATTTCCACGGAAGCTCTTTCCAAGTTGATTCATAAAGCCCTACAAAGTCGATCATTTCGCCGCCAAATTCGGCCGGCTCCATATTCTCAAGCAGTTCTTTCTTGCCGTACAGCACGCCGATTCCCGTCGGGCCGCACATTTTATGGGAAGAAAGCGCGAAGAAGTCGCAATCCAGGTCCTGAACGTCAATTTTCATGTGCGGTGTGCTCTGCGCCCCGTCCACCACGATGACAGCGCCATTGTCATGAGCGATTTTGGCGATCTCTTTAATCGGGTTAATCGTGCCGAGCACGTTTGACACATGAGCGACTGCCACGATCTTCGTATGGCTTGTGACAGTCTGCCGGACGTCGTCCAGCGAAAGCGTGCCGTCTTCCTGCATCGGGATATATTTTAAAGTCGCGCCGGTTGCTTTTACTGCCTGCTGCCACGGAATGATATTCGCATGATGCTCCATTTGGGTGATGACCACTTCATCACCGGGTTTTAAGCTGGCGCGGGCATAGCTCAGCGCCACCATATTCAGTGAAGTTGTCGTGCCTTTTGTGAAAATGACCTCAGCCATTGACTTCGCATTGATAAACTTACGGACTTTTTCACGCGCACCTTCATAGCCGTCTGTCGCTCTCGTGCCCAGAGTATGAACACCTCTGTGGACATTGGAATTGTATTTGCTGTAATACTGATCCACTGCTTCAATGACAGCACGCGGCTTCTGGGAAGTCGCCGCGCTGTCAAGGTACACGAGGTCATGTCCGTTCACTTGCTGATGAAGGATCGGGAACTGTTCACGAATATCGGTGATATTCATTATTTTACTTTCCTTTCGATGACGGAGACGAGCTGTTTCTTAACTCCTTCAATCGGAAGCTCTTTTACCACCGGAGCAAGGAATCCGTAAATGACTAAGCGCTCCGCTTCTTCTTTCGGAATTCCGCGGCTCATTAAGTAGTAAAGCTGGATCGGGTCCACACGGCCGACAGATGCCGCATGTCCTGCAGTTACATCGTCTTCATCAATTAAGAGAATCGGGTTTGCATCTCCGCGTGCTTTTTCACTCAGCATCAGGACGCGGGATTCCTGTTCAGCGTTTGCTTTAGACGCGCCGTGCTCGATTTTGCCGATTCCGTTAAAGATGGAAGATGCGGCATCTTTCATGACTCCGTGCTTCAGGATATAGCCTTCAGAAGCCTTACCGAAGTGGATGATCTGCGTCGTAAAGTTTTCCGTCTGTTCTCCTCTTCCGACAACTACGGTTTTCGTATCGCCGTATGTGCCGTCTCCGTAGAGGTTTGTCGTATTTTCAGAAATCGTGTCGCCGTCGTTCATCAGTCCGAGCGCCCACTCGATTTTGCTGTCGCGTCCGCGCGCGGCTCCGCGGCGGTTGACGTATGTTGTGACACCTGCTGACAGGTTGTCAACAGCGCCGTACGTCACGCTGGCATTATCACCTGTGACCACTTCACTGATAATGTTGAATACCGCTTCTTTCGGATTCACCGTGCTGATGTAGTTCTCAACGTAAGTGACGGAGCTGTGGTCTTCAGCGACGATCAGCACGTGGTTGAACAATGCCGTGTCATTGCTTTCATGAACGTAAACGGCCTGAACAGGCGTCTCCACCTGAACGTTTTTAGGAACATAAAGGAATGCCCCGCCGTTCATTAATGCCGCATGAAGCGCAGTCAGTTTATGTTCGTCGACCTTAACGCCGTCTTTCATGAAATACTTCTCAACGAGGTCGCTGTGCTCACGGGCAGCCGTTAAGATGTCCGTGAAAATAACGCCTTTGTCTTTCAGTTCTTTGGAAAGAGAAAGGAAAGCAGGCGTTTGATCACGCTGCACATATAACGTTTTGTCTTCATTTTCAATATCGATCAGCGCTTTTGCTTCATCAGCTAAATCTTCCAAAGAAGCAAGCGGCGCGTTTTCTACTGTATGCTTGTTGAACTTTGTAAAGTTCCAATTTGTAATTTTTGTTTTATCAGGCTTAGGCAGCGGCAGATCTTCAGCTTTTTCAAGAGCCTGTAAGCGCAGGTTTTTCAGCCAGGCAGGTTCTTGATGCTTTTCGGAAAAGCCTTTGACATATTCCTGATCTACGGATAGTTTCGTTTCCAATGTCATGATTATCCCCCTAACGCTTACGCTTCTTGGCCTACAGTTTCGTCTTCAATGCCTAGTTCTTGTTTAATCCAGTCATAACCTTCCGCTTCAAGGCGCTGTGCAAGCTCCGCGCCGCCGGATTTCACTACGCGTCCCTGCATCATAACGTGAACGACATCAGGCGTGATGTAGTTCAGAAGGCGCTGGTAGTGAGTGATCATTAAGCAGCCGAAGTTTTCGCTGCGCATTTTGTTAATTCCTTTAGAAACGACTTTAAGCGCATCGATATCAAGACCTGAATCGATCTCGTCAAGAATGGCGATTTTCGGCTCGATCATCATAAGCTGAAGGATTTCGTTGCGTTTTTTCTCCCCGCCTGAGAAACCTTCGTTCAGGTAACGCTGCGCCATTTCAGGGTCCATTTCAAGGAACTCCATGTTTTCGTCCATTTTGCGGATGAATTTCATAAGAGAAATTTCATCGCCTTCTTCACGGCGTGCGTTAATCGCAGAGCGAAGGAAATCAGCATTTGTCACACCGCTGATTTCGCTTGGGTACTGCATCGCAAGGAAAAGACCCGCCTGAGCGCGCTCGTCCACTTCCATTTCCAGTACATCTTTGCCGTCAAGCGTGATGCTGCCTTTTGTAACTTCGTATTTCGGGTGTCCCATAATCGCTGCTGAGAGCGTGGATTTACCGGTACCGTTCGGCCCCATGACAGCGTGGAATTCGCCGCCTTTTATTTCAAGGTTTACACCTTTTAAGATCTCTTTTCCTTCGATTTCAACGTGAAGATCCTTGATCGTTAATGTTGAAGCAGCCATATCTATACCTCCAAAATATATAATCATTATTCTCAATTTATTCTCATTCTAATTTTATAACAAATGAAAAGTAAATACAACTTTTTATATTACCCGGAACATTCCTAAAGTTTATCAAAGATCAAGGCGTAATTAAAGCTGTTTGAAACAGAAAAAGGGCGGAAATCCACCCTTTTTTACTGACCGATTTTCTCATTAAGCTGCGCTGCGAGGAACTTGCTTTTTTGATATTCAAGCTCCCTCTGCCGTTCGACTTCCATCCTTTTTGAAAGACGCCGTCCGTATTCCTCGTAGCCGATGCCGTGTGACTTCTGCATCGCTTTTTCCATTTCAGGCGTATAGTCAAGGTCCAGTCTCTCGTGGCTGGTGCAGATAATGAATCAATCCCTTCATATATTTGTTTCTATTGTAACAATGATCCGCTGCTCCGGCCAAAGAGAGTGTGCCCCTGAATCCTTTCGAATGTGCCGGAAACCGGCGCTCGCTTTATCTGAAAAACGGTATTCACACGATTGCTCATTCTAATGCGTCGTATGTCCGAATTCCTGAATGCACTGCTGCACGAGGGTCACTCCCTGACTGAGAGCCGCGCCGCCCCCGAATGCCGCCGCTACGCTGATGACCTCAAGGATGTTTTCTTCTGTGGCCCCTTGGTCAAGGCAGCCCTTCGTATGATAAATCATGCAAAATTCATCTTGAGCGCTGATGCTGATGCCCAGAGCGATTAATTGTTTCTCTTTTTCAGTTAATGAATCTGCTGAGAAACACTGCTCAGTAAATTCATTAAACTTCCGCCCCATCATCGGCATTTTTTGCTCGAATATGCCTAAACCTTCTTTATATTGTTTCAATGCGTCATGCACGCTTTTTCCGTTATCCTGGTATTGAGCCACTGCCATTCCCTCCAATCGTTAACCTTCCTTTTTATTATGGACAGTTCTCCGATTAATACCCGAAAAAAACCCCGGATGATTCATCCGGGGTTTTCGCTTTATTCAGATACGGGAAGCACGGCTCCGTCGTATTTTTTCTCAATAAAGTCTTTGATTTTCTTAGAATGAAGCACTTCCATAAGCGCTTTGATTTTCTCTGATTTTTCGTCACCTTTGCGTACGGCGATGATGTTTGCGTACGGGTTGTTTTTCGTTGATTCCACTTGAATCGCATCTTTTAACGGATTCAGTTTGTTTTGAATCGCATAGTTGACGTTAATGAAGACTGCATCGCCTTCTTCTTCATTATATGCTTTCGCCGTTAATTCAGGGGCGATTTTTTTGAATGTCAGGTTTTTCGGGTTTTTCGTAATGTTTTTCGTCGTCGCTTCAATCGTTTTTACCTTCGGATCAAGTGTGATCAGTCCGGCTTTTTCAAGCATCGCCAGCATACGGCCTTGTTCAGCGACATTGTTAGTCATGATGATGGTCGCGTCTTTAGGCAGGTCTTTCAGTGATTTGTATTTTTTCGTGTAAATTCCGAATGGCTCAAGGTGAACCGCTCCGGCATTCACGAGTTTGTAATCTTTATTTTCTTTCATTTCCTGTTCAAGGTAAGGAACGTGCTGGAAGTAGTTCGCATCCACTTCATTATCAGCTAACGCTTTGTTGTACATTTTGTAATCGTTCAGCACTTTTACTTTTAATGTGTAGCCTTTTTCCTTCAAGAGCGGTTCCGCTTCTTTTAAGATTTCAGCATGCGGTGTTTTTGTCGCGGCGACAACGATTTCCTTTTTATTCGAGCCGTTTGATCCGCAGGCGGCTAAAACTCCCGCGAACACAAGCAGCAGCGCACTTAATACAATCTTTTTCAATGTAAATCCTCCCTTATCTTTTGTCTATTATATTTGTAATTACATCACCGATAATCTGAATGATAAAGACGATGATGAGTATAAATACTGTCGCTACAAACGTTACATCCGTATTATTGGACTGGTAGCCTTCTACATATGCAAGGTTTCCGAGTCCGCCTGAACCGATGGCGCCGGCAATGGCGGTAGATCCGATCAGGGCGATGGCCGTCACGGTGATGCCTGATATTAACGCAGGCATTGATTCAGGAATCAGCACTTTGAAGATAATCGTCGATGTCTTTGCTCCCATTGATCTGGCAGCTTCGATGACTCCTTTATCGACTTCCCGGAGCGCAATTTCCGCAAGACGGGCGTAAAACGGCGCGGAGCCGATAATCAGCGCCGGCAATGCGGCATTCGGTCCTAAAATCGATCCGACCAAAATCTTAGTAAAGCCGAGAAGCAGAATAATTAAAATAAGAAACGGAATAGATCTGAAAATATTAACGACCGCCGCAATCACGGTGTTAATGATTTTATTTTCCCATAAGCTTCCCTTGCCCGTTAAAAAGAGCAGAAGACCGAGAATCGCTCCGATGATAAATGAAAAAACTAAAGCGATAACCGTCATATAAAGGGTCTCGTATGTGGCCGTCCACAGCTCGGTTATATCAACGTTCGGGAACCATTTTTCAAACATTTGTGATCACCTCTGCTTCTACCTGTTTGTCTTTGATGAACCGGATCACGTTTTCTACTTCTTTTTCCTGACCGTCAATATGAATGAATAATGAACCGTAGGCTCCGTCCTTCGTCTGTGAAATTTTCCCCTGCAGAATATTGACGTCCACATCAAAGTTTCGGATCATTTCCGTAATGAGGGGCTGCTCGGCGGCCTGCCCGACAAATGAAAGCTGAATCGTTTTCCCTGTCGCTGTTTCCTGCAGAAAATGCTGGATGGTTTCTTTCGTCTCTTCAGGTTCTGTCACCTGCTGAACGAAACGCTTGGTCATCGGTTCGCGCGGGTTTCTGAAAACTTGAAGTACTTCGCCTTCTTCAACGACTTTCCCGTTTTCCATGACGGCGACTCTGTTGCAGATTTTTCGGATGACGTGCATTTCATGGGTAATGAGCACGATCGTCAGACCGAGTCTGTCATTTATATCGGATAAAAGATCCAAAATTGAATCGGTCGTCTGCGGATCGAGCGCTGATGTCGCTTCATCGCACAGAAGGACTTTCGGATTATTGGCGAGCGCCCGGGCGATGCCGACACGCTGCTTTTGACCGCCGCTCAGCTGCGACGGATAAGATTTTTCTTTCCCCTCTAATCCGACCAGTTTAATCAATTCATCAGCGCGGCGGACCCGTTCACTTTTTTTCACGCCGGCGATTTCCAGCGGGAACATAATGTTCTCCCGGACGGTGCGCGACCACAAAAGGTTAAAATGCTGGAAGATCATGCTGATTTCCTGGCGCGCTTTTCTCAGCCCGCGGCTGCTTACTTTATTTAATTCCGTCCCCGCGACTTCCACGGTTCCCGACGTCGGCTTTTCAAGGCCGTTCAGGAGACGGATTAAGGAACTTTTACCAGCTCCGCTATATCCTATAATTCCAAATATTTCGCCCTTTTTGATATCAAGAGTGACATCTTGGACAGCATTGACATCCCCATGCTTCGCTTTGTAAATTTTTGAAACATTTTGAAGATGGATCAAAGCAATCACCCGCCTTACACTATTCTAAGAAATCTTCCGGGTTTCTCCGCAAAAGAAAAGCCTTTCTGCAAAAATGAGCAGAAAGGCTTATTGAAAAAGGCCTTTCTCTCATCTTTCAAAGCAGACCGCTTCGAGTGAATTGGCACCATTTCAACATTGTTGATGGTTGCCGGGCTTCATAGGGCACTTCCCTCCACCTCTCTTGATAAGAGAAAACATATCGTATTTTCGTCCGGAAATTCTTACTGTAGAATAGCACGGCGAATGATAAAAAGTCAATAAAATAAATATTGGAAGCTATTGTCACATAGTAGATTGGCAGTTACGGCCGTTTACTGATCGCCTGAAAAAATCCGTTTGTCAGCCAGAGGATGGCCTCCAGCTTCAGCAGGGCTCTGAATGATCCTTTCACTTTGAGTTTTCCGCTTTGGATAAGCTTTTGCAAAGAGACATCACCATGCAGGAGATGGATGATTTCCGTCTGGTTTCCGTAAAAGGTCAAATTAGATTTCTCCTTTGAAGCCGACGTTTTTCTCATTTCTCCCTGTCCGTTAATTGAGACCGTTAAGGCTTCTGTTTCTCCTTGGAATGTAATCAGCAGCGTTGAGGCATTTAATAGCGGTTTCAAAAACAGATGCTGTCCGTCATTCTCTGAAACTTCTATTTTCTCCACTCGTATAACCTCCCGTTTTAATGGCCATACATACACTTTCTCTTTTTAACGGACAGAACCCTTTATAAACCGCACGACATTTTCCTGTAAATATTGTCACATCGGGAACGTTTGCGATGTTTTTTGTTTAATCAGCTCATATAAATAGGAAACGGAGCGGAAGGCGTATCCTTTCTCAACAAGCTCTCCGCCTTTAAACAGCAAAAAGCACGGAACGCTTTCAATCTGATAGGCTTTGGCGAATGCGGGGGAATAATTCACGTTGTTTTTATAGAAGGCGGCGCCGGGCAGCATTTCTTCGACGACAGTAAGCATTTTGGACGCCAGCTGGCATGTGCCGCAAAACGGGGTGTACAAATACAGGAGATAAACGTCATCCTGAATCGATTCGAGTTCATTTTCTTGGAGTTCTTTCATGATTACCACCTCAGGTCGTTCTTTTTCAAAAATACAGTGTCAGCATCAAAGCCGGCTCTGATCAGCACAGATGCGAGATGATGGCCCGGGCACGACTCGACTTGCCTGTATGTTCTGTCTATATAAATATGTCGCGCTTCGGGAAGCTCCCGTTTCAGCTGTTTTCTTAGTTTTTCTCCGGAGTCATCTGCGTCCGTTAAAATATAGACGTCTCTGTCAAACAGGCGGTCCGCCAAATCTTCCAGTTCGGTTTGGCCGATCGTCCCGTTTGTACAGACGATTTCCGCGGGTTCGATGAGCACTTCCCTGACTTTGATTTTATCAGATTTTCCTTCTACGATAATGACCTTTTCATCTCCGTTGTACATAAGCGCGTCACCTGCCGATTGTTTTAGCGTCAGATTGAAAAAGAAGGCAGTGAAATTCACCGCCAACTGTTAACACCAGCCATTCTCATAATCGCAATCGACATATTTCGGATCGCTGCCGTTTATGACATCGGCTGTTTTATAAAATTTTTGATTTTCAAATGAAAAGCCCTGTTTGAGCTCGTACTGGTCCATGCCTGTCATCTCGCCGATGGCTTCATTTTCATGAAACAAGGAAAACCGGCCGTTTTGAAAGCGGCCCGTGACGTTCTCCGTCACATCGACCTTTTGTTTATCAAAAGCCATTTTAGACACCTCCCGTTACAGATAGAGTGTCCAAATGGCCCCTTTGCTATCCGATCAGTCTTCCTGTGTCATTTCGTCATATTGCTCAGAAGTCATGAGGTTTTCGATTTCTTCAGCATCAGCCGGTTCCACGACGATCATCCACGCTTTTTCATACGGAGACTCGTTTACGAATTCAGGACTGTCATCAAGGTCTTCGTTCACTTCCGTCACCGTTCCGTTAATCGGTGCGTACAGTTCGGATACGGTTTTGACGGATTCCACGCTGCCGAATGGCTCGTCCGCTTTAATTTCGGCGCCGACTTCCGGAAGCTCGACAAATACGATGTCGCCAAGTTCGGCTTGCGCGAAATGTGTAATCCCGATACGGGCTTTTCCGTCCTCAACTTTGACCCATTCGTGCTCTTTGGAATAACGCATATCTTTCGGTGTGCTCATCTAAATCCCTCCATTTTTTTCTTATAATAAGAAGATACCATAATTCTTTGAACCTGGCATTACATCCAATATTTTTCGAATTGGTCTTCTTTAAAGCCGACAGTGACTTTTTCGCCGTCTGTCGTAATCGGGCGTTTCAGGAGCATACCGTCTGATGCCAGGAGTTCAAGCTGTTCATCCTCTGACATATGATACAGTTTTTCCTTTAAGTTCAGCTCGCGGTATTTCATTCCGCTCGTGTTGAAAAACTTTTTCAGCTCAAGACCGCTCTTTTCATAGAGGTCTTTAATTTCTTCTTTCGACGGAGTTTCCTCCGCGATATGTATTTCGTTTATTTCCTTGCCGCGGTCTTCCAGCCATTTTTTCGCATTACGGCACGTTCCGCATTTAGGGTACCAGTAAAAATTTATCGACATCTTCTTCACCCCTTGTAAATGATCGTCGTTATTTTAACACAATCACTTGTAAAAACCTATAACGTTGCTTCATGAAAAAGCGCCCCTGATGAAGGAGCGCTTTCAGCATGTGATCAGACTGTATATTTTTCTTCACGGAAGACGGCTGCTGCCGCTTCACGTTTTTTCTGAATGAGGTTTTTCGGCGTCAGGCGCGTCAGTTTGCGCAGCACGGAAAGCATCATGCGGAGGGAATCTCCTTCCTCCATGGCGATCAGTGATTCTTTGGCGTGCGCTTCAATGTTCTGAAGGGCTTCCTGGGCAAAGATTTCTGTATATAACAGCTTCTGCGCGGCTTTTTCGGCACCGTCCGCCGCAATTGCTTTTTCCGTTCTGAGGACGGCGGATTCCAAAGCGTACAGCGCGCTCACAATATCGGCAATGTTCACCATGATTTCCTGCTCGCCTTCGATCTCTTTGCCGTATTTCTGCGCCGCGAGACCCGCTGTCAAGAGGGCGATCTTTTTCGCCTGTCTGACAATGTATTTTTCCTGTTCAAGAGGTTCTGAGCCCGGCTCTTCAGGCATCAGCATCATGAGTTCATCTTGGAGCGCTTTTGCTTTTTCAAAGAGCGGCAGCTGACCTTTTACGGCTTTTTTCAGAAACGTGCTCGTTACGATCAGGCGGTTGATTTCATTTGTGCCTTCAAAAATCCTGTTGATTCTTGAGTCGCGATAGGCGCGCTCCACTTCATATTCCTGCATAAATCCGTAACCGCCGTGAATTTGAACGCCTTCGTCGGCAATGTAATCAAGCGTTTCAGAACCGCACATTTTGTTGAGCGAGCATTCAATCGCGTACTCGGCGATGGACTTCGCGACTTCGCGTCCGTCTTTTTGCTCCTCTTCCGTCAGTCTGCTCATATTATCTTCGAATAAGCCTACTGTTCTGTATACAGAGCTCTCCATGGCGTAAAGCCGGGCTGACATCGTCGCAAGCTTTTCCTGAGTGAGCGTGAAGCTTGAGATCGGCGTTTTAAATTGCCGGCGCTGGTTTGCATAAGCGGCAGACAGCTCAATCACCCGTTTTGAAGCGCCGATTGTGCCGACGGCAAGCTTGTAGCGCCCGATATTCAGAATATTAAAGGCGATGACATGGCCTTTTCCGATTTCGCCGAGAAGATTTTCTTTCGGGACTTCCGCCTGATCTAAAATCAGCGTTCTTGTCGATGAACCCTTAATCCCCATTTTTTTCTCTTCCGGTCCCGTTGATACGCCCGGATAGTTCTTTTCTACGATAAATGCGGAAAATTTATCTCCGTCCACTTTAGCGTAGACGACAAAGACATCTGCAAAGGCGGAGTTTGTAATCCATTGCTTTTCCCCGTTAAGAATATAGTGTGTGCCCGCTTCATTCAAAACAGCCGTCGTTTTCGCGCCGAGGGCATCTGAACCTGAACCGGGCTCAGTTAAGGCGTATGCCGCGATTCTTTGTCCTGAAGCCAAGTCCGGCAAATAGGTTTTTTTCTGTTCTTCCGTTCCGAAGAACACAATCGGCAATGAACCGATACCGACGTGAGCGCCGTAAGATAGCGAAAAGCTGCCGGCACGTGAAAACTTTTCCGTAATGAAGGCTGAACTGATTTTATCCAGGCCGATTCCGCCGTACTCTTCAGGCACGTCTGCTCCGAGGAGGCCGAGATCTCCGGCTTTTTTCAGCAGTCTGACCGAATGCTCGAACTGATGGTTTTCAATTTCATCTATATAAGGAAGCACATCGTTTACGACATAGTCTTCTGTCGTTTTGCCGATCATTTTATGTTCGTCTGTAAAGTCCTCCGGAGTGAATATTTGATCATATCCCGTCTCTTCAATCAGAAAGCTGCCGCCTTTTTTGACGTTGACCGTTTCCTGTTTCATGCTTCGTTTCCCCCTTGTTTTAAATGAGCTCAAATACGCCGGCAGCGCCCATGCCGCCTCCGATGCACATCGTCACCACGCCGAATTGCTCGTTTCTCCGTTTCATTTCATGAATGAGTGACAGGGTCAGCTTCGTCCCCGTGCATCCGAGCGGATGTCCGAGCGCGATGGCGCCTCCGTTGACGTTCACCTTTTCTTCATCAATCCCGAGCGATCTGATGACTTGAATGGCCTGTGAAGCAAAGGCCTCATTCAATTCAAAAAGCCCGATATCCTGTAATTCGAGTCCGGCAAGCTTGAGCGCCCGCGGAATGGCTTCAATCGGACCGATTCCCATTACCTCAGGGGGAACGCCGCCTACGGCAAAGGAACGGAATTTGACTAGCGGCGCCAATCCGAGCGAAGAAGCTTTTTCGCGATCCATCAGCATGACAGCCGCCGCGCCGTCACTTGTTTGTGAAGAGTTCCCGGCCGTCACGGTTCCCGTTTTAGAAAAAGCCGGGCGGAGCTTCGCCAAGACGTCAGCCGATGTGCCGGGGCGCACGCCTTCATCCTGAGAAAAGGTAAATTGTTTTTTCCGCGGCTTATGGTCATCCCCGACTTCTGTCAGCGATACTTCAACCGGCACGATTTCGTCATTGAATTTCCCTTCCTTAAGGGCTTTTGCGGCATTCTGATGGCTGCGGACTGCAAATGCATCCTGATCTTCTCTGGATACCCCGTACGTTTCGGCGACTTGCTCCGCCGTATGCCCCATGCTCATGTAATACTCAGGCGCATGCTCCGCCAAAGCGATATTCGGCCGTGTCACATGCCCCATCATCGGAACTTGCGACATGGATTCCGCACCGCCGGCGATTACGGTGTCGCCCGCGCCGATCATGATTTTTTCCGCACCGTAAGCGATGGACTGGAGTCCGGAAGAGCAGTAGCGGTTCACCGTAATGGCCGGCACTGTATGAGGAAGCCCCGCCAGCGCACCGATATTCCGCGCCATATTTAATCCTTGTTCGGCTTCAGGTGTTGCACATCCGATAATTAAGTCATCGATATTTCCTTCATAGCCGCCTGCCCGTTTCAGCGTTTCTTTTACACAAAGCGCGCCTAAATCATCAGGACGAACGGCTGCAAGCGATCCTTTTTTCGCTTTACCGACCGGGGTTCTCGCACCGGCCACAATGACTGCTTCTCTCATAAACACCCTCCTAGTTCCGTAAAGGTTTGCCTTTGACGAGCATATGCTGCATTCTCGCTTGAGATTTCGCCTCGCCAGCGAGGCTTAAAAAGGCTTCTCTTTCAATCTCGAGTAAATATTCTTCTGAAACCTCCGTGCCGAACGGGACTCTTCCGCCGGCAATGACATGGGCCAGCTTCTTCGCAATCTTCATATCGTGATCGGATAAATAACCCGACCGTCTCATTTGGTCTGCTCCGAGCAGTAATGCCGCACAGCCGGTTTCTCCGGTGACTTTCACTTTTTTGCGGGCAGGCGGACGGTATCCGCTGTCATATAAGGAAGCAGCCAGCTGTTTCGCATCGTGCAGCAGGTGATCCTGATTCATGCTGATACGGTCTGCCGCGGACAAAATCTTCATGTCACGGGCTTCGTGTGCCGAACCGGACACCTTGGCAAGCGCGATTGTTTCAAAGGTTTTAATCGCTGCGTCCATCAGTTCACTTCCGCCGTCCAAATAATTGATGTACAGCTCTTTGTTTCCTCCGCCGCCCGGAATAAGGCCGACGCCGGTTTCAACGAGACCCATATACGATTCGCTCGCCGCCTGAACGCGTGCCGCCGGGAGACAGACTTCCGTGCCGCCGCCGAGTGTCATCCCGAATGGCGCCGCTACAACGGGTTTAGCGCTGTATTTGATGTTCAGCATCGTCTGCTGAAAACGGCGGATGACAAAATCGACTTCCATGAAGTTATCATCCTGGGCTTCCATTAAAATCATCGCAAGGTTTGCTCCCGCGCAGAAATGTCTGCCTTGGTTACCGATGACAAGACCTTTATAATTCCGCTCCGTTTCCTCAAGCGCATTGTCAATCATCTGAATAATGTCTAAGCCGATCGCGTTGCTTTTCGTATGAAATTCCAGCAGCGCGACATCATCGCCGAGATCAATCAGACTTGCGCCGCTGTTTTTAGTGATAACGCCTTTTGTTTCTTTTAACGTCTGCAGGCTGATCCGTTTCGGATTTTCTTTCTCAGCCCTGTATTGGCCGTCTGAATAATAAAATTGTGTTCCGTTTTCCTTCATATAAAATGTTTCATGGCCCTGATCAAGCATCTCTTTCACCCAGCCGGGGAGTGCTGCGCCTTCTTCTTCGAGCCGCTCCGCTGATTTTCTGACGCCGATGGCATCCCACATCTCAAACGGTCCGAGCTCCCATCCGAAGCCCCATTTCATGGCGTCATCAATTGCTTTAATATCATCAGCGATCTCACCTAAAAGCCGGGCTGAGTATAAGAGTGTTTGCGATGTGATATTCCAAAGCAGGCGTCCGGCGCGGTCATCGGAATATACAAGCGCTTTCATTTTGCCTTTGGCACCCTTTGCCTGTTTGGCGGCTTCTAAAGCGGGCGTCTTCATTTTCGAGCGCTCACCGTATGTCATGGTCAGCGGATCGAGTTCATATATTGTTTTACCTTCTTTTTTGTAAAATCCTTGGCCTGATTTGCTGCCCAGCCAATTGTTTTTCAGCATGTCATTCATAAATTCAGGAAGCTTAAACATGTCTTTTTCAGCGCCGTCGGCTTTATCATACACATTTTTTGCCACATGAGCGAAAGTATCAAGCCCCACAACGTCAAGGGTTCTGAAGGTCGCGCTTTTCGGTCTGCCGATCAAAGGCCCGGTCACCGTGTCCACCTCGCCGATGCGGCAGCCGGAAGAAAGCATTTCTCTTACCGTGACCAGCAGGCCGTACGTACCGATGCGGTTGGCGATAAAGTTAGGCGTGTCTTTTGCGATGACGACACCTTTCCCAAGCGTGTTTTCTGCAAATGAAGTCATAAACTCCAGCACGTCAGGATCTGTTTCCTGAATCGGAATGATTTCCAGAAGCTTCAAGTAGCGGGCCGGATTAAAGAAATGGGTTCCTAAGAAATGAGCTTTAAAATCGGCAGATCGGCCTTCCGCCATTTTTGTGACGGAGATACCGGACGTATTGCTCGACACGATGCTTCCCGGTTTCCGGTATTCATCAACGAGTGAGAAAATCTGTTTTTTTACGTCAAGATTTTCGACGACGACTTCAATAATCCAATCAGCATCCTTCAATTGAGCTGCGTCATCTTCCAAATTCCCCGCCGTTATATAGTCGAGATTGGCAGCCGAAGTCAGCGGCGCCGGTTTTTGCTTCAGCAGCTTTTGCATGGCCGATCGGCTCAGTCTGCTGCGGACCTCCGGGCTTTCTAATGTCAGCCCTTTTTTCATCTCATCCTTTGTCAGCTCGTTTGGCACAATATCAAGCAGCAGGACGGGAATTCCGATGTTAGCCAAGTGCGCGGCAATTCCGGATCCCATGACGCCTGATCCGAGAACGGCTGCTTTCTTTATAAACTTGTGCATGAGTCATCCCCCTTGAACTTTGAATGAATAGTCATTCATTTTTTCGGCAAAAAAAATGAAACCCTTTTCTTCTTTCATCTTAAAAGATTTTCAGGATGACTTCAATAGCAAATATGGAATTTTTTTAAATTTTTCGGCTTCCGCATGTTCCATGGCGCGGGCGGGAAACTTAAACCCGGAGGTGAAGGGAATGGTGCGAGGGAGAAAAGATCCGTCTTCTGCCGCAGTGAGCGCGGCCAGCATGAAAGGAAATGCGGGACCGAAGCAAAAATACGGCGGCGGCAAACGGACGAGCCAAAATCAGCAATATAAAAAAGACAACATGGAATAACATACTGCGGCTGCTTTTTGGAGCAGCCGTTATTTTTTAAAGATCCCTTTCAGCACAAACGCCGCATTTGCCGGGCGCTCGGCAATTCTTCTCATCAAGTACCCGTACCAATCGGTGCCGTACGGGACATACACCCTCATCCTGTATCCTTCTTCGGCAAGCTCCTTCTGGCGCTCCGTTCTGATGCCGTACAGCATTTGGAATTCAAACTGCTCCCGTGGAATCTGATGCTCGCTGATGAGTGTTTTCGTATAAGAAATGATGTCATCATCATGTGTTGCCACCGCCGTTTCATGGCCGCTCAAAAGCTGCAGCTTAATCAGCTGCTGAAAATGAAGATCGGTTGCTTTTTTATCAGGGAACGCAACGGCCGCCGATTCTTTATAAGCGCCTTTTACAAGCCTGAGCCGCGGCTTATATGGCATCAGACCGCTGATGTCTTCAGCTGCCCGGTACAAATAAGCCTGAATGACGGTGCCGAGCATCGGAAAATCCGGCTTGCACCGCTTATACAGCTCAAGCGTACGGCCGCATCTTGAATAGTCCTCCATATCAATCGTTACAGGCACGCCGCGTTCTTTTGCCTCCGTCAATATGTCTCTGACATGCTGTTCCGCGAGTTCCTCGGAAATATCCAGACCGATGGATGTTAATTTCAGCGACAGCTCACAATCCAGTTGATTCTCGGCAATCGCCCTGATTGCTTTTTTACATTCTTCCGCCGTCCTTTTCGCATCCTTCTCTGAACCCGCATATTCACCTAGATAATCAATCGAAGCCGACAGCCCTTTTTGGTTCAGCCGCTTTACCGTTTTCACAGCTTCCGTGAGCGTTTCCCCTGCAACGAACCTTCCCGCGCCGAAGCGGATTCCGTAAGCCTGGGCGAATTTTGTAAGCATTTTATTTTTCGACAAAAATAAACATATGCTCCGCAGCAAGGATGAACTCCCTCCTTTTTCTTTTATTCGTGTATGAATTTCCGGTCGCAGAGAAAGCTAAAAAGAACAGAATTGAAGGAGGCGTTTATATGAACAACCAAGAGCAGCACGGAAACTTGCCGCCTGCCGTCATCTCAACGAAAGACCATTTGTATCTTGAGGACATGCTGAACTGGAATCTGCTTGCCATGAAAAAAGCGCATTTTATGGCGGAACACTGCCAGAATCAGACGTTAAAACAAGAGCTTGATCAGATCGGCCGGATGCATGAGAAGCATTATCAGCACATATTAGGCCGCTTGAACCCCGATCAAGGCGGACAGACAACAACAGGCTACATGCAATAGGAGGACAATCCATGGAACAGCAAAATCAAAAAATCACGAATCCGCAAACGCCCGTGCCCAATACGGCGCAAATGAATGACAGAGACTTGGTCAATGAGCTGCTGACGACGGAAAAATACATCACGGCTTCATATTGCACAGCCCTGCACGAGTTCAGCCACGAGTCTCTTTATCAAGATATTCAGGCGATTTTCGATGAGTCACAAAAAGCGCAAAGAAGATTATACGATGTGATGTTTCAAAATGGCTGGTATTCCATTGAAGCAGCCGATACCCAAAAGCTTCAGCAATCGTATCAGAAGTTCCGGCAGACCATTCAGCAGCAGTCTCCCTACCAGCAGTAAAATGAAGAAGGATTTGATGTTTTCGCCAAGCATCAGTCCTTTTTTTATTTTTGCACAAAAAGATTGACTTATCATTAATCCTTATTTATATTTAACTAATGTTAATTATTTTCTCGAGGAACAAGATGAGGAGGAGTTATGAAAAACGCGGATCAATATGTGTCTGACATCCAGAAATCTCTTCAGACGCTGCTGCAAAACATACAGCCTGAAATGGTGGAAAGCATGGCAAAACACGAGGTGACGCCTGCCCAATTATTTGTTTTAGCCAGCCTGAAAAAACACGGGAGCTGCAAAGTTTCCGAAATTGCGGAACGCATGGAGGTAAAGCCGAGCGCAGTGACGCTGATGGCCGACCGCCTCGAACAAAAAGGACTTATCGTCCGCAAACATAACCAGCAGGACAGACGCGTCATCGACATCAGCCTCACCAAAAAAGGCGAAACAAAATTCGAAGATGTTGTGGAAGGACGGAAAGCGATACTGGCGCGAAACCTGTCCGTTCTGACTGACGACGAACTGATTCAGTCCGTGAACATCATCCGCAAAGTAGCGGAAGCCGCCGAGAAATACGCGGCTGATCAAAAAGAAAACGAATAGAAAGAGGAGCTGCCGAAACATGAGCATTGAAAAGAAAGATCCAAAACGCACATTATTAATAACGGGCTTAATCATCGCCATGTTTTTCTCAGCCCTTGACGGCACCATCGTAGGAACGGCGATTCCTAAAATCGTGGGTGACCTCGGGGGATTAAGCATGATGACGTGGCTGACCACGGCATATCTTTTAACTTCGACGACGATCGTTCCGATTGCGGGGAAACTTGCAGATTTATTAGGGCGCCGCGTCGTCTATGTGTCAGGTTTATTGATTTTTATGGGAGCTTCCGCCCTGTGCGGAATGGCCAGCAACATGACGGAATTGATCATTTTCCGCGGACTTCAGGGAATCGGCGGCGGTGTCATGATGCCGATGGCCATGATCGTCATCGGGGATTTGTTCACAGGGAAACAGCGTGCTAAGTTCCAAGGGCTTTTCGGAGCGATTTACGGCCTTGCTTCCGTTATCGGCCCGCAAATCGGGGGCTGGATTGTTGACTCTTTAAATTGGAAATGGGTTTTCTATATCAACCTGCCAGTCGGAATCTTAGCCGTGATCTTTATCGCAAGAGGACTTCAAGGCAGAAAACAGACTGGGCCGATTAACTTTGACATCGCCGGCATTTTCACAATGATTGTCGGAATCGTCAGCCTCCTTCTCGCGCTCAGCTTCGGAGGAAAGGATTACGCATGGGGCTCTTGGCAGATTCTCGGTCTCTTTGCGCTTGCGCTTGCCGGGATTGTCGGATTCATTTTCGCTGAAATCAAAGCAAAAGAGCCGATTCTGCCGATGTACCTGTTTAAAAACAGAACGTTTACCGTACTGAATCTGATCGGGTTTTTCATGAGTATCGGCATGTTCGGCGCCGTTACGTTCGTTCCTTTCTTTATGCAGGGAATTATCGGAGTCAGCGCCACCGCGTCCGGCACGATTATGACGCCGATGATGGTATCTATGATTATCACAAGTATTATCGGAGGCCAGCTGGTTTATAAGATCGGTATTAAACCGCAAATCATGATCGGCATGCTGATCATGGCCGTCGGCTTCTTCTTATTAACGACCTTACAGCTGGATACAAGCAAGCTCGCGGCTACGTGCTATATGGCCGTGATCGGTCTGGGAATGGGGCTCGTCATGCCGCTTCTCACACTCGCTCTGCAAGAAACGTTTTCAAAAGAAGAGCTGGGCGTTGTGACTTCATCAAGCCAATTTTTCCGGATGATCGGGGGAACGTTCGGCATTACGGTGCTCGGCGCTGTCATGAATGCCAGATCAGGAAGCCTTTTAACCGACAGACTGGTGCCTTACTTAGATTCACTCCCGAAACAGGCAAGTGCCTTTGCCGCCCAGTTTAAAGGGATGATTGACAAGAATCCTGAAGGGCTGCTTCAATCCTTATTCAGTCAGGAATCGATTAAGCAGATTCCGGCCGCATTTTCTTCCCATATCGTGCCGGTTTTGAAAACGTCACTGATGGATTCGCTTCACAGCGTGTTTTTCACAGGCCTGGCCTTTATCGCTGCCGGATTGATCCTCACGCTGTTTGTTAAATCAATTAAGCTGACAAACAAAAAGACAGGCAAACAAGAAGAAAAGGCGAAAGCCGTTTAACAAAGAAAAATCCCGCGGATGCCGCGGGATTTTTTTATATCATCTGGGCCTCTCCGTTTCCAAATGACCAGTCTTCCGCCTCATTGGAAATCGGGGGGTGAAAATTATTTAATAAACCTTAAACATTTCATCGTTATCTTTATAGTACGACATAATAAAGTCACGAAAATTTCTTACCGAAGAAGACAACAGCCTATGTCTCATCCAAGATAAGCCGACTGGATATGAAGCAGAGTGATCAGTCACTTTTATAAAATTCAGCCCCAATGTTCTGCAAACTGAAATAGGAAGCAACGCAACACCTCGATCCAGCTTTATAATCTCGACAAGTAAATGAGAATCCGCCTCAAATGCAATATTTGGGGTGAAACCGGCTTTCTCACAAAGCGAGGCTGTAAAACCGCTATACTCCTCATTATTAGCAAGGGTAATAAATGGTTCATCGGCGACAAGACGTAAAGAAATTTCGGTTTTACCCGTAAATCGGTGGTTTGAGGGCAAAGCCAGAACAATATCTTCATTTACCAGCACACAACTCTCTATCTCTTCATCTTGAATCGGATGACCTGTTATTCCTAAATCAATGTCCCCTTTTTTTAAACTTGTTAGGATCCCGCTTTTAACTCCGATGGCTTGGAGAATTTTTGATTGAGGGGAGCGGTTGATATATTCACTCATCAGTCCTGCAAGGAATCTTGGATTAGAAATAGATATTCTTATGGTGTCAGACATTTGATGTTCCTCCAATTGAATCTCCGTTTGTGCATTTTCAATCTCAGTAAAAATCCTGTTTACATGTTTTAAAAGAATCTTCCCTGATGAACTCAGCTTAATATTTCTGCCTTTTCTCTCAAACAAAGCTGTTCCCAGTTCATTCTCAAGTCTTTTTATAGTGAGACTTAAAGAAGGCTGGGCAATCTTTAATTGTTCTGCTGCTTTAGAAATATGCTCAGTATAGGCAACTGTCTGAAAGTATTTTAGCTGCAGCAATTCCATCTGTCTGCATCCTCCTCATTTATTTCAATAAATATATATATAACTTATTATGTATTAGATTAAATGTAAATGCGGATGTAAGATAATAGCATAGTTAAAGAAAAGGAAAGGGTGTCATGCAATGAAAATTGATGTGAAAGATATAGCAAAAAATTTAAATACGCCACTAACGGCTCCTGCTTATCCTATCCCAAATTATAAATTTGTTAACCGTGAATATTTAAATATTATTTACCGAACGGATGAAAAAGCTTTGCGTGCGGCAGTGCCAGAACCTCTTGAAATTACTGAACCTTTTGTGAAATTCGAAGTGATGCGGATGCCCGATGTTTCCGGACTTGGTGCCTATACAGAGGCGGGACAAGTCATCCCTGTCAGCTTTAATGGTGAAGAAGGAGATTATGTACACTCTATGTATGTAGACAATTTCCCGGCTATTGCAAGCGGACGGGAACTTACTGCATATCCAAAGAAATTGGGCGCCCCTAAGCTGTATATAGACTCTGATACTCTCGTTGGCACATTAGATTATGGCAGTCTTCGTGTGGCAGCTGCGACTATGGGATATAAACATTTCGAAATGGACAAGGAAAAAGCGAAAAGGGAAATTTGCCGACCTAATTTTATGGTTAAGATTGCTACTGATTACAATGGTGATTTAAGGGTTTGCGATTTGGTGCGGACGCAAATAACGAATATAGAAGTTAAAGGTGCCTGGTCTGGACCGGCGCGGCTTCAATTATTTGAACATGCTCTGGCGCCTCTTGCAGATTTGCCTGTATTAGAAGTCGTTTCAGCATCTCATATTATTACGGATTTAACCTTAAATGCAGCACAGCCGGTTTATAACTACTTAGAGGAAAAATAAGGAGACGTTTACAATGAGAATTGCAATTTTAGGAGCAGGTTCTTTAGGAACCATAGTTGGAGCATATCTGTCTGCTGGCGGAATGGATGTCGAATTGATTGATTCATACAAAGAACATGTAGATACTTTAAATCAAATAGGTGCTAAAGTAGTTGGTACAACGGCATTTCAGGCAAAGGTGAAAGCCATTACACCTGAAAACAAGTCAGGCAAGTATGATTTAATATTACTTCTGACGAAACAATTATATAATGACTCCATTCTTAAAGAGTTACTGCCTTTTTTAAAGGATGATAGTGTAGTATGTTCCTTGCAAAACGGTATACCTGAACAGAAAGTTGCTTCGATCGTTGGTGATGAACGTGTTATTGCGGGTTCTGTTGAATTTGGTGCTACGTTTATTGAACCAGGCGTATCCAGACTTACAACTGAGTATACTCAATTTAAAGAGTACGCTTTTCAAATTGGAGAATTAAATGGTGAAACAACAGAAAGAATCCAGCGTATTAAATCGGTTTTAGACCTTATCGGCGGAACACATATTTCCGATAATTTAGTTGGAACGAAGTGGTCAAAATTACTTATCAATAATGCATTCAGTGGTTTATCGGCAGCATTAAACGGAGAATACGGTGATATTCTTGACCATGAAATCGGCATTGTCAGCGCAGTTCATATCGCAGATGAGACGATTAAGGTTGGACACGCCAATGGTGTCAAATTTGCGAAAATGGGCGGCCTTGATTTAGAATCTTTGGAATTAAGAAGTGAAAATGATATTCCTGAACGTATTCAAACATTTAGGGCAGCCATAGAACCATCCAGGCTGTTAAGAGCAAGTATGCTTCAGGATCTTGAGAAAAAACGTAAAACTGAAATTGATTATATTAATGGAGTTATTCCCAAAATGGCAGAAGGTACTGGAATTTCAACACCTTTTAATGATTTGGTTGTAGCACAAGTCAAATGTGCCGAGGAATCTCAAACAGTGCCCAAATTTGATACAAATATAAAAGCCTATGAAGAGTTATTACGTATCCGAAAGGAAATGTGATATATAGGAAAGAGTAAGGGATTGCTGCGGCGGTCCTTTTTTCTTGGTTCAGCAAGTAAACAAACGGGTGTGTTAGTTACATAAAAGTTCTTCGTTATGAATTGAACGGCGCCTTTATTGATTCCTTTTCAGCAAAAAAAGCTTCCGGCACCTCTCTTTGATGCCGAAAGCTTTTTATTGTTTTTTTCTGTGAGCTTCATTGAGCTGTTTAATGTGCTGTATCGCAGCTTTGATGCCCTCTTTGGCGTCCGGGTAGGATTGATTCCAATGTTTGACGAGCGGCGGCATGCTTTTTGCGATATGTGTATACAAAATCCACTGCCTGACTTCTTCCTTTACATCCGGGTTTGTTTCGCCAAGCAATAGTTCCGTGTATTTCTCAAGCAGGCCGTCCAGCTGCTGCTGCAGTTTCTCTTCCATACCGTTTCCTTCCCTTTTTCATGATTATGACAATCGGGCGGTGAGGGCCGCTTCCTGCACGATACATCTGCCGCGTCCGTGCGGAATGCAAAGCGGCGTGCCGAACAGCGGATCTTGCGTTACCTGGCAGTTCATCGCAAAGACCTGCTGTACAAGCTCGCAAGTGATGACTTCTTCGGGACGGCCCTCTGCGTAAATCTGTTTATCCTTAATGGCGACCAGATAATGGGCATAACGGCATGCCAGATTGAGGTCGTGCAGCACCATGACGATTGTGCGTTTTTCTTTTTCATTTAATTCAAACAGCAAATCAAGAATTTCAATTTGATGCGTCATGTCGAGATAAGTTGTCGGCTCGTCAAGCAGAATGATATCCGTATCCTGAGCGAGTGTCATCGCAATCCATGCACGCTGGCGCTGTCCGCCTGACAAGGAATCCACAGGACGGTCGGCCATTTCCTCAAGCTTCGTCGCTTTTAGCGCTTTTGTGACTGCGTCTTCGTCCTCTTTGGACCATTGCTTCAGCCAGCTTTGATAAGGGTATCTTCCCTGCTTCACAAGCTGGTGCACCGTCAGGCCTTCGGGAGCTGACGGACTCTGCGGCAAAATAGCGAGCTCTCTTGCCACTTCCTTCGTCGGAAGCTTAGCGATAGCTTTTCCTTCTAAAAGCACAGAACCGCCTCTCGGTTTCATCAGACGGGCCAATGAACGTAAAAGCGTCGATTTTCCGCAGCCGTTGCTTCCGATCAATACAGTGATTTCGCCTTTTGGAATCGCGACATCCAATTCGTCAATGATAACAGTCTCTCCGTACCCTAAGCTCAGCGTCTCTGTAGAAATTGCACTCATACCGCTAACCGCTCCTTTTTTGAGTTTCCCAACACTATGTATATAAACAAATTGCCTAAACATTCAACGTGAGATCATGATTATATTGTAACAGAAATTAATGACTCTGAATATCATTATCAATTAGTTTTGGGCAAAAAAGCAGCGGACGGCGGTTATTTTTTTATTTCCGTCATTTCTCCGTCGTTCTTTTCCAGTTTCAGATAAAAATGTTCATAGCGGCTGTCTAAATTAAAAGCCGAGAGCACCTGCCGGACGACCTCGCTTTCCTGCATCCGGCCGTTTACGGCAAGTTCTCCGAGGATCATCTTCATTTCATCAAGCGCTTCCTCGCCCTCTCTGTGAACCCCTGAGAGCTTGTCCCGGATGTCCGCCTTTTCATGACCGCTTTTTCTTTCATACAAACCTTCATAGCGGTTATGCTCTCCGGCTCCGTAGCTGACGCGAAGGGAAAAGCTGCTGTAAGGAACCGGCTTCGCGGATGACACGGGGGTGCTGTCTTGTTCCGCTTCCCGTTTTTCTTCATTCAATCGGCAGCCGGCAATCAGCATCAGCGTAAGACATAAAACGCCCGCCGTTCTGATCCATTTCATGCGATTCACTCCCATTCCATTCCGATCGTTTTTAGGTATTTCCAAGGGAGGCGGCTGTCATTCACGGAACAAAAAAGAACCGGAGCGGTAACAGCTCCGGCCGGTTCATCTCCAGATTATCATTCAGTCAGCTCTAAAAATTCCTGCACATCCTGTACGGCAAGGCGGACCGCGTCTTCCCAAAACGACCGTTCCGTGAGATCCGCTCCAAGGTGCTTCATCGCCAAATCCTCAACGGTCATCGAAGCCGTGTCACACAAAAGCGCGATATATTTTTCTTCAAAATCCGCTTTTTCCCGAAGAGCTCTTGCGTATATTCCAAGCGAAAATAAATAACCGAACGTGTACGGAAAATTGTAGAACGGCACTCCCGTAATATGAAAATGCAGTTTTGATGCCCAGAAATGAGGGTGGTATTCCCCTAATGAATCGCAAAATGCTTCTTTCTGCGCCGCTTCCATCAATTCATTCAATTTATCAGCCGGAACGACGCCCTGCTTCCGCTCTTCATAAAAACGCGTTTCAAATAAAAATCTCGCATGAATATTCATAAACATGGCTACGCTTCTTTGAATTTTATCTTCAAGCAAGAACAGCTTTTCATCCTTTGTCTCCGCTTGTTTCAAAGCGGCGTCGGCGACGATCATTTCCGCAAAGGTCGAGGCTGTTTCAGCCACATTCATGGCGTAGGCTCTGTTCAGCTGCCGCACTTGGAGCATGGCCTCCTGATGGAACGCGTGACCGAGCTCATGCGCCAGCGTCGATACATTCGAAGCGCTTCCGGAAAACGTCATAAAAATCCGGGATTCTCCGCTGTCGGGAAAGCTGGTGCAGAAACCGCCGACCCGTTTGCCGCTGCGGTCTTCCGCTTCTATCCACCGATCGCGGAACGCTTTTTCCGTAAATGCGGACAGCTTTTTGCCAAACGTCGAAAATTGGCTGACGATCAGATTAGCCGCTTCATCATATGTGTATTCTTTCGGAGCTTCGCCGATCGGCGCGTCCACATCATACCAATTCAGGCGCTCAAGCCCTAAAAGAGACGCCTTTCGATTCAGGTATTCGGCAAAAGGCTTTTTATGATCGGTAATGACCTGCCACATGACATCCAGCGTTTCTTTTTTCATCCGATTGATCGCAAGCGGCTCTTCCAAAGCGCTTTTCCAGCCCCGCGCTTTATAGATTTCCGTGCGGAAGCCGGCCAGATGGTTCAGCGTGCTGCTGAAAAGCTCCTCTTCTCCTTTCCAGGCTTCATTAAGCTCTTTGAACACTTGACGTCTGATGCGGCGATCCGGGTGCGCCATCATATTTTCCGCTTGGCCGACCGACAGCTCTTTATCCTCAAACGGAATCTTCATTCTGCCGACAGCCGCATTATACAGGTCGCCCCATGCGTGATAGCCGTCAACGGCCAGGCCTTCAATCAGCCTTTCTTCTGAAGCGCTGAGCTTCTCTCTGACCCGGTCTCTTCTCTCATTTAAGACATATGTGAGATCCTGAAGTTCCGGTTTTTGTAGCAGCTCCTCCCAGACCCGCTCGTCAATCCGGGCAAGTGTATCGTCAAGGGTCACCAGAGCGGATTTAAAATCACTGCTCAGCTGATTGATCCGCGCCCTCCATTCATTCGCTTTCTGATCATGAGTGTTCTGAGCCTGAAGACAGCCGACGAACGCTCCCGCCTGCCTGATCATGATCGCTGACCGTTCAAACCTATCAATCAGATTGATCAGCTCCCGGCTTTCACCCGCATGCGTCGGAACTGTAAATGCTTCAACCGCATGTTGAAAAGCGCTTAGATGCTTTTTGAGCTCTTGTATGTATTGCTGAAACTCTTCCGACCGGCTCCCGCCCTCAAAAATGGAGTTTAAATCCCATGTTTCCTTCAATCCCTCTAATGCCATCTTTTCTTTACCCCTTTCTACCCGAAGCTGACTCCATTATAAAACAATTCTGACATATTTCCGAACGATTTCTCCTTCTTTCCGCGAGATGTTATACACTATGAGATAAGAACAAACGGGGAGGATTATAAGATGAACAGAAAAGTTGCCATTGTAACCGGCGCAACGAGCGGATTCGGGATGCTGACAGCGCTGAAGCTCACCCGGTCTTATCACGTCATCGCAACAGCCAGACAGCCGGAGAAAGCTGTAATACTGAAAGAGGCCGCCGCTCAAGCGGGTGCATCCGAACATGTTACGGTCGTTTCTTTAGATGTGACAAATGAGCAGTCGGTGTCTGACTTCGGGAACACCATCAGCGGTTTCGGACCGATTGACCTGCTTGTCAATAACGCCGGCACTGCGTACGGGGGGTTTATTGAAGATGTGCTGATGGAACATTACAGACAGCAGTATGAAACAAATGTATTCGGTCTGATTCATGTCACAAAAACCGTGCTGCCTTATATGCGGAAACATGGCGGGGCGAAAATCTTCAATATCAGCAGTATCAGCGGACTGACCGGTTTCCCGGCTCTATCTCCGTATGTCTCTTCCAAGTTCGCGGTTGAAGGGTTTACAGAGTGTCTGCGCCTCGAGCTTCTGCCTTTAGGAATTGATGCCGCTTTAATAGAACCGGGCTCCTATAAAACGTCTATTTGGGAGACGTCTCTCTCCAGCCATATTACGGCGCCCGGCAAAGACTCGCCTTATTATCGCTTTTATCAGCCCCTTGAAGCTTACTTCAAAGCCAACGCATCCAAAAGCGGCGATCCTGATGACGTAGCGGAACTGATTTATCAATTGGCACAAAGGAAACGGCTGAAGAAACTGCGGTATCCGATCGGCAGAGGCGTTAAGCTGACATTGGCTTTCCGCTCACTCTTTCCGTGGTCCGCTTGGGAATCGATTATAAAGAAAAAGCTGTTCACTTAAACTAAATTATAATAATTATAATTTAGTATTGATTTTTATTTGATACGTGATATAATTAAATTAACAGATCACAGGGAGGACGATGAATATGAATACACAAAACGCGAAAAAAACTGAAACTCTTGTTGAGAAATCAATGAACACACAATTATCAAACTGGTTTATCCTTTACTCTAAGCTGCACCGCTTCCATTGGTATGTAAAAGGCCCTCACTTCTTTACGCTTCATGAAAAATTTGAAGAACTGTATAACGAAGCGGCGGAAACGGCGGACGCCATCGCAGAGCGCCTTCTGGCCATCGGCGGACAGCCTGCGGCGACTTTGCACACTTACCTTGAACAAGCTTCCATTACGGATGAAGGTCAGGAAAAAACGGCGTCTGAAATGGTGGAATCACTGGTTCAAGACTATAAACAAATCAGCCGCGAATCAAAATTTGTCATCGGCATCGCCGAGGAACAAAATGACCCGTCAACTGCCGACCTGTTTGTCGGATTAGTTGAAGAAGCGGACAAGCATGTGTGGATGCTGTCAGCCTACTTGGGAGAATGACGAAAAAAGCTGAACCTCAGTTGAAGGTTCAGCTTTTTTTATGCGTTCAGCTTGCGCTTTCAGTTTGTTTCGTTAATGTGACGTTCAGCGTCTTTTTGCTTCCGCTTCTGAGCACTTGAACAGTCGTTTTATCGCCGATTTTCAGCTGGTTATATAAGATCTGTCTGATATCGGCGCTGCTGTCGACATCTTTGCCGTTCAATTGTACAATGACGTCATTTGATTTGATGCCCGCTTTCGCAGCCGGTGAGCCGGATTGCACTTCTTTTACATAAACACCCTTAGACAGCTGGTCGCCGAACAGTCCGAGCGTGTTTTCCTGATAGGTTTCCGGCACTTGCGCCATGTCAATCATCTGCACACCTAAAAATGGGCGCTCCACTTTTCCTTTTGCAAGCAGCTGGTCGACTATCGGTTCTACATCATTGCTCGGAATGGCAAAGCCCAGTGACTCCACGCCGTTTTCACTGACTTTCATGCTGTTGATCCCGATGACCTGGCCGCTTGAGTTGATTAACGGGCCGCCGCTGTTTCCGGGGTTAATCGCCGCATCCGTCTGAATTACGTTCATTTCCACCGTGCCTTGGGATGTATCGGCGTCCACCGTTCTGTTCAGCCCGCTGATGACACCTTGTGTGACGGTGCCGGAAAACTGCTGGCCGAGCGGGTTGCCGATGGCAATCACTTTATCAGCAATGCGGAGCTTGGAGGAATCCCCGAAGCTGGCCGCTTTTTTGACATTGGACGAGCTGATTTCCAATACAGCCAAGTCACTGATGGCATCCTTTCCGACAAGCTTTGCCGTTTCGGTTTTCCCATTGTAAAGAGTGACCGACAGTTTGTTCGCCCCTTCTACGACATGATTGTTTGTAATGATGTACGCTTTTTCGCCGTCTTTTTTGAAGATGACGCCTGACCCCGTGCCGCTTTCCGTTTCAGAGTTTGAACCGCCGTCAAGTCCGAACTGGCTGCTTTGCGAAGCTTGGTAGTTGGACACTCCGACAATCGCAGGCTCCAACTCTTCTACCATATCCGCTACGCTTGAGGTATTTTTCAAAGGCGTTGACGTAAAATTCGAAGACTGAACTTGTTTCGTATCAGAAACGGCTTCTGTCTTATGCTGCTCACCCGGCAGGTTCGGCACGATGCCAAGCACGAGGCCGCCGCCGATAATGCCGCCTAAAATCGGGCTCAGCCAAGCGGCTCTCCGTTTTTTTTCTTTTTTCACGGCAGCCGTTTTTTCAAATTCCGTACCGGCAGCCGTCTCGTTTTCCGGTTCTTTCGAGACGGGCCCTTCAAGCAGCTCGGGCTCCTGATGGCTGATCTGCTGCTGTTCATTTCTGTTTTGCTCCGTATGTGAAAGATCTGACTGATCGCGGCTTCTGCCGTCATCTCGATGATCGCTCATATTCACGCACACTCCTTCAGCATGTTTTCATTCTATCGATTACATATTCATCGCATGTACAAGTTCTATTGTCCCAATAATAAGGAGAAAAGCAAAGCTCCAAAACAAAATGTGTTTGAACATGTTATCTTCCCCGCTTTTTTTCTTCCTTTCTTCCCTTATACACATCATAAACAAACATTGTGGGATAAAAATGAAAAGAATATGTGAAATTATGAAAATGCGGCTTGAGTATGTTAAAACTAGTATAATGACGTTGAAAGGATGTGAAATGCCTTGTCATACACCATTTATCTAGTTGAAGATGAGGATAACCTGAATGAACTGCTCACAAAATATTTAGAGAATGAAGGCTGGAACATTACATCTTTCACAAAAGGCGAAGATGCCAGAAAGCAGATGCAGCCGTCTCCCCACTTGTGGATTCTTGACATCATGCTTCCGGATACGGACGGCTATACATTGATAAAAGAAATAAAAGAAAAAGATCCCGATGTGCCGGTCATTTTCATTTCCGCGCGGGATGCCGATATTGACAGAGTCCTCGGGTTAGAGCTTGGAAGCAATGATTATATCGCCAAGCCTTTTTTGCCGAGAGAGCTTATTATACGGGTCCAGAAACTGCTCGAGCTCGTGTATAAAGAACAGCCCGCCGCAAAAAAAACCGGCATCACCGTTTCTTCCTACAATGTGATCGAAGATGCCCGAGAGGTTTATGATGAAACCGGCAGCCTGGTCAATTTGACGTCTAAGGAATTTGATCTGCTGCTTTTATTTCTTCACCATAAAGGACACCCCTTTTCCAGAGAAGATATCCTGCTGAAAATATGGGGCCATGATTATTTCGGCACTGACCGGGTGGTCGATGACCTTGTGCGGAGGCTGAGAAAAAAAATGCCTGGGTTAAAGGTTGAGACCATTTACGGATTCGGCTACAGGATGATGACGTCATGAAAAATAAGCCGCTTGCTTTTCAAATATGGGTGGTCATCTCAGGCATCCTCTTAGCCATTTCGATTCTGCTTCTCGTGCTGTTCTCAAATACGCTGCGTCATTTTTTCACGGATGAAACGTATACGACGATTGAAAATGAACAGCATGTACTGACGGAGTACCGGCTGCCCGGATCGATCGAGCGGGGATATTACAGCGAGGATGCGACCGCTCCGACGACTTTCCGATCCGTTCAGCACGTTCTTCTGCCGGAACGGGAGGAATCGGCCAGTGACAAAGACTTGAACTACTTTTCTTCTTCCTTTATCCATAAGGTGTACAAGCTCGCGGGCCGCCAGCACAGCGTCACGAAACGATACAGCGCGGACATCAGCGGTGAAAAAGTATTTTTCGTCATTAAAAAAGGCCTCACCATTAACGGCCAGGATGCGATGATGCTGTCTTACGCCCTTGATTCTTATCGTGATGATCTGGCATTCACCCTGTTCAAGCAGCTGCTCTTTATCATTGCCGGCGTAATTTTGTTAAGCTGGATTCCGGCGATTTGGCTTGCCAAATATCTCTCGCGCCCGCTCGTTTCCTTAGAGAAGCATGTCAAACGGATATCCGAACAGGACTGGGATGATCCGGTCATCGTCGACAGAAAAGACGAAATCGGAAAATTAGGCCATACCATTGAAGACATGCGGAGCAAGCTGGTGCAAAAAGATGAAACGGAAAGAACGCTCCTGCAAAATATCTCTCATGATTTAAAAACGCCTGTCATGGTGATAAGGGGCTATACTCAATCAATAAAGGACGGGATTTTTCCTAAGGGGGATCTGGAAACCACAATTGATGTCATTGAAGGCGAAGCAGAAAAACTTGAGAAGAAAATTAAGGATTTATTATATTTAACGAAGCTTGATTATTTAATGAAGCAGCGGGTGCACCATGAGACATTTGACATTGTGAAGGTCACGGAAGAAGTCATTGAACGGCTCAAATGGGCCCGGAAGGAATTATCGTGGAGCGTTGATACAGAAGATGCATTAATGATGCCCGGTGATCCGGAACAATGGAGCAAACTTCTTGAAAACATTCTCGAAAATCAAATCCGCTATGCAGAAACGGCGATTCACATTCGGATCAGCCAAAATCAGCAGCAGATTGTCATGACGGTTAAAAATGACGGGCCTCCGATTGAGGATGAGATGCTATCCAGCTTGTACGAGCCTTTTAATAAAGGGAAGAAAGGCGAGTTCGGCATAGGACTCAGCATCGTAAAACGGATTTTAACCCTGCATAAAGCATCAATTTCAATTGAAAATGACCAATCGGGTGTAATCTACCGAATTATCATACCAAAGTAGACTGTAGTGTTTCATTGCAGTCTTTTTTTATGTGAAGGAATAGCCGTTAAAATCTCTGTAGTTTGCTTTCAGCGGTTTTTGGCATTGATGAACCCATTTCTTTTCACAAATTGTCTTTTTCGGATATTTCACCTTTTCGACTTTAATTCCTCTGTTTCGCAAGCGGCTGATCATTTCATCTAATTCTTTCATTTTCAGATTCACCCTTTCGCCAGAACTTTGACCATTCGGTCAGCTCACTTTATAATATAAATAAAACAAAACAAAAAAACAAGTTACAATCAGGTTAAATTTACGGAATATCAATATGACCATATAGTCATACATGAGAAGCACAAGCCAGCCTCCTGGCTCCGAAAGGGTGGAACCATTGAAGGAAAAAGAAAAGCTGATCATTGAAGCAGCAATCAAACTGTTTGCCCGAAAAGGGTACAAATCTACATCGGTTCAGGAAATCGCCGATGAATGCAAAATCTCAAAAGGCGCTTTTTATCTTTACTTTCCTTCCAAAGAAGCACTGCTCCTATCCATGCTGAATTACTACTATGATAAAACGTTTACCCGAATCACGACGATCCAAACGGAGGGTGACAGTCCGAGAGCCGCTTACCAAAAACAGCTTGCTGTGTTTTACGAATCGATCCTCGCCCATCAGGATTTTATTACCATGCAGATGAAAGACGGTTCACTTCCTTATACCGAAGAAGCGGCGCAGTGCGGAAAGAGAATCCGCCGGTCGATCCTGCAGTTTCATATCGACAGTCTTCTTGCTATTTACGGAGAAAAAGCTGAACCATACACAGCCGAGCTTTGTTTTTTAATAGAAGGAATCAGTCAGATGTATCTTGAGTATCTGATTCTGACCGGCCGGTCCGTACAGCCTTCGCTTCTGGCAAATACCGTGATTCACAGAATTGATGACATCGTAAACGGAATGGCGGACAGACATGATGAAGCGTTTATTTCTCTTGATGAGGCAAGCTCACTGTTTGGGCCCCTTCATAACGGGCAGCCCGATCCTTTAAGTCAATCGATCTTGCAGACCCTCCGCACGCGCATCGGCACGATGGACAAGGCGCAAGCATCTGAATTCACCGAGAGCTTGGATATTCTGGAAGCGGAAATGAAGAAAAAGTCACCGAAACCGGCAATCATCAAAGGAATGATTTTGAATTTGAAGGAATCCGACCTGCTGGCTGAAGATGCAGAACAGCTCAGATTTTTACTGAAACAGCAGTTTATTTAGAAGAACGGCCGCAATAACTGCAGCCGTTCTTTCTTTTTATGCTTTCGGGTGCACCATATCTTCCGGACGCACCATTTCATTAAATTGTTCTTCTGTCAGAAGGTTCAGCTGTAATGCCGCTTCTTTCAGTGTCAGGCCTTCTTTGTGGGCAAGCTTGGCGATTTTCGCGGCGTTTTCATAACCGATGTGCGGGTTAAGCGCCGTAACAAGCATTAATGAGTTAGAGAGATTTTCCTGAATCGTCTCTTGGTTCGGCTCAATACCGACAGCGCATTTGTCATGGAAGGAATTCATTCCGTCACTGAGCAGCTGCACGGTCTGCAGGAAGTTATAAATAATAACCGGTTTGAAGACATTCAGCTCAAAGTTTCCTTGGCTGGCCGCAAATCCGATTGTCGCGTCATTTCCCATCACTTGCGCGGCGATCATTGTCAGCGCCTCACTTTGCGTCGGGTTGACTTTGCCCGGCATGATAGAGCTTCCCGGCTCATTTTCAGGAATGACGATTTCGCCGATTCCGCAGCGCGGGCCGCTAGCCAGCCATCTGACATCGTTGGCAATCTTCATCAGGTCGGCAGCCAATGCTTTTAACGCGCCGTGAACGTGAGTGATTTCATCATGGCTTGTGAGCGCGTGGAATTTGTTAGGCGAACTTTTGAATGTCTGCCCCGTTACTTTTGTGATTTCTTCCGCGACGTATTCACCGAACTGCGGATGGGCGTTGATTCCCGTGCCGACTGCCGTGCCTCCGATGGCAAGCGCGCGGATTTTTTCCGTTGACTCAAGAATCATTTCTTTCGAACGGTCAAGCATGTATACCCAGCCGCTGATTTCCTGTCCGAGCGTCAGCGGAGTGGCGTCCTGCAAATGCGTGCGTCCGATTTTCACAATATCCTGATAAGCTTTCGCTTTTTCATCAAGCGTCGCGCGCAGCTGATCAAGCGCCGGAACGAGCTGCTCATATACGGCAAGAACCGCCGCAACGTGCATCGCCGTCGGGAATGTATCATTTGAGCTTTGGCTGCGGTTGACGTCATCATTCGGATGAATCTTCAGCTCGGAATTTTTTTCTTTCAATAAAGCAGTCGCGCGGTTGGCCACCACTTCATTCATGTTCATGTTGCTTTGCGTGCCGCTTCCCGTCTGCCAGACAACGAGCGGAAAGTTATCGTCGTATTTGCCGTTTAAAACATCGTCACATACAGCGGCAATCGCCTGTGCTTTTTCAGACTCTAAGTTGCCGAGGCGTTCGTTGGCGATCGCTGTGCTTCTTTTCAATATTGCAAACGCCTTCACAACACGCTGAGGCATTTTTTCTGAACCGATTTTGAAGTTCTCCTTGCTGCGCTGTGTCTGAGCGCCCCAAAATTTATCTGCCGGAACTTTAACTTCTCCCATGGTGTCTTTTTCAATTCTGTAGTCCATTTATGTATCCCTCCATAACAGTTGCTTCACCCTGAGTATTATTCGCCAGTAACAGATGAAACCCTTTTTATTTTTCGGCCTTGGCCGTTTTTAATTTCAGCTCAAGATAGACGCGCGAATCCTTAGAGTATTTATACTTCGGATTTGTTTTACGGTATTCTTTCGACGTGTAAGCCACTTCGTAATGCGCTTCAAATGATTTGATGAGCTGTTCAATTTCTTCGGCATTCCCTGCCAGTCTGACTTGTGCCACATCTCTCCTCCGCTTTCATAAAAAAACTTGTACCATTAAATACTTTATCATAGTATATCATTTTTTTAACAGGAAAAGATAACCTCAATTAAGGATTGGAAGGCGGGTGACTGTCGATGGCGCAATCGGAATTCAAGGAATACATACACGTTAACCTGGCACTGGTGCTTCCCCACGTAGAGCAGAATGATGACCTGATTCAAAATAAAAAGATGCTTCCGAACGGGCTTGTTTTTTATTATATGTATCTGAGTGAAATGAACGACGAAGACAAAATAAAAGAAGCGATTGAAACGCTGCTTCGTGAGGAAGACACTCTGACGCTGGATACGGTGACGAAACGTCTTGATAAGATCGACGCCCGTCCCGTCTTTACGTCGAAGGAAGCCGTCATCTCCATTCTGCGGGGAAAATGCGCCGTGTTTATTAACGGACTTGACAGCGTATACATTTTGTCCACGGGAAAAAGAGAAAAAAGAAGCGTAAATGAACCCACATCCGAAAAGGTCGTAAGAGGTCCGAAAATCGCCTTCATAGAAGATTCTGATACAAACATCGCCATGATCAGGCAGCGCACGAACCATCCGAAGTTGAAAACGAAAAAGGTTCCGATCGGAGAAAACAAGTTAAAATACGCCACGGTCATGTACATAGATGATAAGGCGGACCCGTCTGTCGTCAGCGATGTTGTAAAGCGCCTCAGCGAAGTGAAGATGGACGACATCCAGGATTCCGGAACGCTTGAGGAGCTTATTGAGGATAATAAGTATTCGCCCTTTCCGCAAATACAAAATACGGAACGGCCTGATAAAGTCTCTTCCGCCTTGTTCAACGGCCGCGTCGCCATCCTTGTCGACAACTCGCCGTTTGCGCTGGTGGTTCCGGCTTCTTTAGGAATTTTAATGCAGTCTCCCGATGATTATTATGAACGGTGGATTTCCGCCTCACTCATCCGGGCGCTCAGGTTTACGTCTATTTTTATCACGCTGTTTTTTTCGTCCATTTATATCGCCCTCGTTTCGTTTCACCAAGGGCTGCTGCCGACGTCGCTTGCAGTCACCATCGCGGCGAACAGAGAAAACGTTCCCTTCCCGCCTATCATTGAAGCGATGGTAATGGAAATTACAATTGAGCTGCTGAGAGAAGCGGGCTTGAGGCTTCCCAGCCCGCTCGGCCAGACGATCGGATTGGTGGGCGGAGTCGTCATCGGCCAGGCGGCCGTTGAAGCGAATATTGTCAGCTCCATCATGGTCATCGTGGTCAGCATTGTCGCGCTCGCTTCATTTACGGTGCCGCAGTACGGGATGGGTCTGTCGTTCCGTGTGCTCCGTTTCATTTCGATGTTTACCGCGGCAGCTTTCGGGCTGTACGGCATGATTTTATTTATGCTGGCGATCTACACTCATTTATCGAGACAGCGAAGCTTCGGTTCTCCGTATTTCTCGCCGAATGGATTTTTCAGCTTAAAAAACGCAAACGATTCTATTCTCCGTCTCCCTATTAAAAATCAACCAAAAGAGGCGAAAAACGTAAATGAGCCAGAAAACAACTCACAATAAGCTTACAAGCTATCAAGGGACAGCATTGATTGCAAACACGATGCTCGGCGCGGGGCTCCTCACCATGCCGCGGGCGCTGTCATCCAGGGCAAATTCGCCGGACGGCTGGATCGCGTTATGTCTGGAAGGCGTCATCTTTATCTTTTTGATTTATCTCAATACGCTCATTATGAAAAAGCATCAGTACGGATCATTATTTGATTATATGAATGAAGGACTCGGCAAATGGGCGGGAAATATCGTCAATCTGATGATCTGTCTCTATTTTATAGGAGTCGCCAGCTTCGAAGCCCGGGCGATGGCGGAAATGGTCAAGTTCTTTTTATTGGAAAGAACGCCCGTGCCGGTCACGCTGTTTATCTTTATCGCCTGTTCCGTTTATTTAATTATCGGCGGCATGAGCGATATCGGCAGGCTCTTTCCTTTCTATTTAACGATTACGATTATTATTTTGCTCGTGGTGTTTTCCTTCAGCTTTAAAATATTTGATATCGACAACCTGCGGCCGGTGCTCGGACAGGGGTTTTCTCCCGTTATGGCCTCCTTGACCGTCGTTTCTGTTTCCTTTTTGGGGATTGAGATTATGCTGTTTCTCCCCGAGTACCTCAAAAATAAAAAGCACACGTTCGGCATGTCGGCCATGGGCTTTGGCATCCCGATTATTTTATACATTATTACCTACGTGCTCGTCGTCGGCGCCTTAACCACCCAGGATGTCAAAACAATGATTTGGCCTACGATCGCGCTCTTTCAATCATTTGAAATCAAAGGGCTTTTTATTGAAAGGTTCGAGTCCTTTTTGCTTGTTGTCTGGATTATCCAATTTTTCGCCACCTATGTATCATACGGATATTTCGCGACATCAGGCCTTCATAAAATTTTCGGGCTGAAGCAGAAAAAGGGCGTCATCTTCGTCGGGATTGCGACATTCTTGGGGTCATTGATGCCAAAGGATGCGAACAAGCTGATGCTGTTCAGTGATATTCTCGGCTATATCTTCTTGGTTTTCTTTTTGCTGCCTTTACTGATATTTGCAGTCGTCGCTGTGAAAAGGAAGGTGAAAAAAGCGCAATGAAGAAATACATCGTAATCATATTTTGCACATTGCTTTTGGCCGGGTGCTGGGACAGCCGCAATTTAGAAGACTTGAGCCTCGTTATCGGAGTCGGGCTCGATAAACCCGCGGAAGAAAATGTGGAAGTGACACAGCAGATTCTGGTTCCGCAAAAAGCAAGTGCCCAGCAGTCGTCGTCAGGTGACACGACAAAGGTGACTTCCACTCCAGGGGAAACCGTCCATCAAGCATTAAGAACGGCATCGTTAAAAAATCACCCCGCCTTCTCCCAGCACTTGCGTATCATGCTGTTTTCCGAAGCGCTGTTAAAGGATCACATCCCGCTTGACGCATTGATGAACCAATTTATCAGGGACAACGGTACGAGAAGAAGCTGCAATGTGATGACGGTGCCGGATAAAACGAAAGATATTTTCAATATCAGTGACCAGGGAGAGCCTGCGTCAAATACGATCTATGACTTAACGGAGAACAATGCGGTCACCATCCGGATGATGGAGCCCGTGACATTGGGGGAAATATCAGAGAAAATCGCCAAAGGCGAGACCTTTGCCCTTCCTCAAGTGCGCAAAGTGGGCAGCAGACTGGAAATCTGGGGCGCTACCATTATTAAAAATAAATTCTGGTATGCGAATTTAACGCCTTTACAAGTCCAGAATATGAACCTGTTCACAGGCACGGTAAAGGGAGGCGTCACGTTTGCAAAGCATGACAATTATTATTTATCCTTCGAGGTATTTTCCAGCAAATATGATGTAAAAACACAATATAAAAACGGAAAATTCAAGTTTATCGTCACCCGGTTTGTTGAAGGCCGACTGTCTGAGGATTGGAACCCGAAAGAAGATTCCTTCAAGGAGTCCTATATAAATGAAATCAAAAACGCGGTAAAACACCGCATTCATTCAGATGTTATGGCATTCATTGATTACATGCAGCATGACTTGAAAGTGGATATTACCGGGTTAGGCGATCAAGTCCGGATTCATTATCCCGATAAATGGAAAAAGATATCCTCTGACTGGGATCATCATTTCAGTGAATCGGATATTGAATATAAAGTCAAAGTCGCCATCAGGGATTTCGGAACAAAGGGAATGTCCCAATGACCCCGTCCCTCGGGAGAGTGTGACGGCGCCGCTCTCCTTTTCTTATGTCACGAGATGATTGCGGTGGGCATATACGGCTGCCTGCGTGCGGTCACTGACATCAAGCTTTGACAATATATTCGTAATGTGGGTTTTCACCGTTTTAATCGTAATGAAGAGCTCTTCACCAATCTCTTTATTCGTCTTGCCTTCCGCGACGAGACAGAGGATTTCCAGTTCTCTTTTCGTCAGCGTTTCATGCGGAAGCTGATTCTCTGAATGGCGCAGCCTTGACAGCACTTTTCCCGCCACTTTCGATTCAAGCTTCGGTTCACCCTTGGCAGCCGCTCTGATGGCTTCAGCTATTTCTGCCGCCTTGGACGTTTTCAGCAAATAGCTGAGCGCTCCCGCTTCGATCACCGGATACACTTTGTCGTCATCAATAAAGCTCGTCAGCACGATGATTTTCGGGTCATTGAGTTTCGCGCAGATCTGTTTTGTCGCTTCGATGCCGTCCATGCCGTCCATGACAAGGTCCATTAAAATCACATCCGGCAAAAGCTCTGCGGCCAGATCGACGCCCTGCTGCCCGTCTGATGCTTCACCGGCGACTTCAATGTCCGGCTGTGCTTCTAAAAATGCGGCCAGACCCATCCTGACCATCTCATGATCATCAATCAGTAACACTCGAATCACTGTCGTTCTCTCCTTTTGTTTTCTGATAAATCGGGACTTTCACGTCGATCTGCGTGCCTTTTCCCTTTACGGAGATAATTTCCGCTATGCCGCCGATTTCACTCGCTCTTTCCTTGATGGAATGCAGGCCGTATGAGGATGCTTTCACTTGATCCATCGTAAAACCCGCCCCGTTATCAATGACTTTAAGCTGCAGCTTTTGATGTTTCGCGCCGAGTCTGACGGTGACCTTGGTCGCCTTTGAATGTCTGAAAACGTTGGAAAGCGCCTCCTGCACGATGCGGAACAGATGGTCTTCAACGCCTTTTGACACACCCGTATCGCTGATGTCCCACTCAATATCCAGCGGCTGCTTCGCTTTGAACTCTTTTAACAGCTCAATCAGCCCTTCTTTTAAGCCTTTTCCTTCTAAAGTGACGGGCCGCAGATGCAATAGCAGCGCTCTCATCTCGTTTTGCGCTTCCCCCGCCATATGTTCAACCATGCGAATCCGTTTGACGATTTTGTCATCCGCATCTTTCACCTGCTCTAAGACGGCGGATGTCATCATAGAAATGGCAAAGAGCTGCTGGCTGACGGCATCGTGCAGATCGCGCGCCAGCCGCTGGCGTTCTTCAGTGATGACCGATTTTTTCATTTGATCCTGCCATTCCGCCCGCTCGTTGGAGAGCTTTTGCAGCGATGTGACCTGGAGCTCGACCCGCTTGGCCATTTCGTTGAGCTGATCTGCCGCCAGACCGATTTCATCATCGCCGAGCGGCGGCACCCGATAAGCGAAATTGCCGTTTTCAAATTTCAAAACCGCTTCAATCAGTGTATCCATTCTTGTTTTCAGGCGGCCTCCGTATACATAACCGGAAATCAATCCGGCCGAAAGTGACGCCAGAAGCAGGATGACCACAAACGGAATACCGAACCAGCCGGAAGAAAACAGCAGCATCGGGTCAAGCCCGTAATACAGCAGCATCAGCGTAATAAACACCGCGCAAAGGAGCAGACTGAGCCCCGCGGTCATCCGCATGGCGCGCCACTGAATATTGGCGAGTAATTTTTTCCTCATAAATACTTCACATCCACATCGCCGATGAATAACGAAATTGAAATTTTAATCCGCCGCGGCGAGTCGCCGTACTCAGACGATACTTTATAAAGATTCGGGCTCATGCCGCTTTTCTTAGAGCCGAGCAGGTTCATATCGCCGATAAAAGCCGATGAACTGACGGACACTTCGATATCCGGCGGGACGTACACATCGACATTGCCGATGACACCGCTGATGGTCATCGTGCTTTCTCCTTCGGGAATCATCGCTTTTGACAAATCAATTTTCACATCGCCGATGAATCCGGAAACATTTAAATCATTCAGCTCAAACGGGTCCTTCATCATCCGGAGCTCGCCGATAAAAAAGCTGCGGAGGTCCGGCTGTCTGCTTTCCGTCTGGGCGGAAGGCTTTGGCTGCTCTTCTTTTTCAAGATTGATTTTCTTCTCTTTATGTTCATACACGCGCTTTCCTTTCAGGAGCCTGTAGCCCGCGTATATGAGAAAGGCGGCGAAGGCATAGCCGAACAGGTTAAAGGTGGCGCTGAACAGGTTCCTCAAAAATAAAAAAGCGGCGAAGATATACAGGACGGAGCCGAGCCAGCCGCGGGAATATTTATTAAAAATATAGCCTGTGATCAGAAAAAAGAGCGGCCAAAACAAGAAGTCGCCGATGCCGATAATACGCAAAAACATGCTGACGCCTAATAAGGCGATGATAAGTCCGAGAATCTGTTTTTTTGCCATCAGCTGCCTGCCCCTCCTTTCCTTGACTATTGCAGTGCAATATTGCCGCTCGTCACTTTTATATCAATCGGCCTGGCGCCGCTGCCCTTCATACCGGTGAATGCCCCGCCGTCCTTACTCGTTTTCTCAAAGAAATAAGACGGCTGAATCCTTCCGCTTGCCGTCTCGGCGTTCACCGTAAAACTTCCGTCTTTCGGCAGGCTGATCGCTGCGCTGCCGCTCGCAAGCCTGACGGATACGGGAGCATCCGCCGTCTCAAGCGAGGCGTCGACACTGCCGGAAGCGACCCGCACGTCAAGGGCGCCCGCCGCATGTTGAAGCCCGACATGTCCGGAGGATAAGCGGATATCCCCCGTTTTCGCCGCAAGGCCTGATGCTGTGAGGTTGCCCGACAGCCCCTTCGCTTCAAACACATCCGTCTTCACGTGCTTCAGCGACATATTCCCGCTTACAGAACGGACGCCGAGGTGCGCAAGAGACAGCCCCTTGTTTCCGTCAACGGCAATGGTGCCGCTTGACGTATGGACGGTGATGTCCCGATGATAATCATACGGAATGCGGACAATCAGCAGAGGACGCTGAAAGAGATTCAGAAATTGAAACCCTTTCTCCTTCGTTTTGAGATTGAGGGTTTTTCCCCTGCTTTGGACAAACATTTTCCCCGCCGGTCCCGCCATGTTTGCCGCGATATCATTCCGCGCTTCCGCGATGATTTTTACATCCGTCTGTTCCGATGAAACCGACAGGCTGTTGACGGCACGCGGCGGTATGCTTGCCGATTCCGCTTCTGTTTCGTACAGCGGAAAAAAACGCCCGGCAAACACTTCTTTCACCAAAAACAGACAGCAGATCAGAACGGACGCCGCCATCAGTCCTTTGGCCATCTTACGCTTCATTACGTTCCATCCTTTTTCATTCATTTTATTATAAAGGAAAAGCCGGAGAATTGATACGTGCGTATAGGGAAGAGGCGTAAAAGCGCCGATCTTCCCTTGTGCACATTATTCATGAGCCGCTTTTTGATGCTCTGTTTTCTCCAGAGAAAGCGAGCGCATTTTTTCAATCTCAGCTTCCACCTCATCTGAATATTGGGAGCGGCTGTATTCTGTGTTCGCTTCAGCTGAAGTGCCGTATTTGACGCGGACTTCCATTTCTTCAATGCGGCTTTCCATTCGAAGAAACTCCCTGTAGGCGCTTTCGCTGTCAATTTTGTCGAAAGAAGCGTTCATATGTTCCTTTGCTTTTGCCGCGTTGGCGCGGGCGATGAGCGCCTGTTTTTTATCCTTTACGTCGCGGAGGCGCGTTTCTAAAGTTTCCAGCTGCTCTTTCAGCTCTGCCAGCTGTGTTTTCGCCTGTTCATACGCTTTTTCATGTTCGGCCGCTTTTCCCTCAAGGTATTTCATTTCAGTCAGCGCCTTTTTCGCAAGCTCCTCTTCCCCGGCGTCAAAAGCAAGCTGAGCCTGGTTTTTCCGTTTTGCCGCCGTTTCGGAGGCGTCTTCCTGTTTTTTCTTAAACTGATGGACGATCGTGTGCTGTTTGACAATCGTTTGTTTCGCCTTAGCGATGTCACTTTCCATATCACGCACATATTGATTCAGCATGACTTTCGGATTTTCTAATTTATCAAGCCCTTCGTTAACAGATGCGACGAACATATTTCTTATTCTTTTTAAGACCATTTTGTCTTCCTCCTTATTTTTTCTTCAGAAATTCTTCCCATTCAGTGTCAAATCCGGATTGATAGCCCGGTGATGCCGCTTCCGGTTCATACTGGCGGGAAGCGGTGTCTGAGCCGCCCTGCTTCATCATCTTCCACCCGAAATACACCATGGCGCCGGCCAGTCCGATGGCAACGATAAATGGAAGAGAACCGACGAGAATCATAGCTCCGATGAAGCCCGCGATGATACCCGATACCGCCCGGCCTTTTGAAAAACGTTTGATTCCCCAGTAAAGCATCAGGCCTCCGATCGCCAGCGGGATGATAAATGCGAAATGGCCTCCTCCGAAAAAGACAGAAAGTCCGAACACAATCAGCAGAAAGCCGCCTGCCGTTTTTACATTTATATTCATGCAGATCCTCCTTTCGTTTTCCTTGTCTTTACTATAAACAAATCCCGCGGCCGGCAAAACGAGTCAGAGATTGATTTTCATATCAGACCGGAGTCGTATAACCCCCCGGACCTTCGCATAAAAAAACGCCGCTGCACCGGACGGCGCAGGGCGTTTCACGAAAAATCTATATTCTGATGCTCGCTTCTTTTTCCCTGATGAGATCTGAGCGTTCAGCTTTGGCCAGCTTTGTAAAGATCAATATTCCGAGACCGGACAGGACTTCAACGAGACCGCCGGCGGCAATGACTTTTCCGGGACCGAAGGCGTTAGCCGCGTATCCGCAAAGGACCGCGCCGAGCGGAATGGATATGTTTGAGATCATATGGATGACGGCATAGACTTGCGGCTGATCATCATGGTCCACAGACGTCTGAATAATCGTATATTCCGGCACATTAATCGCGCTGACGGCAGATCCGAACGCAAACGCGGCGAGGAAGACGAGCGGCAGAAAAGTGTTGAGGCCGGTGATGAAAAATGCCGCCCCTTCTATGATTCCCGCTGACACAAACAGGAGACCGTATTTGTTCACCTTCACCTTAGCCAAAATAAAACCCATTAAAAAGGCTCCGCCCGTGCCTGTCGCTTTCAAAAGCGAGTAGATGATCGGCGGCATGTTTAAATCTTCGGCGACATAAACGGCAGAGAGCGCCTCCCACGGAGCGGCCGCAAAATTCATGAAGATACAATAGATGGCGAGCGGGTATAAAATCTGGTGTTTCCTGACAAGAACGAACCCCCGTTTGAGCCTTCCGAAATACGTCCCGCGCTGTCTGACGGCGACGGTATCCTCTTTGGCATGCTGGACTTGGTATGACATAAAGAGTACGAGAAAACCTGATAGAAGATAGAATATAAGAGCGATAAACAAAGAATAAGCGGGACTGATAAATGTTAAGAACACCCCGCTCAGCGTAATGGCGGCAAGCCTGACGATCTGGCCTGATGACTGGATGACCGCATTCGCTTTCTGCAGGCTGTTTTCTCCGACAATATTGGGGATTAATGAGATAGATGCAGGATTATAAGCGGCTCCCGTGGCTGAATGCAAAATCATGAGAAGCATGACAAACCATAAAGGAGAAAAACCGTTAAAGTAACAGACCGGAATGATCAACACGACCGCCGCGCGCGTGAGATCGGAGAAATACATCCAGAATTTCAGCGTATGCTGCTTCATAAAAGGCCCGGTAATCGGCGCCAGCATCGCCTCCGGAAGGAACGTGACCGCAATGAGCAGGGACGTGCCGATCGCGCCTTCCCCGTCAAAAATCAAAAACCACAGAATGGAATTAAAGGCAAAACCGTCGCCCGACAATTTAACAAGCCTCGAGATAAACAGAAGGGTGAAATTTTTATTCCAGATGCTCTCGCTCTTATTATATGTATCCATCTATCAAATCCCCCATTATTTTACAATGTTTCTTATAATATCTCATTTTTTAATTTTTCAGTCAATAATGCATAAGATACATTTTCCTTCTGTCAATAAAGGTTCAATTGATGGATATCTCTATAAAAAAACAGCCGGCTTGCTGCTGCCGGCTGAACAAAACGTTATTCATCATCACGGAATACCGCGGCGCTTCTTTCATACTCTATATCCTGAACGCCCTGTCTTGCGTTAACTGCTCTTGCCGCCGCGAAAAAATAATCAGACAGGCGGTTCAAGTAACGCATCACCGTATCGTTTATCTCTTCTGTTTTGCCCAGTTTCACGACGAGACGCTCAGCCCGTCTTGTGACGGTCCGCGCGATATGAAGCTGAGCAGCCGCCTTATGCCCGCCCGGAAGAATAAATTTCTCAAGCGGGGGCGCTTCAGCCGTGTAACGGTCTATGCAGTCTTCCAATGCGGAAATAGATGTCTCTCTTAATGTATAGTTTCTATGTTCAGTGACCGTCGCCAAGTCGCTGCCGCAGTCAAACAGCTCATGCTGAATGTTTCGGAGTTCGGCTTTCACATCACCGCAATTCTCACAATCATCTAGCTCTGCAAGCGCAAGCCCGATAAAGCTGTTCAGCTCATCGATCGTCCCGTAGCTTTCAACCCGCAGACTGTCTTTATCCGTTCTGCCGCCGATCAGGCTTGTCTGTCCTTTATCGCCGGTTTTCGTATACAGCTTCATCGTTGTATTCCTCCTTCTTCCGTCGCTTTTACACATGCCGCGGTTCCTCTTCTGACGGCTCTTTCCGCGTGAGGGACGTCCATTGTCTCTCCTGTCTGCAAGGCACAAATGACAATGTCACCTTTTGCCTGTCTGCCGGAAAGGGCCTGCATTCTCGCTTCAGCCGCTGCCGTTAACAGCCGAACAAATCCCTGTTCCGATAAACGTCCGCTGATCAGCACCCAAACGGTATACTGCGCAGTCACGGCTATCGTAACCGAATCAAACGTACGGCAGATCAAACCAGCTGCCGCTGAGCCGGAAAGCCGGCGGCTCCACGAAAAGCCCGGGCCGTCAGATGCGGTTGACAGCATTCTGAACGGCCGTTCTGTATGAAGCGTTACGGTATTTCCGCTTTTGTTTATCAGAGAGGCGAACGGAACGCCGGCGGGCTCTCCTTCCTCCCGCGCTTCCGGCATAAAAGAGATCAGCGGTTTCGGCGACGATTGCTGGGCAACAGCGCTGACGGTGATGCCGTAAATGTCTTCAATCGTCTCTTTTTTTAAAGCCCGATCCGGCGTCTGCTTCGGAAAAGCGCGTCCGTCTTTCATCATCAGGAGCTGATCACAATATTGGCTTGCGGCGTTGAGGTCGTGAAAAATACTGATGACCGTCAGGCCTCTTTCTCTCGTCAGCCGCTTTACCGTATCAAGCAAGTCTTTTTGATATTTGAGATCAAGAAAGGTCGTCGGCTCATCCAGACAGAGCACCTCAGGCTGCTGAGCCAGCGCCTGCGCCAGATAGACGCGCTGCCGCTCCCCTCCGCTCAGATTGCGGACGGATTGCTGCGCATATCGGTCGATGCCCGTCATTTCCATTGCTTCCCGGACAATGTCTTCGTCATGTTGATCCATCTGTCTGAAGAGTCCTTTTTGATACGGGTATCTGCCGAAGGACACTGTTTCCTTAACGGTAAATGTAAAAGCTTGCTCCGTATGCTGCGGCAAAACGGCCATGATTTTTGCAAGCTCCCGCGGCTTGTATTTGCCCGCGGGCCTGCCTGCGACGAGCACCTCGCCCTTTGACGGAGAGAGCATTCCCGTCAGCAATTTCATCAGCGTTGTTTTTCCTGAGCCGTTCGGACCGAGTATGCCGACAAATTCACCTTTTCCGGCGGTAAAACTGACATCTTCTACAATCATCCGGCCTCCGTACCCGCCGGACAGGCTGCTCACTCTGATCATAAGCGGTTCCCTCCATGATGCTGGCGAAGCAGAATCAAGGCAAAAACAGGCGCTCCCGCCAAGGCCGTCATAATGCCGATCGGCAATTCGACAGGTTCAATGACGGTGCGGGAAAACAAATCCGCCAAAATGAGAAACCCGGCGCCCGTCAATGCTGACAGCGGCAGTAAATGGCGATGATCCGTCCCCCACAAAAGCCGTGTCACGTGGGGAATGACAAGGCCGACAAACCCGATCGTCCCCGAGACGGCAACCGCGCCTCCCGTCAGCAGAGATCCGGCGGCGATCATCAGCAGTTTTCTTTTTCCTGTACTGACGCCTAACAGCCTTGCTTTTTCTTCTCCATAAGTCATAATGTTTAATTCTCTGCCATTGATAAGCAGAAGCGCCGTCCCGGCCAGAAAAAAAGGCAGAAACAGCGCGACATAGCCCCAGCCCCTCATGGACACGCTTCCCAACAGCCAGCGGACAATCGGGAGCAGATCATTTCCCGTTAAAGCAATCACAAGCGAAATAAGAGCCCCTAGAAAAGAATTCATGATAATGCCTGTCAAAATGAGCGTCGAAACCGACATCGACGCATGAACGAGGCGGCTGAAAAACAGAACCGCCGCCATAACCGCAATGGCAGCGGCGATGCTGACAACCGGAAGTGTGAACCGGCCGATGACGGGAATCTGAATGCCGAAAAACAAGGTGATAACGGCTCCCGCCGAGGCTCCCGAAGATACCCCGAGTGTATAAGGGTCGGCGAGCGGATTTTTCAGAAGTCCCTGAAACGCCGCCCCCGCAATGGATAACGCGGCTCCGACAAGAGCGGCCAGAACGACTCTCGGCAGGCGGATATTGATCATAATATTTACATTCATGGGATCAACAGAGGATGTCCGGCCGATCCCGATCCAAAAAACGTCGGATAAAGGAATATGCAGACTGCCGATTGAAATGCCGAGTGCCGTACAAACGGCTAAAAACAGCAGGCTGACCGTGTAGGCCAGCGGGCGGTTACTTTTTAAACGTTTCAGGATAAACGCTTTCTGCAAGCTTCTCGACCCCTTTGACAAGGCGCGGGCCTGAGCGTGTGACAAGGTCAGGATCAACAGAATAGACATTGTGGTGTTTGACCGCATTGACGGCACCCCAGCCGGCGCGTTTTTCCACTTCAGCGGCCTTTACGCCGTCTGTCGTAATGATGACGTCCGGATTCATTTTGACAATCGCTTCATCCGTCAGCTGCACCCAGCCGGTCTGGCTGCCGGCGGCGTTTTTTGCATGTATATCTTCAAGCATTTCGTTCATAAACGTGCCTTTCCCCGTCGTGTAGCCGTCAGGAGACACTTCGACGAATACTTTCTTTTCGTCTTTTTCAGAAATGGCAGCCGCTTTCTTTTCTATGCCGGAAAGGTCGGATTTCATCGATTGGATCAGCTGATCCGCCTGCTTTTCTTTGCCGGCCGCTTTTCCGATCATGCTGATTGATTTGTACACATCTTGGAACGATTGCGCATCATTGACCGTTAAGACGGTGATGCCCGCATCTTTCAGCTGCTTCATCGCATCGGCGGAAGCGGACATAGAGGACGCGTGGGCAAGCACGAGATCCGGCTTCAGCGCGATGACTTTTTCAGCGTTCACATTCATATCTCCGACTTTCGGTTTTTTTACGGCTTCTTTCGGATATGTATCATTTGTCGTGACGCCTGCGACCTTATCTCCCAGTCCGAGCGCGTATGTAATTTCCGTATTGCTCGGCATGAGGGAAACGATTTTTTCCGGTGCCTGCTTTATGGTTACTTTTTCGTTCGCGGCATCCTTAATGGTTACCGGGAATGCTTCGGTTGAGACGGCTTTTTGTTTGGCCGCGCTTCCTTCTCCCTGTGCGCCGGAACAGCCGGCGATCACAAAGGCGGTGACCAAGAGCGCCGCCCAGACGGCAGTGATCTTCTTCATTCTTTTAACTCCCCCTGATTATGGTAAACGATTGTCTCTTTGACATTCGTATCCTTTTTTCGCAGTAATTATACTATAAGTCTTTAAGGCTTGTATATCCGCCCTTTTTGCATGAAAGCAAATTGTTCGTACACACTAAAATTCATCATGTATACTGTTACACAATGGTGTAAAAAGGAGGATTATCATGGAATTACAGCTTGAACGAAAGCTCGTGTTGATTACAGGATCAACTTCAGGGATCGGAAAAGCCGCGGCAAAAAGCTTTTTAGCCGAAGGCGCCGAGGTGATTGTAAACGGAAGAAAAAAAGAAACCGTGGAACGGACGGTTGAGGAGCTTTCCGCTTACGGAACGGTTCACGGCATCGCTGCGGATTTATCGCGTCAGGATGAGGCGGATGACTTGATCAAGCGCGCCGGCGGAATCGGGGAAGTCGATGTTCTCGTCAATAATCTCGGTTTTTTTGAAGTAAAGGACTTCGCTGAGGTGTCTGATGATGAATGGACTCGGTATTTTGAAGTGAATGTTATGAGCGCCGTGCGCCTGTGCCGGCGTTTTCTGCCGCAAATGCTTGAAAGAAACAGCGGACGGATTTTGAACATTTCCAGTGAAGCCGGAGTCAAACCGCTTGCGCAAATGATTCCGTATTCAATGACGAAAACGGCGTTAATCAGCTTGTCCCGGGGAATGGCGGAAATGACGAAAGGCACAAATGTCACGGTCAACTCCGTGCTGCCGGGACCAACATGGACCGAAGGCGTCGCTTCTTACATGGAAGGAGCCGCAAAGGCTGCCGGAGAAGACACGGACAGCTTCGTCCGGGATTATTTTAAAGTGAATGAACCGACATCTTTGATTCAGCGCTATGCAACCCCGGAAGAAGTCGCCAATACGATTGTATTTCTCGCTTCATCAGCTGCTTCTGCCATTAACGGCACCGCACAGCGGGTTGAAGGCGGCATCATCCGCTCCATTTAACACAAAAAAGCCCGGCACAATGGGAACTTCCCCATATGCCAGGGCTTTTTTTTACATCATGCCTGCAAACGGAACCGGCTCCCAGCCGCCCGTCTCAAGCTCTGCTGAAAACAGGCCGCCCGCATGCGGCTGCTCAAGTCTTTCGGCTTCCGTCAATTTTTCCGTCGCGGTCGTAATGTATAACGTGTTCAATTCTCTGCCTCCGAACGCGCAGCAGGTGACGTATTTCGCCGGAACTTCGATAGATGCAATTTCCTTATGCAAAAACGGGTCAATCCGGACGGCACGGCCGCCTCCGAACAGAGCCACCCACAGCATTCCGTCACGGTCAATGGTCATTCCGTCGGGAGATCCTTGCGACTCCGGAAAGCGGTAGACCGTTTTCGGATCTGATACGGCTCCGGTTTCAGGATCGTATGCATAACAGACGATTTCCTGCGTCGGAGTATCAATATAGTACATCAGGTTTCGGTCCCGATCCCAATCCAAACCGTTCGAGGTAGAGACCTGGTCTTTTATTTTGGCAAGGCTGCCGTCCGTATTCAGACGGTACAGCGAAGCCTCCTCTTCTTTGCCTTCCATGCTCGTCGTTCCCGCCCATAATCTGCCGGACGGGTCGCATTTTGCGTCATTGAAACGGATATCTTCCCGCATGTCTTTCGGCTGCTTCATCTTCGTCAATGTGTCTTCCCGCAGATTGTACAGGTAAAACCCGTCTTTCATCGTCATCACCAGCTCTTCCTTTGAATACAAGGCCAGAGCCGTGACAAATGATTTGAATTTAACGGAACGGTTGATTCCGTCAGCCGGAGTGAAGATATGGAGCTGGCTGCCCAGTATATCCACCCAGTACAGGCATTCCTTATCCTTGTCCCATAAAGGGCCTTCTCCGATAACTGCTCTCGTATCTGCTCGTAATGCTGCTTCCATGTGTGAACACCTCTTTTGCTTGTCAGTCTTCTATTGTTATTCCCGACAAAGCGGCGTCCAAACTCAATCTTTTTTAAAAAGAATCGTAATCACCGTTCCGGCGCTGATTCTGCTGTTGACATGGATGGTTCCGTTATGAAGGTGAACCAGCTCTTTGGCAATGGCGAGCCCGAGTCCAGTTCCTTCTGACGGCCCCTTCGTATTCGTTCCCCGGTAATAACGGTTAAACAGCTGGTGAATCGTTTCATCGTCCATTCCTCTTCCGTTATCTTTCACCTTCAGAATGAGCTGTTCGGCTGATTCCTCAAGCACGACCCGAATGGCTGTCCCTTTCTTATTATGCTTAACCGCGTTTGCCAGCAGATTCTCCAGAATACGGCGGAACCACGCTTCATCAATGGCGAAAAGAATGTCTTCCTTTTTGGTTTCAAAGGCGATGTCATAGCCTTCCGAGAACGTGTTTTTCGTAAAATCGTTCGTGACGTTTCTGATAAACGGCACGACGTTGATCAGCCGCCGTTCGATCGGGAGGGCCGCGTTTTTGAGGCGGTATGTTAAGTTTAAGTCCTCAATCAGCTTCGACATATATTCTGATTTCTCCCGGACGATCTGCCCCATTTCTTTGACTTCTTCCGGTGTCCAGTCGTATTGCTTCGATTCAAGCATCATGCTGTAGCCGTAAATCGTGCTCAGCGGGGTTTTTAAGTCATGGCTCAGCCCGGCGATCCATTCTTCCCTTGTCGCCTGGATTTTTTCTCTGTTTTTCTTATCCCGCTTCAGCGTGTCGGTCAGCTGATCCATCGATTCGAAAATCTCGGCGAAAAAGCGGAACGGCTGTTTTGTTTTGCCTTTTTTGTTTTTGCTGACCGGCTGTCCTTTGCGGTTCTTCGGCTCTTCAAGCCGGCCCTTTGATAAATTGACAAGCCATTTGATGGTATGAAACAGCGGCCAGCCGAAACGGAAAGAGTACCAAATGGTCAGGATGCAGATCATAAATACCAGGATTCCGATCAAGAGGAAGAGGGTTTTCATCACATTTCTCAAAAATGATTTGTTAAACTCGTGATCGGGGATGTACACGGGGTTCGGCACCGACGCGACCATCCATTTCGTTTTATCGAGTCTTTTAAAAGAAATTTCCCGTTTGTAATTCCACGGCTTGGAACTGTATTTCAGCAATTCAAGCTCATTGACGGTGTTCCGTTCTTTTTTCGTGCTGTTGATATCCCCGAGCAGTCTGCCGCTGTCTTCGAGAAGGTAGACCGCCCCTTTTTCCCGTTTAATATAATCAACCGTGCTTTTTTTATATTGAGAAAGGGAAGCGAGGGATGGTTCCTGTGATTCGATGTAAGTGAGAAGCTGCTCACTGGCGGATTTCCAGCCGAACAGAATCAAATAGGTCTCATCATTTATCGTGACCGTCCAGTAATTCAGCTTGTAGTTGTCAAAATTCCGGTACTGGTAAATGGATAAGAGGTCTTTTCTGCTGTAATGGCTCGGGACGTCTTTCGGCACTCTGTACGCGTAGTCCGTTTTTTCTTTGTCATTAATGATCTGCAGCCAGCCCTTCTGCTTTCTGACCGACATCTTTAAAAATTCATCGACATCCCATGTGCCGTCTTCGTTTTTATCAAGCCACGCTTCAAACGAGTCTGCCGTCGCTTTGGTCAGTCCCGCATTGGCTTCCGCTTCGCTGAAACGCCAATCCAAATAGAAGAAAGAAGCGACGGCCAAAACGGACATCAGCAGGATGACAAGCAGAAGCTGTCCGAAAAAGTGGAGCAGAAATTTTCCGCGCATTCTCATGAGCGGGTTCCTTTTTCTCCTTGATCGGGAATAAACCGATAACCGAGGCCGCGCACCGTTACAATATAGGACGGATTGCTGGGGTCTTTTTCAATCTTTTCTCTGAGCTTGCGGATGTGAACCATGACGGTGTTGTTGTCGCCGTAAGACGGATATCCCCACACTTTTTCATAGATCTGATCTTTAGAGAGCACCACATCAGGATGTTCACAGAAATATTGAAGCAATTGCAGAAGCTGTGCGGAGCAGCTGACGGGCTCGCCCCCGACGATCAGCTCGGCGTTTTGCGGCGAATAGGAAAAATGGCTGTATGAATACGTCTTTACCGCCGTTTTCTCTTCGCGCTTATAGGTTCTCTTTAACGTCGCTCTGATCCGCGCCGCCAATTCGAGCGGATTAAACGGCTTTGTTATATAATCGTCAGCTCCCAATGCAAATCCTGACAGCTTATCCGCATCAGAAGAACGGGCAGTCAGAAAAAAGATCGGAGCGTCGGTATAGTTCCGGATTTCGGTGCATGCTTCAAAACCGGACATGCCTTCCATCATCACATCCAGCACGAGCAGATCCGCGGATTCATGTTTAACAAACTCAATCGCTTCCTCAGCGCTTCCGGCTGTCTTAATGTTGTGATAGCCTTCTTTGACGAGAACGCGTTTGACCATATCAACGATCGCCTTCTCATCGTCTACAATTAAAATTGACGCATTTTCCACCTTGGACGTTCCTTTCTCTTTGTTTTTTTCATCATATCATTATATGGATAAGATTTGGTACTTTTTTAGTGCGGAGGTCTTGCGGGGAAACAGAAAAGAAAAACGAGACCGGACATCTCTTCTCGTTTTTCTCACGGTGTCAGAGCGGAATATCCATCATTCCGCCGCTTTTGTCAGGAGCTTTCATTTATAAGATGAAGAATAAATTCCCAAAAACCCGGCACTTCCTGGCATAACAGCATGTCCGCTTTTTCAACTATTTTAATCTTCAATTCTTGTTCAAGGTCTTCTCTTTCCTGGTATGATGTATTGCTCAGTTTTTTTTTTATCATTGGCGAAAAACGCGAAATCAAAAGTTCCATTTCGTCGGTATCTGTGTTCTCTTTGTTGAAGTCAAATGGCCCGTTCACTGCTTATTTTCCCCCTTTTTTTGCTTGTCCAGCTGCTTTCTGAGATTGTCGAGCCCTTTTTTATGAATATTGGAAATGTTCTGCCGTGATTCACCCAGCGACTCGGCAATCTCTTTCATCGTCGCTCCGTGAAGATAAATATTCGTCAGCACGCTTTTTTGTTTATCGGTTAACGTCTGAAGCGCTTCGTATAAATCACGGTTTTGGACATGCTGGCTCAAATCCCCTTGCTTCCGCAGAAACTCTTCATACGCGTCTTTTCCCATTTCATAGGGAAACGCTTCACCTCCCTCCGGCTGATCCACCGTCAGCGGATAGCGCTTCTGATTTTTACGGATGCGCTTGTCAAAATCGATGGAGAAAATCCGGATCATAGAGTTCATATATTTGATGATCCGGATTTCCTTATAAAACTGTTTAAAATGATCGTCCAGTGATTTTGCATCCTTCTCGTCTGAATGTTCCAGCACATTTTTAAATTTCTCGTAATGCTTTGGGTCACTTAAAAAATGTTTAACGATCGGATGTTTCATAATTTCCTTGCATTTTGACCGTAAAAGAACTTGATAGTCCATAAAACCGCCCCCTATTTAAATTAAATGAAAGAAAGCAAAAAAAAGTAAACTACTCCTTTCCGACTAAGATTCCGCACTCCTTATGTCCCGGATTTGCCGGAACAAAAAAAGACCCTCAACCGGGATATCAGGTTTACAGGAGCCGCTCTTTCTTTCACTTATATACATGACTGCAGGTCAAGTCAGGAGGTGGCTGGTGATGGATCAGGTTTTTATAGAAGAAGCGGTCAGACAGATCGGCAATCTCGGCTTTCCGGCTCTGATTGCCATGTATCTTCTCACACGGTTTGAGAAGAAGTTTGACGCCCTGATCGAACTGATGACGGAACTGAAAGAGCAGAAAATGAAAAATTAATTTTCACACGAAGTTGACTTTTCATCGGAACGCATCACTTAACAAAGCAGAAGGGAAAACGAAAGGCCTTTCACATTCTCTTTCTGAAAAAACAAAGCTTGAGAGGAGACGATTTACATGTCAAAAGAAAACAACTGCAATATCCCGCAGCCGATCAGAGGAGACAAAGGGGCGACCGTCACGATTCCGCGCAATCTTGAAAGAGACCGCCAAAATCCGGATATGCTGACGCCGCCGGAAACGGATCACGGCACAGTGGATAATATGAAATTCTCTTTCTCAGATGTGCACAACCGGCTGGAAAAGGGCGGATACGCGCGTGAGGTGACCGTTCGCGAGCTGCCGATTTCTGAAAATCTGGCATCTGTCAACATGCGTTTAAAACCGGGCGCCATCCGTGAACTGCACTGGCATAAAGAAGCCGAATGGGCATATATGCTGACGGGCAAAGCGCGGGTCACGATCGTTGATGAACAGGGACGCAGTTTTATCGATGACGTGAAGGAAGGAGATCTGTGGTACTTCCCGTCAGGCCTGCCGCACTCCATTCAGGCGCTGAAAGAAGGCTGTGAATTCCTCTTGGTGTTTGATGACGGTTCCTTCTCAGAAAACAGCACATTCCAAGTGACTGACTGGCTTGCCCACACGCCGCTTGATGTCATCGCCAACAACTTCGGGGTTTCAGAAAAAGACCTCGCCGGCCTGCCCGGGAAAGAAAAATATATCTTTGAAGAGCCGGTTCCCGGGAAGCTGAAAGATGACATTGTGGAAGGCCCGAACGGCGAAGTGCCTTATCCGTTCACTTACCGCCTGCTGGATGAAGGTCCGACTGCTGAGACGGACGGCGGCAAAGTATATATCGCGGATTCCACAAACTTCAAAGTGTCCAAAACGATCGCTTCAGCGCTTGTCGTGGTCGAACCGGGCGCAATGAGAGAGCTGCACTGGCATCCGAATACGCATGAATGGCAGTATTATATTTCCGGTAAAGGGCGGATGACGGTTTTTGCATCGGACGGCCATGCAAGAACATTTAACTATCAGGCCGGGGATGTCGGTTACGTTCCGTTCGCAATGGGCCACTATGTGGAGAATTTGGGGGATGAGCCGCTCGTCTTCCTGGAAATCTTCAAGGATGACCACTATGCCGATGTGTCCCTGAACCAATGGCTTGCCATGCTTCCTGAGAAATTCGTCCAGCAGCATCTGGATCTGGGCAAAGACTTTACGGATATTCTTTCGAAAGTGAAACACCCTGTCGTCAAAAAGAAATGCTGAAGATACACACCGACTTGCAGAGTTCCGTCTCTGCAAGTCTCCTCTGTGTGAAAAGGAGCTGAACAGATGATCAATCAAAACGGGACGAAAATGTTTTTTCTTCAGGTGCTCCGGTATGCCCTGGCAGCCGCTGCCGTATTATTCGGGTATTTCATCGTGATGATGGCCGTATTTTCATTAGCCGGGACGAGCTACGGATCGATGGCGTACGTCCTGCTTTTTTCCGTGCTTTTTATTCTTCTCGGTTTATGTTTTGAACCGCTTGAACGGCTGATGATACATAGCTTTACCTTTTTTGGGACGGGCAGGCTGCCTTTTCTCCTTTTAGCCGGCACCGTTCAGCTGCTGTTCCTCTGGATGACCGCGTATACGACGGATAAACTGATTGAAAAGATTTGGCTGTCAACGACGGAGGAGCTGATTGTGGCGGGGGTTTTTTTCGTTTTGGATAAATGCGTCTCCGGACAAAAGCAGCCCCGGACGCAATAAAAAAACGCAGGCCGGAATGGCTCTGCGTTTTTTTTCATCTTACCGTTGCGTTTTCATGCCGGATTAAATCGTAGGTTAAGCAGACAGGTTTGTTCGTGCGCGGATCTTTTACAATCTGCGCGTCAATTTGAAACACGTCTTCCAATATGCCGGGAGTCATGACTTCCTCCGCCGTTCCTTCCTTGATGACGCGCCCTTTTTTCAGGGCGATCATGTAATGGGAAAAACGGGCGGCATGATTCAGATCGTGAATGACCATTAAAATGGTGCGGCCCTGCTCCTTGTTTAATTTGTCCAGCAGCTGCAAAATTTCAAGCTGATGGGCGAGATCTAAATAAGTGGTCGGTTCATCAAGAAGCAGCAGCTCCGTTTCTTGAGCGAGCGCCATGGCGATCCACACACGCTGCCGCTGGCCCCCGGAAAGCGCTTCGATCGGCCGGTCGTAAAATTCGGCCATCCCCGTCTCTTCAAGCGCCCATTTGATCATGTCACGGTCTTTATCACTCAAGCGGCCCATTCCGGACTGATGCGGAAACCTGCCGTAAGAAACAAGTTCGTACACCGTCAGCCCGCTCGGCGCTTCAGGCGTCTGCGGAAGAATTGCCATTTCCTTAGCGATGTCCTTCGTGGATTTTTGCATGATCGCCTGTCCGTTTAAATAGACGGCGCCGGATTTCGGTTTCATGATTCTTGACATCGTTTTGAGAACCGTCGATTTTCCGCAGCCGTTCGGACCGATCAGCGTTGTGATTTTTCCTTTCGGGATGGCGATATCCAATTCTTTCGCTATCAAACGGTCGCCATAACCGACAGTAAGCTGTTCCGCCGATAATGAGTTCATCGCGGCAGTCTCCTTCCTCTATTTCGTTTTCATCAGCAAATATACAAAATACGGCGCTCCGAGCACGGAAATCACCAGGCCGACGGGAACTTCGGACGGTGCAAGCACATTTCTCGCCAGCGTATCGGCAAGCAGAAATAAAAATGCTCCGATCAAAGCTGAAACCGGAATAAGCGTCTGGTGGCGCGGCCCGGTAAGCCTTCTGGCCAAATGCGGCGCAATGAGTCCGAGAAAAGCGATTCCGCCGGCTGCCGCAACACATGACGCGGTCAGGGCAACGGCGGACATCAGCAGAACGCGCCGCTCCTTTTCAACCCTGGTGCCAAGCCCCGCCGCCAGCTGATCACCGAGCTGGAGCACATTTAAATACCTGGCTTTATAGAGGCTGAACGGTAAAAGGACCAGCAGCCACGGCAAAATGGACAGCACCATTTTCCAATTGGCGTTCCAAATCGAACCGGAAATCCATACAAGCGCCTGCATGAAATCCCGCGGGTCCATTTTCAGCTGAAAAATCAAGAGAAGCGCATTAAACCCCGCATTGACGCCGATCCCGACCAAAACGAGCCGGACAGGTGAAACGCCTTTTTTCCAAGCCAGCACATAGATGAGCAGCGCAGCCAGAAAAGCTCCCGCCAAAGCGCTCACCGGAAGCAGCCATGTACTGGCCATGCTTAGATCAACAGCTGACCCTTGGAAAAAGAAGATAAACAGAACGACCGCCAAAGACGCCCCGGCGTTAATACCGAGAATGCCCGGCTCCGCCAAGTCATTTTGAGACACGCTTTGAAAAATCGCGCCTGAAACCGCGATTCCTGCGCCGACAAGCAATGAAAGCACCATGCGCGGCAGTCTGAATTCAAATAAAACGAGCTGATCCCGGGCATCCCCCTGTCCGAAAAAGACACGCATCGTATCAAGTGGCGCAATCCGGATCACACCCATGTTTAAGCTGATAAAAAAGACGATGCATATGAGCACAAACGTAACGGCCATGACCGCCAGCGGTTTTTTCGATTTTACATTCATTACAGCCCTCTCCTTTCCCTGCGCGCCAAATAAAAGAAAAAGGGAACGCCGATAAGGGCGGTTAAAGCGCCGACCGGTGTTTCAAACGGCGCATTGACGAGTCTTGCGGCAATATCACTGAAGACTAACAGAACGGCGCCGAATACCGCCGAACAAGGAATGATCCACCTGTAATCTACCCCGACTAAAAATCGGGTGATATGCGGAATCACCAAGCCGATAAAAGAAATGGCTCCGGCGACTGAGACTGAAGCCCCCGTCAAGAGGACAACGACAAACATTCCGATTACTTTCACAAGCGATGTGTACTGCCCGAGCCCTTTGGCCAGTTCCTCACCCAAGCTCAGCACCGTCACTGAGCGCGCAATCAGAAATGCCAGCAATAGTCCGATAACACCGGCCGCCAACAGCAGCTGCACGCCTTCCCATTTCACGGAAGCCACTCCTCCGGCATACCAGAACTTCACATCCTGGGCGACATCAAAACGGATCGCAATCGCGCTTGAAAGCCCCGTTAAGAAATAGCCGACTGCCGTACCGGCCAGCGCGAGCTTCACCGGTGTCAGCCCGCCTTTTGAAAACAGGCCGATGCCAAACACAATAAGCGCTCCGATTCCCGCTCCCGCAAAGGACCACAAAACAAGTCCCGCCGCAGACAGACCCGGAAAAAAAGCAAATGCCAATGCGATCGCAAATCCTGACCCCGACGTCACGCCCATAATGGAAGGCTCAGCAAGCGGGTTCCGCGTCAGCCCCTGCATAATCGCTCCGGACACAGCTAAAAAAGCCCCGACGAGCGCGGCGGCGGCGGTTCTCGGCAGCCTCAGATCGCGTATGATTTGATGAGATGTATTTTGCGGCTGAAAGTGAAAGAGAGCATCCCACACCGTCCGCAGATGAATATCGGCAGCTCCGATGGAAACAGACAGAGCCGCGCCGATCAATAAAACCGCAATACCGGCACACAGCAGCACAGCCGCTCTGAATGAACGCGCCGTCCACTGGATTTCACTCCCCGATGCCCCTTGAGCCGTCATTGTCTGTTTCTTTTTCAATAGACCCAACACTCGTTCTTCCTTTCTCAAAACAAGAATGGTAATGATAATGATTATCAATGACTTGTTTCAGTATAGCACTTTTATCTTCTCTTTTAATAGACCTAATTTCATATAAAAAAAGAAAGTTTTTCTTAAAAAAGAGCGTGCTTCTCTATGAAAGCAGTGATATAATCACACTGATAATGATTCTCTTTATCACTAATTTTTATGAAAGAAGGAATGTCAGATGTTCCATACATACAAGAAAATCGGCGCAGCGCTGATTGCCATGCTGCTCATCGTTGCTTTGGCCGCATGCGGCAATTCTTCAGACACGAAAGGTTCTTCTGAAAAAGAAGAAACCATCACGTATAAAGCCGAAAACGGCCATATTAAAATTCCGAAGCACCCGAAACGGGTCGTCGTCATGGCTGACGGCTACTACGGCGACTTCAAACAGCTCGGCATCAATGTTGTCGGCGCGCCGCAAAACGTATTTAAAAACCCTTATTACAAAGGGAAAACAAAAGGTGTGACAAACATCGGCGACGGCACGTCCGTTGAAAAAATCATTGATTTAAAGCCGGATTTAATCGTTGTCTGGACGACACAAGGCGCCGACATTGAAAAACTGGAAAAAATCGCGCCGACCATCGCCATTAAATATGACAAGCTCAGCAACATTGATCAATTCAAAGAGTTTGCGAAAATGACAGGCACTGAAGACAAAGCAGACAAATGGCTTGCTGAATGGGATAAGAAAACCGCTGCCGCTAAAACAAAGGTTCAAAAAGCGGTCGGCTCAAAAACCATCTCCATCATGCAGACAAACGGAAAAGACATCTATGTATTCGGTAAAGACTTCGGCCGCGGCGGAAGCATCATTTATGACAAACTCGGGCTGAAGGCCACAAAACTGACGCAGGAAAAAGCCATTAATCAAGGGCCGGGCTACGCCAGCATTTCACTCGAGAAACTGCCTGACTTCGCGGGAGACTACATCTTTATGGGGCCATGGCAGGCCGGCGGTGACGACAAAGGCGTGCTTGACAGCTCAATCTGGAAAAACCTCGATGCCGTCAAACAAAACCATGTCTACCGCATTGATCCGATCGGCTTCTATTTCTCAGACCCGATCTCACTTGAAGGCCAGCTCGACTACATCACAAAAAGCTTAACGAAGTAACCCCGAAGCCGCTGTCACAGCGGCTTTTTATTACGCTTAAAGCTTGACAAAAAAATTTATTTATGCTATAATTTACATTTTTGGATTAAGATGTATAATAAGATTCTCCCGGCCGGAGATTGATGTAAATAACGGAGGATCTTTATATGAAAGAAAACAAGGCGAGTATGACTTCCCTGCTGTCCGCTTTCGGAAGGGCGTACCATAGTAAATACGACACCCCGGTGATATTTGATGATTTTTTGGCACAAGATCTGATTTCTGAAAAAGAGCATTCGGACATCCGCGATCATCTCATTCAAGGTATATCATTTTTCAGCAAAGACATGGCACAGAGGCTTCAAGGCCAACCGGATGTCATCTTAAAATGGGTGACTCAAGTACAGCTGTCTCCTACACCGTTAGCCCGTGCCGCATATTGTGAAGAAGTGCTTTTGAATGAAGTGAAGCTCGGGGCCAAACAGTATGTCATCCTTGGCGCAGGACTGGATACTTTCTGTTTCAGACATCCTGAAGTGACAAACGCCTTAGACATATTTGAAATCGATCATCCCGCTTCACAGGAAGACAAAATAAACAGATTGAAACATCTGAATCTCGACATTTCCCATCATCTTCATTTTGTACCGATGGACTTCGCCGCTTCGCTTTCTTTCAGCCGTCTGTATCAGGAAGGTTTTTCACGCCAAAAAACCTTTTTCAGCCTGCTCGGAGTGTCATACTATCTTACGAAAGAGCATCTCGCCCGCCTGCTCACACAATTATTTGCCGAAGTCCCGCCGGGAAGCTCTATCGTGTTTGATTATGCAGATGAGTCGCTTTTTGAAGAAAGAGGACTGTCAAACAGAGTGGAAAACATGGTGAAAATGGCTGCAGCAGGCGGAGAACCGATGTTATCGTGTTTCAGTTATAAAGAAATCGAAAAAATATTAGAATCATCAGGTCTGCTTATTTTTGAACATGTATCTCCGGCGGACGTCAATGACCGTTTTTTCAGCGGACGCACTGACCATTTAACCGCATTTGAGACCATTCATTATATACACGCCGTCAAAAAGTAATCCGCTGCCGCAAACAAAAAAAGACATCTCACAGACGTGAGATGTCTTTTTGTCATACCGATTGTCTGTTGTTTGCAAATTTCTTTGAGACGAAAGGATATAACAGCAAACCGACGAAAAACAGCCCGATACCGAGAATAAAGGTCGTTAAATCGGCCGTTCCGGTAATAATGACGTAAAAAGAATAAATGCAGGCAAGGATGGCGATGATACCGTCTCTTACTCTTGAGCCCTTTATCTCGTCATACGTTTCACCCGTAAAAATGAGCTTCAGGCTGTAAAACGCTGACACGAGATACGGAATCAGATAAGCAAGCGTCGCCGCCGTTGTTAAAAACGTAAACGCGTCACTGATCGTCCGGGAAATAACCGAAAAGATAAAGATCTGTGACATTACGTTCGTTACGATTAACGACACAACCGGGCTTCCCTGTTTATTCGTTTTTGCAAAAGCAGCGGGAAAGTCTCCTGATTTCGCCGCTTGATACGGAACTTCAGAACCGAGAAGAATCCAGCCGAGCATCGTTCCGAACAGACACAAAATCGCCAGAATCGCCATGATGACGCTTCCCGCGCTGCCGACGATCGCGTACAATACGTCAACAAACGGTTTTTCCGAGCCGACAAGCTTACCATGCGGAAGCACGCCCATCGTGATCAATGTTACGATGATATAGATGCTGAGCGCGATCAATAATCCGGTAATGGTGGCGCGTTTCACGTCGCGCTGCGAACGGGCGCGCCCGGATAAAATGACTGCCGATTCAATTCCGACGAACGCCCATAATGTTGAAATCGCCGCATTGTGGATCTGTCCGCCGATTCCCTCAACCGTGTGAGGACCTGTTTGAACAGGAAAATAAAAATGATCGAAAAACGACGTTTGAAATACAAACAAACCTGCAATGATAAAAAAGATAAATCCTAATACTTTTGAAAACGTCGTGACGAAATTTAATTTACTCGCACCGTTAATGCTGGTGACGAGAATCGTGTGAGTGCCCCATAATAAAACTGTACATACGGCAAACGTCAGCAGCTGGCCGAGCGTAACCGCCTGACCGCCGATCGAAAACATTTCACGCTTATCCGTTAAAATCGGGAAAAATGATGTTAAATATCCGGCAAGGCTCGTGATGATCGCCACGTTGCTGATCCAGCTCGCCACCCAGTAGCCCCACACCATCGTGAAGCCCGCTGCATTCCCTTTTTTCCGATCGCTGAACAGCGCACGCGCATAGCTTTGCGGCCCCGCCGTCAGCTCAGGCTTGCGGATGGATAAGTGGCCGAAGACCAGCGCGATCATTAACACACCGGCTCCCGTTAAAAGCCATGCCGATGTGGCGCCGAACGGGCTCGCGATTTTTGCGAGCGTACTCGGAAGCGAAAAGATGCCCGAGCCTACCATATTTCCTACGACAAACGCCGTTAATAACCAAAAACCCCATTTTTTCGTCTGTTCCATTCCTGTACCTCCTGGTTGTTCATTCGTACGGACCAGACCCCGAGACCATATTTACACGCAAAAAAAAGCCTGAACAAAAGTCCATGCTTAAAGAAACACACACACCCTTGATCTCCGGATAGCCCTCCGCGAAAAAGCACGCGGCAGTCCTGCACTTATTCAGATACAGTCCCAGCATAAAGAAGGATCGGCTTTCTTTACACTTCGGCGCTGATGCCTTTAACACATGTTTTGCGGCCCCTTATCAGCCTGGCATGTGCGACTCATCATCAAGCGCAACCTCTACCTCACCGAGAAAGAGTGAGGATTTTTATCATTCAATTCTACTCAGAGGTTATCAGAGATAAAAAGATCTGTCAAAGGGAAATATTAGACGGAAAACGGATAGAGCGTTCGCCCTACCCGTCTTATATGGTCAGCGGTTGTTTTTTTTCTTTTGAACAGCTTCTTGAAGCGGATCGTCTTTCAGCGCTGCACTGGCGTCGTCAAGCGCGCCTTGAATGACGTTTTTGTTTTTATCGCTGTTTTTTCCTTTTTCTTTGTTAAAGAAAGCCATCTGTATCACCTCTTTATCAAATATAGGTACACCTATAATGTGTCTTTTTCCGCGGCAGAATATGCGGAATCCGCGTCTCCTTCCTTTTGGCGGAACAGGTAAAGTTTGTTGATCAAACATGCATTCTCTTGATATATTTGTAATTCAGGGGATTTTGGCAAAAATAAAAAGGAGAAGCGAAAAATGACAGGAAAAACACACATCATGGGAGGCATCGCTTCTTGTTCCGCAATTGCGTATTATTACGGGTATGATCCGGTCCTTATGACCTCAGCGGGTGCCCTCGGGGCGCTGATTCCCGACATATGCCATACGAAAAGCAAAATCGGCAGGACGCTGCCCGTTCTGTCCAAAGTCGTAAGCACGGTGTTCGGGCACAGAACGTTTACACACAGCCTGCTGTTTATGCTTATTATGTTTTTCATTACGGCAACCTATATTCCGAATCCGAGCATTTCCGCCGGACTGATGATCGGAATGGCAAGCCATCTTGTACTTGACGCATGGACCGTCAACGGCATTAAACTGCTGTTTCCGTCCGCCATCCGCTTCCGTCTTCCCCTTTATATGAGAACGGGGAGCTTTTCGGAGCAGCTTGTGCTGGCCGGCTTAACGATTGTATCCTGCTATTATTTATACGAACTGGTTCACGGCCGCATCTCTTAAACAAAAAGCGTCTTTTCGCTTTTAGGGTGAGGAGTCATACATATGAAGAAAACCTTTTTCAGCAATCATCGGTTTTTATGCCTGTCCATCCTGTTCATGTGGATGAAAACCTATGCCGTGTATAAGCTCGGTTTTGGTCTGCAGAACAATTCGGTTCTTGAGGAATGTCTGCTTCTCATTAATCCGCTGAGCTTCATTGTGCCGCTGTTCGGCATCGCCCTCTTGCTAACGGAAAAAAAACAGCGGATCTTTCTGCTTTCGGCAAATGTGATGCTGACGGGAATTTTAATCGCGAATACGGTGTTTTACGGGTTTTATATTGATTTTATCACCATACCGGTTTTGTTTCAGGCAAGCAATATGGGTGATATGGGAAGCAGCGTCCAAGAGCTGTTTCACCCGCTTTATATCGCTTTATTTTTGGATATTGCGGTTTTGTTTTATCTTGGTAAAAGGCATAAAGCCGATCAAGGAAAAGCGGGCGCCCGTACCGTTAAAGCGTATGCGTGGGCATCAGCCGGCCTCATGCTGTGCAACCTTGCGCTGTCTGAGGCCGAGCAGCCGAAGCTGTTCAAGCACCCTTTTGATCGTGAAGCGCTCGTAAAAGGAATCGGCCTGTTCCACTTTCATTTGTATGACACCATTTCGCAGACGCTGAATGCAGGGGCTAAAGCGTTTGCCGATGAAGACAGCCTTGCGGCGGTCGCGAATTACACTCAAGCCGACTACAGCAGGCCGTCCGATTCAAAATTCGGGCTTGCAAAGGGGCGCAATGTGATTTTTGTTACGCTCGAATCAACACAGCGTTTTGTAATGGATGAGCGGGTCAACGGACGGGAGATTACCCCGTTTTTAAACAAACTGCGAAAAAAAAGTTATGACTTCACTCATTTTTATCAGCAGACTGAACAGGGAAAAACCTCAGATTCAGAATTCATTACTGCGAATTCGCTGTATCCGTCTTCAAGCGGCGCCGTTTTTTTTACAAAAAGCGGCCACCGGTTCAATACGATGTACCATATGTTAAAAGATCATCAATACTATTCAGCCGTTCTGCATGCCAATCATAAAGCCTTTTGGAACCGGGATGAGATGTACGGGGCATTCGGAATCGACCGTTTTTTCGACGCGGATGAATTTAAGGTGACACAGGAAAATTCAACAGGCTGGGGCCTGAAAGATAAGGAGTTTCTCGAACAGTCAGCGGAAAAATTAAAGAAGCTTCCGCAGCCGTTTTACGCAAGCCTGCTGACTTTGACCAACCATTTTCCTTTTGAAATTGATCAACAGGATCAGCTCATTGAGGAACCGGACACAAGCAGCGAGTTATTAAACCGCTATGTGACGACGGTCCGCTATGAAGATGAGGCTCTGAAACACTTTTTCAAGAAGCTGAAAAAAGAAGGGCTGTATGACAACGCGATGATCGTCCTGATGGGAGATCATTACGGTATATCCGAAGCCCATAATCAAGGACTTGCCGAATTCTTAGGGAAAGAGGAAATCACTCCGTTTGATACGGTTCAGCTTCAGCGCGTGCCGTTTATCATTCATATTCCCGGGGTGACCGACCGTGAGCCGGAAACGATTGCTTCCGCCGCGGGACAGGTTGATGTAAGGCCGACGCTGCTTCACCTGCTCGGCATTGAAACGAAAGGCAGCATTCAGTTCGGCAATGATCTGTTTTCCGGAGAGCGGACTCCGTTTGCGGTGCTGAGAAACGGCAGCTTTATCACGGATGACCATATTTATACGAAAAATACGTGTTACAGCCGTAAAACGGGTGAACCGCTTTCTGACATGAGCGCGTGCAGCGATGAGAAAGAAAAAGCGGAACAAGAGCTGATGCTTTCCGATAAAATATTAAACGGCGACCTGCTGCGGTTTTATAAGCAATAAAAAAATCCCTCCGTTATATGGAGGGATTTTTCATGTTTCATATATGAGCCGTCCTGTCATTTTCGTATCATATCCGGATAATTGAGAAAGCTGAGACTTGAATTCCTCAGAATTAAGAATGTCCCGCACGCTTTGAACAAGCTCCCGGTTTTGTTTTAACACAACCACATCGTACTGCTCACTGATCACCGGGATAAAGTCCGTGCCTGCCATATGCGCCGCATGCTGCGACCCGACTCCGATATCCGCCTTTCCGCTTGATACTTGTGAAGCCGCTGACAGATGATCCGTGACAATGTCATGATATCCGGCGACATCAGACGGCGTGATGCCGAATGATCTGAGCTGTTCATCCAGCAGCACCCTCGCGCCTGATCCTTTTTCGCGATTGACGATGCGGACATCCTTTCGGCTCAAGTCCTGAAAGCCCTGAATGTTCAGCGGATTGCCCTTTTTCACATATAATCCGGCCTGACGAAGCACGACATGAAAAAGCGCAAACGGCTCCCCTGAAAGAATGCGCTTCACATACGGGATGTTATACTGCCCCGTCTCCCCATCGTATAAATGCAGACTGACGATGTCACAGGCCCCGCGGTACATCTCGATCAGGCTGTTCAAACTGCCGCTGTACTTGCGGAGCGGAGCCGCCTGTATTGTTTGTTCCAGCTGTTTGCTGAGGAGGTCCATCGACACATCCTGCCCGCTGATGATAACAGACTGCCTTTTTTCCGGCTCCCGCCCGCGTGACGGGTCAGGCGCTTCTGCTGCGGATGGCTTTTTTGACATTCTCATGTTTGCTTTATATTGTTTTAAGTCCTCTTCATCGACCCTCATCTGTCTTCCGACCCTGTACGCCGGAATGAGTCCTTTTTTTATCAAATCATATACTGTCAGTTTGGAGACCTTCAAAAGGCCCGCAACTTCTTCTATTGTATAGGAAGTGGCTTCTGTCATATTATCACGCTCCGTTTTTATTATAACTGTTCAGATATTGAAAAAAAACCGCACCATCACGTACAATTGCGTTATAATTAGTTTGATCTAATGATATTTAGCTATAAGGGGTGCACAATGTTGAAAAAGAAAGCGACACTACTCACAACTGCGGCTATGGCCGTTTTCCTCGCAACTGCGGGCTGCTCATCCGGACAATCGTCCAAAGGCGGACAAAACGAAAACGTCACGCTGACCGTTTCTGCGGCAGCCAGCGCTCAGGATGCACTTGAAGAAATCCAGACCAACTACGAAAAATCACATTCAAACGTAACCATTCAAGACAACTTCGGATCATCAGGCACATTGCAAAAACAAATTTCCCAAGGCGCGGGAGCTGATTTATTCTTCTCGGCAGCCGAAGATAAATTCGAAAAGCTCGTTCATGACGGAGATATCGACAAAAAGGACAGCACGGATCTTTTGAAAAATGATCTCGTCATGATCGTGCCTGAGAAAAACAGCGCACACCTGACACATCTGAATGACCTGAAAAAAGACAGCACGGAAAAAATCGCGCTCGGCACGCCTGAATCCGTTCCGGCCGGACAATACGCCAAACAGTCACTGACGGCATTATCCCTGTGGGACAAGGTAAAAGATAAAGCCGTCTATGCAAAAGACGTCCGCCAGGTGCTTTCTTATGTTGAAACCGGAAATGTCGATGCCGGGCTTGTCTATAAAACAGACGCGCTGATTTCGAAAAAGGTGAAAATCACCGATGAAGCGCCGGCGAAAACGCACGATCCGATCGTGTATCCTGTCGGCATCGTCAAGGATACAAAGCACCGTAAAGAAGCAGAAGCGTTTTATCAGTATCTGCAGTCAGATGAAGCGATGAAAGTGTTTAAGAAATATGGATTTACTGCCAAGTAACATTACGGCTTCGGAGTTTTTCACTCCCGTCGTACTGTCATTTGAGGTGGCTTTGGCGTCGGGCATCGCCGTCATCATTCTCGGAACGCTTGCCGGCGCCTGGATGGCGAAAGCGCGATTCCCCGGAAAAACGGCTGTGGAGACTCTGTTTATGCTCCCGCTCGTTCTTCCGCCTACCGTTGTCGGCTTCATTCTCATTATCATTTTCGGGAAACACAGCTTTATCGGCCGGGCGATTGAGCGGATTTTTCACCAGCCCGTCATTTTCACGTGGTCGGCCGCGGTGATCGCTTCGGCCATTGTCGCCTTCCCGCTTATGTATCAGTCCGCTAAAACCGGCTTCGCCGCGGTTGATGCTGACATCGAGGGAGCGGCGAAAGTAGACGGAGCCGGCAGGTGGCAGGTGTTCACCCGTATTTCCGTCCCGCTTGCCTTTCCCTCCCTCTTGACCGGAAGCATTCTCAGTATTGCAAGGGCGCTAGGTGAATTCGGGGCGACTTTAATGTTTGCGGGAAATATTCCCGGCGTCACCCAAACGCTGCCGACAGCAATTTACGTCGCGATGGACTCCGGCAATGAAACACTCGCCTGGGTGTGGGTGATCTGTATTGTGATCATTTCTTTTCTGATGCTGTTTTTCATCCAATTGAAAAAGCCCGCTTGACCGATCTGCCTTCCGCGCACCTTTCGTCGGGAGGCTTTTTGATTTAAAATCGGATGGTATATAATGAAACAAAAACACACAAAGGGTGCGGCTATGAAGATTAATGTCATTATCGCGGATGATAATTCTTTCATCAGAGAAGGAATGAAAATCATTTTGCATACATATGAGGAATTTACTGTATCGGCAACGTTGGAAAACGGACTCGAGGCGGCAGAGTATTGTAAGCACAACCCCGTCGATATCGCCTTGCTGGACGTCCGCATGCCGGTGATGAACGGCGTCGAAGCCGCAAAACGGATCGCTGAGGAAACGGATACGAAGCCGATGATCCTGACGACATTTGACGACGATGAGTATATTTTAGAAGCAATTAAAAACGGCGCGAAAGGATATTTATTAAAAAACACCGAACCGGAACGGATCCGCGATGCGATCAAAAGCGTTTTCAACGGGCACAGCATTCTTCAGGACACCGTGCTGGACAAAATAAAAGACAGCCTTTTCCGGCCGGCGGAAGCCGCACATCAGATTGATGAAAGCCAGTTTACTGAAAGAGAGCTCAGCATCATGTCGCTTATTGCGAAAGGATTCTCGAACAGGGAAATTTCAAAACAGCTTTTCATTTCTGAAGGGACGACGGCCAATTATATTTCATCTATTTTAGGGAAAACGGGGCTTGAGCACAGAACGCAGATTGCCATTTTTTATATCACCGGGAAGGTGGATAACGGGCGTTGAACGGTATGGATTTTTGGATGCTGATGAGCAGACTGATCGCTATTTTTTATACGGCTTTTTTGTTCGTATCGGCAGACCGCCCTTACACGCCGTACGCCGTCTTGTTTCTGCTGCTTTATCTGTCTTTGGGCATCGCGGTCTGCATGATCAGGCCGCCCGCTTGGAGGCGCGGGATCACCCTCATGACGCTGGCATTGACCGCTTGGCTTTCCGCCTTAGGCCATCCGGCGTTTCTGTTTCTTTTGCCGCCCGCCATTTTTGCGGTTCTTGCCGAATATCCGGTTCACCGCTATGTGTTCTGCCTGCTCGTGTTTTTGCCGTTTTTATTTATCCCGTACGGCGACCTTCCGACTTATATCGTCATAACCTTGTTCTGTCTGGCGATTTTCGTTTTGGCCGCCCGGTCCGGCAATCGGCTGAAGAAATATGAAGAACAGTCGGACAGCATGCGCTCAAGCATTGAAAAACTGACGAAACAGCTGCACAGCAGCACAGAATATATCAAACAATCGGAGTACACCGGCAAACTCGAGGAAAGAAACAGATTGTCCCAAGCCATCCATGACAAAATCGGCCATTCGATGACCGGCGCGCTCATTCAGATGGAAGCGGCGAAGCGGATGCTCGGCTCCCATCCGGACAAAGCGGCTGAACTGCTCCAAAACGCCATTACCATTTCCAAAGAGGGCATAGAGGATATCCGCATAACGCTGAAAAATATGAAACCGCCCGCTGAACAAATGGGCATTCACAGATTAAGAACGTTTATTGATGAATTTTCGGCCAAAAACGGGATGCCGGTTCCGTTTACGCATCAAGGCGATTTGGACAGGCTGACGCAAATGCATTGGAGAGTCATTCAGGAAAACGTAACCGAAGCTTTAACCAATGCGATGAAATACGCCGATGCCACGCAGATTTTCATTGATATCCATGTGCTGAATAAAGCCGTGAAAGCGGAAGTGAAAGATAACGGAAACGGCGCCGTCCGCTTTAAAAAAGGCCTCGGCATGCTCGGTATGGAAGAACGGGCGGCCGTCCTGCACGGAACCGTTATTTTTGATGGCACGGCCGGTTTTTCCGTCACGACATTGCTTCCGGTTGAATAAGTGAATGTTTTCATGTGAAAAATATGAAGATTCTCATGTCAAAGGAATGAACAGCTGCACTAACGGCCGTTCATTCTTTTTTTTATAATAAGAGCATCATAAGACATAGAGGTGGAAACATGAACATTTTGGAGCTCAAACAGCTGAGTAAGAAATTCGGTGATTATGCCGCCGTTGACCAGATGTCGCTTGCCGTAAAAGAAGGTGAGATTTTCGGGTTTCTCGGCGCAAACGGAGCCGGAAAAAGCACGACGATCAATATGATCTCAGGTCTTTTAAAACCTTCAGGCGGAGACATTCTGTTTCTCGGAAAAGATATTTTCAAATATAGCAAAGCAACGAAAATGAATATCGGCATCGTCCCTCAGGACCTCGCGATTTACGAGGAATTAAACGCCTATGAAAATGTGAAGTTCTTCGCAGGTCTGTACGGCCTGAGAGGGGCGGCTCTGAAAGAACGGGTCGAGGAAGCCCTGACATTCGTCGGCTTGAGCGATAAACACAAATATTTGCCGAAGCATTTTTCCGGGGGAATGAAACGCCGGCTTAATATCGCCTGCGCCCTTGCCCACCGGCCGAAACTGATCATCATGGATGAACCGACGGTCGGCATTGATCCGCAATCAAGAAATTATATTCTGCAATCAGTGAAAAAGCTCAATGAAATGGGCTGCACGATCATTTACACGAGCCACTACATGGAGGAAGTGGAAGAAATATGCACGCGCATCGCCATCATCGACCACGGAAAAGTCATCGCAGAAGGCACAAAAGAACAGCTGACTTCCATCATTACCGACACGAAGGACGTCGTGATTGAGCTGTCATCCGGAAACGGCATCAGCCTCGGCGATATTCAGGAGCTGCCCGGCGTCAGAGCCGCCGTACTGGAAGAAAACAGCGTGAAAATCAGCTCTGACACAGGGGTCAACAATTTAAACCGCCTGATCCGGTACTTCATGGACAAAGGCATTGAAATCCGCTCCTTGCAGGAACAGGCACCTGACTTAGAAACGGTATTTCTCACGCTGACAGGCAGAAGCCTGCGCGACTGACCCTATTGAAAGGAGGATTGCAAATGAATATTCTGCACATCGCCGGGAAAGAAATCAAAATCAGTTTCCGCGACAGACGGACTTTTATTTTCATGCTTGCTTTTCCGATTGTCTTCATGCTGATTTTCACCGCGGCATTATCTAACGCCTTTGATTCAGAGGTGACGGTCGGAAACATCAAGGTGGTATATACGGACCAGTCAAACGGCCCTCTTTCTCATGATTTTACTGAGTTTATGAAAGCCGCCAAAAAAGAGCATGTCTATTTTCAAAAAGCGGACACGGAGGCAAAAGGCAAAAACGAGGTTCGAGAAAATCAGGCGGATGCTTTCGTCACTGTAAAAAACACCGGGTTCCAAGTCTGTACAAATGACCGGAGCGGCATCAACGGCACGATCGTCCAAGGCATGCTGACCGCTTTTACCAATCAATACAAAGCAGGCGCCGCCGCTTACAAGGCGCATAAGGCACCTTCCGCCGGACAAATCAAAAGCGATTATATAAAGCAGACGTCTTTACACAAAGCGAAAGAACCGAAGGCGAAAGATTTTTACGCGATATCCATGACGACGATGATCGGGCTGTACGCCTCGATTTTTGCCAGCTCCTTATTCCGCGGGGAAAGAATACGGCACACCGCGGATCGCCTGATCGCCGCCCCGCTCCGGAAAAGCGATATCTTTCTTGGAAAGATGCTCGGCATTTTGGCTGTGAATGTTCTGACGATTCTTGCCGTTGTCGCCTTCAGCAAATTTATCTTGAAAGCGAACTGGGGCAGCCACATGGGACTTGTGCTGTTGATTCTCGTTTCTGAAATTCTTTTGGCCGTCAGCTTCGGGCTCAGCCTGAGCTATTTGACCAGAAAACCCGAAAGCGCCAGATTAATCACCGTCATCATCGTTCAGGTAATGTCCATTATCGGCGGCGCCTATTACAAATATGAAGGCGGAGGAATTTCCGCCCTGTCGCCCTTATCCTGGATCAATAAGGCGATTAACAACATCATTTACGCAAATGATGTATCAGCGGCATGGCCTGCACTCGGATTAAATACAGCACTGGCGGCACTCTTTTTGCTGATCGCCGCATTTACGTTTCAAAGACGGGAGGGACTGTAATATGAAAAACTTCTGGTGGCTGTTTGCACACACTCTCAAAGGAATTACAAAAAGCAAAAAACAGCTCATTCTTTATATCGGGGCTCCGCTGATCGGCGTCTTCCTCTCCTTCATGACCAATGCCAACGGCGGAGCCGAAACGCTCAATATCGGCATTCTCAATCAAGACGGCGGAGAAGTGGCACAGGATACGGTCACGTTTTTAAAAGGACTGGATCATGTGAAGATTTCGGAGGAAACGGCTGCGTCCGCCTCATCAAAGATCGCTTCAGGAAAAATGGAGGCGCTCATTACGTTTGAAAAAGGCTTCTCCCAAAGCGTAAAAGACGGGAAACCGTCTCACATCGGCATGACCTCGCTGAAAGGCGCCCAGGTCACCGAATATGTCAGCTCTTATTTGTACAATTATATGAACAGCGCCGCCTCAATCGGCAAATCTTCCGGCGGAGACGCGAAGGCCTTTCAGGCGATGTACGCCGATTTCAAGCATTCTCCGATTCAAACGGAGTCCGCTGTTTTACAAGATACATCGAACCATAAAGAAATGACTTACTCAGTCATCGGGTATCTCATTATCATTATGCTCTATTCCGCCGGCAACCTGACGGAACTGATGATTAAAGAAAGAGAAAACAGGACGTACTACAGGCTTCTGTCAACGCCGATCACGTCAAAGCAGTATGTATTGGCGAACGCGGCGGTGAATATGATCATCATGGCCGTCCAAATTATATTCGCCGTTCTCTTTATGGGCGCCGCTTTTCATATTCATCCGTCATTCCCGCTGTGGCAGCTGTTCGTCCTGATGATGCTGTTTGCATTAAGCGCAATCGGGATCGCCTTTATTGCCGTCGGTTTTTCCAACAGCAGCTCTTCGGCATCGGCGCTTTTGAACTTGATCGTTGTACCGACATGCTTGCTCGCCGGCTGCTTTTTTCCGGGCAATATTATGCCGAAAACAGTGCAGACAATCGCCGAATTTCTGCCTCAGCGCTGGGTGCTTGATACGGTCGATCAATTGCAGCACGGCCGCACGCTCCAAAGCCTGACGCTGAACATCATCATTTTGGGAGCCTTCGCCGCCGCCCTGTTATTAATAGCCGCATACAGGTTCAGCGTAAAACGTCAGACACAGACATTTATGTAAAGAAAAACAGCCCCGTAAAGGGCTGTTTTTTCTTAGAACAGAAGCTCGTCCGGATTCGGTCCGACACGCTCGTCTTTGTTCAATGCGCTGATCTTTTCCATTTCTTCCTGTGACAGTTCGAAATCAAAAATATCGGCATTTTCTATGATGCGGTGCTCTTTAATCGATTTCGGAATGGTAACGACTTCGTTCTGAAGATCCCAGCGCAAAATCACTTGAGCAACCGATTTGTTATGTTTTTCCGCAATTTGTGACAGCACTTCGTTATCAAGGAGCTGTCCCTGCATCAATGGAGACCACGCTTCCACTTGAATGCCCTGCGCTTTGCAGAAATCTCTTACTTCTTTTTGAGTCAGGCGCGGGTGGAATTCAATCTGGTTGACCATCGGCTTGATTTCAGCATCTTTCAGCAGTTCTTCTAAATGATGCACTTGGAAGTTGCTGACGCCGATGGCGCGGATTTTTCCGTCTTTGTACAGCTTTTCAAGAGCGCGCCATGTGTCTTTATATTTATCCTTGCCCGGCCAGTGAATCAGGTAAAGGTCGAGGTAATCGAGGCCGAGGCGCTCAAGGCTTTTCTCAAACGCGTCAAGTGTCGTTTCGTATCCTTGATCTTCATTCCACACTTTTGACGTGATGAACAGCTCTTCTCTGGCAACGCCCGCAGCTCTGATGCCTTCGCCGACACCCTCTTCATTTTTATAAATAGCCGCCGTATCAATGCTGCGGTAGCCGTTTCTGATTGCCGCTTCGACGGAGTCCGCCGCTACGCTTCCGTTTTCCACCTTGAAGACGCCAAGGCCGAACCACGGCATTTCAACGCCATTATGAAGCTTTACAGTATCTTTTAAGCTTTTTGCCACGTTGAACCATCCTTTCTAGTCATTATGTAAACGGTTATTATTATCTCACATTTCCGCCGTAAGAAACCAATTATACGCTCATCGTTATAACAAAAACCATCTTTAGTGCCCAAGTACCACCAACGTTATTATTTTCCTATTTTTCAAAAATTCCGGTTAATCGGGTAACTGTCCGGGTAAATCGCTACTGTAGCCACCACACAATTGAAGGAGGAAATCATATGAAACGTATGCGTATCCCGATGTCCGTTGCCCTTGGCGCCGCTTTGTCTCTGACTCCTCTGTCCTTTGTATCCGCAAAAGAAAACCCGGCCCCTCAAAACTTGGCTCAGCAAACATCAGATGTCTCAGCAAAAGATGTCGGATTAAACATTGACGTTGACCTGCTCGGCATCGGCAATTCGATTGCTGACGCGATTAAGTCGGCGCAAAACCGTGACGGCTTCGTCAAAAACTTAATGGAATCTTCATTCTACGCTTCCGGACAAAAATATAATGTCATGGTGTTTAATTTAAGCCAGGAATATGAAGATCATTTTAACGGCGTTCAGTTTTACGGTTCCGCCGTTTATGACGGCATCACGTACGGCATTTGGGTGTTTGAAGACGGAAGCTTCACCAACAAAGGAGATGGCGGCTGGATCAACTGGGCCTTCAGAGGCTGGTTTGACCGCGACGGCGATCACGTCGAATTCCATCGTCCGTAATCTAAAAAAGTCCGGCGAACAGATGCCGGACTTTTTTTATTCATCTCCGTCAAGCATGGCCGCTTCCACATCATTGATGTATTGGCGAAGCTCATGCGACATGTCGCGGGAAATTTCCCGCTCTTCGAATAATGTTTGGATTTCGTTGCGGATGGCCTGTACGGCCCGCAGTTTGATTTCGAGTTTTTGATTTTCAAAACGGCGGCTCGGACTCTGTTCGTGATACGAGTGCCCCAGCCTGAAAATCAAGTGATTGTAAAAAGAAATGACGGCAAGCGTCACATCTTTATTTTCTTCAGTCATGTGTTTTTTCAGGCTTTCAATGGCCGCTTTTGCCGTTTTAACCCTTGTGGAGCGAATGAGGCCTTCTTCATTTAAAATCGACATTTCCGGCTTTTTATGTTCGCCGAAAAAGATCCAGTACATCAGGCGTTTCAGCTTTTTCTTAGATAAGCCGACTTTAAACGGGTTCGTATACAGCACTTCCAGTTCATCAAACCGTTCCTGAAGGCTGTCAGCCGTTTCTTCCGGTATGTCGCCCCGCTCAATCAGCCGCAGCAATTCTTCCTGTTCTGCCTGTATCCCTTGGGCGCGGACTTTCCGCTCATCTTTTTTCGTGCGGTTTTTGACGGTGAACTGCTGAAACCTGAGATTTTTCATTTTCTCATTGTATTCGGCAATGACCGCAAAAGAAGCCGTTTTGTTTGTCTCATTCATATTTTCTTTAATGGCGGTTAAGGCAGCTTTTATCAGCTTCCGTCTCGCTGTCAGCAATTTGACTTTCTTCTCTTTCACATTGTCTTCCGGCTTATCTGTCAAAATCGGCAGTACGATTGTCGCCAGCACCAATGTGCACAAAATAACGCCCGCGGCTAAAAAGAGAATCAAATTCCGTTCAGGAAACGGTGAGCCGTCAGAGAGCACGTAAGGAATGGAAAAGGAACCCGCAAGCGTGACCGCTCCCCTGACGCCTGAAACCGAAATCAGCAGGGTCGAGCGCAGGCCGGGTTTATAAATGCTCTGATCCTTGTTAAAAAACCACTTGCCGTTCCAAAAAAACAGCACCCACAAAAACCTGAGAATCATTAACGTCAGCGTAATGACGATAATATACCCGATGACCATCATATTGTTAAACGCGGTATCATTAAAGATGACGGAAACCACGTCCGGTATTTGCGCACCTAAAATAACGAAAACAAGACCGTTCAGAATGAACAAAATAATATTCCACGTACTTGAAGAGACGATTTGCAGTTTGACCATCGTTGATTCAAGACGGTCCTGCTCCACCGCATGCGTGATGCCGCCGGCCACAACCGCTAAAATGCCGGAAACGCCGATTTCTTCAGCCGCGAGATAGATGACGAACGGCGTCAGAATTTGAATCAGCATATGCATCGTGACATCCTGCATGCCGAGGCGCCGCATAAACAGCCGGAAACGGATAATCAAAAAAGAAATGACGACACCGCTGAGTAAACCGCCGGCTGAAATCAGAACGAAACTGAAGGCGGCCTGCGCCAGCGAAAATGCGCCCGTCACGGCCGCCGCAATCGCAAATTTAAAAGCGACCAGGCCGGATGCGTCATTCATCAGTCCTTCTCCTTCAAGGAGACGCAGAATGCCTTTTGGCATCTTCACACGCCCTGACAGCGCGCTGACCGCGACGACGTCAGTCGGTGACAGGATCGCCGCCAGCCCGAACGCGGCGGCCAGCGGAATGCTCGGAATCATCCAATGAATCGTGTAACCGCCGACAATCACCGTGGCAAACACGAGCCCGAGCGCAAGCAGCAGAATCGGCGCTCTTAAATTCCAAAGTTCCGCACGCGGCGTCCGTTTTCCATCGTTAAAAAGCAGCGGCGCGATAAACAAAACAAAAAACAATTCAGTATTCAGTTCAAAATGAAGCCCCTGCGGAAATGACGCCGCAATGATACCGAGCGCCACCTGAATCAAAGGCACCGGGATAAAGGGGACAAACCGATTTACGATATTTGAGATCGCGATAATGGTTAAAAGTACGAGTACGACTAAAAATATGTCCAAAGCTGACCTCCTTCATCTGCTGCATCATATCATTATTGTCTGTTCTCTGCCCTTGTCAAAGGCCGGAGCCGATGATCGGGCAGATTCAATATATTTTCCGCACGCAACCATTCTTCTTTTATTTTACCCGTTTTTATTTAAAATTTCTCATAACGCGCTCACGGCGAACTTTTTTTGCCTTCGGCTACATTTTTTCCGGAAAAAGAAAAAGCCTGTTTTCTCTGAAAACAGGCTTTTTCGCAAGCTGCGTCATCTGTTTCATGACGCGGTGCAGCGTTTATGCTGCTTAGCAAAGGATAGAGAACCACCGCCAGTGTGTCTCTATCCTTGGTTTTAAGAGCTCATCTTATTCGTGAAAATTCGTGCCGTCTGTCGTCGCTTTAATGATGCCGGCGCGGATGACGAAATCGCCGAAGTGTTCGCCTTCCTCACGCTCTTTCGCGTAGCGCGGGAGAATAGTGCGAAGCTCACTCAGAATTTCCTCTTCACCGATATTTTCCCGGTACATTTTGCTCAAACGGCTGCCGTCAAACGCCGCTCCTAAATACATATTATATTTTCCGGGCGCCTTTCCGATAAATCCGATTTCGCCGAGTGCATGGCGGGCGCAGCCATTCGGGCACCCGGTCATACGGATGGTGATTTCTTCATCCCGCAGCCCGTTTTCGTCAACAATGTCTTCAATCTTATCAATCAATTTCGGCAGATACCGCTCGGCTTCGGCCATGGCGAGCCCGCATGTCGGAAGCGCGACGCAAGCCATTGAACTGCGGCGGAGGGCGGAATGCTGCCGGCCGTCTGTCAGACCGTATTGTTCGATTAATGCGCTGATTTGTTTCTTTTTCTGGCTCGAGACATTGCCGATAATCAGGTTTTGATTAGAAGTGAGACGGAAATCCCCTGTATGGACTTTGGCGATTTCACGCAATCCCGTCATCAGCTTATAATTCTCATAGTCCGTGACGCGGCCGCCTTCGATAAACATCGTAAAGTGCCATTTCCCTTTTACGCCCTTCACCCATCCGTAACGGTCGCCGTTATGGTCAAAATGATAAGGTTTCGCTTCATCCAGCTGCCAGCCGAGGCGGTTTTCCAGCTCGGCTTTTACGTTTTCCAGCCCGAGACGGTCAACGGTGTACTTGAATCGGGCATTCTTTCTGACGGAACGGTTTCCGTAATCGCGCTGAATTGTAATGGTTTTTTCCGCTACATCATACAGCTGCTCCGGTTTGCAGAAGCCGATGACTTTTGAAAGCTGCGGATAAGTGGCCGTATCGCCGTGCGTCATTCCCATACCGCCGCCGATTGCCACGTTGAATCCGATAAGACGGCCTTCCTCCACGATGGCAATGAAGCCGAGATCTTGAGAAAAGACATCGATATCATTGGACGGAGGCACGGCGATTCCGATTTTGAATTTCCGCGGCAAATACAGCGGCCCGTACATCGGTTCCGTTTCCGTGTCAGGAGTTCCCGCCACACGTTCCTCATCAAGCCAGATTTCATGATAGGCTCTCGTGCGCGGAAGAAGGTCATCGCTCAATTTCTTCGACCATTCGTATACTTCCGCATGAATTTCAGACTGGTGCGGATTTGAAGCGCACATGACGTTTCGGTTGACATCTCCGCAGGCCGCAATGGTATCAAGCAGCGCCGCATTGATTTTCTGAATCGTTTTTTTCATGTTCCATTTTAAAATTCCGTGCATTTGGAACGTTTCACGCGTTGTCAGCTTCAATGTATTGTTTCCGTATTTTTGCGCCAGTTCATCCATGACAAGCCATTGTTCCGGAGTTGACACGCCGCCTGGCATCCGGACGCGCAGCATGAACTGATAAGCCGGTTCAAGCTTTTGTTTTTGACGTTCATTACGGAGATCGCGGTCATCCTGCAAGTAGCTTCCGTGATGCTTCATCAGCCGGTTGTCATCGTCCGGGATGCCGGCTGAAATCCGGTCGAGCATGACTTCTTTCAATGTGCCGCGCAAATAATCGCTTTTTTCTTTAATTTCCTCAACATCACTTGGAGGGCCTTCCGGCGCTTTTAAAATGTTGTTCACCATGCTGAATAAGCTCCTTTCAAACCAAAATCAATATACGTCACGCTGATAGCGTTTTTTCTGCTGCATGTCTGCCAGGAAGCTTTCCGCTTTTTCACGGCTCATGCCGCCTTCTTCCTGAATGATATCGAGAAGCGCCTGGTGCACGTCATGCGCCATATGCTGTTCATCACCGCAGATGTATACGGCGGCTCCCTGCTGCAGCCATTCATACAGCTCTTTGCTTTGTTCTTTCATGCGGTGCTGCACATATACTTTTTCCTCCGAATCCCGGGAAAAAGCGACGTCCATTTTTGTGAGAACACCGTTTTGCAGCCATTTTTGCCATTCCGTCTGGTACAGAAAATCAGTGACAAAGTGCTGATCCCCGAAAAACAGCCATGTTTTCCCTTCAGCTCCGGTTTCTTCACGCTCCTGCATAAAGGAACGGAACGGTGCGATGCCTGTCCCCGGCCCGACCATAATGATCGGTGTATCCGGGTTTTCCGGCAGCTTGAAGTTTTGGTTGTGCTGAATGTAAATCGGAAGCGTATCTCCCGGCTGGAGTCTTTCCGCACAAAGAATGCTGCACACGCCTTTACGTTCTCTGCCGTGCGCGTCATATCTGACCGCTCCGATTGTCAGATGCACCTCTTCCGGATTCGCTTCTAAACTGCTTGCGATCGAATAGAGCCGGGCCGGCATTTTACGCAGGATGGAAAGAAAGTCTTCCGCGGAAGCTTCCCACGGACCGAAATCCCGGACGAGATCAAGCAGATCACGGCCGTTGGTGTATGCTTTCAGCTGCTCTTCGTTTCCTTCGGCCAGAAGTTCACTCAGCTTTTGATCAGCCGTAAACTGTGCGGCCTTTTGCAAAAGCGGCTTTGTTAAGACGGTAATTTCAAAATGAGAAGTAAGCGCGTCTTTCAGCGGACGGCGCTCTCCTTGTTTATTCACCGCCACTTCCTGTTCTGGATTCCATTTCAGCTCATTGATCAGCTCATCAACGAGCGCCGGATCATTTTCCGGATAGATGCCGAGGCTGTCTCCGGGCTGATACGCGAGGCCCGATCCTTCAAGCGAAAGCTCAAGATGACGTGTTTCTTTATTCGAACCGCGTCCGTTCAGATTGATGTTCTCAAGAACCTCCGCCCGAAACGGGTTCGTTCTGGAATATACGGATTCACCGAGAGCGGGCGTCTCGGCAGGCGCTTCGGCTGTTTGATTTCCCGCTCCTTCGTTCAAACCGCCGATAACCGCGTCAAGCCATTCCGAAAACGGCTCATCATAATCAAGATCGCAATCAACCCGCGGCGCAAGCTGGGTGCCGCCGAGCTCTTGAAGACGCTCGTCAAACTCTTTGCCGGTCTGGCAGAAAAATTCATACGAGCTGTCCCCGAGCGCCAAAACGGAGTAACGGAGCGCTTCAAGCTTCGGCGCGCGTCTGCCGTGAAGAAATTCATGAAAGGCCAGCGCGTTATCCGGCGGATCGCCTTCTCCGTGCGTGCTCACCACGATCAGTAAATTGTTTACTTTTTTCAGATTATTCGGCTTAAAATCGTTCATCGACGCGACGGTGACCTGGAATCCCCGTTCCTCAAGCGTCTTTACCGTCTGTTTCGCAAGACCTTCCGCATTTCCCGTTTGCGATCCGTATAATACGGTCACTTCTTTCGAGACTGCCGGGCTTTCTGCAGGAGCCGGAGCAGCGGGCGCGGCTGTTTCACCGGATTCGGACCGGGCCGCAGCCAAATAACCGCTCAGCCAGATTTTCTGTGATTCTGTCAAGGTCGGCAGAAGGCGGTTAAGGAGCTCTGCCTGCTCCTGATTAAACGGACTGTTCATGACCTGAAGTTGCAACGATATCCACCTCACAAGGAATTAAACGTAACGTACGTTATTTCTATAGGAATTGTCAAAATAATATTCTAATTGAAACTTTACCGAAAGTTTGTATGTAAGTAAAATATATAATCATGATGACAACGATTAAGATTACTAATGATAAAAAGCCCTTTGCACTCGGCAAAGGGCTTAAACGAATAAGCCGGCGGGCACTTCTTTTATAAAAGGAGAGGGTTCTCCCGGAGACAATACGGTCAAATGATGCATCGCCCGCGTACAGGCCGTATATAACAGCTTACGGTCATGTTCGCTATTGTACTGGGCAGCAGAGGCGTCAGCGGCAATGACGGCGTCAAACTCAATGCCTTTTGCCAAATAAACGGGAATGACGCATACCCCTTTTTGAAAAGGCTGGTTTTCTTTATTGATCAAGCGGACACCGCTCTCGGCACTGACTGCCTGAAACACTTTTTTGGCTTCCGCGGCCGTTTTGCAGATGACGGCGACCGTCTCCCAGCCTTTTTGTCTGAGCTCCCGGATTGTATCCGCCAATTGTTCCTGCCGCGCATTTTCTGTATCCGTCCGCATAACACGCGGTTTTTCCCCGTTCCGGTTAAAAGGCTCAATGTCATCGCCGTCAGCCAGCAGCGCTTTCGTAAATTCAACAATCTGCCGCGTCGATCTGTAAGTCCGCTTCAGGCTGACATACTTTTCTGCACCATTGCGAAAGCAGCCGGCGAGGGAAGAAGGGCCCGTAATGGTGTGGGCATAAATCGACTGGCTGACATCACCGAGCACCGTCATCTTTGCCGCCGGGAAGATGCTTTGAATATATGTGAGCTGAAATGGGGAATAATCCTGCGCTTCATCAATGAAGACGTGCTTCATTTGTGTGTTTTTTCTTTTTCCTTCTAGCAGATCCTGCAAATACAGATACGGAGCGGCATCTTCATACGGAAGCGACCGTTCTGCAAATGCGTTTCCGGTCAAAGCGCCGATGCTCTCCCAATGATCGGGCTTTTCATCAGCTCCCCAGTCTGAAAACAGCCGGAGATACATCCGTTTTATATCGAGAAAGCCGAGCCGTCTGACGGCCTGCTTAATCGGTTTAAAGGCTTTCCCGACAATAATGGCGGCAAGCAGGCGCTGTTCGCGCTGATGGTCGTCAAATGCAGGTTCATCATCTGCCGCCTGCTTCTTGAGTGTTTGATAAACCTCAGCATAGTCTTCCTTATCAAGCAGCTCGCTCTCCTGCAAGACCCATTCCTTCTTACGCTCCTTTTTTTCGAGAGCGCTGATTTCCGCGAGAAGCCATTCCGCCGTCAGCTCCGCTCTGTTCGGAATCGGCAGCTGCTGATCAAGCGAATAAAAATAGGCTTCAATCCGCTCTTTTGAAATCAGGATGTCTCCCCGGAAGCTGATCTGTTTACATATCAGGCCCGAGCCGGAAAGCGAGCCGGCATAGCGGTCAATCAGGGCCTGGAAAGCTGATGACGCTTTGTAAGCAATGGCTGCGAGCCTTACGGAAAGTGCGTCCTGATTTTGTTCAGTCAGGCAATATTCAAGCTGCTCGTACGGGCTTTCACAATCAAACTTTCGTCCGAGACGGCGGATGATATATTCCTGAAAGGTGGCCTGCTCCATATTCTCTTCTCCCAATTCCGGCAATACGGCGGAAACATAACTGTTAAACAAAATGTTCGGGGAAAACAATACAATCTGACGGGCATCAAGCACCCCGCGCCCGCGGTACAGCAAGTAAGCGGCCCGCTGAAGCGCCGCGGATGTTTTCCCGCTCCCGGCGGCCCCCTGAACGATGAGATATTTGCTTTTTTCATCACGGATGATTTCGTTCTGTTCTTTTTGGATGGTTGACACGATGTTTTTCATATGCTGTCCGGAATGGCTGCTCAGCACCTCTTGCAGCATTTCGTCACCAATCGTCATATCCGTGTTAAACATCGCTTTAAGCGTCCCGTTTTTAATGATGAACTGCCGCTTCAGTGTGATGTCTCCCTCTATCGTTTCTTCCGGAACTTCATAGCGGGCTTTTCCCGGGGAATATTGATAGTAAAGAGATGAGATGGGCGCGCGCCAATCATAAATGAGAAATTGCTCGTTGTTTTCATCCATCAAAGAAGTCAGCCCGATATAAATCCGCTCGGAAGAGGACTCCCCTTCTTCCGTAAAATCGACACGGCCGAAGTAAGGAGAGGTTTTCAGCTTTTGGATTTTTTGAAGCTGCCGGTATTGAAGCCGATGCGTCCGTTCACGTTCTGAAAGCATTTCCGCCTGCTGTTTAATGCTTGAAAATGTCTCAGCCGCTTCATGGGCGTCATCCATATTCACGGTGACATCATCCCAAAACGTTTTTCTCAGGCCGACAATATCCTGCTTCAATCCGCCCGATGAGGCTTCAAGATGAGTTTGTTTCTGTTCCAGTTCCTTCATGACAAAATTGATTCTTTCCTGCTCTTCTTTCCACTCTTTATCACGTTTTGCCATCAGCGGCACCTCCGAGATCAAGCTGACAAATCCGGCTTTCCTCATACAAACATATATGCAACATATTATTCAGCATTATGGTCAAATACCCTTTTTCTTATCATATCGGGCGTCTTTTTTTATCAGAAGCGAGTTATGCAGAAAAACCGATTTCTTTTATGAAATCGGTTTTTTACTGATCTATATGATAGGAACGATTCGGCAGGCGCCACCTGAACACATAACTGCAGATGCGGCATGCCACAAGCACAAGAAACAGCACATACAAACCGGCGGCATCCCCGGCCCAGCCGAGGCCCACGATTAACCCTCCGAGCGCGGCCCAGACTGCATAAATTTCCGCCTTGAGCACAAGCGGCTTTCTGCCCGCGAGCAGATCCCGTATGATGCCGCCCCCGCTTCCGGTCAGGACCGCTGCCGCAATCACCGCACTGAGCGGATGGCCCATTTTCACGGCATATAAAGCGCCTTGGATGGCAAACGCCGATAGCCCGATGGCATCGGATAGGTTGCCCCATTTACTCCAATGTCTTAACAGCAGCTTCGGAAACAAAAAGACAATCGTAACTGATGCGAGAGCGATTTGAAAAAACGCGCCTTGCTCCCACAAGGCGGAGACCGGAACACCGATCAGCAGATTTCGGATGGCTCCTCCGCCGAACGCCGTTACAATCCCCAAGATATACACGCCTAAAATATCATACTCCTCTTCCATCGCAACAATCGCTCCGCTGACCGCAAACGCAATGATGCCGATTACACTAAGCAGCTCCCAGGCCATTCCATATGCTCCTTTTTATTTGTTAAATTTTCTGACGACCATTAGATTTTATAATCGCTTTCTCTTAAAATCAACCTTATTTTTGAAAGATTCTGATTCCTAATCCGGGACAACCTCACCCGCAACCGCTGAGAGCGAGAATATTTTCCTATTTTATACTTTAATGGAAGGTTTATTGGGAGTTTCATTGAATACTTTCTCTAACAAAAAGGGGGTTATGAGATGAAAATCAGTTCACTTGTTTTTCCTGTTTTATTGGCCGCCGGATTAATTCCCGGCCTGCCGTCAGCCGAAAGCCATACGCATTCGCACACTCATGCGGAGCCGGCGAAAACGGTATATACGGACCCGCTTCCGAAAGCCGATCATTTTAAAGATCTGAAGGGCCCGGTCCAAGTTGAACAGACGGTTGACACAAAAATTCTGGATGAGAACGGCAAGCAGGTCGGCACGAAACGATTCAATGCCAATGTCAGTCAGGATAAAGCCTCAACTAAAGCCAGCACGGGCTCCCAGAAGGTCAGAGTGCTGGCGGTGGCGGACGCTGAATACCGCGCCAAATACAGCGACTGGCAAACGCGAATCGTCCAGATCGTGGAGCAGGCGGATGTCGCTTTTAACCGTGATCACAACATTGATTTCGTCGTACAGGCCGTGCAGGCTTGGAATTCTTCCGGCTCAAACAGTTCTCAGATTTTATCGAATCTCCAAAGCAGCTTCAGAAATCAAAATTATCATTTCGTCGTCGGTTTTACCGCAAAATCAAGTTTTGACGCCGGCGGTATCGCGTATGTATATAACGGCAAACCGAGCGGCCCGGCTTTCAGCGTGAACCTTGATCAAGGAACGGCCAACACGGCGAAAGCGGCACAGCACGAGTTTTCCCATAACTTCGGACTTCAGCATGACGCCCAAGGCAGCGGCATCCGCTGCGTCATGAATTATGATTATGCCTATTCCGTGGATATCTGGGACAGCTCCCATAACAGACAGATTGCGACAAACAAAGCTTGGTACAAATAATAGAAAAAGAGCCGCTCCCCATGGAGCAGGCTCTTTATTTTGCCGTGCGTTCCGTTTTGACAAAACACATGCAGATCATAATGAGAATAAATGCCGTCAATGCCAAGAAAGGAATGGTAATGAAACCGAACCAGTTAATATATTCAGATGAGCAAGGCACGCCGTAGACACACGGCTTGATGCCGCTGAAACCGGGCACCTTCTGCTCAAGGTAATGCATGATCGATATAAACGCGCCGATGACGGCCATCGGCAGCACATATTTTTTCACGCGCGTGTCACCCTGGAAGGTGGCGATTCCTAAAATCAGGACAAGCGGATACATGAGAATTCTTTGATACCAGCACAGCTCGCACGGTATGAATTTTCTGATCTCGCTGAAATAAAGGCTGCCGAGCATGGCAGCAAGAGCTATCACCCAAGAAGCATATAAAAATACGATTCTATTTTTCATTTTTCAGCTCTTTCTTAATCGTTTTTGAAATTTCCTCATAATTAGAGAATTCTTTAATCACTTTGTCATTTACGTAAATCGTCGGTGTCGCCGTAATGTTTAATTTATCATTCAGGTCAGTGTCAGCTTTCAGCTCTTTTGCAAATGTCTCTTTATCAAGGTTTTCCTTCAGCTTGTCAGGATCAACCTTTTTCGCGGTGCTTTTGACCGTTTTTTCAAGCAATGCAGGCGTGACCCATTCCTGTTCGCTTGACGGCTGCTCTTCAAACAGCTTTTCATGGAAAGCCCAGAATGATGCCGGGTCTTCCTTCCACACCTCTTCTGAAGCAAGTGCCGCCAGACGCGAGCCGCTTCCGTGGTACATGACGTTCACAAATGAAAATTTCACGTCGCCTTTATCGATAAAATCTTTTTTGATTTTCGGAAAGATATCGCTGTTAAATACTTTGCATGACGGACATTTGTAATCTCCGAATTCAACTACCGTAACAGGCGCGCTGTCTTTGCCGAGCACGGGCTGTCCTTTAATGGAAGGCTGTTCGGCGACTGTTTCGCCCGCTTTTTCCGTTTGGTTGTTAATAATTACGATGGCCGCAAATAAAACGACAACGATTAACGTCAGAATCACCGCAAATTTCGCAGACGATTGTTTCTTTTTCACTCAGACACCTCATTGTTTTTAAAATAAAAAAGAAGCGGATGCCGGATGGCCCGCTTCTCTATTTTACCAAGACAACCTTGTTTAAGAAAACCCTGAAAAACGAATTATCTTTGACAATTATTCCGCTTTCACTCTCATGACGCGCATCGCGTTGGCAACGGCGATCAGCGTGACGCCTACATCTGAAAAGACTGCTTCCCACATGGTGGCGAATCCGAATGCGCCAAGCAGGAGAAAAATGATTTTTACGCCTAAAGCAAATCCGATGTTCTGCCAGACGATCCGGCGTGTGCGGCGTGCAATCCGGATGGCTTCGGCTGCTTTTGACGGCTGGTCTGTCATCAGGACGACATCGGCCGCTTCGACGGCGGCATCAGAACCGAGAGCCCCCATGGCAGCTCCGATGTCAGCTCTGGCAAGCACAGGCGTATCATTAATCCCGTCGCCGACAAACATCAGTTTTTCATTCGGTGAAAGCGCGGCTTCAAGTTCTTCGACGCGGTCTACCTTGTCACCAGGCAAAAGCTCTGTGTACACGTCATCAATACCGAGCTCTCGGCCGACAGCTTCTCCGGTCTGCTTTGAATCACCCGTCAGCATCACTGTCCGCTTCACGCCGAGCGCTTTTAAATTGGCAATGGCCTGTTTGGCGTCCTCTTTGATTTCATCGGCGATCACGATTGCCCCCGCATACTGCCGATCCACGGCGACATAAACGACGGTTCCGTTATTTTCAGCTGTGCCGGAAGCGATTTGTTCTTTTGCCATCAGTTTTTGATTTCCGGCCAAAATCGTTGATCCGCCGGTTTTCACCCTAATGCCGTGTCCGGGTATTTCTTCATATTCTTCAATCTCCTCAGCCGCTAACGGTTGATTGTAAGCTTCACGGATGGAAGAAGCAATCGGATGATTGGAATGGACTTCTGCAAGCGCGGCTGCATGAAGCAGGCTGTCATTCGTAAATCCTGCCGCCGGTTTGATATCAGTAACGGCGAAATTGCCTTTCGTTAAGGTTCCCGTTTTATCAAACACGGCGTATGCCACCTGATTGAGCGCTTCTAAATAGTTGCTGCCTTTCACGAGCACCCCTGCTTTAGACGCAGCCCCGATACCGCCGAAAAACCCGAGCGGAATGGAGACGACGAGTGCGCACGGACAAGAAATCACAAGGAAAATCAGCGCGCGGTACACCCAGTCGGATAGCGCGGCTGAAGGCACGAGAAGCGGCGGTAAAAAGGCGAGAAGCACCGCAACAATGACAACGGCCGGTGTATAGTACTTGGCAAACTTCGTAATAAAGTTTTCCGTTTTCGCTTTGCGTCCGGCCGCATTTTCGACCAGATTCAATATTTTTGACACGGCAGAGTCTTCATACCCTTTAGAGGTTTCAATATGAAGCACGCCGTTCTGATTCATAAATCCGGCCATCACCTCTTGCCCCGGCTCCGCTTTTCTCGGCACGGATTCGCCCGTTAAAGCGGATGTATCCACCATCGAGGAACCGCTCAGCACCTTTCCGTCCAGCGGAATCCGTTCTCCGGGATTCACGACGATGACCTGTCCGACTTTGACGTCCTGCGGGGGAACGGCAGCCATGCCGTTTTCCGTTTTCACATTGGCGTACTCAGGACGGATGTCCAATAACGCGCTGATCGATTTTCTGGATCGGCTGACGGCCGCTCCCTGAAACAATTCACCGATCTGGTAGAACAGCATGACCGCGACGCCTTCCGGATATTGATGAATGATAAATGCGCCGATTGTGGCAAGCGCCATCAGAAAATGCTCATCAAATACCTGGCCGCGGACAATATTTTTTCCCGCTCTGGCTACGATATCGCCGCCGATGATCAAATATGAAGCAAAAAAGAGCAGAAACTCAAGGACGGCGCCCGTGTGCGCGAAGTAAGCGATGACGGCCAAAACGGCGCCTGCCGCCAATCTCACTAACATCAGCTGCAGCTTTTTGCGGTATTCATCCCCGCCGGGTTTGTCTTCGTGCTTCGAACGAACGGTCACATGAGGATCAATGGACTTTACTTTTTTCGCGACTTCGTCTTTCATCCATTGCTCGTTTTTCCCGCCGGCTGAGACCGTGATGGTGCTTGCCGCAAAATTGACAGCACAGCCGTCTATGCCGTCAATGGCTTTTACGCCGTTTTCTATTTTTTTTGCACAGTTGCTGCAATCAAGTCCGTCTAATACAAATTCACCTTTGGCTGCTTTCATTTTCGACTCACCCTACTTTCCGTAATAGGATTCCCATAACATCAATACAGGTAAACGAATTTATATATATGAACATATACTCATATATGTGTTTTCTCTATTATATGCAGGCTTTGAATAAAGTGTCAATAAAAAAGACAAAACCGGCATCAGCCGATTTTGTCTTTTTTCACCTTCTGTAAACGCAAAGCATTAAGCACGACCGATACTGAGCTGAATGCCATGGCAGCGCCTGCCACCCACGGAGCCAGAAAGCCGGCTGCCGCAATCGGAATGCCGATGCTGTTGTAGCCCAATGCCCAGCCTAAATTCTGCTTGATGTTTCTCATGGTCAGCCTGCTCATGCCGATGGCGTCGGCAATGCCGTTCAGGTCTCCGCGGATCAGCGTAATGTCCGCTGCTTCCATTGCGATATCGGTGCCGGTACCGATGGCCATCCCGATATCGGCCACAGCCAGAGCCGGAGCATCATTGATGCCGTCGCCGACCATTGCCACGCGCCGGCCTTCTTTTTGCAGCCGGGAAATCTCCGCTGCCTTTTGTTCGGGAAGCACTTCGGCAATCACGCGGCTGATGCCTGCGGCTTTAGCAATGGCTTCCGCCGTCTTTTGGTTGTCACCGGTCATCATGATGACGTCAAGGCCCATATCATTCAGGCGTTTCACCGCGGCCGGAGATGTTTCTTTGATGGTATCGGCGACTGCGATAAGCCCCGCCGCTTTGCCGTCTGCCGCAATAAGCATCACCGTTTTTCCTTCCGCCTCCAAGCGGGCCATGTGCGGAAGCAGTGCTTCATGTTCAATGTGCTCTGATTCCATCAGCCGTCTTGATCCGGCAAGAATCGTTCTCCCTTCAGCCTCTGCATAGATTCCGGAACCGATCCGGGCTTGGAACCGGGCGAGTTTCGGGATGGAAATCCCCCGTTTTTCGGCTCCTGACACGATGGCTTCTCCAAGCGGGTGCTCCGATCCCGTTTCGGCGGCCGCCGCCAGCCGCAGGAGCTCCTCTTCGTTCATTCCCGCTGCCGGTACGGCGTCTGTCAGCACCGGTCTGCCGTTTGTCACCGTTCCGGTTTTATCCAGTACGATGGTCGTCAGACGCTGGGTCTTTTCTAGATGCTCCCCGCCTTTAAAGAGAATGCCGAATTCAGCTGCGCGGCCGGAGCCCGCCATAATGCTCGTCGGAGTGGCGAGCCCCAGTGCGCACGGACAGGCAATGACAAGCACGGCGATGAATTTGCCGATCGCTTCAGAAAACTGTCCCGGCGCCGCCCATACATACCAAATGAGAAAAGTCAGCACGGCCAGCCCCAGCACAATCGGGACGAAAATGCCTGAAATGTGATCCGCGAGCCGCTGAATGGGGGCTTTTGATCCTTGGGCTTCTTCCACGATTTTAATAATGTGTGCAAGCGCGGTATCTTTGCCGACATTCACCGCTCTGATTTTGAGAAAGCCGTTTGCATTGATCGTCGCCCCGGTGACGGTGCTTCCGGGAGACTTATCGACAGGCATGCTCTCTCCCGTAATCATCGATTCATCAATCGCGGAATGGCCTTCAATCACTTCGCCATCGACAGGAACGCGTTCTCCAGGTTTCACGTATACGATATCCCCCGCCCGGACCTCGTCAATCGGAATCACCTGTACTTTGCCGTCCCGCTCAACCGCCGCCGTCTTCGCCTGAAGCTTCATTAACTTTTTAATCGCTTCTGATGAGCGGCCTTTTGCTTTCATCTCTAAAAGCTTTCCAAGCAAAATCAAAGTCAGCAAAATGGCGCTCGTTTCATAATAAAGCCCCTCAGCATGTCCGTCTCGTCCGAGAGACGCAATCGTCATGTACAGGCTGTATGCGTAAGCGGCCGTCGTTCCGAGCGCAACGAGAACATCCATATTGGCGCTTTTGTTTCTCAGCGCCTTGTACGCTCCCATATAAAAAGGCCAGCCGATGACAAGCTGCACCGGGGTGGCAAGCGCGAATTGCAGCCACGGATTCATCAGGATATCCGGCATCCAGATAAAAGAAGTAAAAGAAAAATGGCTGACCATCGACCAAAGAAGCGGAAAGGAGAGAACGGCAGAAAATATCAGCCTGATCAGCTGTTTACGCTGTTCTTTTTCCTTTTGAGATAATCCGCCGTCTTGGCCGTCCGCTTCCTTATCTTCTAACCGGTAGCCGAGTTTTGCCACGGTCTCTTTCAGCTCTTTCGGTGTCACCTCTTTCGGATTGTATTCAACGGTGACTGTTTCCAGGGCGAAATTCACCGGTGCGCTCACAACGCCCTCTGTTTTGTTCAGGCGCTTTTCAATCCGGTTGGCGCAAGCGGCACACGTCATGCCTTCAATCTGAAAATCGGCTTTTTCCGTCACGACGTGATAGCCGAGTTTTTCAATTTTATCCTTTATGGCGCCAGCTTCGATTTTGTCAGGCTGATAAGAAATATTTGAGGTCTCAAGCGCAAGATTGACGGAAGCGTCATTGACGCCGTCCATCCGTTTCAGCCCTTTTTCAATTCTTGAAGCGCAGGCGGCGCATGTCATGCCTCCCACCTGAATGGTCATCTCTTTCGGTTCACTCAATGTCCTCATCTCTCTTCATAAACCCCATGGGGGTATAATTATGATAAAAGAAAACCGCGCCCGTTCCCGAAGCGCGATAAATCCTATACGACGTCATACCCTTGATCTTCAATCGCGTCTTTTATATCTGATACGGAGACTTTGTTTTCATCAAACGTCACATCCACCTGTCCGGCTTCCAATTTCACCTGAACCGCCGTCACTCCGTTCAGTTCTCCCACTCCGGTCTCTACTGCTTTTACGCAGTGCTGACAGGACATGCCTTCGACTTGCAGTGTTTTTTGTTCCATGATGATTCCCTCCACGTCTTGTTTTTTCTTTTTTATGTTACCATACCCCTGTAGGGTATTTCAAAACATTTTATTTTACGATTTCGCGATTTTTTTCACAACATCAAGCAGCTCGGCAATCGCCTGCTCCCCGTTTCCGCTCTCAATGGCGCCGGCTACGCAGTGATGGGCGTGATCTTCCAGCAGATGAAACGCGACTTTCTGCATGGCCGCCTGCACGGCTGAAATCTGCACGAGAATATCCACGCAGTATCGTTCGTTTTCCACCATATTCTGAATGCCCCTGACTTGGCCTTCAATCCGTTTCAGCCGGTTCAGAATCTGGTCTTTTTCTTTGGCGCTTTTATGATTTAACGATTGATGCTCGGTATGTTTGTCCATTTTCCACCTCGGTTTTGTTCTTCGTTACCTTCATTATACAGACTTGAAAATCCGGTGTAAAAAATTTTCAACACACAAGTTTTACCAGTACACCCGCGGGGTATATATTGTTATCACATATCATGAGGGGGAAGTTCATTGAAAACGATACAGGTTGGCATATTGGGATATGGTTTGTCCGGGAAAGTCTTTCATGCGCCGCTTTTGGACGTCCTTGATGATTATCAGATCAAAAAAGTCATGACCTCCAGAACGGAGGAGGTCAAACGTGATCTGCCGGGGGCTGAAGCCGTGCGCGCGATTGAAGACATTACCGGTGATCCTGACATTGATCTCGTCATCGTTACGACACCGAGCGGAATGCATTATGAATCAGCGATGAAATGTCTCCTGGCGGGAAAACACACCGTCGTGGAAAAACCGATGACGGCGACTTCAGCAGAAGCGGAGGAGCTGAGAAGAACGGCTGAAAATAAAGGCGTCTTACTGAGCGTGTACCACAACCGGCGGTGGGACAATGACTTTTTAACGATACAAAAGCTGATTCGGGACGGGGCGCTTCAAGACATTCATACATATCAAGTCAACTACGATCTGTACAATCCGGTTGTCCAAGAAAGATGGCGCGAAAAAAGCGGACCCGCCACGGGAACGCTGTATGATCTCGGTTCACATATTATTGACCAGACACTCCTGCTTTTCGGAATGCCGGAATCCGTCACGGCACATGTGATGAAACAGCGGGACAACAGTGAAACCGTCGATTATTTTCTGGCCGCGCTCCATTACGGCAAACTTCAGGTCATTCTTCAATCCGGCTCCATGAATGCGGCAAACGGCCCGCGCTATCAGATTCACGGACGGAATGCAAGCTTTATCAAATACGGAAAGGACGGACAGGAAGAGGCGCTTTCAGCCGGCCAAAAGCCGATTGACGACAGCTGGGGGGCCGATGACCCTGACAACTTCGGAGAGCTGACAATCGCAGCGGATGAAAAAAGGCATACAGAAACAATCCCCTCTGAGAACGGCTCTTACCTTACGTACTACAAACTGCTGGCGGACAGCATCTTAAACGGAAAACAGCTTCCCGTTACGGCAAAAGAAGGCATCGATGTCATCCGTGTCATTGAAGCGGCGATGAAAAGCAGCGAGCAAAAACGGACGATTGCCCTTTAATATAAAAAAACCTCCCTGCCGACGGCGGGGAGGTTTTTTTTAAGATCAGAATGATTTTCCGGCTTCTTTCGCGCGGGCAATCGCATCTTCTTTAATTTGCTGTGCTTTATTCGGTTCAGCATTATGGCCTTCAACGATTAAACCGTCAAAAGAAGGAACGCCGAAGAAGTTCATCATGATGCCGATGTAACGGTGGCCCATTTCCATGTCAGCCGCCGGGCCTTCAGAGTAATAGCCTCCGCGCGCCTGAATGTGGAGCGCTTTTTTGTCAGTCAACAGGCCGATCGGGCCTTGCTCTGTATATTTGAATGATTTTCCGGCTACAGCCACAGAATCAAGGTACGCTTTCATAACAGGCGGGAATGAGAAGTTCCAAAGCGGTGTGACGAATACGTATTTGTCAGCTGACGCGAATTGATCGCTCAGCTCGTTCAGACGGCCGACTTTCGCTTTTTCGTTTTCAGAAAGCTCTTCAAATCCTGTGCCGGATTGAAGTTTTCCCCAGCCGCTGAATACATCCGCGTCGATATGAGGAATGTTCTCTTTGTAAAGGTCGATATGTACAACCTCATCATTCGGGTTTGATTCTTTATAAGAATCGATAAACGCTTTTCCTGTCGCCATGCTGTAAGATGTCTTTTCATCATGAGGATGAGCAGTGATATAAAGTACTTTTGCCATTGTAAACAGCCCTTTCGTTTTCAAATTACACACACATTTATTATGAAATATGAATGTTTTTTTATACTGATCAGTTCTGTAATAATTATAGTTACAAAAAATTCTTTTCGCAACAATAATATCTCGAAATCAGTATATTTTTTAAAAAAGGCTGTAATGACGGGAATGGCAAGCAGCAGAAAAAGCAGAAACATTTAGTTTCTGCTCAAAATCGGATTTGGTTTGCAGACCGGAATATCCAACCCGAGATTCCCCCGCAGTGTATCCGCCGGATAGCTTTTTCGGTACAGCCCCTTTTCCTGAAGGATCGGTATGACTTGATCTACAAAGGCTTCAAGCATGCCCGGGATGTCAGAGTGAATGATAAACCCGTCCGCCGCTTCCCGCTGAAACCATGTTTCAATTAATGATGCCACACGTTCCGGTGTCCCGATAAAGTTGGTTCGCGGAAACGCGGCTTCGCGCGCCACTTGACGCAGCGTAAGATTCCTGGCTTTCGCCTCTCTTTTGATACGGTCTGTCGTGCTTTGAAACGCGTTTTTCCCGACGTCGCCCAAATCAGGAAACGGCTCATCCAGCGGAAAACGGCTCAGATCATAATCGTCAAAAAATCTGGCCACATATTTAACGGCGTTCTCTATCGGTATCAGCTCGGCGAATTCCTGATATTTCGCTTCCGCTTCTTCTTGTGAACCGGCTATAATCGGACTGATTCCCGGAAAGATCCGCAGCTTGGAAGCATCCCGGCCGTAATCCGCCGCCCGCTTCTTCACATCATCATAAAAAGCTTTCGTTTCCTCAAGTGAATTGGAGTGCGTAAAGACTGCATCTGCATTCCTCGCGGCAAACGACCGGCCGGTTTCTGAAGACCCCGCTTGGAAAACGACCGGCTCTCCCTGTTTGGACCGGCCGATATTCAGCGGGCCCTCCACTTGAAAATACTCGCCTTTGTGATACAGGCGATGCAGTTTGTCAGGGTCAAAAAACTGCCCGGTTTCTTTGTTGCGGACGAAGGCATCTTCTTCCCAGGAATTCCACAGACCGCGCACCACGTCCACATGTTCCTGGGCGATGTCGTAGCGCCGGCTGTGGTCGGGAAGGCTTTCTTTGCTGTGATTGCGCGCGGCTCCCGCCTGCGGAGAGGTGACGAGATTCCAGCCCGCCCTGCCGCCGCTGATATGGTCAAGAGACATCAGCTGTCTTGCGATGGTAAACGGCTCAGTGAACGAGGTGGAAAATGTGCCGATTAAACCAAGATGGGTTGTAGAGGCGGCAAGCGCCGATAAAATAGTGATCGGCTCAAACCGATTTAAGAAATGCGGGATGGACTTTTCAGAAATGAACAAGCCGTCCGCAATAAAAGCAAAGCTGAACAGCCCTCTTTCAGCAGTCTGCGCTTTTTGCCTGTAAAACGCCGCATTCGTGCTTGCTGTCGGATCGGCGTCGGGATGACGCCAGCCGTCCGTTGTGCCGCCGACACCGTGAATCATGACTCCGAATTGAATTAGATCCGTCCGGCTCATTTTCTCACCCCCTTTTTCCCCTCGTAATCGGCAAGCGCCCGTTCTACATGTTCAATGCCGACTTGAGTAACGGCCTGATACACACGGCTGTCACCGCTGCCGATTTCAACGACGGGAACATGACGGATGCCGTACTTCGTCTGCAGCACGTCACGCAATTCGTCCCGCTCTGTCACATCAATTGTTTCGTATGCCACGGCTTTTTCCCGCAAATATCCTTTCACTTCATCACAATAGGAGCAGCCCTGTTTGCTCCAGACCACTACGTTTACTTCATGACTCATGTTCATCCCTCCTATAATTGTGGGGCCGGCTGCACCGCTTCGCTTAACAGCCGGTAAGACAATCGTTTTTCCTCAGCGTTTTTGATAGGCGACAAAATCACAAAATCGGTAATGCTGTATTGAACGGATAATCGTCGCAGCTCGGCGGCGGTCTCTTCTTTTGTCCCGGCAATCACACCCGTCTTTTGTGTGATCAGCTTATATGGCTGCGTGACTTGTTCAAGAAACGCTTCCGCTTGTTCCCGGGAACCGACATTCACCTTTTTGCCGTCTTCGAGAATGATTTTGACCGACTCACGCGATACGACGTGTTTTTCCGCTTCTGCTTTTGTATGTGCGGTAAATACCATCGGCGCAAGGTGAAATTCCGCCTTCGATCCTTTCGGCAGATGCTCGTCAAAGGCGTGGCGCGCTTTTTCTAACGCAGCCTCTTCACCGTTTATGAAATAGGCGAAAACGAAGGAAATGCCGAGTTTGGCCGCGGATATCGCGCTTTCCGCGCTGCCGCCGAGTAAAAAGATGTCAGGCGCATACTCAGTATGCGGCGTCGGCCGCAATGACGCGTAGCGGTGCGAGTCCGGAAAATCATTTCGGATGAAATGAGTCAGCTCCTCAAGCTTTTCTTCAAACAAACGGGCGGGCTGGATAAGCTCCCGCTGCAGCGCATCGGTTGACAGCTGAAATCCGCCGGGCGCTTTGCCGACACCGAGCGCCACACGGCCGGGAGCAAGGGCGGACAGAACCCGGAACTGCTCCGCCACCTTATAAGGACTGTAATGCTGCAGCATCACCCCGCCGGATGCGAGACGGATTTTTTTCGTGCTTGCGGCAAGATACCCCAGAACAATTTCCGGCGCTGATCCCGCTATCTCTTCATTGTTATGATGCTCCGCCGCCCAGAAACGGTCATATCCGTATTGTTCGGCCTCCTGAGCCAATTTCACCGTTTGCCGCAAGGCTTCTTCTGCGGTTTGGTTTTCCGCGGTGACACTTTGATCTAAAATGCTTAAACGAATCATACGACAGGCTCCTTTATGCGCTCTTTTATGTCATAACCGTAATCAGGCAGCACGCGGCGGAGGAACTTCTTCGTTCTTTCTTTTTTCGTCTTGTGAAAAACTTCCTCAGGCGTTCCTTGTTCCACGATTGCTCCTTCATCCATAAACACAATTTGGTCGGACACTCTTCTGGCGAATTCCATCTCATGTGTGACAATGATCATGGTGGCGCCGGTCCGCACAATGTTAAGCATCACCTCAAGCACCTCGCCGACAAGCTCCGGATCAAGGGCTGCGGTCGGTTCATCAAACAGCATCACATCAGGATGAATGGCAAGCGCCCGGGCAATCCCGACCCGCTGCTTTTGTCCTCCCGACAGCTGATTCGGATAGGCATGCAATTTATCCTGAAGCCCCACCTTGGCCAGTTCCCGCTCGGCAATGGCGTACGCATCTGATTTTTTCATTTTCCTTGCGACCGTCAGGCCTTCCATGACATTTTGAATTGCCGTTTTATGCGAAAACAAATGATATTGCTGAAAAACCATCGCCGTCTGTTTCCTCAGTCTGAGAATGTCTTTTTTGGCAGGCTTTTTGCAGTTAATGACTTCACCGTGCAGCGAAATGGCGCCCTCATCCGGCCGCTCAAGCAAATTAAGGCAGCGCAGAAAAGTGGTTTTCCCGGAACCGCTCGGACCGATGATCGTCACGACTTCTCCTTTCCGGACACTTAAATTGATCCCCTTTAACACGTGATGACTGCCAAAATGTTTCTGAATGTTTCGGATTTCGATCATAATGCGCCTCCTTGATATCTGGCCGCTCTTTTTTCCGCCAGACTGTTTACTGCTTCGAGAATCAGCGTTAATCCCCAATAAATCACGGCCGCCCCGATAAATGCTTCCAGAAACGCATAGTTATCGGATGCCGCAATCGTCGCCGTTCCTGTAATTTCAGGCACTGCAACAATTGCCGCGATGGAAGTGGTATGCAAAAAGCCGATGCCTATATTGGTGAAGTTCGGCAGCGATATCATGAACGCCTGCGGCAGAACCACACGCCGAATCATCTGGCCCCGCGTCAGGCCGATTGAATATGCCGCCTCCGCCTGCCCCGTATCGACGGCCATGATCCCGGATCGGAGAATTTCCGTCATATAGGCGCCTGCCGTTAATGACAGTGCCATGATGACAAACACGGCGACCGGAATCTGATTGGCCGACCAGCCGAGATGAAACGCGCGGCTGAATTGTTCGGCAATCAGCGGAACCCCTAAATAAATCAGCATGATATGGAGAATCGCCGGGGTGCTGCGGAAAAAAGACACGTAAAACGCTGAGCAGGCCAGCAGCCATTTGATGCGGAATATACGCACCGTGATATTGCCGAGAGCTATGAAAAATCCGGCAATAATCGGAATGACCGTCATCGCCAATGTAAGCGGAACGGTTTTCAACATTTGTTTTATCGCAGTTCCGATAAATGGAATGTCCAGCTCCACTGCTCTCCCTCCTTTTCAGCCGTGCGCGCTCATGTCAAAAACCGTCACAAGGCGCGTCTCATCTTTCTTGATTCGTTTTTCGGCCCATCTGAAGACACATTCAAATAAAAGGGCGGCCGCGTAATACAGAACAGACAGCGAGATATACACTTCAAGAGAATGATTGCTCGATGTAATCAAGGTCTGTCCTCTGCCCGACATATCCATCACCCCGATCGAAAAAGCGAGTGATGTATCTTTTAAGAAACCGATCACCATATTCCCGATGTTGGGAAAGGCCTGCACAAGCGCCTGCGGCAGAATGATGCGCCGGAATGTCTGCCCCCCGTTCAGCCCGATGCTGAACGCCGCCTCCGCCTGCCCGCGGTCGACGCTGTTCACACCTCCCCTGATGATTTCGGCCGCTCTTGCCGCGCTGCTCAGCGCGTACGTGGCGATGGCCGCATACAAAGGGTCCATTTTAGAGGTATCAATTCCGGCGAGCGCCGTGAGCGCCGGAATGCCGTAAAATACAATGAACAGCTGCACCATGATGGGCGTTCCTCTGAAAAAAGAGATATACAGCTTCGCAAACTGATTCAAAACGGGAATGCGATAGATGCGGGGCAGCGCCAAAAGCAGCCCCAATAGAAAGCCGAACAGCAAAGACACCGCCAATATATACAGCGTGACGGGCAAATACCCGAGCAATGTCGGCACAAAGGACGCGATCATACTGATATCAAACGCTTTTTCCATTGCCGGTCCCTCTCTTTTTCACTTAATATTGCTCCTTTGAATAATCCGCGCCGAGCCACTTTTCACTCAGCTTTTTAAGCGTGCCGTCATCAATGATTTCCTTGAGCGCTTTATCAATGTCATCGCTCAGCGTTTGTTCATTTTTGTTAAACATAAAGAACACTTTGGCATTTGACAGCACTCCGCCGACCGTTTTTTCTTTGATCGCGCTCGTTTTGTTTTGAAAATCGACAGCAAACGGCGTTGAAATCGTTGCATCGGCGCGGCCGGATTTCAGCTGATTGGCCGCATCGTTTGAACCTTGGCCGGCATAGGCGATTTCAAACGGACTGCCGTGTTTTTCATTCCATTTTTTCAGCACAAGCGCGCCGTTTGACGTCGGACTTGTAATGACCCGCTTTCCTTTCAAGTCATTAATGCCGTGAATGTTCCCATTATCTTGGAGCACCGTGATTTTCAGCGGGAAGTTGTTATACGCGACTTGATTGAACAGAAATTTTTTCTCCCGTTCGGCGCTTTTCTCCATTTGATGAGCCACGATATCGACTTTATGCTGGCCGAGGCTGACAAGCAGGTTGGAGAAATCCATCGTTTTAAAGGTGAATCGATAGTCCGGCAGGCGCCTGTCAAGCTCTTTCACCAGCTCAACGTCATAGCCCGTCAATTTGCCTTTATCATCAATAAAGCAAATATTCGGAAATTGAGTGCCGGTGCCGACCGTAATGTTCTTCACGTTTTTCTGATTGCCTGATGCCGCCTCCCCGCCCGCGCCGCAGGCTGATAACGCCGCCGTTGCCGCAATTGTTAATGACATGACCGCCAGTCTTATTTTCATGTGATCGCCCCGTTTTCTGCTTCAATTATTTCGTGAAACTTGATTTTGAATAATCCGCGCCGAGCCATTTTTCACTCAGCCTTTTCAATGTGCCGTCCTTCTCAAGCTTTTGAATCGCCCGATCCGTATCGTCCGCCAGGGTTTGGCTGTTTTTATTGAACATAAAATACACCTCGGTATCGAGCAGCACATCACCGACCGTCTTTTGTTTGAACGCGTGCGTCTTATTTTGAAAATCGACGGCAAACGGCGTGGATACGGTGGCGTCAGCACGTCCTGTCTCAATTTGGTTCGCTGTATCATTGCCGCCCTGCCCGGCGTATTTCAAGTGTATCGGGCTGCCGTGGGACTTGTTGTATGCCGTCATATAATCCGCCGCATTTGACGTCGCGCCGACGATGACGGTTTTCCCTTTTAAATCCCGGAGCGTGTGTATCGCGTCATTATCCGCCTTCACCGTAATGTACATCGGCGAGTAGTTATACGGGATTTTGTGATACAAAAAGCGTTTCTCCCGTTCCTTGTTTTTCGCCATATTGTGCGCGATCACGTCAATTTTCCGGTTTCCGAGACTTGTAAGCAGATTCGAAAAATCCATCGTCTTAAAGACAAATTTGTATTGCGGCAGCTGTTCATCAATGGCTTTCATCACTTCAATGTCATAGCCGGTCAGCTCGCCTTTTTCATCCATAAAAGCAATGTTCGGAAAATCAGTTCCCGTGCCGACGATAACGGTCTGCACGCCGCTCCCCGCTTTCGTGCTTTCTCCTTGCCCGCACCCGGCCAGCACGCCGAGCAGCAGAAGCAGACAGCCGGCTCTGATCCGTTTTTTTATCATTGCGCCCAGCTCGGTGTGCCTAACAGCGACGCGTCAAACCGCTCCGGTATGAGCACCTTTCTCATCATGACTCCGATGTCTCCGTCTTTCTCCTGCTCAAAATACACTTCATATCCCCTCCGTCTGTACATATCTACAAGCCAGGGATGCTTGCGCGCCGAAGTGCCGAGCGTGATGGCCGGGGCCTTCAGCGTATCCCGCAGCACATGTTCCTCCACATAAGTCAAAAGTTTGCTGCCGATGCCCTGCCCCTTCAGCTCAGGAAGCGTCGCAAACCACCAGACAAACGGATATTTTGACGGAGGCGTGTCACTCTCCCACGGAAAACGGATCGTAATTGTTGAAAGAATCCGTCCGTCCCGTTCGAGCACGACGGCTGAATGATTTTCAATATTTTCCGTTACCATATCGATGTCGGCCCGCGCCGACGGCCAGTCAATCTCCAAATTGCGGATCGGCTGAAACGCGCTGTACAGCAGCTCTAAAAACTCCGGCGCATCCTTTTTCTCAGCCAATCGAAATATGTCTTCACTCATTCCGGTCACTCTCCCCGCAAAAATATATAATTCCAATTTGTTTACTAAGCTTTGATTGTTTATACTATAAAGCAAACTGATTTGTTTGACTAATCAAAAAAAGTAAAGGAAAGGTTCAAGAAAATTAATGAACAGCCGGGAGGGGATTTCGTTGGAATTACGCACCATTAAAACGTTTCATACCATCGTACAGTCAGGCAGCTTTTATAAGGCCGCCGAAATTCTGAACTACTCACAGCCGACGATTTCAATGCGGATTAAACAGCTGGAACAGGATGTAGGCGCGCAGCTGTTTGAACGGGGAAAGAAGCTGAAGCTGACAAGGGCGGGGCGGCTGTTTCATGAGCGGGCCGGGCAGCTTCTCGCGCAATACGAGGTGCTTGACCATACTCTGGCCGATATCAGACAGGGCCAGGCCGGCCTTATTCAGATCGGCATATCCGAACCGACGGCAAGCCTGATCTTCCCTGCCGTGCTGCGGGGTTTCTTAAATGATTATCCGGACATGTCGGTCAATGTCAGCGTGGATGATGCCAATACATGCAGCCGCAAACTGCTGGAGGGCGCCATTGATTTTGCGGTATGCGGCGAGCCGGAGCTGATTCTGGAAAATTATTTCGATCCGTTTTTCCATGACTCGCTCAATGTCATCGTGTCCAACAGACATCCCCTTGCCGCCAAAGCAAGCGTTAATCTCGAAGATTTAGAAAATGAATGCCTGATTTTTACGCCCGCCAATTGCCCGATCCGGATTCAAATTGAACAGCACCTGCAGCGGGCCATCGGCAGCAGCTATCGAAAAATGGAGCTGACCAGCAGCATGGCTCACCAATACTATGTCAGGGAAAATATCGGCGTCTCAATCTTTACGGCGACGGCGCATTCAGAGCCGATCGAGGGCACGAAGGTCATTCCGATCCATAACTTAACAATTTCACCGCCGGTCGGGCTGTTGACAAACCAAAAAGAAGAGCATTTTGACTGTGCCACAAAAGATTTAATCAGCAGGATCATCAGCCGGTTTCAGCGTGATCCGCATTAAAAAAACCCCCGCTTTACGGGGGTTTTTGTATGTTCATCTTATATAATGCTCCGCACCAAGCCGCCGTCGATCCGCAATGCAGATCCGTTAATGGCAGACGACAGCGGGCTGCTTAAAAAGGCGACAAAATGAGCGATCTCTTCCGGACGGATCAATCGCTGAATGATCGACGTCGGACGATTTTCCTTCATAAATCGTCTCTCCGCTTCAGCCACTGTCAGGTTTTCACCGGGATAAAGCGACTCCAGCATTGTTTCGACGCCCTCTGTTTTCGTGGAGCCGGGCATGACCGTATTCACCGTCACATTCGTCCCTTCCGTGAGCTCGGCCAGACTGCGTGACAGCGACAGCTGCGTTGTTTTCGTAGCGCTGTAATGAGCCATTTCCTGAGAAGGCATGACGGCCGCTTCACTCGCGATAAAGATCACCCGTCCTTCCTTCCGCTCAATCATCCGCTTTGCATACCGGCGTGTCAGCCGCACGCCGCTCATGATATTCACCTCGAAAAACCGGAGCCACTCTTCGTCAGGAATATCAAAGTATTCCGCAGGTTCAAAGATTCCTAAATTGTTGACGAGAATATCCACATCCGGATACTGCTGAAAAATCGCGCCGCATCCTTCCGCCGTGCCTAAATCAAATGCGGCCGGATAGAGACGGGCATCCGGCGTCTGTTTCTCTAGTTCCCGGATCGTTTCGTTCACCTTTTCTTCACGGCGGCCGTTAATGATCACGGCCGCACCTTCTGCAATCAGCGAAGCCGCAATCGCCTTCCCGATGCCTGACGTAGATCCCGTCACAAGCGCCGTCTTCCCTTTCAACTGCAAGTCCATCATCCATTCCTCCCTATCGCAAGTCTCTTCTTATATATGGACAGAAATCGAAAGCCTGAAACCTTCCGTCCCTATTATCGGGTAGAAAAATGGATGAGGGGAAGTACGCACTTTTTAGTGCCTGTCCGTTGTCCCGGCTGACGGCTGATCGATTTGAATGACAAACCGATTCTCTAACTCTTCCTGAGCCTCTTGAAACAGCTCCAAGACATCATCAGCATCCGAACCCAATGCCTTCTGACTGATCTCAAAATTCTTCCACACCAAAGTCAGCGGATATTCTATCCAGCCTGTCAGACAATCCCATAAGGCATTCAGATTTTCACCATAAAAGTCCGGGAAATCTAATTGATCTTTTAAGATTCGGTGTAAAGCTTCTGTGCTTGTAACATCTTTTCCGTCTATGATGACGACTATCATTCACATGGACTCCTTTTTTCTTCGAATTATATTTAGCAGGATACACCTTGATCCATTACCTTCGACCCGTTATTATAACTCACCTCACACTTGTTAAGGAGAAATTAATATTCTAGTTATTTACTGTATTATTTATTATTGGTAGAATTTAATTGAATCTTATGAGGAGGGTTATAGATGAAAAAATCTTTTGTTTTTCTATTATCGCTAGTGCTTTTATTTAGCATTTTTCCTATTAGCACTTTAGCCACCGTGAAAACGTCAGAAGATGACACGATAACTGTACCTGGAAAAGATGTAAAAAACACTGCAGTATTAGTTGATGCTATCAATGAATTAGATGAAAAATTGGATATGAAAAATCTATCATCTAATTCTCCAGAAGATATAAGTCAACTGAGTTTAGCAGCAAAAACGCTGTATGATACTATTGTAAATTATGAAAATCAAACATCTGCTTCTTTGACAGGCACTGACGCGTTGATCATATTCAAAGAGTATATTGACGAGTTAAATAGAAGTGAAGTTATTAAACCTGTTGAACACATTGTAACAACAATGGGAGTTATAAACTATAAAGAATATAAAATTAGCAACTCACAAATAAAACAATTGAGTGCTGCTGTTGGAATTAATAGTGGATTTTGGGGTACAGCTACAGCTATAGCTAAAATTTTTGCTAAAAGCCCAACTGCACTTACATTAATGTTAGGTGCGGTACCGCTTTTAGGTATGGGTACTATAAATGCCTGCAATTCTAAAGGAAAAGGCATTATTATTACAAAAATGGGTTCAGGAGCAACGAATACATATAGTTGCAGGTCTCAATAAAAAAGTGTGAGCTTTCGCTCACACTTTTTTATTTTTTATTTTTCTGATACATTTTGATATAAATTCACTAACAAAAAAAACTATTAAGCCTGATATTAATAACAAAAGTGAATTTATCTTTAAACCCTTGTTAAAAAAATCAAGGATACTATTTATCAATAAAAAACCTGACCAATAGATGAATAAAGAATAGAAAGCTATATTAGTGCTCTTTTCATCCGTATTTCTACTAGTTTTAAAAAACAATGATCTGCCCTCCCTATTCTTGAATCTTTTCAATCCTTACTATAAAATTTTTCAATGCTCATCAAAAATACTTATTGGTGGTTAAGTGCTTAATCTTTCGTTTAGGTTGGTACATTGAGCCTTCTTCATTTTACTCATGTCGTCACCTCCCATAAAACAATGATAACATGAATTAATTCTAGTTTATATTGTATGTAATTCCCGAAATAGCTAATACTCTTCACTAACTTCAAGTATAAACCGAAAAATTTAAACAATTTCATTTAAAATCTAAACAGAAGTCCATGTACGAGACTGAAGAAAATACTCCGCAATTCGATCCCTATCTTTCATTTCATTCTGAAAACAATTAAAACAAAGAGCATAGTAATTCTGTTGGCTTTATCTCTATTCTTTACTGTATTTCCTGGACAGCTTTTTTTGCCACAATTATACAAACGGATAATACAAAATAATAGGATAAAGCAAAAGCAGCACATCTTTTAGATTATCCTTTTTAAGTATTGAATGAGTAGTAAGAGAAATTAAAATGAACAGGCAGGAATTTAGATAGGAGGAGGTATGGCATTAACACGAAAGCCATCTTCCTTTCAGCACAAAGGGAGAAAACGAAGAATTTTAAAAAGTGTTACCAAAATGTTACCGCAGTGCCATCGAAAGCTTTGAAAGCCTTGATAACACTGCGGTTTCGGCGTTATGTATGGAGACGGTGGGAGTCTATCATAGTGTATTTATATATTTTAAAAAAGGTGAAAAAACGTTGATAAATTAATGTTTTTGTCACCGAAACTTTGAATAAATTAAGCTATTTTTTTATGAATTTGTTGCCAAAATGTTGCCACTGAAAAGCATCTGTCAGATAAATTGATTTGAAGGATAGAATCAAGACCTTTTTTGCTTTAAGATGGAATCATCGACTAATTTTAGGGGGAGGAATAAATGCAGAAACTGATTGTTATTCTTTTATTATTACTTCTTGCGGGTTGCGGTCATAGCTCAGCCACTAAAAAAGACACTCAATCATCCGAGAAAGCCTTTTTAAAGGAGTTTGCTTCTCGTTATGATGATTCAATAGACAGTCTAGCTGAAATGGAGAATATGCCGACATTACCAAAAAAGATTGATCTTGAGAGCGATATAAGAAAAGAAAACAATAAGGATACATACACTCAAATTGTTGCATCTGAAACCGACTCATCAGATAACGGGTTTCTTAATTACCAGCTCAATATAAACTATGATAAAAACAAAAACTTCACTGGGTTTCATATGCAAGCTTTCGGAACAACTAAGGAATTACCAGTTAAGTCAATTGGGTGTGCGATCATTCTTCTTGACAGCCTTGATCTTGATTATAAAAGAGCAGCCTCCTTTTTTGATGATAATAAATATGATGATGCGTGGACCGAAGATGGCTACAAAGTTAATTTCAAACGAGTCCCACTTTTGAATAAAGCGGACGTTTATGTGACTAAAGAATAATTTTTATATGCAAAAACCCCTCTCTTTCGAGAAGGGTTTTTATATTTTTATTTACTCAACCGAATCAATATTCGGATCAGCTTCGGAAATCCATGTCTTCGTTTTAGTTGTCTTGTATTTTCCTTTTTTATATATCTTTGTTGTTGCTTCGTATTTCGCTTTCGTGTACCTAACGAGCCATTTGTATTTTTCTGTGGATTTTAAACGAATATCACCCTTTGAAGCAACATAACCTGTTACCATGCTTGTAAATGCAGCAGCCGCAGCTCCGCCTAAATTAAAGGTTGCAGTCAAATATCTTGTAATATGCCACATGCCGCCTGATGCCGCTGAAGCAACTACATAAGCCGGGATAGTATAATCTGATTTGAATTGCCCGTCCCATTTCGCTTGTACATCAGATTTGTTTTTCAAGACATTGCTTGAGTCATATAAATTTATTCCAGCAGTATGATATATCATCAAATTCTCAATGCTTGAATTCGGGTCCAAAGTTTCGGAAACAGCAATATCATTCCTATAATTCTCTTTCTTTTCTGTGGCAAAAGCCGAAGTTATTCCGCTAAACGCAAGTGACAACGAAAGAATACCGACCGTCAAAGACTTATAAACTTTCAAAAAAATCCCTCCATTTGGTATTTTTTCTTGCGATTACCAGTATAAAGGTTCGTTTTTGTAAACGCTACCTTTTTTTAGAATTTATGTGCTATTATTTGAAAAAAGGAGTGTGAAAAATGAGAGAGTTGATCATGACAATACTTATTGCTTTAATTTGTGGTGTTATTGTTTATTATGGTAGTTCCTTGAGTTTTCCGCTACTATTCATTTTTTTGTTTATTCCAATTTATATTATTATGAAGATTAATGAGACTATAAAAAAAAGAAACAATGAAAACTCATGACAATAAAAAAAGCCCTCTCAGAGGGCTTTTTATTTTAATAGGGCTTCGATCTTCGCCTTTGTCTTCGGCCCATAGATGCCGTCAGCAGACAGACCATACATGGACTGGAATCGTTTGACCGCATTTGCTGTTTTGGACCCGTAATAGCCATCTATTCCGTTGTTCTTTGCTCCCTTGTCCGGATAGTAATAAAGAGCCGCCAGGGCCGTCTGAATTTGTTTCACAGCCGTTCCCTTAGTTAATGGGCTTGTCACTTTAAAAATGCCTGACGGTAGCGTGTAAGATGATTTCTTTTTACCGGATGAAGAGCTGACCGAGCCAGTCAGCTTTAATACCTGGCCGACTTTGATAAAATTCGGGTCCTTGATACCGTTCAACTTTTGCAGGGTGGCCATGCTCACGCCGTTTTTCTGTGCAATGACAGAAAGAGCATCGCCTTTCTTGACGGTGTACGTCGCCCCGCCTGTCTTGGTTTCTGTCTTCGCTGGTGAAGATGGCGCGCCGCTTATACCGGCCTTAAAAGAGTCCCACCGATCAAGCAATTTGCGCGGACAATACTTACCGGACCAGTGTTGATGCGGAACGACATTTGCAAGGGAAATGCCCTGCTCCTTCATGAGCTTTTTGATCAGCCATTGAGCATTCGCCACGGCTTTCTCAAAATCCCCATCGCTATTCTCACAAATTTCAATACCGATAGATTTCCGGTTGCCGTTTCCGCGGTTTCCGTCTCCCGCGTGCCATCCGTTTTCATTCAATGGCAGATGTTGATATATCTCTTTTTCGTCAACCGTAAAATGCCAGCTGGTAGGTGTTTCTGGATTTTTCTCATAACGGGCGTGCATGGCTGCGTTTGCCCCTTTTGCTGTGTTCGCCGTGTTGTGAACTGTGATGTATGCCGGGTCCATTGCGTATCCCGGTCTATTATTATGTCCTACTGGAATAAAGTCTTTTGTGATTTTCACCATTTTTCATCGTCTCCTATTCTGTTTTGAAATATAAAAAGGCCGCCGGATTAACCTGCTGCCTGATCGTCTTTTTCTGTTTTCTGATCGTTGTCGCTTTCAATTACATGGAGCCGGTCAGTGATGACTGCCGGAATTTTAACGCCGATTTGCGCTAAATTCTCTGTGATGGAAAGGCCCTCATTTGCAATATAAAAAAGAACGGTCGCAAAGGTCAGGACGCCGTTCAGATCCATAATCGTATCAATAGCATTCGCCACGATAACCACAAGGAAACTGAGCATTTTACGGACATAGCCGAACCATGCGCTACGGCTCCGAAGCTCCTTGAATTTCCATGCCTTTATCACACCGGTAATAATGTCAATGATGTTCAGCACCAGCATTAAATCAAGATATTTCACCTCCCCAAAAAGATATGCTCTTGCGATCTGTAAGCTCTCAAAATTCATCCACACGTATATTCCCTCCAATTGTTATCACCTCCTTCGAGGCAAAATAAAAAACACCTCTCCGGGTGTTGATCAGTTTGCGGCGCCGCCTAAATCCACACTGACAGGCTGTTTTGTCATCGGATAGGTTAAGCCGGTTATTTGTTTGTATTCATCTTCTGTAATTCTTCCCCACTCCACAAAACGGGCCACGTCTGCATTACTGTAATACTGCGGCCCCCATCCGTAGATGGTTTTAACGCTTGTAAACCAATCCATCATACCCCTTTCCCTCCCTCCGCCAGCATTAGATAAAGATTGGCAATCATTTGCGCTTGTGACTCGGCCAGGCTCTGCGCTTCCGCAAGCTGCGTTGTAATGGCCGCATTCTGAGCTTTCAATTCATCGACGGGAGAAGGAACCCGTCCGCTTTCAATTTGCTTTTCCAAGGATTTTTTCTCTTCCTCTGTGGCCGCCTCCGTCCATATCTTCTCAGTTGGATGATACATCGCCTTTATAAAAGAAGGAGGCTGGACCATTGTGCAATTATCAGGAATTGTATAGTTTCCTTCTTCATCAGGCTCAATTGGAACGGGTTTGGTCAAAATGAAATTTTCATCATACTCATAAACCTGAATCATGCTGTCCCTCCTTCCTGAAAGCCCACGACCACATCCAGATAGTAGCCTCCGCCCATCTTACTTGAGTCCGCCGGGTCCGGGTATTTTATTTTCAAGTCTCCATCATCATAAATGATTAAATTGGCTGTGCCGCCTGTACCACTTAACGGCACTGTTATAACGGAACCGCCAGCAGGTGCGTATTCCGCGGGGATGGAGCCGAATATAATTTCGGCGTCTGTTTTCACATGCCCCCGTAAGATTAAAAACGCCCCCCACTTTGCGTACATCGGTGTCCGCGTCCCTGCGGTGGCTCCGTTCTTCAGCATGATGTTTGCATAGGTGGCAGCCCCGTTCCATATCTTCCGTTCAGCTGCAGAGGTGTGCCTCTCTTGGTTGTAGTTATGGGCTTTGAACTGCCGGGTCATATCATCCCAATAAGCTTGATCTTCGGCCGTAACGTGAATGTCAGTGTTGCTGGCGTGCGTGTTTACTTTATCCTGAGCACCCGAAGGGGTTTCCTTGGCGTCCCAAGCCTTCCGATCTGCTGCAGAAACATGCTTTTCTTGATCGTTCGCATGGGCGTCTACTTTCTTTTGCGCGCCGGAGGGGGTTTCCTTGGCATTCCACGCCTTTCTTTCGGCAGCCGTAATATGCTTTTCTTCATCATTCGCATGTTCATTTGTATAAGCCTTGGCCTTTTCCTCTGCAGCATTCGCTTTTTTCTGCGCGCCCTCTTTCGTTTCAATAGCTTCCAGATCGGCAAATTTCTTCTGTAATTCCTCGACAGTCTGACTGATTTCTTCGACGATGTGGTTTATCCCGTCTCTCAGCGTTTCAAAATCATCAATGTAATAATCAGCTGTCGGAACGATGTTCTGATCCTCTAACGTTTTGGCGATAGAGAAAGTAAAAAATGAAGTCGCCAGCGCTTGGCCGTTCGTGTAATATAGTTTGATTTCCGCCTTAACCGTTCCGTAATGCTTGAGTTCTGCATTGGACAACACATATTCCGCTGTGCCGTTTACCTTGTCAGTGATGGTGAGGCTCTTTTTATAAAACGATCCATCATCATACAGGAGGACAATTTTTGCATCTACGGCTGACAGAGGCAACGGCACACCATCCTTTGTAAAAGAAAAAAACAGCTTTGCGCTGCCAGTGTCCTGCGTCATAAATTGTATATTTGTACTCCGGCCATTGATTGGATTTGTATTAATGTTGATCGGCACGCTGCCCGTTTTATACATCGTCGCTTATCCCTCCTTAGTGCTGCGGCGTAACCATCATTTGAGCCACGCCGTATCCCTTTTCCGTATCATACGGGGATTCTAATCTCATCACGGTTCCGTAGCCGCCGCTTTCCGCCTTTGTTGCGATGCCGTCAACTGCTGAAACACTATCACCGATGTTAACGGTATCATCCACCCGCACGAAGACTTGGCCAATCAAACCAATAATATGCCATTCGTCTCTTTCCTCTCGAGGCTTATACTCGGCTTCGGGGTCATAGTTCGGGTTCTCAGCTGGAATCGAAATGATGTCGTCACCGTCAAATACTTCTCGGTAGATAATGCCGCCAAATTCATCACGAAGAAAACGATCATTCCAATAGAAGGCAGCTCCGCCAAGCACAACACCGGCAGTTTTGGAAACGACCCCAAGTATCTTGTCGCCTTCTTGAGCTTTACGGATTTTGTCGCCCTCTAACGCTACAAGATAAGACGCCTCTATCTTTGCTCCGTCAGCTGATTCAAAATACTCCGCCAAGTCTTTTAAATTCGATACGCTTTCTATTGCGCCGGTGGACCGCACTGTTCCGCCCTTTGCGTTTAATTCAATTTTTTTGTTGGCTTCCGAGGCTTTGCCGTTTCCATGGCCTAAAACCATTGTGTAAGATTTGCTGTTCTTAGTAGCCTTGGAGAACATGACACCCGAGGACGCCCCGTCTCCTGTTGTGTGAGAATCGTATGAAAACATGACACCGTTGCGCGATCCTTCCGAGGAAGAACCTCCCGCATTTCCTGCAAGCAGATTGCGCTCACCCTTCGCGTACGTCGCCCCCGTACACGCAATAATCGCACTGTATTTCGTCAGTGCATGGCCGGAGCCGGAAGCTGCTCGAAAGCCTCCCTTGACGTTATTCGGAACGACTGAATGCTTTTCCCCCGCAATGACAGCCGCATCTTTATAGCCGTAAGCTCTGACAAGAAAAATATTGGTCTTGGTGTTCGGGGATGTAATGCCGGCCGTTCCGCTTGCCACATGCATAAGCCCATTTAACAAGTTAACATTATATACGCCGCCCCCTATCGCGATGCCGGTTCTTGCGGAATCATGGATAACAAAATCAGAAATAAATACATCGTCGGTCATCTGTTCGCCGCCGGTAATATAAATGTCACAATCAGCCTTTTTAAATCCGGTAATGTGCAAGTTGTTTACTGTTATCTTCCTGCTCTTATACTGGAAAGCAATGATCGAGCCGTCTTTGTAATCATATGTTGGATCACCTATGGCTTTGAATCCGATAATCTGAACACGCTGGTACGCCGAAACGACAAGGGCTTTCGGAGCTAATCCTTCATAAAGCGAATTATAGACGGGTTCCCGGGATGTGCAGTCTACTAACGTCACATCACGAGCCGTCTCGCTCCATGGGTCTTTTACAAGATGGTGATCAATATGCCGTAAATCAAATGACCGAACGTCACGAAATGATTCATGACCGCGAATGTGAACGTCACTCGGTGCCGGCCATTCCTTATGGGCTTTTACCTCTACGCCCCGCACATTCCCCTCTGTATAATTATCTATAACCCAGACATGCTTGGAGCCATCATCCACTTCAATTCCGTTTGAATTGGCTCCCCCTTTACGGTGTGCGGTGCCACGCGGGTTCGTCATCACATTATTTGTGATGAAAATATACTCGCTGTAATGGGTCGTAATGCCGTCGTCACCATACCCCGAGCCGACACACTTGTCGATCCAAATATATTTGCTCCCCGTTGCCGTGTAATCTTTTGCTGTAATGTCATAAGAAGGCGCTGATACATCAAAACAATGTAAGCCGGGATTAATACCTTCAACGCCGCGCGCAATACCAAACTTTACTTGCGCGAAAAGCAGACAGCTTGAATGTACACCTCCGGTTGCGCCTACGCCGCCCTGACGATCAGGATTCCAGTCAAGCGACATACCTTCCACAACGATATTCCGGTTGCCTTTCGCATGATCAGCATTTGTGACAACCCACTCACTGGCCGGCGTGTCCTCGTGCAGTTTTAGCGTGGTGACGCCCATGCCCTGGCCGATCAAATACGTCCATGACGGCAGCTTTACGCCCCTTATCACGTATTCTCCGGCTGATAGATTGAGCCGCACCTTTCCGTTTCCAATCGCTCTTTTGAATGCTTCTGTGCTGTCTGTCTCCCCGGTAGGGTCGGCCCCGTAGTCGTCTACGTTAACGTTTCTGGTGATCTTACGTAGAAGTTTGTTATATTCCTTGTCGAGACGCTCTTTCAGCAGTGGGGCAATTTCCCCATCAGCATTAACACGGGCGTCCACTACTTCTTTTACATTTGTCCCGTCGGCATTAAGAATGAGATTGCGCACCCGATTATAGAGACTGTCAATATAAGTTCGTAAAGAAAAGCCCCCGTGATCAATTTGCTCAGAAGTATGTGCTGTAGCAGCTTTCTTATGACGGGTAATTTCACTTTCAAGTCCGTTTATGCTACTCTCGATCGCTTCCATATCACCAGATAGCTCATCCTCATAACGAGAGTTTCTAGTGGTATCGTAATTTTTTTTCAACCTCAACACTGTATTCACTCTCCTTTTCGACAAAATAAAAAACGCCTATCAAAGCGCTGTGAGTATTTGATCAATATATCGTTTTTGTTCTCTCAGTTTCTTGGCCTGATTCACTGCAATATCTTGTATGTCTTTTCTGAAATTGGCAAAAGTCAGCTTCGGGCTGCTGTATGGATTCAACGGATTGTATTGAATCGTTAAGAGCCGCACATCATCCTCATAAGTCGTTCCGTCTGCTGTGTCGGCTAAAATGTGGACTGTATCACCTTTCCAGAACGGCTTTTCAATTTTGAGCAATTTCGGTTCGTATACATATTGATAATCCACACTGACGACTGTTTCCGGATATGGATTCACATGTTTTTTCAGCGCAGAAACCATGCTACCCGACTTTTTTATAGTTTCGTCTCTGATCGGGTCGGCCCACTTCGGTTTCCCTTCCCGCAGGAATTTCTTTTCCTCTGGATGGATATACAAGATCGGCTCAAATACGTATTTCGGTTTTTTGCCTGTGCTCTTACTGTCTTTAGACATCGCACCATATCCCCATGCACGGGTAGAGCAATTTTGCGAGTTGGTTTTGATACTGATGCCCGGCATATTGTAACGAGAGTCAAATGTGAAAGGAATCTCTTTCCCCATTTTCTTATAGACATGAATTTTATAATTATCCACGTCAAGCTCTAACTCATAATCATTTATGAGCTGATCTATTAATTCAGTGGAGTTTTTATCACCGAAATTTTCTTCTTCAGCGGTAGCGAATTTACTTTCAGGCTCTTCCAACACATATGAAAAATCAGTACCTTTTAACGCAATGTCAAAGGCCTCTTTTACGGTCAGTTTCTTCGTTACTGTATCATCCACTCGATTCTCAGCAAGCAGAACGGTAAAAATGTGGTTGGCCGTGATTGTTTTTGTCAGGACGTTTTTAGCCTGCTTCAGGTCTACATCTGTAATATAGTATTTTTGTTGTTTGAACCTCCTTTCGTCAATGTAAAGAATATTGTCGTTGATCAGTAAATCGAATTCAGTCGCATTGCTCTCTGTTTTGGTAATTGTAAAGGTAAAGCTCTTTTTTCCGGTAGTATCGTCTGTAAGATCAACGATCACGCCTGTTACTTCCACAACGTCATTTCCGTCTTTCGTGGAAACATGCAGTTGAGGAAAGTCCACATCTGACGGCAATTTTTTATTAAGAGGGATGTCGTTACCCGCGTATTCTTTACTCGGAAAGCTCGGTTCCTCTTCTGGGGTCTCTGGGGATTCTGGATCATCAGGCTCGTTCGGCAATTCTGACGTATCGTCATATTGCATCAACTTATACTGTTCGACCATGGTAATTAATTTATTAGCATAGTTGATGTCTGTTGCGTAGCCAGCTTTTTGAACGGCTCGGCATGCTTTTTTATAATCCGTTTCCCCTACCACTGCTTTATACCGCTCAAGACGATTATATAAGCTTCCCAGATCGGCCAAACTCTCAGCGTATGAAGGGTACTTTCTGAATTTAGCTTGTACCCTCTCCACATTTCCGTATTTGTCCTGCTCGCTGGTCCACATCAACACGTATTTTCCGTTATAGGTTCCCTTTACCCCAAACAAATTGTTAGCTTGTTTGGAAAGACCGCTCGTGCCGAACCCACTTTCCAGACAGCCTTGAGCAATGACAAGGCTGGCAAGGACATTATATTTTTTTCGTACCTTTTGCGCCCCTGGTACCAGGCTTTTAATAAAGTCAGCCGCAGCCATGTCATCCCTCCTCACTTATAATAAAAACGAGTATCAAATAAAATTTCAAAGTCATTTGAGTTTATAATTTCAAAATCGTTCCATCCTACATCCAGTGTCGGCAGACGGCCGGATGTTTTCAGACGCTTATCCCCGATTACAGTGTACTGCCTGATGAATGTGACTTTTTGCGAGCGTTTTAGCTCCTGCTCAATTTTCAATTTTTCCCCGTTCGTTCGGTTCACAATGGTTACGTTTGTGCCTTTGGCCCACAGAAAGACGTTATAATCATGCTGCAGAGTGTTGACCGCGGCGCCGCCGGGATTGTAAACACTGAACCGTTTTTGGTTCTTGAAATGATATTCAAGATCATCTCTCCGAAGGATTCCCATGCCGGGACTCCAGTGCTCTCCATTGAAATTCTGGATGGTAGAAGAGGTATATTTCGACTCGGCAAGCCCCAGAATGTCCGTGAAATCTACTGTAAATGTGGCATGGTTTTTCTGTTTGTCCTTGGTGATAGTAAAATTCCCGTCACACGTAACAAGGAACCGACGGTTAGGCAGAAGGTCCGTCGAAATATAATAAGGAAACGGCTGCACTAACAATGAATAAAGTTCATGCCGGTTCTGATAAAAGGTTTCGGCAATGACGGAATCTAATAAAAAATCAACCTTGATGCCTCTCTCTTTGTAAACAACGTCCCGGGGGTGTTGCGGCAGTACTAAACCGTTTATCCTTGGAAGGGTTGTTGTTTCTCGTTCAATATTCGGTGAGTCAGGCGTGAAGCTGCGTACCTTAAAACGGGGGAGAATGCCTGTTAAACTTTGTTCCCCCATACCGTTATTAAAATCAATATATAAATCTAGCATTATGATCTGACACCGCCTTTATAGGCATTCTGGTTGTATCGGTCTGCAGCTTTCTGGTCAAGTATCCTGCCATCTCCTTTTTCAAAAGCGATCGTCGCAATTTGTTGGCCGTCCATATGCACCGCAGCCGGATGGATGATAATAGGCTGCTGAGGTATCGCGGCCTGGCCTGCCCCGCCAGACTGTTGCTGTGACAGAAGTGTGATTAGAGCGTCGAGTTTTTGGTTTAAGGCAGGCGTGTCAACTTCATTCCGAACAGTAAGCTCCGACTTCATTGAAATGAGCTGATCAGCAGCCCCCTTTATATTGAAAGCCATCTGATTTAATTCCTGCTTAAACGAGGTCATCGCGTTCTGTGCCATAAAAGCAGCGCTTTGTTTTACGTTTTTGGCTTTGTCCTCTATCCCTAACGCAAACCCATCAGAAAAGTTGTTTCCTTCCGCTTTTGTTAGTTTGGAGGGAGAATGAGAGTCAATTGACTTTTTTAAGGTCCGCAAGGCGGATTTCCCCAGATTCCATGCCGCACTGAAGAGAGAGCTGTTTTTTGATCCCATTCCATTTATAAAGCCAGTAACAAAATCGGTACCGACACCTTGTGTCTTAACGCTTTTCAGCCCTGTTTTTGCACTGTTTGCAACACTTTTTCCGGCGCTGTTTGCTGAGCCTTTTTTGCTAAGAACGCCGCTGGCTAATTCAGTTCCGGCCTTTTTACCGCCTCCGCCGTCTGAGGTTTTGGCTAAATTGCTCGTTACCGATGAGCTAAGAGAGCCGGCCGCAGATGTATTGGCGCCTTTGGTAGACGTTAAACCAGCTTTATGCTTATTTCCTTTGTTTTGTCCTGCTGCATTTGCTTGCCCGCCGCCTTTCCTCATCTCGCTTAAAGCAGATTGGAGTATAGACGCCCCCGCTTGTGCATTACCGGGCTTTGTAGAATTGATACCTGTACGAAAGGCATTTCCTTTATTTTGTCCGGCCTGTGCGGGCGTGGCATTATCTGCGGAAAGCGAATTGTTAAGGGCTTGCTGTAAGACCGTTCCCCCACCAATCACTGCTGGTGTGGACTGCTTCAAACCGGCAGAAAAATCCTCAGCAACCTTCTTCCCTGATTGGCTGGCGCTTGTCGGCTTATCTAATTCCCCTTCAACATTGGCAACCATCTGACTTGCTTCTTCACGGGCTTGTTCTTTGGTCATCCCCATACCTTGGTAAAACTCTTCTAAAGCCTGTTGGGTTGTCTCAATTGCTTTTTCTTTGGACTGCCCTAATTTTTGAAGATAGTCTATTTGCCGTGCCGCCCATCGTTCTTGATATGCGGCCTCCTGTTCTTCAGCTTGCGACGCTATTCCCATAGAGTTAGTAGTAAACTCCGTTTGTCTCTCAAGAGCCTTTCCTGTTTCTAAATCAAGGAGTTTCCCATCTCTCGACATTTTAGAAAACAAGGCTCTCGAGTTTTTTTCGTAGACATCGGTATTTTTGGTTAAAGCTGTATTATAGTCAGCTGTGCTTTTGCTCAGTAATGATCTTCTTTGTTCAGCCTCTATATATCCCTGCGCAAATAACTTCTCAATAACATCATTTCTGTATTCCATGTCTTTCTTGGCGGCTTGTTTACCATCGTCATAGACTTTTTTAATGTCGTTGTTGTACTTCTGAGCTTGTTTAAATGAAAGCTGTCCTTGCTGATCCGTTACTACTTTTTGCATTGCTAATGCTTCTTTTTGATTGGCCGCAAATTTACTTGTAGACAATTCAAAATAGGAAACAATGTCATTGAATTGCTTCTTTTGTGAGGCATTCATGTTGGAAGTGACGAGGCCCGTCTCTTTTTGTAGAGCATTTAACTGTTTCAGTTTATTTCTAGCCTCTTGCATATCTTTATCAATTGCGCCAACCATCTTGTCAGTCATCTTTTCGCCGGCTTTTTTTGTTTTCTCATCGGTGTCCGCGTATAGCCCTTTTAAGACAACCAGAGCATCCTTTTTAAGCCCTTCAAGTTCTTGTATCAGCTGGTCGCGCATATTGGCATAAGTTTCAACTAATTTAGCTGACATCTTCTGAGCTTCTGAACCCGATACCCGGGTCAATTCAAATAGCTGTAGTTCCGCCTTTTCCCTTAAATCCACATAGGCGGAAGCAGATTTTTGTGTTGCTTTAGAAACGCCCTCGCCGTAAAGCAAGGCTGATTCTCGCGCCTCTTCTTGCTGCTTTTTCTGGTTCTTCAATTGTTCAGTGTAAGCGTAAGTAGCAACTGAAATGCCGCCAAGCAGCGCTGTACCTCCGACAATCGCAAGGCCAACAGGACCGGTAAACGCTAAAAGCGCCCCTATTCCAGCTGTAAGCGTGGCGACGGCTGTCGTAACTCCTAATACACCTGTCGCCAGAACGGCTGTTTTCGCTATAGTTTGCACGGTACCGGAATCCAGATTATTAAACATCATAATCAAGTCGCTGCCCTTGTTTGCTAAATCGCCCAGGGCAGGTAGCAGACTTTCCGTCAGTTTGATTTTTGCTCCTTCGAGTGCTGACTCAAAAGCTATTATGCTTCCGTGTGCATTATCCAGCATTGTATCCGCCATCTTTTTGGCGGCTCCATCTGATTTTTCAAGCGCCTTAGTATTATCCCCCAAAGCCTTTGAACCTTTTTGAAGAAGGACAGCCCAATGTTTATATGCTTCAGCGCCCACAATCGTTTTTAATGCGGCCGCCTGTTGCTCTTTGGTCATGCCTTTCAGACCTTTTTCCATTTCCTCAACGACTTCCGGCATGCTTTTCATGTTTCCGGCTGCATCGAAGAAATCAAAACCTAATTTTTTGACAAGCTTCGACGCCTTACCCGTCGGCGAAGCGAGACGGATCAAGGATGTACCAAAAGCCTGCCCTGCAATTGAGCCTTGGAGACCTGCGTCACCAAAAGCCATAATGGCGGCCGCTGATTCTTCCATTCCCCAACCGAGAGAATTGGCATTCGGCGCCAAAAACTTCATGGCTTCGCCCATCTGTTCAACGTTGGTGTTTGCGTTGGCTGCGGCGTAAGCAATGACATCCGAGGCGTGCCCTGACTCTTTTGCTTTTAGAGCAAAGGCAGACATGATATTTGATGTAATATCCGCGGCCATTCCTAATTCCAGTTGACCGGCCGCCGCCAGACTGAGCATTCCCGGCATTGCGTCATAAATGTCATTCACCTTAAATCCAGCCATTGCCAAAAAACCCTGTGCATCCGCTGCCTGACTTGCTGTAAAGACAGTGGTTGCACCGAGTTCTTTTGCTTGCTCTCTCAATTTTGCGATCTCTGCCGCCGATCCGCCGGAAATGGCCTGGACTTTACTCATTTGCTTTTCAAAGTCCATACCGACCTGAACAGCATCACGTAGAGACAGAGCCAGCGCACCAAAGGCGATGCCCGATGTCATAGCTACTGACGAACCAACGGAACGCATTTTTCCACCAATTGAATCCATTCGTTCGCCCATGATCCGAACACGGGAGGAAGCTCTTTTCGCTGCCTCCTCTAACGTTTTTATCCTCTGAGTCGTACTATTTAGCGCGTTTTGCGTCTTATTCATTGCGGCAGTAGCATTATTTAAACGGCGGGCGAGGGTTTGCGTTTCTTTTATGTCTTTCCCTTTTTTTATAGCCGCGTCTGCGTAAGCTCTCTCAAGAGCCTTTACTCTGCGTTTATGTGTTTCCAATTGTTGTGTTAATGTTTTTTCGGTTACTTGAGCAGTTTTTAATTCGTTTCCCCACACACCCACTGCCGTACGGTTTTTTTCAAATTCCGACTTCAAATTTTTCATTTGAACAGCACAGGCGCTCATTTCTTTTTTAAACTCAGATGAATTCGAATACAGCCTGACCTTTATGTCTTTGCTCAACCGGGCACCTCCTTATCCGAGAAATTGATCAATATATACAGGTTCATCATTGTTTTTTGCCTTCGTTTGGGCCTTCTCTTGCGATTTTCTCCGAGCCAGTCTTTTCAGATGATAGACAATGTCCATTTCGTCAATTTGATTCTGCGTATATCCTATTTCCTCAAGGGCGTTATACATATCAAGGACTGACTCAGACAGACTTACTCCCCCGGCTCTTCACCACTGGGAATTTCTTCGCCATTTAAAAGAGCCGTTGCATCTGCAATGTTCCCCAACACATACTGTGCAGCAGCAAAAATTGTCCTTCCTGCTAACCGGGAGTCAATCCCTTCTTCAAACTCATCAGGCGTGAATTTCTGGCCAAATGTATTACAGACAAATTCAATTTGTTCATCAGTAAAAAGGCGTTCTGAATCTTGGGATTCAAAATCATCAGTGATTTTTGCAGCCTTCCGGAACAATAAACCTGTAATGTGGTCAGGTGTAACAAATTTTTTATCTTTACCATCAAGCCGAAGTGTAATAGACAAAGCTTCCATGTAGGTTCCTCCTTTTTCATATAAAAAGAGCGCTCTCAGGCGCTCAATTAATTATTTACCGACATCAACGACAGGCGTTCCCTCTTTCGTGATGTCCTTATAGACAACTTGTTTGAACCATGTTTCAGCGTTAATCCCATTGGCCTTATCTTCTTCTGCTTTTGCATCCCATCTGCGCTTACCCTCTTTTACATTAGTAAGAGGCATGAATTTAATTTTGACCTGCGCTGTTTGGGGCGTAGCTTTCCCCTCGTCCGTTTTGTGTTCAACCGGTACTAATTCTGGGGTTCCTTTAAGCACCCAATAGTATCTGTACCCGCCGGTAGAGAGCTTGGCCCGGAAACCAAGAGCAATCTCCAATGTCTTATCATCAGCACTAGAAAAATGGATGCCATTCTCCACTTGCTTACCGAAAATCCTTGACTGCATGTCAAGAGGGAGGTCGGCAACTTCCATTTCACCATCAATATCACCTAAACTATTAACAGTGGCATATGCCACGTTGTCAGCATAAAAAACCTCTTGTTCGGATTTAGGATCAATTTTCAAGTTAACGGCACCCGGTAATTCTTGCGGATCAGAGAATTTCAATTCATCTTTCGTGTCTTTCAATACTTCGGCGATATGAAACATATCCAAGCCGGATAATACTTTCCCCATCTACTTTCCCTCCTGATAATAGGTTTTTTTATAACGTCTGGCCTTATGAAAGACCTTTGTATCTGTTTCGTATAAATCTTGAGAATCATATCTGCTGTATCCGATTTCCCGCATAAGCCTGTCTATTTCGGCAGCAATCGCTGTTTCTTTGCCGCGGGTGCTCGCTTGAGTGAAAATACTGATTTGATAACGCACCTCAAATGAATAGACCTGGTTGTCTGCAAAATCCGCATCAGCATCTTGAATCTCCGAAAAAACTACTCTCGGAAATGCGCTGACATCATTCGCAACGAGGTTATGAATTCCGCCAGACGCCAGGGCTTTTAATAAAGCACTGGAATTAAGTGTACTCACCAATTCAATTTTAGGAGAGTAGGTCATTTGATCGGCGCTGTAAGTATTCGCTCCATTAATTCCACAGCAGCCCCCTCCCCTTCTTTTCCGCCTTTTTCTATGAACGGCTGCGGCGGCATTTTTGAGGTTCCCCACTCCAAGAACCTCCCCCGATACGCTACCTTTTTATTTGGACCAACGGCCACAAACCTCACTCCGTCCTTGGATTCTCTGACATTGGAGACTGTGACGTTGTCCTGCATATGAGGTTGTTTTTTATCACTCCGGTTAACGTGGGAGCGTTGCCGTTCAGCGATAATTTCACCGCCGGCCTTTAGAGCTACGGGTTCCACCTTTTCAACGTCTCCGCCGATTTTTTCAAAATACTGCGTTAGATCATCTATACCGTCAAAGCTCATATCAGCCATTGGTTCCCACCTCCTGACAAAGAATCTCAAGCTCTTCCTCTTGGTCTTCCGGATCATTTGTGTCCAAAATATCAAAAACGCGTTCCGTCTTATCTTTAGGAACGCGCTTAACAATCCGCATATTCGGTTTTATATCCTTCCGGTAACGCACCGTGATTTTTTTAGGGGTCTTGACTCCCAATGCTCCGGCAATCATAGTTTCGCTATTTCCGAGAGAGCCAGCCCCCTCTACAGCTCCCCAGACAGTGAATAAGTCCACATAGGTTGCATTCCAGTTACCTTCTTCATCCTGTGTCTCGGTTTTCTTTTGAAAGGTCAGACGGTGCCGGAGTTGGCTGATCTTTTTTCTCATTTTCTAGTTCCTCCACAGATACATAACGCAGCTGCGTCAATATATTTTCAGCAGTAAAAGGGATAGATAAGCCGGTTCCCCCGGACTCATATATCCCTTTGTTTTCATACCAATGTTGGACAAGCATTTGAAGCACCAGCTCAAATTGCGGGTGCCCTTCAATATACCGGCCTATCCCGTTGATAATATAGCTTTTGGCCGCCGCCATTTGATTCAAAAGCTGACGATCATCTTCTTCATGCTCGACTTTTAAATAATTTTTAATAGCCTCTAAATCCATTCAGGACACACCGCCTATTCTGTCGGTTCTTCTTCGGTTCCTTTCAAAGCAGCCAGGTCACTTTCAAGGTTATTCATTTTTTGTTTCAATTCATCAAGCACTTTTGTAATTTCGCTGTTTAGATGCTCCGGCATCACGCTGCCAGTTCCGATGTTTTTACTCCGGACGGATTTTTCTGCAAGCATTTCATACGTAATGCTGCTTTCTTCAATAACAGCCGGATCACCCTTGTCTCCTTTCTCACCTTGCGGGCCTTGCTCGCCAGTATCTCCCTTTGGTCCGGCCGGTCCCGGTTCACCCTGTGGCCCCTGTTCCCCGGGTTCCCCCTTATCGCCTTTTGATCCTTGCGGGCCGGGTTCCCCCGGTTCTCCTTGAGGACCTTGTTTACCGGTATCGCCTTTGTCTCCTTTCTCACCTTTTTCACCCTGCAGTCCTTTTACAAAAAGAGGATTTTCTTCGCTGTTTTCTTTGAGATAGACTGGCGTTATCGCCTTGCCGTCTTTTCCTTTTTCAGATGAAGTTTTGACTCCATTACTTTCATATAAATAATCTTCAGCCATCTGTAATCATCCTTTTCCTTTTATTTTTTATTCCGTTTTTCCGTCAGACTCAGAACCGGCAAGCTCTTTCAATTTATCTTCAATAGCCTTGAGACGATCTAAAACAGATGAATTTAAGTGTTCTTCCATTACACTGCCGGTGCCGATATTCCTGCTGCGGACCGACTTATCCGCCAGCATTTCATGGGTTACGCTTCCGGGTCCTGGTTCAGATTGGTTTCCGCCGTCTAAACTGACCTCTTGTCCATCTTTAATGACCTTGCCCCCGGCAATTTCTAAAACACCGCCGATGACGGTACGATTTCCCCCGTCGGTGGTGTAGTTTTTTGTTGAATAGCTCATATTATCTCTCCTTATTCAACCGTGATTTGTCCGAATACTACAGCATCCTCATCCCATTTACGGACATCTTCTCGTTCAATCCCTCTGACTTTTGTTGAATTTGTCTCAAATGCTCCTGCCCCTGTGTCTGTGGATGCAATTGACTGTTGTTCACGATCAAACAGAACAACCGCTTCTTTTAAATTCCCGATGATGAGAGGAGCTTTACCTTTTTGAGTTTTTAATACTCTGTTAGTAAAAGGCACGACAGGTCGTCCATCAAGCAACTTCTTTGTAGGATTGGTTGGGTCCGGCTGTAATAGGTATCTTCCTGTTCCATCTTTAAGCGTGTCTAACCAGTCATATCCGTCTTGGTTTGTCAGCACGATAGAACCCGGCGCCACCATCGGATCAAGCGTGACATTTAATGCTTTTTTAATACCATCCAAACCATCAATATCTACTTTTTTCAATGATGCAATTGCAGCCAAAATCAAATTGTTACGGGTAACAACTGATTTCTTTGCGAACCATTTTGCTACATATGTCATGATCGCTTGGTCAGAGTCATTCAACATTGAATTAGATAGAGTCATGATGCCACCATAATCTATGATTGAGTAGGATACTTTTGTGAATCTAGGCTGATCAATCTCAGGTAAATTCCCCAATTCCTCTACAGGTGAAAACGGCACCATATCAGCATTTTTCTCAAGTAAACGAGTTCCAGATCGAGTTGTGACAGGTTCAACGGTTACATATTGTTCCAACGGCTCAAACTGACGTTTAAATTCATGGATTTGCCTTCCAATATCCTCTGGGATCAAAATTCCGCCATCTTCATCATTTATACCGGACATCGCTCTAAATTCTGGACTATCCAGAAGGTCACGCTCTTCGTCGGTAAGTCTTTTGCCTCTCAATCCTTTAAGGAAAGCTTTGCTGTATTGCTGTTGCCTTTCCTCATTTCCTTGACCTTGTGAACGCTGCCCCTCTGGGTTGCGCTCTTGCTCGGGCACAAAGTTTACACCGCCCGGTAAATCCGGGACATCAAGTGAACGTCCTTCGGTCATCAATTCGATTTGATTTTTAAGCTGTTTCACTTCATCAAGCAATGCACGCGCTTCATCGGTATTGCCCTCCTGCAGTGCCTTGTCTGCTTGCTGCTTCTTTTCAGTAAACTGTTGTCTTAATGCGATTTCTTTTTTGCTCATTTGCATTGGCATAAAATCATTTCCTCCTTGTTTTCTGAACTAAAAAAGACCTTACTCCGGGAGTACAAGGCCTAATAGTTCCAATTCCATTTTTAACGCTTCATCTGATGAATTACGTCTTTCTTTCAGCTGCTCTACCTTTTCTAAACTGCGGGCACCTACAACCGCCTCAGTATCGCTGTAAGCAGGCGTAGTGACGAGCGAAATATCAAAAATACGATTGATTTTATTAATTCGTCGCTCGTAAATGTCCTCATCTTCATTGATACGCCATTCATCTGCCTCAGCATCCCCATAATCAAGTGAAAAAGCAAAGGAGCACTGATTGATCACACCGCTCCTGACATTCTCCATTAAATCACGCGCATATGACGTGTCTGAGGGCTTGAATCGGAATTTGAGGCCTATCCCATCTGTTTCTAATTCAAGGCGGCCAGTATCCCCGGAAACAGTATTTCTCGCTAAGGGGAAATCTTGCTGATGGTTGAAAAGGGCGATGACGTTAGACATGTCAGCTGAGTCAAGAGCTGTTCTGCTGATTATCTCTTTAAACCAGCCCAAACGTTCTGACCATTTTTCGAATTTGAGAGCGTACCCTTCGATATATTCACTCTGCCCTTCACCTTCGGAACGCAGTTCAATCGGCGTCGTCAGATGCCGCACCTCTTTATCCTTCATTCTTGTTGTCACCCCCCTTCATGGCGCCGCCAGCTTTAAGCCGCTGATATTCTTCCACAAAATCGAGGAACACATAGTTTAAGCTGGAGATATATTTATCGCCGTTTTCAATAGGGTTGCGCTCAAGTAATTCTCTGATTTCGTCTTTATTCAGCACTCCTGTTTCATGAAGTGTTTTCAAATACTCCGCTTGCGTCTTACTGTCGCCGCGCAGCTCGCTATCTATATTGAATTTCACGTAATGGCCGCTTTTCTGATCGTGATCTAAGAACAATTTAACGTTTAGTTCTTGTTCAAAATTCACAATCCACGGCTGCAGCGTGTTTCTGACATATTCAATGGACTGATGCTCAATATTTGAAAATGTCGCTTTATCCAATTCGTTCAGCTTATGCAACGGCACTTTATAAATCATGGAAATCTGTGCTTTGTTAAACTTCATAGACTCAACAAATTGAGCTTCTTGCAGAGGCATGGAAATAGATTGATATTCCAGTCCGTTATCTATAATGGCGATATTTTCACCTTGATTCACCCGTTTCCACTCTTTGCGCACGTTCTCTTTTGGTTTTTCATCCAGGAACGCCGGAACTTTCAATATCCCCCGAGGAGTTGCCTCGTTCTTGTACAGTTTGGCGTTATATTTTGTGGCAGCCGCTTGCGCCCCGATATGCTCCCGCACAACGCCAATAGGTGATTTACCATGTATTCCGTCAGTCGAAAGCCCTTTAAAATGCAGTACCTCGTAGTCATATAATTCAATGGCTTTCCCGTTTAACACAGTTTGATACCACAGCATGCCTGTTGTTGGATGAACGTAAGCATTCGTGTAATCAGGGCGCAAGGGAAAGAGCGCTTCCGGATAACCATGTGGTCCGAATTGAATATAGGAATATGCATTCCCCCAAGTCAGAACATGAGTCATCATGAGCTTTTTCCATGTGAAAGCTGTCATGTAAGGATTCGGCCGAGCATAAACAGCATGCGCGGATATGTGCTCGGGTTTCCGCTCAATGCCGCCGTCCGTTCTTTTATATGTGTGAATCGGCAGTTTCGCAATGTCATCCGATAATACATTGACACATGCAAATATGTCCGGCTGCACAAGTGAGTTGCTTTCACTCACTCTTTCGCCGCTTGCTGTTTTCCGGCCGCCGAACATGTTTAATAAAATGTTGTTAAAACCATCTTCATGATCTGACGAGCCAGAACGTTTCTCAAACATTCGTTCAAGCAGCATTTATATCACCTCGCTTTCTTTGATATGAGGTATGCATAAAACATTAAAAAGACACCCGTCAGAATCAGACCGATGTTGGTGCTCCATCTATAGACAGCTGTCAGGATAAAGGCGGCTCCCGCCATAAACAGCAGATCATTTATTATCAAGCAGAAAAAAGAAAGCAGGGCTTTCAAATACTTGGGGTGAAAAAACCACTTAAAAGAAGCTTTGATCTTTTTCCTGACTTTTTTCATTTTCTCACATCCTAAAAACTGAAATTCCCAGAGCCGAAGTGATTATTTAAATCTACTCTATGGTTTGTGTCGTGATACATCGCTCTGGCGTAAGCATTTATAACAGCCGCAATAGGGTCGATTCTCTGCGGTGATTTTGCTTTATCCAACATGATATTCTCTTGCGGGTCCATTTTCGTAATTGCGTTATTAATTGCCCATGTTAAAACCGGATCATCGCCATGCACGACTTTCCTTTCAAATACCTTTTCTCGAAAGCTTTTTGTAGGTAATGAAAGATGATTGATTCTCTGCGGCAGTTCCACCATTGTATGCCCTTTTGATTCAAGCCGCTGCGCTAAATGAAGAGCATTCCACTTGTCATATGCTGTCTCTTGTAGCCGAAAACGGTTTTTATGAATAAATTCAATGATCCATTGTTCAACTAATTGATAGTCAACTGCTTCGCCAGATGTATAAGTGATAAATCCCATCTCTCTCCACAAATCATATGGCACTTTATCCGTCGCCATTTTTTCTTTGGCTCGGGCTTCAGGCATAAAGGAATGTTGACCGACATAGAAAAAGCCGTCTTGCATGGCCACATATCCAACGGAGGTTAAGTCTGTTGTCATTGATAAATCAAGGCCCAAATAAACGGGCAGTCCTTGCAGATCAGGAATTTCCCCGCTGCAAGCGCGCCATTTTGTCATCTTCATATAACCATTGTCCTTCTGGTCAACCCATCGATTCATATTTTTGGTGAGGAAACTGCGCATCTTTTCAGGCACTTCAAGAGCCACTTTTAAAGCAGAACGTAATGACTCCATCCCCTCGGGGTATGTTGCCACAATCGGATTCGCCTTGATCCAGTTTGATTCATCTTTTATGTCATCTTCCGGGTCCAGTTCACAGATCATAACAAAATAATCATCATTCTCCGTGTCAATGTCTGGATCAAGAATTTTACTCGTATATTGATATTCCTTAAAGCATGGCCGCTCCATGTTGAAACCCGCTGTCGTAATAACAGCCATTAACGGACTGCGCCGAGCGACCATCCCGCTGTCCAGGACATCGTAAATCTCACTTGTTTCATGTGCGTGGTATTCATCCACAATTCCCAATGATGGGTTTTTACCATCCCCGAGCTTCCGGGCCTCACGGGAAAGAGGCTGGATAATGGAGTTTGTTTTATATTTTTTCACGCGGCCATTAGCAGAGGTGTATTTCCCTTTGAGTATCGGCGCGTGATGCAGCTGCTCAAGAATTGCTTGATATACTTCATCTGATTGTTCGCGGGACCAGCCTGCGATAAATACCCGGTGTTTTTCTTGTGTCGGGAAAATCTCATATGACGCTATTAAAGCTAAAAATTGCGATTTCGCATTTTTACGTGCCAGCTGGATATAAGCTTTCCGGAACCGGCGGGCGCCATTTTCTTTTTTATAGAATCCGTATATATTGGCCGCAATAAAAAGCTGAAAGTCTGTTAGTTCAATCGGCTGCCCTGCAAGTATACCTTCGACATGATTAAATTGCCGCGACCATTCATAAAAATCTACAACAGCTTCAGCATCAAAGTAATAAGGGCAGTCATCTTCTGCGAGCCGGTCAACATCTTTAAAAAATCGCTCTACAGCCCATTTTTGCTTTTTGCCTGCCTTAATTTCCCCGGAACGAATTTTCTCAGCATATGACCAAACCCGCTCAATGAGAATTTCAGCAGTTATCTCTTGCATTACACGCGGCCCCCGAACCGTTCTTCCTCTTTAGTTTTCTGTTTTCCGTCATCTTTTTTCGGGATGACAAGTTTACAACGAGAGGAAATGGTTAACCCCAAATCACTGGAAGCTTGCCTGCATTGTTTAAAAAGCTTGTCCTGATTGATTAAAAGATCGGAATAGTCATCATTCGGAACAATTTTTTCTTCTTCCCCTATTACATTTCCGTCATCATCCAATTTTCTAATGATCACTGTTTTCATTGGTCCTCGTTCAAGCAAGTGCTCCGTTACTTGCAGATATAATTTTCGAGCAAACAAAAAACGGGCGAGCGCATCAACATCTAAATTAGTCATAATTCCGATGTTTTTAAGCTCATCCGCTATCTTTTTAAACTCTCTTTTTAAGTCTTTTGGCAAATATGATGGAGCTTTCACTTTGTCGCTCGGCGCCTTTATTTCTTGTTCCCTGCGTTCCTCAATCTCTTGCTTTGTCAAGTTTTTCTTGCCTTTATAAAGTAACAAGTCCACAGGTTGACGCGGTCTGGCCATTCCCTCACCTCCTTCCGATTTTTCATTTAGGGAATTTATCAAAATGGGGAGGGGAGCGCGGTCTCCGGCAAACGTCCTCTAGGGATTTAAGGGTGGGGGGTCTCCATCTCCTTCTTGAGCTGGCTCATGGCTGCTTGAATTTCGATTTGTGCTGCTTCTATTTTCTTTGAATATAGATCGACAGCTGATTCCTTTTTCATATTACGACGCAAAGCAAATATCTTTCTTATTCTGTGCTGCATTCGCCTGATGTCCTCGTTCGTATAGAAGGATGTATACTCAGCCTTGCAGCGTGGACACTTGATATAATGCTCTTTGACTCCGTTGTCGTGCTTCCTGATCTTTGAACAGCCTTTGATAAGCAGTCTGGTCATACATTGATCACACACGCACGTTTGATGTTCTGTTTCCAAATCCTCCATCCTCCTTTGCCGTCTTCCGGCTATGACACGGCCCGCAGAGAGGCTGCCAGTTGCCCGAGTCCCAGAATAGTTTTTTGTCGCCTTTATGCGGAACGATATGATCGACAACTGTCGCCGGGGTTCTTCTGCCTTGCATTAAGCAGGCGGCACATAACGGATGCTTGGACAGGTAGCCAGCGCGCGACTGCCTCCACTTGCTGTTATACCCCCGTTTGGCAGCAGACTCCCGGTATTGATCATAGGCCGGCTTGATTCGCTTATGCTGTTCACAGTAGCCCTCTCGCGTCAGGCTAGGACAGCCGGGTTCATTGCAGGGCTTTAAAGCTTTCTTCATGATTGAATACCCCCTAACTATAAGCCCTTTCACCAAATGCAATTTCCTTTGTATCGACAGTCAACATCCCGTTGATCTCCTTGCCATGCTTGATACGAATATAGGTCGAACCAATTTTATCTGATTCCTCAAACATCCGGCCGTCTGCCGTCCGCCATTCAAAATCAACCGCAACGCGATCAATAATCTTTTCCCCCTTATAGAAAATGCGCGGCACGGAGTCAATCTCATCAAGTTCAATTTTTAGCAAAGGCGTTTCGAAAATTTTCTCGACTGTCAGGCTACTTAAATCTCCTTTTGGAGTAGCTGGATCAAAGCCTGCTACAGTTGTAGCATATTCATTAACATCTTGATATTCGTTGAGAAACCCCGATACTCCATGACATTTAGTTTTCAATTCTTCAATAGTTCTTTTTGGTACTCCCTCATCACATAAAAGTATTAGAGGCAATGCGTCAATGTAGGTAACTTCTGCATCCCCTAATATATGAACGTGTGGGTATCTTTTTAAATAATCTCTTTTTAGTCTTTCCGGGACAATTACAGAAAGTTGGTTTATTTCTGCGAATAACATCAATGCTTTTGTTTTTCCTAGCCTCCGCTGCCTCTCGTTCGTAACAATCATTTCTCCTTTCGCGTGTGCTTCTTTAAGTAACTCAAAGATGGTTCTATTTGCTAATTCCAATTTCATTTACATCGCTCCCTTTTGACAATTAAAAAAGCGCCCTCCCACTTGGGAAAGCGCTTGGTATATTCTTTCTAAACTGCCCCCGCACTCAAGCCGCTAACCGCCGATTGTCTATCCTGAGATTTACCGGACGCAGTTTACAGAGAACATAAAAAAGCGACCCCGCTCATCAGCAGTGCCGCTCCATTGATTTATTACCTATTACCATAATACCTTATCTAAAACAAAATGGTGTGCCGTTATCGTGCCATCTTTCTGCCAAAATCTTTTTAGTACATTCCTTTTTGCTCTGCCGCAGTCATCCCGCTCACCCCTTCATTACTTGGTATCGTTCTATCAAACCATGCCTTTTTCTTCTAACGCTGAACCTGTTGCGCCTCTACTCATGCTGCTCACCTCCTGTAACACGATGATACCACGAAAAACTTCCAATTTTTCTATTTATCCCACAATCTACAAATGATCATGTTCGATTCTAATTAGGTCCTCTTCAACGTCAGTCGTTTTGCATGCTGGACATACATAGCGATAAAGACTATATGTCATTTCTTCATGTGCAACGAGCAGCTTCATTTCAGTAATTGGGTTGCACTTCGGACAACGTTTCACTTCGCAACAACCTCCCTCGTATCTTTTTAATGATACCACGAGAAACGGACAAGATTTTCCACATAACCCAATTAATCATAACTTATATTGTGTCCAATTCCCCGAATCGCTGAATCCTTTGCCACCACTATGTTTAATTCATTTCTCTAAAATGAGTTTGACATTTTCTCAATATGGTTTATTCATAAGAAAAGGCATAAAAAAAGCCCGTCTGTTTTTTAAACAGATGAGCTTATAAGCTGAATGCATCCATTGTTTGATCCATGGTGTCTTGAGTAATTCCGATGTATCTGAGCGTAATGTCAGGGCTTGAATGATTAAATATCTCCTGTAGCAAGGCAACGTCTTTAAATTTCTTATAGTGCCAGTATCCGAAGGTTTTTCTCATTGTATGGGTCCCGATACCATCAAGACCAACATAATCAGCCGCTTCCCTTAAAATATTATATGCCATACTGCGGCTTATCGGTTTATTTAGTCCCTCGCGGCTTTTAAATAAGAATTCTTGATCGTCCTTGTCCTTGATATAATCGGCAAAAGCCTTCCTTAATGCTTTATTGATTTTGATTCGCTTTTGTTTACTGGTCTTTTGCTCCCGCAGGTCGATATACATGCGCTTCACGTCCCTAACCCTTAAAAGCCGCAAGTCTGATATACGCAGACCTGAATTAATTCCGGCCACAAAAAGAAGGTGATTCCGTTCGCTCCGTTCTTTCAGGTACTTTTTAATATAATAAATCTGATCTAAATCCCTTATAGGTTGAACAAAATTCATTACGACGCGCCCCCATCCTTATAGACTTCCGCACGAAGGGCAAAGGCCAACCGGTAAAACGCTTTTGCTTTCGTCCGGTAGTAGCTGCGCTGGCTGATTCTCATTTCTGCATAGACTTCATAATCATACATCTCTTCATTCTGCATGTAGAGCATGACAAGAATTTGCCGCTCCTTTTGAGAAAGCCGGTTAACCGCTCTTTGCATTCTCTTTAAAAACCGTTCTCTTTCAATCTCCCAATCCATGCGTTTTAATGCTGCGTCTTCTGTGGAGGAATGAAATTCATTCGAAAAACTGGGAGGGACAAGGCTATATGTTGCGGTCACTTTCGGCAAAAAATCTTCCGGCACTTGTAGCAAGTACATGCGATATTTTTCGAGCAGCTCTTCTGCCTTCGTTTTCGTTGCTTCTTCGTCAATTTGAGGTATGTTCAGTGTCATTTGATTCATCAAAAATCCCTCCTGTTATTATTTCTGTCTAAAAGCTCCGCCACGGCCTCTTTTGTATGTCGGTCTGTTTACCCCCATTAGGTCTTCTAAATCGCGCTTACTGAGCTTCTGAGACTTTTTAGATGGCTTTAAACAACGTTCTTTATTAACAATCGGCTTAGGTTTGGGTAAACGCGTTCCGAATTTTCTTAGGTTTTCCCCTAGTTCTTCACACGCCCGTTGCATTGTTTTCATCCTTTAACCTCCATTCAAATAAAAACGGACACCAATCAGAGCACAGTGATTCTGTGCAATGATCAGTGTCCGCAGGCTCTCCGTCTTGGACATATTGATTTTTGATTACTTCACGTAAAATTTAGCTGATTCAAATGTTCCGATGTAGTTCCGCTTGCCGGAATCAGAATAGCAGTCAAGCTGAATGACATAGGTTCCTTTCCCGGTCTTATTCCGGATCGTTTTCACGTTAAATGATTTCAGAGGGGTTGCCGTTTTGAAGCTGCCCCGCTGTACTAAATTCGTATCAATCAGCCCGCCGCCGCTGCGCTTCTTGTATACGCCGGCCGTGTAATAAAGAGTGCTTGAGCCTTTTTTCTCGGCTTTCCAGTCCACCGTTGAGGCGCCGGCCGTGTAAGTCGCGGCATCCGTAAACACCCGGCCGCTGTACCCGGATTCGTTTTGCCAGCCGGACCATGCTGCGGAAGCAGACGGCGCAACGGCCGCCGCTCCCGTAAGTAATACTGCCGATAGAATGATTGATTTGAATATTTTTTTCATGATTGTTCATCCCCTTCATTCAACAATTTCTAAATTTTTTATAATTTTCTTTAGAACTTCGATATGCGTTTTGTTAAATTCGAAGATGTGTGCCTCTGTTGACGAATCATACAAGTCAACTAAATGACCATCGGTACATATCTCTAAACGCTTAGAATGCCTATCGCTTATTTCTAAACTGTTAATATCCGAAAGCTCTTTACTCATTCCGCGTCCTCCAATACTTCACCCGGAATCATAGTCCCGCACTCCGGGCATTCGTAAATGTCCATATGCCATAGTTCTAATTCACTTTCGCAGCAGCTAGGGCAAAGAATATCTTCCATCACTCCGCGCCCTCCTTAACCTGTTTCATCCTGCCCGTGAATGATTCTTCGTTCCGCAGATAATTACGGGCACTTGCGTAACTCGGAAACCAAAGATAGGTTTTTTGACCAAGAACATCAACAGTTAGATCAAAGGTTCCGTCCGCTATTTTCTCTATGGTGTATGTGCAATTTCCTTCTTTTGCCGTCCACTTCTTCACTCCGCGCCCCCCTCAATAATTTCTCCACCAGACTATAAACGCCCAAAACAGGAACAGGAAGAATATGACTCCAATTATCCCATCATTCATTCCGCGTCCTCCCAATGTCCATGCTTTCTCATAATGTCCGTTACCTCGTTGATATAGGGTTCATCCTGGTTGATGACGGCATAATTATTAAACTTTTTCCCTTCGGCTTCTCTGCATACGTTAATCTTTTCGATGGACGTCCATAAAAGGAGCTGTTCTTCAATAGTTAAATGATCTTTGATGTCATCCATTTTCAAAACGATGAATTTACTCATTCCGCGTCCACCTTCATTATTTCTTCCAGTAAGCTTAAATCATCAGAATCTATCGCAAGATTTTGTTCTCCACAAAAAGGGCAATAAATTTCGGACGTGCTGGCAGGCCTTTCTAAGAATGTCCATTCCTCGCAGTCGTCGCAATGGTATCCGATCAATGTTCCATTCACTTTTGGCATTCCGTGTCCACCTTCTTCCGCCGCATCGAATTCACAAGCGTTTGAATTTCTTTCGTGATCCGCTCGGCCTCTTTTGCGCCTTGATCTATCACATTGAGTCTGTTTCGCTTTCTGTAAATCACCGCGTCATGCATGACGTTGTTAACCTGTTCGCTCAATTCATCAAACAGATTGAAAAGTTGAATGGATTTATCTTTGTATGCCATCACTCCGCGCCCTCCTTTTTAAGATTAAAACCTAATAAAAATGCGGTGGAGTAAATCGCTTGAGCTGAATTAAGGTTCATATAGTAATCGCCCATATCTTCTATGGATTCGGAAGCAGGCGGATTATTTTTCAAATTGTTATATGTCGCTTGTAGTGTCTCTTCTTTTCTGTCTAAATTCTGAATAGCCGCTTCCAGATAGACTGCCTGGTCAAGAGTTTCTTCAAGTGCGTGCTGCAACCAGCCGCGTATGTCATAGGTGTTAACTTGAACGGGCCGGCCGTACTTGGCAAGCCCCTTTTCCTGTTGTGCGTTTAGTTTGCTGATGACGGCTGAAATGATCGGGTTGTCAGTGTGATTCATCAATACCCCTCCTGCTGCCGCTGATGATTGACGGCGTTTTTGTCCATGTAAGCCGCTTCGATTTGCTCCCATTTAAATCCGAGCTTGCTGCCTAATTCAAAGAAAGTCGTAAATAAACTGATATATGTCCGCTCTTCTACATTGCTGAAATGGAATCCGTAAGCAATGGATAGCAAGCAAGAGAATGTTTTTGCTGTATCAAACCCTTTTTCAGAAATTAAATGCTGCACGACTACACCATCTATGGTGTCAGTGTCATTCCAGCCAAGCCGGTTCCCGATGCTCAAGATAAAATGCAGGCAGTCCACGTATTCCTCAAGTAGTGGGTTTTTATCACGAAAAGCCGTTACATAAGCCGCATTGCAAACAGGACATATTTCATAATCCGGATCTAATAAGTGTTTAAAATCATCTTTGTTTACATATTTTCCGCAATAGTGATTTTCACATCGGAAAAAGGATGCATTTTCAGGAGTCGCTCCAACAGTTGTTGATAATTTTGTTCTTGGCTTTTGATTATTACTCCAATGCTTAAAGCCGCGCCATTCATTCGCACACTCGGCCAGTTCCACTTGTAGAGCAAGAATGAGATTCGGTAGCAAGTCCTGCCCCTCAAGCCCCTTTTCTTTGATGATCCGATCATCAAGCACCTTTTGCATTTCAAACATTTTTTGTAGATTCATTGTCCGCTCTCCTTTGATCTAATTGTGCACCGTGTTTTACAATCCTTGCTAACCTGTTGCAATTCAGCAGTGAAACAGTCAAGGCAAATATTTTCTTGTTTTCGATGATCGCCAGTGTTTTGTTTTAGCTTTTTAATGTCTGATCGCAAAGCAAACCTTAAAGGCTTTTCAAAGATAGGTGCAGTATTTTCATGGGTATCTAATCCGCACGTTTCACAACATAAGCTTTCCATAATGATTTCCGCTCCCTTATTTCCGCCCACCGACGGTATTTTGTAGAAATTCATGCACATGACACATCAGCAGCATGCCGCCTGTTTCCGGTCCGTGCTTTTCACGGAAGACAGCCAATGCTTGTTCTAAAGCCTGCCTGTAATCCTGTTTCACGCTATTTCCTCCTCAGCGCCCATGGTGCGGCCACAATGCGGGCAGCGTGCATCAGCGCGGATTTCTAAATCAAGTTTTTTATAATCGCAGTCCGGGCAATGGTATTCGATCATGATATTCCCATCCTTTTAGAAACTTGGTTCCGGTTCTTTTTCTGGCGTAACTGCATCATTTTCCCATTCAATATCAAGGATTATCCCCACGCCGTTTTGTGATAATCTCATGAGAAGAATTTCAAATTCGTTCAGATGTCTGAGAGATTTCAAGTCGTGAACTGAGTTGTATCTTAAATCCCATTCCTTATCTGTTCCGTTCTTATAAAAGGAAATCGGTATTTCAAAGTTCATTTCTTCGTCATGATCACACTCAAATAAAATCGTTGCATGCTCAAACGAACTCCAACTTCTATCCTCGTTCCGTTCAACATTTACAGATACCTCAACCGCTTCATATTCAGGTCTATCGTCAAATTCTACTTCCAGTTCGTCAGTCTCAACGTTTTTTGCAACATAGTTCATCCATTCTGCGAAGAGGTCAGACAGTTTGATTGTTTTTTCTGTCTCTCCCGACATCAATTCCTTGAAATTGTTTAGTAGGTTTCGGTTTTCTATTGTTGTATTTTGTAATACTCCGACCAGCACATGATCAAGCTTTGTGATGTAATCCGAGTAATCATAGTTTTCTAAGTATGGGACGATGACGCTTTTTAGTTTGCTTTTGATAATCTCGGTCACATCACCATAGCTTGAGAATAAATGTTCAAGCGCTTTTGAAATTCCTTTTTCTAGTTGTTCTGCGACCAGTTTTTCAACCATTCCTTCTTCCATTTGTTTTGCGATTACATCTTTGATATTTGTTTCAAGATTCATTTTGATTTCCTCCTAATTTGTTTTTATACTTGTAAAGTTGATCATGTGTTCACTTAAACAGGTATTGAAGAGGTTTTCCTAAACCGGTTATGCTGTCACCCCATTAATCCCGGCAGGACAGCGACAGCGAAGAAGAAAAGCCCCACGCATGCCCCGACCAGCCAGATATTTGTTTTATCCCGTTTAGCGATAATGGTATGGTCGCCGATCATTTTTAGATCGTCAGACCGAGCGACAAGCGTCGGGATGTAATCCGGGTGAACCTTTAAAAGCTCGGCCGCCTGCTCGACGGTCATTGCTTCGTCCTTCGTGGCCTTCACGTTCCGTTGCAGTTCTACTTGTAGTGGCATCATTCCGCAGCCCCCTCCCATTCAACAGGAAACTGACCGTTTAAGGCCTTCTTTACCACTCCGAAAGGGTCGTCCTCTTCATCGGTGAATGTAGCAAGCAACCTTCTGAAATTGTCATTCTCGTATTTAAGCCGCTTAATCTCTTCTTGAGCCTGCCGAAACTGAATGACCGTGACATCCTGCTGGCGCTGGTGTTCCCGATTCATAGCCTGTTGCATGATTAATTCTTCCGCGAGCTTTTCGGCTGCTGCTTCTAAAGAAATTTGCTCAGGTGTACTGGCTGGCGTTTTTGAAAGGGCGCAAATGTAAGAGCCGGTATATAAAACCTCACCTTTTGACAAATTGATTTTGAATTCTTTCATGCCCGGGCCTCCCGGTCTAAAAGACATGTTTTGCATACAACCCATTGAGCTGAATAATATATTTTTCCGCAGCGTTCACACTTGCGGGCAATTTCGTTTTGATACATTTTCCGTTCCTCCCCCGCAGGGGAAAGCCCCTGCTAATTGAATTTATGGCCGATCTCGTAATCACAACGAGCCAGACCGCCTTTTACTGTTTGAATGATTGTTTTACCGTGTTCGGGTGCCTCGACGACATACGCGGCGTTTTGGTTGCCGTCTAACACGATGACAGACACCTTCCCCGGCTCAATAAATTGAGAAACACTTGTATTTTGATTGAGTGATATATGTTTTGGCTGCATGTTCAAAGCCTCCGTATGGTATAATAAAAGTGTCTAGGTTTTATTATTCATACGGTGGCGGTTGCTTTAGCGGCCGTCCTTACATCCAATAGTTTGACGGGAATAGTTGTATGCCAACCTTTGGTTTTTCCGTCGAAATGATTGGGTGTTTTTTTATATACTCAAGGCGTTCTTCTTCGCTCATCACCCGCGTTGTGACTTCGCCGTGCCGACGCAAGTTTTTGTTTTCTGTCATGGTGCTGTCCTCCTATTCTTTGTTCATGCCTTTGATTTGAAGATTATATAAGCGCTCAAGCTCTTCATCTGTCTGGCGGTTTAAAAAATCTCTGCCATAAGAGCCGATAAGCAAAAGCCATTCCATTAAATGCTTTCGTTCTGCCTGTCCCAAACGTCTGCCACTCCCTTCATAATCAGCATTTGTAAAGCCGCGTTCCGTACCTCCGGGGCGCAGTCTTCATAACGCACGATGACCATAAGTTGCTGGACCGTTGCTTTTTCAAAATGGAAGTTTTTGCTTGTTGCGTTCATCTTCTGACGCTTCCTTTCCGAGCAAGCCGGATTCCCGAGGCTCAATGAGGTCTCTTTTTGCTTGGTCGATGATAAGGAATAACGTTTCATCTTCATTCCGTTTCAGCTCTTTTGCTATGTTGAGATAAGACTCATCTGCCGCCCATAGCTCCCGGAAACGCCTGATTTCACTGTCATAAAACATGAAGTTTAGCTCCTGAAAAGGGATATACACCGGGCTTTCTTCAAACAAATAGCGTAGTCGGTACATTTTATCTTTCATCGTTTTCTCGGATATTCTAATTCTTTTGTTAGCGCGTAAGCCGTTTTTACGGGCGGGCAGGATGTTTTTTCTTGCAAAGTCCATGACCAGCAAAATGATTTCATCTGAATCCCTGTTTAATAATTCCGACATATCAAGAATTGATTTCCCATCGTGCCAGTATTGAACGACCTTTTTTAGCTGGACCATTGACCATTCATAATTCATATCTTCCAAAGCCAGTTCGAACCGTTCGGTATTGACCGCCTGACTCATGCCCAGCACCTCCGGACCGTTCCTGTATTCCGATGAACGATAATAAGCCGGTGTTCATGCTGCAGATTTTTGCTTACAAGCCAGTTATTTGGGTTTAAGCCGTTTGCCTTAATGACATTTTTCTGTGCGCGCGTCGGGCGCTTCCCGTGTTTCACACTGCATTCCCCCTAAAGTTCTGATAGTCTGCTATTTTTTGATCAAGAACCTTGATAAGCTCGTCTATTTCTTTTTTGCGCTGGTCATCCGTTAATTTGCGTTCAGGGACGATCTGCAGCACGCCGGGCATGATTGCCTGTATCAACTGTTTTCACCTCCTTAAAAGGACAGGGCGGGCGCAGTACGGCCTTTTCTTTCCTTCTGCTTCTCTTCGAATTTGACTGTTTCCAGGTGTGCCGTGAGCCGGCTTACGACTTTCTTGTCATAAAGTTTAGTCAGAGCCACGCCGGATAGATTAGTTGTAACGATCGTGAATTTGCCTTGTCGCCCCGTAGAGACGCCGTACCATACGCGATGAATAAAATCATTTGCCGCCCTGTTTTCGTTGTCTGTGTCGCCCACCTCGGCCCCGAGATCGTCAATGACAAGATAATCAACCCTTGTCAGCAGTTCGATCGCAAAAGCTTCCGTAAGCCTTTCAGAGCTGTCCTTGAATGAGTTCTTTATTCGCCTCATAAGGGCGTCACTGTTTACAAACAACGCTGATTTAGCGTATCCTTCTGCGTCCCTCTTGTTCAGCTCTTTAATGGCTGACATAGCGAGATGGCTTTTTCCTGCGTTAGATTCACCCGTTAAGAAGATATTCATGACGGCTCCTGCCTTCACTTGCTTAACAAGCTCCATCATCCGGCGCTTGTTCCGCTCGTCTTCATGGTTATAACTTTGGAATGTCGAGAACGTCGCTTCTTTGAGTGTGGGATCAGCGATTAGTGAATACATAGATAAAACCTTTTGATCCATCCGGCGGCGCCATTCCTCGGTTTCATGCTCAATCTCCTTATTGCGCTGTTCCCGTTCGCACATGGGACACTTTGCAGAGCCATCCCGCAGTTTAATGAACTGCACTGGATACGGCTTTTCTTCTCCCCCGATTATCCGGGTGTGTTTGTCACAGAAAACGGGATTGCCGTGCTCGTCAGTAAGGAATGTCATCCTGCGAGATATTTCGCCCTGGACTGCGGCCGCTTGTTCCTTTGTAAAATCCTTCATTCGCTGATCCTCCTTTTTGATTTAGGTAAGATTCAAATTTTGTACCGAACAATGTTTCAGGACGTAAATATCTATTCATAGCAGGATCATTGAGCCATTCCTCAGTTTTTACTAGAATGACATGTTTAAAATCTTCAAAGCGAAAACCTTCGTTCCAGCGTGCCTTGATGTCTTTTTTTGTTCTTGGTGTAGTAGGTCGGTACCGTTTACCCGCTACTTTGTTCAGCAGATCAATGATCAGTGTGTAAGGAATTTCGTCCTTTTCGTTTTTGGAAGAAGATGCGTCGTCGGGTTTACCCGACAATATATCTTTTAATTCTTCTTCTTTCTTCTTTCTTCTTTCTTCTTCTTGTTCGTTACCTTGCGTTACTGTAACGTTACCTGTAACGTTACTAGGTTGAGAAAGCTGTAAAGCCTTTTGTTTTTCCCGATATTTAGCAACTCTTTTGCGGGTATCTTCCCTGATTTTATCCATTGCATCTACGTTTTGATGTTTTTCCCAATTGCAAATACTGATATAATTCTGATCGTTAATCTCAATCATTCCGAACCGTCTGAATGTATCCAAGGCCATTCTTACAACCCCCAACGGCCGCGAGAAAATAGCTGCAAGCATTTCGTCAGTATACGGAACATTTTCACTAAGAAAGATGTAACCGGAGGCGTTGGTCTTACCAGCTTGAGCGAGTAATTTCACCCATATAATTAACAATGTGTCAGCTTCAGGCATCTGTTCAATAAGTTTGATTTTTTCATCATCAAACATATGAGTACTGAGCTTTACAAATTTAATTTCGCCCATCCAACTCACCCCCTTCTGACTTGGTCAAAGGCCATACAGACCGTTTTCCGTTTACGATTACAGAGCCGAGGAGATTATCTTGACGATTGTTTGCAACTACAACCCCGCCAAGGCCTACCAATTTATCCACGGCTTTTTGGTGTACAGAAGCAGATTCACTGATAATGACCTGAAACTGATTATCCAGCCATATTTGACTAACTAAAAACAACTCTTGCGACCCCCTTATGATTTCTGAAATAACTCATCCAAGGAGCGACCAAAGTAATCGGCTAATTTTCGGCCCTCTGTAATGGTAAAATCAGCCATCCCCTTTTCTTTTCTGCAATAGGTTTGCTTTGTGATATTTAGATATTGAGCAATATCATTTTGTGATTTTCGATTTTCTTTGCGAGCGATAAAAAGATTCAGATACAAAATTATTACCTCCCCCTCTAAAATATACCTGACAGGACTATTGATATTCAAAAAAAATTCTTACACATAACTTTTTTTCCATTTGTTCAATAGCCTTTAACGTTGGATTTGCTTTCCCGCTCTCTATACGAGAGATATAAGAAGCAGTAAAACCAAGTAATTGAGCAAAATCATTTTGTGTCATTTTACGTTTTTTTCTTAATTCCTTAATCATTTGTCCAAGTTCATTAAGACGAAATATTTCAATCACACCCTTTTTAATTCCTGTCAGGTATATTTGTAGATTACCACAGAGGAATTTTTTATACAAGAGTTTTCCAAAAAAAAATTTCTTGTGAGGAATACCCTGTGATATAATTACCTATAGGTAAGAGGGTTATTTTTTAAAAAAAGCGGGTGTTTGTTATGGAAAATCTAAAATTAGGGGAAGCTATACGTCGCCTTAGAAAAGAGAAGAAGAGAACCATAGAAGAAATGGCTGCTTCAATAGGAATTACGCAAAGTTATCTTTCGCGAATTGAAAGAAATATACAACAACCATCAATGCAGGTTATAGAAAATATCGCTGATTATTTAGGCGTTCATAAATCATACTTGTTTTTTGATGAAGAGAGTTTGAAAAAATATTCAGAACCTGAAAAGCAACTTCTTGCTCAAAAGAGTATCACGATAGATGACCTTAAAAAGTTAAATATTGTTCATGATAACGGAAGTAAAATTACAGAAGAAGAATTACAAATGGTTATAAACTATTTGAAAGAATTAAGGGAATTAAAAGAACGGCATTTGAAAGACCTAGATTAACCAACTTTAAGTTTTTTTGTGTCTGCATTTTTCTCCTTTTCAATTTCCTTTTTCAAATTCCCGATGATGTTTTCAAATGAAATGTGCATGATGTTTCCCCTTTCAAAAAAGAACGCTTGTTCCTATTATATTTAATATCAATTTCAAAATAAACACTTTTTCAAGAATTTCCTGTTTTCGTTTTTTTTGAAAACAGGAAATATCCCCGAAAAGTACGAAAGACGTTGCCCGTTACGGCAGCGTCTTTTTTTAAAAGATTATATACTTTTCAGGTGGCAATGATTTATGCTCCTACTCTAATCTCGGCAGTTTGAAATTCGCCATTTGCTGTATGAGTAAAACTCAAATTGGTATAAGAAAGAGCCAGTATACCGAACACTAGGGATAGAGTTAATAGCATTTTTCTCATTTGCAACACCTCCTGATACTAAATATTAAAATTAAATCCTAATTTTATCAAGTGTATTTTTGGAAGTGTTGCTCTAAATTGGTCTTGTTGCTGTGAAAAAAAATAAAGAGATAACAGTAGTTTCTCCGATGATGCCTCTTCCTTACCATCAAACAATAAAGCATATTTTTTGTAAGTATCATGTTTATAAAATTTATTAAGGGCTTTCTTTTCTGCCAATGCTTTTGCAAATTTAGTGACACGAAAATCCTCTGATATTTCTTTGTCCCAGTAACACTGAAGAATTGCTATTTCTTCTTTGTTCTGAATTAATTCGTCTTCTCTGTCAGGGAATTTCCCGAGCAACTTTATGACTTCCATGTAGTAGTGATAGGAAGCAGAATAGGATTCGTAAACATATGATAATGCCAATATGTATAACGCCGTCATATTTAGATTGACACTAAGATTCTTTTCCAAAAGCGAGTGAGCTACTTCTCTCGCCTTATTAACATTGTTTTTCTGCTTCAAGTAGATGTTAACTAGAACTTCTTCAACGCGGGCAGAATAAGCCAGTTTTAAGAATGGATCGCCCAATTCAGAAATCAAGATTTTAATAGTTTCTATTTGATATAGAGTTATCTCAAATCTGCCATTATAAAAATTACTGTACATCTCCAAGATATATAGTAACACCTTTGTTTCATCCGAATTTGACTTTAACTCTTTGAGGCTTTCGATATACTCTATATTTCCATCAGATAACCGAAAGTTAAGGATAAATCTATAAATTTTTGACCATAAGTCAGCTTTTCCATCTCTAGAAATCTGATTTTTAATCAACGATTCAACGACCGAAAAAAGCCGTTTTGCGTAACAGTATTCCAAAGCAGAAGCATAATTTTTCTTCTTCACTCCACTTAAACAATGCCGTTTCATCAATTCCGTTTCATTCTCCGGGTCAAGATACCTTACGATCTCTCGAACCATCCAAAAATTTATTTCTTTTCCACTGAGAAATTTACTCAAATACCCTTCACTTATTCCGATTTTAGCAGCTATCAAATTCTGCTTTTCGTCGGATGATTTAATCATTTCTTTTAGATGAACTCTTATATCTCTAGCTGTAATTGTTCCCATATGATCACCTTTTCAACTCAAATTTAACATAATCACAAAGAGAAATTTGTCGAACGGTGGCGATAAAATTTAGAATTTTGCAATATTTCAAAAGAAAAAAATACTTCCTATACTTAATTATACCATATATGTAATTAAAAGTATAAGTATTCATACCTTTTTGGCATGATATTTTACCCCTATTCTTTTCAAAGATTCAAACCCATGCTATCTTAATATTATGAAATCGGGGTAAGAAAGGATGATATGCCTTGCCTGTATACAAAGACAAAAAAACGAACACATACTTTTTCACTACTCGTGTACAACGCGAGGACGGCAGTGTAAAGCAGGCTAGAAAACGCGGCTTCAAAACAAAAAAAGCAGCAAAAGAGGCAGAAGCCAAGTTCCTAATTGAAATAGATGATTCCTCTGACCTAACGTTCAAAGAGGCAGCCGAGAGTTATTTCACTTGGTATAGAGGACGGCGTAAAGAGTCGTCTATCAACGTTATAAAGAACATTCTCTTTAATCATTTAATTAATGAGTTTGGCAATTCGAAGTTAGATTCAATTACGCCAAAAAAAGTTATGTTGTATCAGAGTAAAATCATTGATAAATATTCACCAGACTTCTTAAAGAAGATTCATACAACACTATCAGCCGTGTTTAACTTTTCTATAAAATTTCATGGTGCAAAAAACAACCCAGCAAAAGTTGCTGGAAATTTTGAAATGGAAGTAAATAAACGATTGAATTATTGGGAATTTGATGAATTCCAGAAGTTTATATCTGTGGTTGACGATGAATTATATAAAGCCTTTTTCTCGACTCTGTACTTTAGCGGAACAAGAAAAGGTGAGCTGTTGGCATTGAATTGGGCCGATGTGGATTTTGAAAATGGTTTGATTGACATCAATAAGACCGAGTACAACCGGATCATAACAACACCTAAAACAAAATCATCTATAAGGGTCATTTTAATGCCTGAAAAAGTCATGGAGCTATTAAAGAACATAAAAAAAAGCGCTGAAAAGTTAGCGCCGGTTAAACCTGATTATAGGGTTTTTGGTTCGTTTTATGACAGTATCGCAACAAGTACAATAGATAGACGGTACGAGAAATATTTAAAGCTGTCTGGTGTCAAAAGAATCCTCATTCATGAATTTAGACACTCTCACGCATCATATTTGATTCATAAAAGGTGCAATCCTCTTGTCATTGCTCAGAGGTTAGGACATAAAAATGTGGCAGAAACATTAAACACATATAGTCACCTCTACCCCTCTGCACAGAGGGAAATGGTTGAGCTTATGAACAAAGAAATTTTTTAAAATGTTGCCAAAATGTTGCCACGCTGTTACCGGGGGCGTTGAAACCCTTGATAACAGCGTGGTTTGGCGTTATGTATGGAGACGGTGGGAGTCGAACCCACGTCCAGAAACATCGATTACTTAAGCGTCTACGAGCGTAGCCTGCATATTTCGTGTTTCACTCGTCTTCATGCCTGCGGGCGGGCCTTCCGAGAGCTAGTCTGTCAGTCTCTTCTTACGTTCTCAGACGGGAACGCAAGCGTAGCCTACTTGGATGTGCTCTTCACGGACACATAGGCAATGTCAGGAAGAGCTCGCTGCGTTTATTAGGCAGCTAGTGCTAAGTTTTGGTTAAAACTTTTAGTTTTGCCAGTTATATTTAGGTGCGTGTTAACGAGATCGCCTCTCGGCTCGCAGCTCAAGCTCGATCCATCCCTGTCGAATCCGTAACGTCCCCTTGTTAAGGGTATACGGGAGATCTATCAAGCTCTTGCTCAACTGGCTGTACTGTTATTATACCATGATCACAGGCAAATTCAATTGGGAATATCTTCAATAAACAGCCTGTGAATCTGATGTGTGAACAGTATAGCACAGGGCATATCATCACATCAAGGCTCAGGCATCAGAAGCCTTTTTGTCTGTCTCTGAACGCTCTTTCGATTTCTCTTTTGGCGTCTTTTCGTTTTAAATCTTCACGTTTATCGTATGTTTTCTTCCCTTTTCCGAGGCCGATTAATACTTTGGCGAAGCCGTTTTTCAAGTACAGCTTCAGCGGCACGAGGGAATAGCCTTTCTCTTTCGTCAGGCCGATCAGCTTATTGATTTCTTTCCGGTGCATCAAAAGCTTTCTCGTCCGGAGCGGGTCGTGGTTATAGCGGTTTCCCTGCTCGTACGGGCTGATGTGCATGTTGTGGAGGAACACTTCGCCGCGCTCGATTTTCGCAAAGGAATCCTTCATGTTTACGCGGCCGGCGCGGATGGACTTAATCTCCGTTCCCTGCAGCACGATGCCTGTTTCATAGGTTTCTTCTATAAAGTAATCATGGTTTGCTTTTTTGTTTTGCGATAATACTTTGCCTGATCCTTTTGGCATGCCTTATCCTCCTCTCTCCGCAAAAACCGTTCATGTGTGCGATACGCTTTATTTTAGCAAATGGATCGTTCCGCGACAATGAAAATGCGGCTTGCGAAAGAAAGCAAACAGAGCATTATGCCCCATTTGCTTTTCGCATTTACTTCTTCTTTTTGCGTTTTTGTTTCGGCGCGTTTTGGAAACCGCGTTTTTTCTTTTTCTTCTTCGGTTTTGTAAACCATTCCCCTTTTTCCTCCGATTTCGGCGGTGAAGCCGGGGTATTGCTGTTTAACACGCGTTTCCGCGCCGGTCTGCCTCGTTTTCTGCGGTCGCCTGTTGTTTCTCTCGGACGGCGGGTGCCTTTCATGCCGACAATTTCAAAGTCGATGTTTCTCTCATCTTTATTGACGTCGACGACTTTGACCGTGATTTCGTCTCCGATGCGGTAAACGTTGCCCGTGCGTTCACCGATCATGGCGAAATGCTGCTCGTCAAAACGGTAATAATCATCCGTCATAAAGCTGACGTGCACAAGCCCTTCAATCGTATTCGGCAGCTCGACGAACATTCCGAAATTCGTGACGGAACTGATCATGCCGTCAAATTCCTCGCCGATTTTATCAAGCATATATTCCGCTTTTTTCAGATCGTCCGTTTCCCGCTCGGCGTCAACGGCGCGCCGTTCCATCGTTGACGTATGATCAGCGATTTCCGGAAGGCGTTCGGCCCACTTTTCCTGAGTTGCTTCGTCCGATTGTCCGTTGATCAAATACGTTCTGATCAGCCTGTGAACGATTAAGTCAGGATAACGGCGGATCGGCGATGTGAAGTGCGTATAAAATTCAGTCGCCAGCCCGAAATGGCCCAGGCTTTGCGGATCGTATTTCGCCTGCTTCATGGAACGGAGCATAACCGTTGAAATCACCGTTTCTTCCGGACGGTCCCGCACTTCATCAAGAATGCTTTGCAGCGCGCGCGGATGAATGTCTCCGGCTTTCCCTTTGACGATATAACCGAATGTCGTCACGAACTCCAGAAACTTTTGCAGTTTTTCGGCGTTCGGCTCTTCGTGAATCCGGTAAATAAACGGCACGTTCATCCAATGGAAGTGTTCGGCCACCGTTTCGTTTGCCACAAGCATAAATTCTTCAATCAGCTTTTCCGCTACTGAGCGCTCTCTGATGACGACGTCTTTTACGGCGCCTTCCTCATCGACGAGCACCTTCGCCTCTTTGAAATCAAAATCCACGGCGCCGCGGTCCATCCGTTTCGCCCGGAGAATTTCCGCCAGACGTTCCATGTCTTTGAACATCGGGACGAGCGGCTCATATCTTTCTTTCAGCTCGGCGTCGTCTTCTGTGAGAATCCGGTTGACATCTGAATAGGTCATTCTTTCCGTCGTTTTAATGACGCTTTGGAAGATCTCGTGCTCTGTCACCTGTCCCTGCTGGTTGATTGTCATTTCGCAGGAAAGCGTCAGCCGGTCGACCTTCGGATTTAAAGAACAGATTCCGTTAGACAGTCTGTGCGGGATCATCGGAATGACCCGGTCAACCAAGTACACGCTTGTCCCTCTTTCCAGCGCTTCTTTGTCAATCGGGGAATTCTCCGTGACGTAATGGCTGACATCGGCAATATGGACGCCGAGCTTGTAGCTGCCGTTATCAAGCTTTGTCACGGTGACGGCGTCATCCAGATCCTTCGCATCGGCGCCGTCAATGGTGACGATGACCTGATCGCGGAGATCACGGCGGTCTTTGATGTCTTTTTCATCGATGGTATCGGGCGTGCTTGTTGCCTGCTCCATCGCTTCAGCCGGAAAATCTCCCGGCAGGCCGTGCTTATGGATGATGGATAAAATATCGATGCCCGGATCATTTTTATGGCCGAGTATTTCAACGATTTCTCCTTCGGCGTTCATTCTGCCTTCAGGGTAGCTTGTCAGTTTGACGACGACTTTATGGCCTTCCGCAGCGCCGTTATTGGCATGTTTCGGAATAAAAATATCACTCGTGATTTTCTTATCATCCGGGATGACAAAGCCGAAGCTTTTCGTTTCTGTGTATGTGCCCACGACGCGGTCGATACTTCTTTCCAGGATGCGGATGACCGTGCCTTCCTGTCTCGATCCGCTTGACTGGGAATTGAGCCGCACCATGACGATATCGCCGTTCATGGCCGTATTCAGCTCGTTCGGCGGAATAAACACGTCGCTTAAAGAGGTATCCTCCGGCAGCAGAAACGCGAAGCCCTTCGCATGCGCGGAAATTTTTCCTTTTACTAAATTCATTTTTTCCGGAAGCCCGTAGCGGTTGCTTCTGGTGCGGACGATCTGTCCCGTCTCCTCGAGCGCCACCAGCGCTTTTACCAGCTCTTTAAATTCATCGGCTTCCTTGATGTTCAGCATCTCCTCGAGTTCCTGAATGGTAAGGGGCTTGTACGCCTCTTCCTTCATAAACGCGAGAAGACGGTCCATAAACGCTTCTTTTTCCATTATTCGACCTCCTGTTTGTTACCAATCGAGTTTCTCTAAAAATTCGTACACATCCTGATGAACGAGGTCCCGTTCTTTATCGAGCGTAATGACATGGCCTGATTCTTCATACCATTTCAGCTGTTTGTCGTCCGTTTCCACCTCGTTGAAAATGATGTTCGCACTTTCTGTATTAATCATATGGTCATGCCGTGCCTGAACCACAAATGTCGGGGAATAGATCATGTCGACGTTTTTGCGCACATCGGCAATCAGCTCCTGGAGCGATTTGAGCGTATTCATCGGCGTTTTTTCAAACTCCTTCATTTCCTTTTCAATCTGCTCCGGCTGTTTTCCTTCGAATTTTTTATAATTGCGCGCGTAGGAGAGAACTCCTTCGTACATAACCTCTTCACTTTTAATGTGCATCGGCGCACACATAGGAACAATTCCCTTTATGGGTACAGTGTAACCCAATTTCAATGAAAAAACCCCGCCAAGCGACAGTCCGCACGCCGCAATGTTTTCATAGCCTTCAGACCGTAAATACTCATAACCGTCCATGACGTCTTTCCACCAATCTTCAGGTCCCGTATGTACCAGCTCTTCCGGCGGAACGCCGTGCCCTTTATATTGAGGCGCGTGACAAGTGTAGCCGCGCTCATTCAAGTAGCGGCCGAGCATTCTGACGTCTGCCGTATTTCCCGTAAATCCGTGCAGCAGAAGCACTGCTTTGTCTCCGCCTTTAAATGTAAATGGTTTTGGTGTCACAATTTTCATGCTCATAACCCCTTTTTTGCACATTCAATTTAGTTTTCCACAGTTTTGCGAGAAACAAACGCCGTCTCTCAACAAGAAAAAGGCCTGATATTAAATCAGACCTTATACAAACATTGCCTTATACGATATACGCTAGCGAAATCGTCAACACGAAAAACAAGACTGCCAGCACAACGGTTGTGCGGTGAAGAATCAGATCAAGGCCCCTTGCTTTCTGTTTTCCGAAAAGCTGCTCCGCCCCGCCTGAAATTGCACCCGATAAACCGGCGCTTTTGCTGGTTTGAAGCAATACGACAATAATAAGTGCAATACTGACGATAACCAATAAGGTAATCAATAATGTGTGCATCCCATACACCTCCAGACTGACTGGCCTACATTGCTTCTATTTTACATGAAAAACAAAGGCATGTCACGCCGTATCGGTGCACATCATGTCAGAAAAACGGAAATGCGTTTGAATCTTCCATCATCATTGACTTTTGTCAACAAAGTCGTAGTAAAAAAGATCTTCAAATTTCATGTCAAAGTAATAGAGCATTTTTCCGATGACCAGCTGGCCCGGCCTCCGCTCTCCATTCAGTACACGGCTCAGTGTGGCGGGAGATATTCCGATCTCCAGGGCGAGCTGGTTTAACGAGTAGTCATTATTGACCATATACTGCAGCACATAATCTCTTCTGATCTGTATCTTTTCGACCACTTTCTTCACCTTCCGTTCTGTCAAATACTTTCTTTCTTATACATAAGATACGGCTTTTGTTAACTTTTGTCAATACTTTTCCAGCCTGGCTATTCCCTTTAGTCAATAAACATACTAGAATATAAATAGACCGCGGGAGGGGGAGAGACTGTGGAAAGCTTCGGGAAACAATTGCGGACATTACGGGAAAAAAGGCATCTGACAGTGAATCAGCTGGCAACGTATTCAGGCGTCAGCGCCGCGGGAATCTCGCGGATTGAAAACGGCAAACGCGGGGTGCCGAAACCTGCAACCATTAAAAAGCTCGCAGATGCGTTAAAAATCCCGTATGAGGAACTGATGCAGACGGCGGGATACATAGAGACCGTCCAGGAAACGAGAGCCCCGTACGACACGGGCTGCACCTTGCTGGAAAAAGCCGAAACGTATGAGCTGCATGATTTATCCCTTTTGGAGCGGGAGAACTGGCGGCACCTGTCGAAAGAAGACTTGGTTCTGCTTGATAAATACTTTGCGTTCTTATCGGCGGAAGCCAAAAAAAGAACAAATGAAGACTCATGACTTTGCACATGTGAGGCGATCTTATTGAACACATTCGGAAAGCAATTAAGAGAGCTGCGCCGCGCCCGGAAGCTTACCGTCAATCAGCTTGCCGTCTATTCCGGCGTCAGCTCGGCGACCATTTCCAGAATTGAAAACGGGCACCGCGGCATTCCTAAACCGGCGACCATCAGAAAATTGGCGGACACATTAAAAATCCCGTACGAGGAGTTAATGGCGCGGGCCGGACACATCAAGGCATTTCAGGAGGAAATCCGTGAAACCTCCGAAAGCTATCAATCCATCTGCGCCATCTATCAGACCGCCGTTGACAGAGGCGCGGAGCATCTGCCGCTGTTTGACAGCAAAAAGTGGCAGCACTTCACAAAAGAAGATATTGAAAGCGTCAGCAAGTACTTTGATTTTATTGCGGCTGAAGCGAAAAAACGCTCCCCGGATTCCTCATCCTCTTTTTGATCCTCTCCTCAACTTAACAAGCGCCAGACGTACGTTCCCTCCGATTTTGCGGTATAATAGCAGAAGACGAGGTGAAAAAGCATGAACCAATCAGAAATGTGCCCCAGATTCGAAAAAGCGGTCGACATCCTAAGTAAACGCTGGGTGGCTCTAATCGTCTTTCAGTTATTGAACGGACAGCAGCGATTTAGCGAAATTGAAGCGGCGCTTCCGAATTTAAGCGGAAGAGTCTTGTCAGAACGTCTGAAAGAACTTGAAACAGAAGGTGTCATCAAACGGGATGTTATCCCCGAAACGCCTGTCCGCATTGAGTATTCTTTAACGGAAAAAGGCTGCGCATTAGCCCCTATTTTAGAGGAAATTTCCAAGTGGTCTTCAACATGGATTGATCCTTCCTGATAAACTCTTTTCCGCATAAGCGGCTGATCTCTCAAACGGACAGCCGTTTTTATTTTTGCTTTTCTTATACAGAAAAACAAGCCCTCAGGCGTGCAGGGCTTGTTTTTGTCTGACGCCTTCCAGCGGAATTCGAATCTCCGCCCGGGCTCCTCCAGACTCCTGATTTTCAAGTATTAATTCGCCGTGATGAAGATGTACGACGTGATGGGCGAATGTAAGCCCCATGCCGTGATGTCCCGCCGAATGTCTGCTTTTATCCTCCGTGTAAAAAAGCTGTGTCGCTCTTTTCAGCGCTTCCGGCGAGAACCCGCTTCCGCAGTCGGATACGGCAAGATGGAGGGCGGAATCGGTGCACAGGACGTCCACACGGATTTCCCCTCCTTCCGGCGTATAGTCGACGGCATTTGCCGCGATATTCATGACCGCCCTGTGGAGCAGCTCATGATCGATCGGCGCTTCTATTCGGTCAATTCCCCGTTCGCTAAGGACGAGATCAATCTGCTTCGGCCCCGCAAGCGCCGCCGCGTCACGATATATGTTTTGAATCCACTCCTTAAGGTCGGTATATTCGACATGAACATCAACTGCCTCCTCCGCTTTGGAAAGCTGGATCAGCTGTCCGACATAATGCTCGATTTTGTTTCCGGCATCCAGGATATACTGCGCATATTCCGCCTGCTCCTCATCAGGTTCTGTTAACTGAAGCAGCTCGGCATTTCCTTTAATGATCGTTGCCGGAATTTTAATATCATGCGCAAGCGCGCCGATCTGTTCTTTCTTTATCCGCTCCGCCTCCCACTGCGCCGCCAGAGATGCCTGAAGCGCGTCTTTCATTTTCAGCAGAGAGTCAATGACATCGTCAAATTCTTTTATACGCGACCTTTTTGGATTGATATTTAAATTCTGTTTTTGAATGCTTGCCGTAATGGAGCTGAGTGTGCTGAAATGCCGTCTCAGCTGATTGGCGAAACGCGTCGTCACGATAAAAACGGTCAAAAGAAGCAAAGTGATCAGAATCGTAAGACCCGTCCATTCATAATTCGGCAGATAGCGCCTTAACAGCGGCGACTGAAATTCCGACCTGAGTGAATATTGGAGAACGCCGTATTCATCTTTCCGATTTATCACCATGAATCCTTTTTGAGCATAATTAAAATACGGCTGATGCTGAATCTTTTTTCTGGCGTTGGCCGCATCTTGTTCCGTCATCGTTCCTTTTGTCATCCGCTTTGTTTTTTTATCAAAAACGGCGTATGTCATACCTGCGGGGATCATGTCTTCTGTTATCTTTTCCGCTGATTTCAGGCGGGGTTTGATCTGTTCCGCCTCATGCTCGCTGTAATTTGCCGGGAGGATCGCTCCGGCATTCATGGCAATGGCATTTAAGGCGATGCATAATGCCGCCACCCCCATCGTGCTCAGACACAAAGTGATGGTAAATTTGACAAGCTCTTTGCGGATGCTGGATTTTCCTTTTGCTATTCCCATTTGTATCCGACACCCCACACCGTTTTGATCGGATCAGCCCCGTGTTCTTTACATTTTTTCCGGATGGTTCTGATAAACTCCGTAATGGTTGAATAGAGCGCATCGCCGTCCAAGCCGTACACTTCCTCGTAAATCTGCTCCCGTGAGAATGTTCTGTTTTTATGCTGTGCCAGAAATTCAACGATTTTATATTCGTTTTTCGTAAGAGGCAGTTTCCGGTCATCCATCCATACTTCTTTATTGTCAAAATCAAACATGAAGCCTGATATCAGCCGTTTCCTCTGATGCTTTTCCCGCCGTTCCCTTCTGACATGCGCGTTTACCCTTGCCATCAATTCCTGTACGCCGAACGGCTTTGTGATGTAATCATCAGCGCCTGTCATGAGGCCTTTCACAATGGATTCTTCGTCAGACTTTGCCGTTAAAAACAGGATCGGGCTGTCCACCAGCGGCCGAATCCGCCGGCAGAGTTCAATCCCGTCCGTTCCGGGCATCATGACATCAAGAAGAATCAAATCATAGCCTTGAAAAAAATCCAATGACTGATCTTCCGCTTTTTCGAGAATCGTTACTGTATGCTGATCACGCTGTAAAATGTTTCTGATCAGAACGAGAATATCTTTTTCATCATCAATTGCTAAAATGTTTGCCACCGGCCGAATCGCTCCTTGCCTTTATTCATATGAACGCCGCCCTTCCCATCTTCTGCACCAATAGAGGCCGGCCAGACATAATATCACTATAGAAAAATATAACATTATTTCTCCGAATCTCATATCGTATCTTACATAAGGGAGGAACTCTTTTTTGACTTTGTCAAAATGCAGCAGTCCTGCAAGGCCTGAAAGCCGCACGCTCCATGCCCACGGGAAAAAACGCCAGATGATATCGCCAAGTCCCGTATTCATGAGCGCCGCCATTAATAATCCCGCACCCCCTAAAAGCCCGGACGGTCCCATGCCGTACTGTATGCCGACAAAAAAAGAAATCATATAAAGCGGAATACTGCCGGCAATCAGCCACGCCCCTCCTTTTAAAAAGAGAAGATACGGGAGATCATTGATGTGAAGAACAAATTTCAACCCCGCCAAATAAAGACAGATGGCGAGACCTGCCGATAACACATTCAATAGGAGCAGCAAAAGCAGCTTGCCCGCAAAACTGACGATTTTCGAATGCGGAACCGCCAGCATCATCTGAAAATAACCCGCCTGTTCCTCGACGGAGGCAGACATGCCGCAGACAATACTGATGATTAAAGGGTATAAAACGGCAATCACGTTGAAGAAGACGCTGTACAGCACATAAGGCTCCTGAATCCTTCCATACATCATATATAACAGGAAAAATCCCGCGCATAAAACCGGCGCCGCAACATGCATCCATATGAACGGCGTGCGCTTCATTTTTAATACATCGGCCCACATATATCGTAAAAGCACGGTCATGACCGGTTTCCCCCTTTTGAAAAAGACACTGCGGAAATCAAACTTATTGCGATAAAAGAAAGGATAGAAAGAATAATAGCCGGAAAGATCACGTTTCCGTTTAATAAGCCGCTGTCTGCGGGAAGCGGAATTCCGTTCGGATGGATCCCGAGAATCGGTGACATCACCCGGACTGACCAGCTCCATGGGCTCAGCCACCACAATGAGCCGGACGCCGGCACAATACCCAAAACAAAGGCGGCGATCATATTCACGAGAATGACTGCCGTAAATCCGAACTGCCTGGCAATCCATAAGCACAATGGAATTTCCCAAAGCGTCGTCAGCCATAAAAGGAAGCCTGCTTCAACGCCTTTCAGCTGCAGCGCAGCAATTGCCGGAAATACAAGGCCAAGTAAAAACATGATGATGAAAAAGACGATTTGCGACAGGAGTGAATACAGCGCGATCAAGCTTATTTTTGAGAGCCATATGCTTTTTAAATCTGCCGGCAATGAGTACACCGCGCGGTCATTCGCAGATTTTTTCTCTTTTTTAACAGATAAACCGCACATTAGAGCAATCATGAGCGGCATGAAAATAACCGCCCACCAATTGAACGTGCCCGTCATAAAATAAGCCGTATTCAGCAGAAAAGAAAAAGCCGTGTTCAGAAGCGGGATAAGAATGATCAGCTTTCTGATAAATGTTCTTTTAGATGTAAGGTGTTCCGCCTGCATGTACTGAATCATTTCCCATTCCCCGCTTTCTCGCGTGTTGATTTGACAACCTCCAGAAACAGCCGCTCCAGATCGTCTTCCCGGCTGATTTCTCCCTGATATCCTAAAACGCCGTCACTGATGATTCCGATATGGTCTGCGATCTGCTCGACTTCTGATAACAGGTGGCTTGATAAAATAACCGTCATTCCCTGTCCGGGCAGGGAGCGGATAAATTCCCGCAAATCCTGAATCCCCATCGGGTCCAATCCGTTTGTCGGCTCATCAAGAATTAAGAGCGACGGACGGTTTAATAATGCTAACGCAATGCCGAGACGCTGTTTCATTCCCATGGAAAATTGTCCGGCGCGCTTTTTTCCGGTTCCCGTTAATCCCGTGATTTCCAGCACTTCCGCAATTCTTGAATCAGGCAGTCCGAGCATCACGCAGCGGACTTTCAGATTTTCAGCGGCTGTCAGGTTGCTGTAAAGCGGCGGCGCTTCAATCAGGGAACCGATGCTTTTCAAATCTTCGCGCTTCCATGTATGTCCGTCGAACAGAACCTCGCCGGATGTTTGCTGCAGCATGCCGGTCAATATTTTGAGAGTCGTCGATTTTCCCGCGCCGTTCGGACCGAGCAGGCCGTATATACTGTTGCGTTTAACCGATAGAGACACATCAGCCACTGCCTGTTGTCTGCCGAATGATTTTTGCAGCCGTCTCGTTTCTAAGATGTTGCTCATATGATTACCCCTCTGCTTTGTTATTTGATATGTAAGACTTTACAGCGCAGTTATCAAAATTTAATCAAGAAATCAAAAAAAGCATCCTTCACGCGGAAGAATGCTTTTTTTCATGAGGCTGAGCGTACGATCAGCTTTCTTTTTTGTTTTTTCACCGGGCTTAGGGCTCGCTCCAGCCACGCCATCAGCAGGTCTGCGGCCACCGCCATCAGCGCGGTCGGGATGGCGCCCGCCAGAATAATGGCGGTTCCGTTTGTCGCGTTCGATCCTCTGACGATCATATCGCCGAGGCCGCCCGCCCCGACGAAGGTGCCGATCGCCGTGATGCCGATGGCAATGACGAGCGCCGTTCGGAGACCCGCCATAATGACGGAAAGCGCAAGCGGCAGCTCCACCATACGAAGGATTTGGTATTTCGTCATGCCCATCGCTTTTCCCGACTCGAGATAAGCGTGCTCGATATTAATAATGCCCGTGTGCGTATTTCTGAGAATCGGCAGCAGTGAATACAAAAACAAAGCCGTGATAACCGTATTGGCGCCGAGTCCCATGACAAGCATCAGGACGGCGAGCATCGCAAGCGCCGGAACGGTTTGAATCACGTTCGCCACAGCAAACACCCAGCCGGCGAGACGCCCGTGCCTGGCTGTCACAATTCCGGCCGGAATGGCGAAAGCGGCAGCGAAAACGACGCCGTACGCCGACATGAGAAAGTGCCGCCAGCACTCATACAGAACATAGCTGCCGTTTTGAGCGTAATACGTAAACAGCTCTTTCATCGTGTCCATCCGCACATCTCCTTTCCGTTATTCAAAGTAATGATGTTTTTCTAAATATTCCTTGGCCACGACGGACGGCTCTTTTAATCGGCCGTCAACTTCGTAATTCATTTTCTGCATCATCTTTGTATCAATCGCGCCGATCATTTGATTGATCACGCCCTCCAGTTCGGGATGCTCTTTTAATACATGATCCGGAACGACGGGTGAACAGTCATACGGAGGAAAGAAACGCTTATCATCCTTCAGCGTTTTCAGTCCGTAAGCGATGATTCTTCCGTCGGTGGAATAAGCGAGCGCGATATCCATCTTTCTGCTTTTCAGCGCGTCGTATACGAGGCCGATCTGCATTGGATACGTGCCTTCAAATGACATTCCGTATGTTTTCATAAAATCCTGATATCCGTTGCCTCTCAGCTTCATCCAATAGTTATCTACGCCGAATTTCAGATGAGACGCTTCTTTTTTGACATCGGATACCGTTTCTAAATGGTACTTGCGGGCAAGCTGTCCGGAAACGGTAAAGACGTATGTATTATCAAAGCCGTAAGAATCAAACCATTTCATGTCATATCTGTTTTGAAATTCACGCTGAACGAGCCGCAGCGCTTTGTCCGGGTCTTTTTCCGGCTCCATGCGAAGCGTCCCGGTCAGCGCGTCTCCTGTATAGCGCGTCGCGGCGATATCAATATCACCGTTTATCAAGGATTGCTGCTGTACGGCATTGGAGCCGAGATTTTTAATAACCGTTGTCTTCAACCCGCTGTGATGTTCGATCATCTGTCCGAGCATGCTTGCGATGATTTCCGATTCGGTCATGCTTTGCGCGCCGATTTTAATGGTGTCCTCCGATGCGGCGCTCAATCCCGGGAGCGAGCATCCGCCAAGGAGCAGCATGCCGAGACAGGCGATTGCGAGCAGCCGTTTTTTGCATCTATTCCCCATGAGAGACCTCCTCCTTATGAAGCGTCCTTTATGCTTTTCAGCCCGTCAGGCGTGACTTTCCGTTCTGTCATCCCCAGCATGTAATCGACGGCGGCCGCCAGCATCGTGACCGGAACGGCGCCTGCGATAATATACTCCGGCTGATAAAGGTTCAAGCCGATAAAAATGTAATCTCCCAGCCCGCCTCCGCCGATAAAGGAGGCGAGCGTCGCCCAGCCGATTAAATAAATCGAAGACGTTCTGATGCCCGCCATGATGACCGGAGCGGCAAGCGGGAGCTCTACAAGCCTGATCTGCTCCCATGCCGTCATGCCGATTCCTTTTCCCGATTCCAGAAGATGCCGATTGACGCCGAGAATCCCCGTATACGTGTTTCTGAGAATCGGCAGCATGGAATAGAAAAACAGCGCCGCAACGGCCGGGACCTTTCCTACGCCTAAAAGCGGAATAAAAAACGCAAGAATGGCAAGGTTCGGCAAGGTTTGAATGATGTTGACGATGCCGATGACGGCGCCGGCTCCTCTTTTCATCCTCGTCAGCAGGACGCCGAGCGGAACGGCGGCGAGAATGCCCGCCATGACGGCGATTAATGAGATGTACAGATGCTCCCATGTTTTATAAAGCATCTCTCCTCCATTTGCCTGTAAAAATTGCACGGTCTGATTCATATCAATGGAAGCCTCCTCATGACATCACCGCAAGCTGATTCTCTTCTCCCCAGATGGAGTCATAGACGATGTCAACGAGGCTTGCCCTTGTCACGATTCCCGTTAGCCGGCCTTCCTCATCAAGGACCGGCACAAATTTCATGCCTCTTTTTAAAATTTTATGGACGGCGTCGCGAAGCAGAGTGCCGCTTCTGACCGTGTACAGATCCCGTTCAAGCACTTCCGCGACGGTTACCGCTTGTCTTCGTTTGCGGTCAATCATCTCCACATCGACATAACCTTGGAGAACGTTCTTTTCATCAATGACGAGCAGCGAATCCACCCGCTCGGCACGCATCAGCTGAATGGCGGCTGACAGTGTTTTCTCAGGTGTTACCGTCACGGGATCGGGATTCATGATCTGCTCCACCCGTTCAATATCAGGGCTGGATGATTGAATCAGCCGTTCCTTGCCGATAAACTCCTCAACAAATTCATTCGCCGGAAATCTGAGAATCTCATCAGGCGTTCCGGCCTGGACGATTTCTCCCGCTTTCAGAATGACGATTCTGTCCGCAAGCTTGATGGCTTCGTCCATATCATGGGTAACAAATACGATGGTTTTATGTAAGGTTTTTTGCAGTTTTTTAAATTCTTCCTGAAGGGAATCTCTCGTAATCGGGTCAAGCGCCCCGAACGGTTCATCCATTAAGATAAGCGGCGGCTCTGCGGCAAGTGCCCGTAATACACCTATTCGCTGCTGCTGTCCTCCGCTCAGTTCATGAGGGTAACGGTCTAAATATTCAGGCCCCATATCAACGAGCTTTAAAAGCTCCCGCGCCCGTTTCTTCCGTTTTTCGGCAGGATGCTTTAAAAGCTTCGGAACGAGCGTAATGTTCTGCTGAATGGTCATATGCGGAAACAGCCCGATCTGCTGGATGACATAGCCGATGCTTCTTCTGAGTTCCACCGGGTCTTGTTCCATAATGTTTCGGCCCTCTATCAGGATTCTGCCTTCTGTCGGTTCAATTAAGCGGTTGATCATTTTCATCGTCGTCGTTTTGCCGCAGCCGCTCGGTCCGATAAAACAAATAAATTCGCCTTTGGCGATATTCAGGCTGATGCTGTTGACGGCTTTTTTCCCGCCTTTATACGTTTTCGAGACATTTTCTAATGTCAGCAAACACTCACACCTCCGATATTAAATTTGTTCAAATCGTTAAATTCAAATTTAACTTTTCAGACAATTGAACGTTTCCCATTATAAATTAAACTTTGTAAATTAAAAAGTTTACAATTTGTCCATATTATATATAAAGGTTGTGTAAGCACTGATTTACCCGTATTGATCGGCAAAGTTCTTCTTATTGCTCCGAATTACTGCCAAATTCTCTCGGAAGAGCATTTCCGCCGGTTTAAAAATGTGGTATATTGACATCGGAATTGCTGACTGAAAGGATTGAAACTGTTGGAGAAAGATCCGTTACACGTAATCGAACAAGCTGAAGATCATTTGATAGAACGAATCGCTGAAAATATGCATACATTCGGAATGCCGGCGACAGTGGGGCGCATTTTAGGCATTATTTATATGAACCGCAAGCCGATGACCTTAACTGAATTATCAGAAGCGACCGGCATGAGCAAAACGAGAATGAGCCAGGCGGTCCGTGAAATGCTTGACGTCAATCTGGCGGAAAAAGTGTTTGAAAAAGGCGTCCGCAAAGATTTATACGACGTCGAGCAGGATTATTATCAAACCTTTATTACGCTGTTTACGGCCACATGGAGCAAGGTCGTCAGCAAAAATAAAATGATGCATAAAAAGCTGAACCGCGAACTGACGGCCGTCCTTGAAAACGGCGTGCCGGAAGAAGCTGAGGAAAAAATCAACGAACTGCTGAAAGAATTAAAGGATTGGCTTGATTACTACAACTGGATCAGCCGTCTGATCGAGTTTTTTGAAAGCGAAGAAATTTTCAAGCATGTTCCGAAGCCATAAGAAAAAAACGCCCTGACCCGCAAGGCGTTTTTTTTCATGCCGCATTCGGCGCTTTGGTTCGTTTTTTCTTTCTCACCGGACTTAGCGCCCGCTCCAGCCATGCCATCACAAGATCTGCGATAACGGCCATCAGCGCTGTCGGAATGGCGCCGGCCAAAATAATCGCGGTTCCGTTCGTGGCGTTTGAGCCCCTGACAATGATGTCACCGAGCCCGCCCGCGCCGACAAACGTACCGATTGCCGTAATGCCGATCGCGATGACAAGGGCCGTCCGCAGCCCCGCCATGATGACGGAAAGCGCAAGCGGCAGCTCCACCATGCGGAGCACCTGAAATTTGGTCATGCCCATCGCTTTTCCCGATTCAAGATAAGCATGTTCAATGCTGGCGATTCCGGTGTACGTATTCCGGATGATCGGAAGAAGCGAATATAAAAACAGCGACAAAATCACCGTATTGGCGCCGAGCCCCATGACGAGCATCAGCACCGCAAGCATCGCAAGCGCCGGCACGGTCTGAATCACGTTTGTCACCGCGAATATCCAGCCGCTTAATGTTCTGTATCTGGCAATGAAGATGCCGAGCGGAATCCCAACGATCGCCGCAAATAAAACGCCGTATACCGACATGAGAAAATGGCGGTAAAACTCCTGAAGCACATAGACGCCGTTTTGAGAATAATAAGTGCCGAGCTGCTGCAGCACTTCCATTTGCCCCACCTCATTTCTTATTCAAAATAATGATGTTTCTCCAGAAATTCTTTAGCGACGACGGACGGTTCTTTCAGCTTGCCGTCCACCTCGTAATTCAATTCCTGCATCGTTTCCGTATCGATTTTGCCGATCAGTTTATTCACAATGCCCTTCAGTTCAGGATGCTGCTTCAGCACGCTGTCGGGAATGACCGGCGAACAGTCATACGGCGGGAAAAACTGCTTGTCGTCTTTTAAAATTTTCAGATCGTACGCTTTAATCCGTCCGTCCGTTGAATAAGCGAGGACGGCGTCCATTTTCCCGTTTTTCACGGCATCGTATACAAGTCCGATCTGCATCGGATAGGTTGTGCCGAATTCATAGCCGTACGTGTCGGTGAAGCCCTTATAGCCGTCGCCTTTTCTTTTCAGCCACGCATTGTCTACACCGAGCTTAAATTGATCCGCATACTTCTTAATATCGGATACTTTGTCTAAATGGTCTTTTTCCGCAAGCTCTTTCGTGACGGTAAAAGCGTATGTGTTCTCAAATCCGTAAGAATCAAACCATTTGTAATGGAAGCGTTTCTCAAATTCCTTCTGGACGATAGATAATGCTTTTTTCGGGTCTTTTTCCGCTTCCATGCCGAGGGTGCTCGTTAAATCCGTTCCCGAGTAGCGCGTCGCGGCGATATCGATTTCACCGCCGAGCATCGCCTGCTGCTGGACATAGTTCGATCCGAGGTTTTTAATTAATGCCGTATTCAAGTCTGTATTGTGCTCAATCATCTGTGCAATCATATTGGCGATAATTTCTGATTCCGTCATGCTTTGCGCCCCGATTTTAATCGTATCATCGGAAGCCCCGCTCAGGCCGGGAAGGGAACAGCCGCCCAGAAGCAGAGCAGCCGACAGCGCCAGTGCGCACATCCATCTCTTTTGGTTTCTTTTCAAAACAGCCAACTCCTTATGATACTTCCTTCAGTCCTTTCAGCCCTTTCGGCGTCACCTTCCGTTCCGTCGCCGCCAGCAGATAATCAATGATAATGGCTAAAATGGTGACGGGCACGGCGCCGCCGATAATATATTCAGGCTGATAGAGATTCAGGCCGATAAAAATATAGTCTCCGAGCCCGCCGCCCCCGATAAAGGAAGCAAGCGTCGCCCAGCCGATCAGATAAATGGTGGATGTGCGGATGCCCGCCATGATCACCGGAACCGCAAGCGGCAGTTCCACAAGCCTGATCTGCTCCCAGACCGTCATCCCGATGCCTTTTCCCGATTCCAGCAGATTTTTGTTTACGCCTTGAATGCCGGTATACGTGTTTCGGAGAATCGGCAGCACCGAATAGAAAAACAGCGCGACGATCGCGGGCACCTTTCCCACGCCTAACAGCGGGATAAAAAACGCCAGTATCGCGAGACTCGGCAAGGTCTGCACAATATTGACGGCGCCGATGACGGCGCCTGCGCCCTTTTTCATTCTCGTCAGCGCCACTCCGAGCGGAACGGCGACGACAATGCCTAATATGACGGCGATGATCGAAATATATAAATGCTCCCACGTTTTATATAACAGTTCTCCGCCGTTCGTCTGCAAAAACTTGATCATTTCATTCATTGTAAGCATTCCTCCCCTTGTCAGCCTGTCACCAGCTGGTCTTCCTCGCCCCAGATTGAATCGTAAACGATGTCGACAAGGCTCGCTCGCGTGACAATTCCGACTAAATGCCTTTGTTCATCAACGACGGGTACATATTTCATTCCGCGCTTTAAAATTTTGCGTACGGTATCACGCAGCAGTGTACCCTGCTCGACCGTATACAGATCAGAGCGTAGCACGTCGCCGACGAGGCTCGCTTTTTTCCGGTTCTGATCAATGATCTCGACATCGACATACCCTTGCAGCACATTCAGGTCATCAACGACAAGCAGGGAATCGACACGGTGCTCCCGCATCACTTGGATCGCCTGCGAAAGCGTTTTGTCCGCCGTAACGGTGACAGGCTTTTTGTTCATCATCTGCTCGACGCGCTCAATGTCCGGTCTTGATTGCAATAACCGTTCTTTGCCGATAAATTCTTCGACAAACTCATTAGCCGGATTCCGGAGAATGTCATCAGGAGTGCCGGCCTGAACGATCTCTCCCGCTTTTAAAATGACGATCCGGTCAGCCAGCTTAATGGCTTCATCCATATCGTGGGTTACAAACACAATCGTTTTATTCAATGTTCTTTGCAGTTTTTTGAATTCTTCCTGAAGGGAATCCCGTGTAATCGGGTCAAGCGCGCCGAACGGTTCATCCATAAGAATAAGAGGCGGTTCCGCTGCAAGGGCGCGCAGCACGCCGATTCTCTGCTGCTGTCCCCCGCTCAGCTCGTGAGGATAGCGGTCTAAATATTCCGGGCCCATATCGACGAGCTTCAAAAGCTCCCGCGCCCGTTCCTTCCGCTTTTGTTCCGGCCATTTCAGCAGTTTCGGCACGAGGGAAATGTTCTGCTGAATGGTCATATGAGGGAAAAGTCCGATCTGCTGAATGACGTAGCCGATTTTCCGTCTCAGCTCCACCGGGTCCTGCTCCATAATGTTTTCGCCATCGATAAAAATCTTTCCGGATGACGGCTCAATCAGTCTGTTAATCATTTTCATCGTCGTCGTTTTTCCGCAGCCGCTCGGCCCGATAAAACAAATAAACTCGCCTTTTTCGATATTTAAATCAATGCTGCTGACAGCTTTTTTTCCGCCTTTATAGACTTTCGATACATTTTCTAATCTCAGCAATCCGTGCACCTCCGAAGGGTTCCGTTATTTTTCTGAAAAGTATAATCTTTATTATAAGATGAAATTTGTAAAATAAAAAGTTTACAATGTGTTGAAATTATATACAATATACGTATTTTTTCATGTTATCCCGCTGACAATGCGGATGTTCTTACAATCGCTCCCGATAGCTCGCATATCCTGCCGCATCATCTTTTTCATCAACTGTAAAAAATATGATATATTGTCAGCATGAAAAGCCAGTGAAGGGATGATCAGCCGTGGAAAAAAACGCTCTTGATATCATCGGGCATGCTGAAGAGCATCTCATTGAGAGAATCGCCGAGAATATGCATACATTCGGAATGCCGGCCACACTTGGTCGTGTGCTCGGTATTATTTATATGAACCGCAAGCCGATGACGTTAAATGAGCTGTCAGAGGCGACCGGGATGAGCAAAACGAGGATGAGCCAGGTGGTCCGTGAAATGACTGATGCCAATCTGGCGGAAAAAGTGTTTGAAAAAGGCGTTCGCAAAGACCTTTACGACGTGGAGCGTGATTATTACCAGACGTTTATCTCCCTGTTTACGGCAAATTGGACAAAGGCGGTCAGCAAAAACAAAATGCTCTATAAAAAGCTGAACCGCGAGCTGACTGAGCTTCTGGAATCGGAAAATCTCAGTCCCGATATTGAAGAAAAAGCCCGTCAGCTTTTGGATGAACTGACGGATTGGCTCCATTATTATGACTGGCTGAGCCGTTTGATAGAATTTTTTGAGAGTGAAGAAGTGTTTCAGCATGTGCCGAAAATAGAAAAAAGCAGCACCCGAAGATAACCGGGTGCTGCTTTTTTAAGTCAGGAAACCAATATCGGGAACATGCCTTTCAGACCGGCGCCGATCATGCCGATCGCCACCACCGCCAAAATCAGCCCCATCAGTCGGGTAATGACGTTCATTTCGGTTTTCCCGAGCTTATTGCTGATGAAAGAAGAATAGTGAAAGAAGATGAACGTCATCGCGATGACGGCCGCAATGCCGATAAGCACGCTAATGTAATGGATGATGCCGCCATGGCCGGCCGACAGACTCATCACCGTCGCGATCGTACCGGGACCGGCGATAATCGGAATCGACAAAGGCGTCACGGATATATCGGCTTTCTCCTTGCTTTCCCCTTTCTCTTCATGATGAAGGGACTGTACATGTGATTGTTTCGCGTTTAAAAGATTATAAGCGATGCCGAAAATAAAAATACCGCCTGCGATACGCAAGGCATGAATATTAATGTCGAACAGTTTAAAGATCAGATGGCCGAAGATTAAAAAAGCCGCCAAGATGATAAACGACAGCACGGAAGCCTTGCGTGCGATCGCTGTCCGTTCTTTCTCCGGGTATCCTTCCGTCAGTGAAAGAAAAATCGGCACGTTTCCGATGGGATTGGAGACTGCAAACAGTGAAATGAAGACATGAATGATGAATGAAAACATGCGTACCTCCTTATGACTTGCCATTATTGAGTTATGTTTTGTTCTCCGCTGTTTCTTATGCATGATTTTTACCCCGGGGTCTGCTTTTTATAACCTCAGCCGGACGATCCGGAAAACAGAAAAAACCGTCCTTGTAAGGACGGTTTTTTCTGTTTGCTATCTCCATAAGCCTTTTCCGAATTTCAACAGCCGATAAAGCATTTTCAATTTTTTTAGCATGCGTTAATTTCCTTTTTCACTCTGAATCAATGCGCCGAGAGACATGATATCTGTCAGCTCCAATAAAATTCTACCATATTGGGTACTTTTTCTCTATTATCATTTCATAGAGAAGGTGATTTATATATCTTTAGAAAACTCCGTTACATCCGTCCTATTTTCTTTTATAATGTAAATATTGAACAAAATCCCTATATTACTTGTAAAAGGAGTTTTAGAATGTATTGTTCCCAATGCGGCCATCATACTGATGGCGGAAAATTTTGTGAAAAGTGCGGTGCGCTCCAGCACGGGCAGGGAGGCGCAGGCCAAACACAGAGTCAGGCCGCTCAGGCCGGCGCCGCGGCTAAACAGGCTTCAAAGCAATTTGCCTTATTCGTGCTTGATGTGTTAAAGAGACCGTATCAAACATGTAAAACGACAGGCGGCGAACAGCTTGTCAGCAGCATCATCAACATGGTGCTTTTCTGCCTGCTGACGCCGATTATGTTTTATATTCTCTTATCAGACGGCTTTCGTGATGTCAGTTTTACCGCGGTTGTGATCAAACCGGCGCTTACCTTTGCATTATGCGTTTTTTGCCTGTATCTCTTGATTTTTATCGCTTTGAAGGCCGGCGGCGCGCAGGTGTCATTTAAAGATTCGCTGTCCAGATTCGGAGCATTTTTGATTCCGTTTACAGCTATTTTGCTTCTTGCCCTCATTTTTATGCTGCTTCATACAACCGTTTGCTTTACCATTCTGGCTGTCGGTCTTTTAGGAGCGGCGTTTGCCGTGCCTCCGCTCATGCTGGCGAGCTATCAGCATCAGCTCACGGCTAAAGCGGATATCATTTATTCTGTTATCGTCATCTATTTGATCATTTGCGTAACGTTTCAATTCACGATCAAGCATTATATGAAAGAACTCATGAATTATTTCTTCTTTTAAAAACGGAAACCCCGCCGCCTGATTGGCGCGGGGTTTTTTTATTGAATGGATGTTAAATAAATTCTTCCGTCTTTGACAACGCCGCCATACGTCCAATTGTATGTTCTGAGCTTCGGACTGCCGCCGGCTTTCGTAATATAAAACTCCTCGTACGTATGAATCGTCAGATGAGAGCCTTTCTGTGAAAAGCTTTTGACATTCACTTCATTAAATACTTCGGTCGTGCCCTCGCTGTGCAGTTTTTTGACCAGTTTCTGCTGATCAGCATACAAAGGGCTTCCCTCTTCTAAATTGCCCGCCATGATGGCAAAATTGTTAAGGCTGACGGCGCTTGATTGATTTGTCAGGTAATCAGTCATAAACGATGTGACTTGCTCGTTTGTCACGCTGCCTGAAGCTGTATTTCCTTTGGAAGATGCCCATGCGGATGTATAGGTTTTCGGCTGGTCGTTTTTTATTTTTTTTACATTGGTCCCAGAAGAATCTGAGGCAGGGTCAGCTTTTTCGAAAACCCATTTTTTATGTTTTGTATCATATGAGAGTACATAATGAAAGCTCGGCTCAGCCTCTTCCATATCAGGCTTCGTATTCCCGTCGAAATAAGCAGACTCATGAAGCTCTTTACCCGTAACAGTTGCTTGCCAGCGGCCGTTCTCTTGAGAAATCGCAAATGAATCCAGATCAAAGCTTGTCTCTTTATACTGATCTTTCAAAAAGGTGCCGGAACTCTTCATGCCGGATACCACTTCTTTCGTCTGCTCTTTCCAGGCGGAACCAGCCTCGGTCATCTGATCGGTATTTCCGTCTGCCATCGCTTTTGTATACTGCTTCGTTGTTTTGACAATCGTGTCCATGATTGTTTGTTGTGTATCTTGATCCGGGATAAGCGTTAAGTCCACATCAGTACTGTTGATCGGAACATCGGCAGTTTTCATTTTTCCCCAAGGAAAATCAGCCTCCACGGCGGCTGTCATGGAACCGTCAGTTAAGAGCGGACCGTATGTAACGGATTTAAACGGATCTTTATGGACGGACTTGCCGTTTATCAGCAGATCGCCTTTCGCGTTTTTGAAGCTGTCTGCCGGAGTGAACGTCACATCCTCGGCGTCTAACGGCAGGTCAAAATCAACATTCCGGCTGCCGGCCGCCTCTGCCTCTTGCTTTTTGACAACGTCAACCGTGTCATTTTTAAGCTTGGCTTCCGCCGTGTAGACACCGGGTGCATACGGGCCGAAGATTTGGGTTTCATCGGCTTTTTTGACCGTCCCTGTTTTCTCGCTGTTGATATAAAGATCGGCGCCTTTATAATTGCTGGTGACGCGGAAATAAACCGGATCGACTTTCAGTTCGTAATGGTCAAACAATAGAAGGGTTTTACCCTCTTTTTTGACGTATACCGCATCTTTTTCTGATGAATTGCCGCGAAGCGTTGCCAGCAGTTCATCGTGTTTCTTTGCGTATGCAAGGAGCGGTTTGACATTGGTCTCATTCAGCTTCAGTTTTTTGTCTGAAGGAGTGAGCAGGGCTGCGAGCTTTTTCGTGTCCCCGTCATGAACCGCCTGTTCGAATTGATCTGTGAGCCTTTTTTCAGATGTCAGCCAGGCTCCGGTTTTATATGCGGCAATCAATAAGATCAGCGCTGCGGCAATGCCGCCCCATATGAAGAGCGTTTTTTTAGGGATCGGCTTTCTCATTTGTGAAGCAGGTTCAGCCGCTCTTACAGCCGCCTGCCGTTCAAGCCGGCTTCCTTTCCCGATCGGTTTTCCGCATTCTTTACAGAAATGCGCCTCTTCGTTGTTCTGTCGGCCGCAATACTTACAAAAAAACATGACTTTCCTCCTATTCAATCTGCAAAACTTGTATAACTTTTCCTATGTTTCATATTTTATAATAAAGTAGAATGATTTTGGAGTTATTTTGAAAAATAGCTGTCGATCATAACGGAGGAGGAGAAACAGACATGCAAAAACTGAGCATCCGAAAAGCCGCGGAGCCGGATGAAGCGCTGTATGAACTATTGCTGCTGGCCGATCCGTCGAAAGAGATTGTCGATGATTATCTTGTAAGAGGAGAATGCTATACGGCTTGGACGTCAGACGAGCTTGCAGGGGTTTACGTCTTATTGCAAACAAGGCCTAAAACGATAGAAATCGTAAACATCGCGGTAAAAGAATCGCTGCAGAACAGGGGATTCGGAAAACAGCTGGTGCAAGATGCCATTGAAAAAGCGAGACAATCGGGAGCTGACACGATTGAAATCGGCACCGGAAATTCCAGTATTCATCAGCTGTCACTCTATCAAAAATGCGGATTCCGCATTCAGGCTGTCGACCATGATTTTTTTATCAGACATTATGATGAAGACATTTTTGAAAACGGCATTCAATGCCGGGATATGATACGGCTTTATTTGGATTTATGATAAAAGGGCGCCGGCTGATATCGGCGCCCTTTCGTTTAACGTTCAAACAGATTGATCCGCTTGTTTCTCTGTATTTCTTTGACTCCCTTGTCTGACTGAAAAAACAGCAAAAACGATCGTAAGGGTCAGTCCGACCGCCGCAAAAATATAATCCGCATTCATCAACAGCAGAAGCCCTGTGTAGACAGCGGCCGACAGCGGTTCACCCATTTTGACAATGGAAAAAATCAGTGCAAAGACCCTTCCGAAATATGCGGCCGGAACCGTCTTTTGGAAATACAGCACCGTTTGCACATCAATATACGAGATGATGATGCCGAGCACCAGGAAGATGATGCACTCAAACCCGTGAAGCGGAAAAAACAGCACCAAAATGAGCAGTCCCGCTGCCGTTAACGTCCGCGGGTACAGCCGGTTCAAGCGTTTTGTATTCCATTTGAAAAATACGGCCAGATTGCCCAAAAGCATCCCCGCCTGAAACATTGAATACATGACGGCAAACCATACAGAATAGTTCTGCTGAAAACGCTCCACAGCAAGAATCGGCCCCATTACTGAAATAAGACCGGCAATGACGAGATTTACGACGAAAAAGTATCCGACCGATGTCAGCCATGCCGCATTTCCTTTCAGCATTCTGTAACCGGCTTTTACATCTTCAGCCCCGTTGCTTTTTTCATTGGGCTGTTCTGAAATACGAATGAACGCGATAAATGCCGCGGAGATAAAAAAAGCAGTTCCGTTTATGGCAAACAGCAGCCCGAACGGAATAGCCGCAATCATGATCCCGCTGATCAATTTTCCGACGATGAGTCCGATCAAGTCACTCGTATTGATCAGAGATGTCGCCTGATCAAGATGCTGTTTGCGGACGAGCAGCGGAATGATCGCGACTTTCGCCGGCGCAAACAGCATCGATTGCAGAGATAGACAAAAAGCGCACACCCCGGCTATCCACACGGTTAATAAATCGTTCGCGCTGAGCACCGCCAAGAGGATCATGATGACGGCCCGGCCCGTATTGCACAAATACAAGATCGACTTTTTTCGGAATAAATCAATCAGCGGTCCCGCCAGCACGCCAAATGTCAACGGCACGAGTTCGATAAAAGAAATAACGCCGACAAGAATTTTGCTGCCGGTCAATTCCAGCACTAACAGCGGCAGTGCAATAAGCCAGATCCCGTCCGCCGCTGAAGAAAACACCTGCGCACACCAAAGCTTTGCATAGTTCGGTGTTCGATATGTCATATCAGGCCCTTTTTTGATCCTCGGCATCAGAAACACCGCCGAACCATTCCAGCGTTCTCCATGATTCCCGTCTTTCCGTATAATCCTCTTCCATCACCTCAAATACAATGCCGGTATCTTGATTCCGATAAAGCTCCTGCAAAGTATCTGCAGCCCGTCTCAGCAGCTCCTCAGCGATCGTCCCTTCACTCGGATGGCGGCCCTCAAAACAGCGGACGCCGCCATGCGGGAACGCAAGCTGGCGAAATGAGCTGAAGTGATAATGTTTAATACTCTCTTTTATCGAGAGAAACTGAAAGAAATCCGGGTATCTCAGCTGGTCATTTCTGAACATAAGCGCGGAAGACAAGTGAGTCTGATAGGTAATCGCCCAATGGCACAGATCCCACGTAATACCGACATGCTTCAGATCCAGCTGAACCAGCTCTGTAAAATCCTCAGGATAAATGAAAATCGGATCAAAATCCTCTCCCAGATTCCCGATGATCGGAAGGTTTTCCACACCGATCCAAATGTTCGTCCCTTTCAGCTGCTCATCAAACTCCGCGAAAAATTCAATGATTTTTTTACGGTTTCCTTCCAGGTCATAGACTTGAAATTCCTCAACCGTCATAAATTGATTCGCATGAACGGTTATGCCTTTGGCGCCGTATTTCACAGCGAGCTCCGCAAAGTGATAAAGCTGTTTTTTGATGTGATCTTCATGCACATAATCGGCATGATCTGTCGGGAAATGCAGCGTTAATAATGAAGGATCCAGCTGTTTTGCATATTCCAGCGTCTGATTGAATGTTTTGAGATAATCCGCTTCACTAAAGGAGCGGCCGTCAAAAATATTGGCTTCCAGACCGTATCCCGCTTCCACCCATTTCTCATCGATTTGCTTCGGATCAAGTCCGAAAAACGGAATTTGAGCAATCATAGGACAGTCACCATGTTCCTCTCACAAGCATAAACGCTTCCGCAGCGGAAAAACCCGATTTTGCTCCCCATACACGGGCATTATGTTCGATTGCCTGCAAAGAGCGGGGATGAGGGAAGTCCCTGAGCTCGGAGCCGTAACACGCCATCGATTTCAATTTCATTTCAAGTTCAGCTTCAATATTAACGAAGAAGTTGGCATGAAACTGATCCTTCTGACAGTAATTCCATTCCGTCGAAGACAATGTTTCATAGGCAAAAACCCGTTTTACCGTATGGCCGGGAAGCGGACGGGTTGCGGTCATGACCGCTCTGAATACGACGGAGTGGTCAATATTAATGTCACCGCCGTACTGGGTATACACAATGTCAGGCTGAAAACGATTGATTTGTTTCTCCGCTTCCTTCACGACATCCAGCAAATCCATTGAATCCATTCTGTTATCAGGAAGGTTCAGCCTGACAAAATCATGGATGCCCAAAGTGCTGAGCGCTTGTTCCGTTTCTTGAGCAGAATGCTGCATAACGGACTCTTCAGGCTTCTCATAATCCGTTTTTCTTGATGACTTGCCTTCCGCCATAATGACTGCCGACACGCTGTCACCTTGGCGGACATGTTTGGCGAGCGTGCCGCCGACGCCGATAATTTCATCGTCGGGATGCGCTGCAAATACCATTACTTTCATCATATTGCCCTCCTTTAACTAACATTTCAGCTGTATCCGCTCCGCAGTTCATCAGCATATCAAGCATGGAGAGGTGAGGGATATGCTCCCCGAATAATTGAGGATAGTCAAAATGCCGGATCTGCTGATACTCAATGACAATTCCGTTTCTATCAAAATCGCTTTCTATTAAATAGTCGGAACCCTGACTGCCTGAATAATAACGGTCCGCCCCCAGCTCCTGACAAAGCGCTAAAACAAAATCGCTTTTTTTCTCCTTCCGGCATTCAAGCTCAGAGACATAACAGAGCGGCGTTTCAATTCGGAGCTCTTTTCGGAAAAATTCAATGATGTGCATATTCAAATCATGGAGATATTCCCACTCCCTCTGATAGACATCTTGAAAAAAATGCTGGTACCGCTCAAAATAGGGAGCTTTCGCATAGTTCATCTTAATCGCCATCCAATGTTTTTTCCGCCAATCCTGTGTCTGGTCGATTTTCATATGCCGAAGCTCTATGTCTTTATATTGTTTCATCTGCAAAGGCACCGTCAGCCATCTGGGGCCCTGCGGCGTTTTGATTCTGTTGCGGTTCAGAAACCCTTTTTTCTCAAATTGAGCCGTGTCATGAATGGCAAACAGATCCGACTTATACATTTTTTCAAAAAAACCGTACCACGGCAGATAACTGGATTGATGGCCGCTTATTGTTTTCATTCCGGTTTCGTAAAAAGTCGGCATTGTTTTTCTTCAGCTCCCCAATATCGTTTCGGTCTTGCGATTTCTTTACTGTGTGAATAGCCAAAATCAGCCCATTGAAGCTTGCGGCTGATGGCGAATTGCAAAGCGTCACGCATCAACAAGTAAGAGGCCTGCGCTTTTTTTCCCGCCAGGCTGTTTACATTCTGCCAATAATAGAAATGAGAGCGGTCATAGAGAAAAATACTGCTGCTGATCAGCGTCTCATCCTGATATGCTCCGACCCAAAACATCCGGTCAGCAAACGTGTCAAGCAGTTTTTGGAAAAATCCCTGGCTCAGCACATAAGCCGCGCCGATTGCCGACGTATGCTCTTTGTAGAGGTCATAAAACGCGCCAAGTTCTTGTCGCCCGATCAGCCGGGTGACAATATTCTCTTTTTCAGCGTATCTGACTGCCGTCCGGGCTTTTCCGGAAATGCCCGTCCAAAGTTCGTCAAACGTGTCCGGAAGCGTAAGAATCCGTGTCGCCTTTTCCGTCCACCCTTCCCCGATTTCTTCTGTAAAAGAAGTCTGACCGTACGGCAGCAGCATCCGGGATATGTTCCGGCCGAATATGGCCTCGATTTCACTTTGAAGCCATTCAAATGAGATGGGGCGATCTGAAATAACGCCGCCGTATCCGATCATATTGCCGGATAATACGCCCTTCTGTTCAAAAAGCGGAAGATAGATGACCTGTCCTCCGTCCGTTGTCAGTCTGACAGGGTGAAATGACGTGCCGGGAAGCTCTTCCATGAGAATTCCCCAATCATAGCTTTGAAACAATCCCGCCTGATACATGTCAGCGGCCCGATCCCATACCTGACGGGTCGTGCATACTGCTGTTTTTTGCATAGTTATCACCACTATTCAGTCTTATTCTGTTGCTCACAATATGATAAAACGGATTCGGCTACATATCTGGCTTGCTCCTTTTGAAGAGGAGGTTTAAACGGCAGAGAAAGAACTCTTTTCCAAAGCGGATCTTCCCCTTCTTCCGCCGCATATGTTTCATAAATCGGAATACGTTCGAGGGGAAGATAGTTCCAGCATGTTTGGATGCCTCTTTCGGCTAAATAAACGGAACACCCGTACCGCTCTTCATCCCGGGGGAATACAATCGTTAAATAATTCAGATGTTCTCCTTCCTGAGGCTGGATCATCTTTATGCCGTACGTCTCTTCCGCCTTTATAAAGATTTCTCCCGCCGCTTGTAAGTTTCGGAGTGAGGCTGTTACAAGCTGACCCATACGTGAAAGCTGATCTTCAATAATGGCTTCCCTTGCCGGATGCATGCGAAGCACCGGTACAAGAGCCGGTTTATCCGGCAGAGCTTCTAGCTTTGTGGCTTTCATGGAAGGCATGATGCCCGCTTTTCTATAAATATATGAAACGGGATGATGCCGTTTCCGTTTCATAACAGCCTGTATTCTTTGATTTCTGATATAGGATCGATAGTCATTTGCTACTCGGCCGCGCCGTTCCATCGGGGGAGCTGCATTTTGCTTCAGCAATTCTTTCGGCGCGATTAACGCGCCGCCTCCGATACTCGCAAGCGGTTTTGACGGGCCAAAGCTTAAAATGCCCAAATCGCCCAGACCGCCGGCATATGTATCCGCTTGTTTTGTAAACATGGCTTGAGCGGCATCATCAATGACAAAAATACCGTGTTCCTTCGCCCAGTCAATGATGGCGGTATTTTCTCTCCGTCCGTATACATGCGTGAGGATAACCGCACACGTCTGCCGCGTCGCTTTTTTTTTGACATCCTCAAACGATAAAGAAAGATGCTCATCCAGCTGCGCAAAAACAGGCGTTGCACCGGATTGCACTACGGCATCAATGACATTCGGGCAGCTGAAGGATGAGAAAATCACTTCTTTCCCCGGCCCGGCTCCCGAATAAGTTAAGGCGAGCACCAGTGCCGCACTGCCGCTGGAGGTCAGCACAACCCCTTTTCCATACCGTTTTTCCAGTTTTTCAGTCAGTCTGCTTTGTCCGGCAGTAAGCAAGTGCTTCACCGCGCGCAGACGGCCCCTGACGGAAAGCTGTCCGGGATAAACGGGATATTTGACTACTTCCGGGTTTTCAGGAAAGTGAAAGTTTGTGCTTTTGTCTTTCATCTTTTATGATCTCCAGGCCTTCATTCAGACTTACTTTTGGATCGTAACCGAGTAAACGTTTCGCCTTCTCGATTGACGGCGCCCGTTTAAAAATCTCGATGTCTTTTCCCCTCACGCCGTCTTCGCCCAGCTTTTTAAACAAATAGTTATCCTTCTCTCTGCCTGAGAGCACATTGACTTTTTCAGCCAGTTCTTTTATCGTGATCGGCTGGTCGTTTCCGATATTGAAGTCTTCAAAGACGGCTCCTTCATGAATGAGCGCGAGATAAGTTCCGGTGACGATATCACTGACGTAGCTGAAGCAGCGTATTTGTCCGCCGTCCCCGTAAAGAGGCAGCTCAGAGCCATTCTCGGCCAGGCTGAAAAACTTGTTGATGACAAAATCCTCGCGCTGTTTCGGCCCGTATACATTAAAGTACCGGACGACCCGAATATGAAGTTCGTCGGAAGCCTGTTCTCTCAAATATTCCTCTGATTGCAGTTTGGCTTTTCCGTAAGCCGATTTCGGAAGCTTTCGGCTTGTCTCGGTATAAGGAAAATCCGGTGAATCGCCGAACACTTCTGAACTCGATGAGAAAAGAAGTGTGCTGATTCCCAATTCACCGCATACCTCGGTGACATTTTTCGTTCCTTCAAAATTGACCCGTATGACGTCTTCTTCATTGCTTCGGCAGCTGTCCACTCCGACCATTGCCGCCAAATGGACAACCGCATCCGCTCCCCGCAGTGATTCGCGGAGGGATGTCCGGTCAAGGATATCCGTTTGGCGGTATTCAGTGTCAAAATCGGGCTCCTTTTGGTCTGCAATAATGGTGTGATAACCTTTAGCCTGTAATAATGCTGCCAATTCGCTTCCGATAAAACCGGCTCCTCCGATAATCGCAATATGTTTCATGATCCTACCTCCTGGCTGATAGTCAAAACTTCTTTTATAGACTTGACAATATAGCTGCAATCCTCATCTGATAACTGGCTGTAAAGAGGCAGTGACACGATCTCCCGGAAAACACGTTCAGTAACCGGAAGCTCGGCAGGAAAATGTTTTTGATAGTAAGGATGCATATGCACGGGAATAAAGTGCACGCTGAGCCCGATCTGTTTTTCTTTCATTTTCTCAATAAACAGATCTCTGTCCATGCCGCCGTTCTCTCGGATCCGCAAAATGAATAAATGCCATGAGTGCGTTATGCCGTTTGGAATGTCAGAAAGCGGAAGCGCTGCTTTGTCAGATTGGCCCGACAGTTCACGTACATAAAATTGAGCGATCTGTGCCCGTTTTTCTTGAATTTCGTTTGCACGCTTCAATTGAACCAGACCGAGCGCGGCCTGAATATCCGTCATATTATATTTAAAGCCCGGCAGTAACACGTCGTATCTCCAGCTGCCTTTTTCACCGTACCGGTTCCAGGCATTTTTTGTGATGCCGTGCCAGCCGTACAGCCTCGCTCTTTCTGCGGCCTGTTCGTCTTTCATGACGAGTGCTCCGCCTTCCCCCGTTGTAATATTTTTGGTGGCATAAAAGCTGAAGCACACGGCATCTCCATGAGTGCCGATCATGCTTCCGTTATATTTTGTACCGAGCGCATGAGCGGCGTCTTCAATCAGATACAATCCGTTTTCTTTACAAATGGACTGCAAGTTTTCCAGATCAGCCGGATAGCCGGCAAAATGAACCGCAATTACCGCTTTTGTGCGCGGCGTTATTTTCTTCCTGACATCTTCAGGATCGGCACATAGACTTTTCTCGCATATATCCGCAAACACAGGAACGGCTCCGGCGTGCAGGATGACATTGACGCTGGAACAGAACGTGAAGCTCGGCACGATGACTTCATCGCCTTCTCCCACACCGAGCGCCAATAAAGCCATATGTAATGCAGCAGTGCCTGAATTACAGCTGATGACGTGTTCGGCTCCAATACATTCTCCCAGCTTTTTCTCAAAATCGATTACCTTCGGGCCTTTCGAAATCCAGCCCGACTGAATCGTTTCGGTTACGCTTGCGATTTCTTCGTTTGTCATATCAGGTCTGTGAAAAGAGATAAATCGATTACTAATGACCGTTCCCTCCTTATAAAGTGACAACTCTGCAATTGTCGGCTGATTTTTCCCTGCATACATTTCTTGTGTCAAAGATAATCGGTGAGGCATCCTTCAAAATACTGTAGTCGATTACATCGTGATCTGTATGAATGATGATGACGTCGTACTGATTGATTTGTTCTCTTGTGAAAGGGACAGATTGTTTGCGGCTTCCGTCATTCAAGCGGATCTCGCTGATAAACGGATCATGATAATCAATTTTTGCGCATCCCTTGTCCATCAATTCTTCCATTATCGTAAACACTGAGGATTCACGCGGGTCATTTGTATTTTTTTTATAAGCGGCCCCTATTATTAAGATGCTGCATTTGTCTTTGCCCGCCAGTTTCAAAGCATAGTCAGAGACAGAAATCGGCATGTTAGAATTGATTTCGTCCGCCAGATCAATTAATTTTGTCTGCAGTCCTTTTTCATTCGCGATCCATTTGAAGTAAAAAGGATCAATCGGGATACAATGGCCTCCGACTCCGGGGCCAGGGATAAATTTTTGAAAGCCGAACGGCTTCGTGTCCGCCGCGCAGATGACTTCCCATATATCAATATCAAGTTCACGGCAATTAAGCGCCATTTCATTGATAAGAGCTATATTGACATAACGATAAGTATTCTCTAGGAGTTTAGCTGTTTCAGCTACTTCGGGTGAGGTGACCGGGTGAATGCTTGTAACAATGGTGTTGTAAAACGCTGAGGCAAGTTCTGTGCAAGTCTGTGTGGTTCCGCCGACTACTTTAGGAATATCTGAAACTTCATATTGCCTGTTGCCCGGATCGATTCTTTCCGGAGAATAAGCCGTAAAAAAGTCTGTTCCTATTTTCATGCCGCGGCTTGATGCCATTCTGTCGGCAATCTTTTTTTTCGTTGTTCCGGGATAGGTGGTGCTTTCTAAAATTAAAAGCTGATGCTGCCTTCCATAAGCGATCATGCTGTCAACTGCACTGTCGATGTAGGTTAAATCGGGGATCTTGTCTTTTTTGTTCAGGGGTGTCGGTACACATATCACAATGATGTCGCATTTTTGGATGAGCGACATGTCGGCGCTGATTTGAAAGCGTTCTGTTTGTAAAGCCGAGTTCAGTCTGCCGTCCTCTATATCTTGAATATGGCTGCTTCCGGCGGCTAACAAGGAAACCTTTTCACTGTTTTTGTCGAATCCGATCACATTGTATCCTTTATCGACACATTCCAGCGCAAGAGGAAATCCCACATATCCCATGCCTAACACGCCTACTATCGCCTGCTTCGTTTCAATCAGATGTAACAGCCGTTTTTGACCAAGGTTGCTGGCTTCTTTTGTGACAGTATTCATTTTTCGCCCCCTAATAGATAGAAAAGAGTATTGTTTTTTACAATTTAAAACAAATATCGATCGATATCGCAATTATAACAAAAGTTAAAATTTGATAAATGAGTTTTACATCCTTTTGTGAATTAGGTATTATCTATTTATTTTTCTTTTATTTGTAAAATAAAATCCTGTTAAATGGTATATATCTGGTAACGAGTGAGAAAATCTCCCTTAATTGATAGAATATACAGAAAATAATATAAAAAACAGGCCGAAGCCTGTTTTTTATTCTTTCATTGCCTCAGTTACTGCTGCGGAAACGAGTGCCCCGGCTTTCTCTAGCCGTTCCTTGCTGATGTGTTTCATATTATCATTTTCGGTGTGGTACCAGGGCCCCGGCTCCTGTGTATCGGGGCTGAGCCAAATCCAGTTAGCCGACGGAATCCCCGCTTCATAAAAAGAGACATGGTCTGAGTAACCGAGCTGAATCAGGTTTGGCTTGACCAACCGGGATTTTTCAGCGGCTTTTTCAGCATACCGGACACTCGGGTTTTCCCTGCCGTCAGGAGTCGTGACACACATTTGACTCGCTTCTTCCCAGTCAGTCGCAATCATATCGGCATTAAAATTGGCCTGGCTGTGCTTTCTTTCATTATCCGTGAGTGTACTGACGTAATAAGATGAACCCGCAGACCATAATTCTTCTGCACCGAACAGGATAAAGCGGATCTCTTTGTCTTTCGGTATGTGTGTCAATTGCTTGCTGATTTCCAGAACGGCAGATGTGCCTGAGGCGTTATCATCCGCTCCGGGCGCGCCTTTTACGCTGTCATAATGCGCTGTGACATAAATAATATCAGCATCAGAAGGGTCGGCCTGTGCCGCTTTGCGCGTTCCTATGATATTTTGTGAGGTGCGGTTTTTATAGTTTTTAAATTGAATGACTGCCTGCTTTTCCTGCAGCAATGCTTCACCGTCTTCTTTTTTCATACCCGCCGCCGGTATCGTGATTCCTTTATCGGTCTGCGGACGGACGGCGAGCGGTTTTGTTGTCTGATTATAAATAATGACTGCTTTGGCTCCCGCTTGTTCGGCATGTTTGATCTTTTGAGAAACGGGGATCTTTCCTTCGCGTATCACCGCAATCTTTCCTTTGGCTCCTGTTACGTCATTGCGTGATCCGCAGCCGCCGTCAAAAATCCCGCCTTCTATTTTGAGCTCTTTTTCAACAGCGGATTGATCAGCGGAGCGGAGCGGGAATTCATGATCTCCCGCTGTGACTGAACCTGAAAAGTACTTTTTCAATGGAAATGACTGTACTTTGACACTGGCGCCCTGAGCCCGCAGACGATTCAATATGTATTCAGCCGCTTCCTTTTCTTTCGCGGTTCCGGTTTCCCGCGGCCCGATGGTTTCACTCAGATCATGCATAGTGTCCAATGCCTCATCGGCATCAAAAACCGGCTCGGTCACGGCTGAATAAGCATGGGTTTCGGACAGCGGTCCGGCAGATGCGCCCCATATGACGCTTGCTGCCACCGCGGCTGACATAAATGAAAATTTCATCATAATCCCTCCTCTTATTAACACCTCTTCCCTTTCGATTGAAGAACACTGATTCCTTTAAAAAGGGGAAAAATGAATATTATTGACCAAATGAAGATGGAGAAAAAGGAGGGAAAAGCCCGGGACCATAAAAAAACGCCGGGAGATATTCTCCCGGCGTCCATTCCATTACTTATTCAAGTTATAGAAAGAGTTGATACCGTGGTATTGAGCAGTTTCAGCCAACTGATCTTCGATGCGAAGAAGCTGGTTGTATTTCGCAACACGGTCCGTACGGGACGGAGCACCTGTTTTGATTTGTCCTGCATTAGTTGCCACAGCGATGTCAGCGATTGTGCTGTCTTCAGTTTCACCGGAACGGTGAGAGATAACGGCAGTGTAGCCCGCGCGTTTCGCCATTTCGATCGCATCGAATGTTTCAGTCAATGTACCGATTTGGTTTACTTTGATCAGGATAGAGTTGCCTACGCCGTTTTTGATACCTTCAGCAAGCTTTTTCGTGTTTGTAACGAAAAGGTCGTCACCGACAAGCTGAACTTTTTTGCCAAGACGCTCTGTAAGAAGTTTGTGGCCTTCCCAGTCGTTCTCGTCAAGTCCGTCTTCGATAGAGATGATTGGGTATTTAGAAACCATTTCTTCGTACCAGTCAACCATTTCAGCAGATGTTTTCACAACGCCTTCGCCAGACAGATGGTATTTGCCGTCTTCTTTGTTGTAGAACTCAGAAGATGCAGCATCCATAGCAAGCTTCACTTCTTCGCCAGGTTTGAAGCCGGCTTTTTCAATTGCTTCAACGATTGTTTGAAGCGCTTCTTCGTTAGAACCAAGGTTCGGAGCGAAACCGCCTTCGTCACCTACAGCTGTGTTCATTCCTTTAGCAGAAAGAACTGATTTCAGGCTGTGGAAGATTTGAGCGCCCATGCGAAGCGCTTCACGGAAGTTAGGCGCGCCTACAGGCATAATCATGAATTCTTGAATGTCTACGTTGTTGTCAGCATGCTCTCCGCCGTTTACGATGTTCATCATCGGTACAGGAAGCGTTTTTGAGTTGAATCCTCCAAGGTATTGGTAAAGAGGAATCTGTAAGAAATCAGCAGCTGCGCGCGCACAAGCCATAGATACGCCAAGGATTGCGTTCGCACCGAGTTTGCCTTTGTTTTCAGTTCCGTCAAGCTCGATTAAAAGCTGATCGATTGCGTTTTGTTCAGTTACGTCAAAGCCGAGAAGCTCTGGAGAAATGATTTCGTTTACGTTGTTAACAGCTGTTAACACGCCTTTTCCAAGGTAACGGTCTTTGTCGCCGTCACGAAGCTCAACCGCTTCGTATTCACCTGTAGAAGCTCCGCTTGGCACTAACGCGCGGCCGAAAGCTCCTGTTTCTGTATATACTTCAACTTCAACTGTCGGGTTGCCGCGGGAGTCAAGGACTTCGCGTGCATAAACATCAACAATGTATGGCATGAGTTTGTCTCTCCTTTTGATTTACGCTTATTTTTGAATTAAAGATGTTCCGGTCATTTCTTTCGGTTTTTCAACACCGAGAAGGTCTAATAACGTTGGTGCGAGGTCGCCTAGGATTCCGCCTTCGCGCAGCGTCACGCCTTCTTTCGTCACAATGACAGGGACTGGGTTTGTCGTATGGGCAGTGTGCGGTTCGCCTGTTTCTGTAATCAGAATGTCCGCATTACCGTGATCAGCGGTAATGATGGCATGTCCGCCTTTAGCGATAATGGCGTCAACCACTTCGCCTAAGCATTCGTCCACTGCTTCAATTGCTTTAATCGTCGGTTCGACCATTCCGGAGTGGCCGACCATGTCAGGGTTTGCAAAGTTCAGGATGATCGCGTCGTGCTTGTCAGCCGCGATTTCTTTTACAAGAGCATCCTTCACTTCATACGCGCTCATTTCAGGCTTCAGGTCATATGTCGCGACCTTCGGCGAGTTAATGAGGATGCGCTCTTCGCCCGGGAATTCTTCTTCGCGGCCGCCGCTCATAAAGAACGTAACGTGCGGATACTTTTCAGTTTCTGCAATGCGAAGCTGTTTTAAATCGTGCTGTGCTAATACTTCACCGACCGTATTGTCAAGGTTTACCGGTTTAAAAGCCACATATCCGTCAACAGATTCACTGAAGTGAGTCAGGCAGACGAAATACAGGTTTTTCGGATGATTTTCACCGCGGTCGAAATCGCGGAAATCTTTGTTGGTAAACGTGTTTGAAATCTGGATGGCGCGGTCTGGTCTGAAATTATAGAAAATCACAGAATCGCCGTCATGAATTTTCGCAACGGGTTCACCGTTTTCTTTTGTGATGACGGACGGAATGACGAATTCATCATGAATGCCGTTCGCATAAGAATCGTCGACTACATCCATCGCGCTGCGGTAAGACGGGCCTTCGCCGTAAGCCATTGCGCGGTACGCTTTTTCCACACGGTCCCAGCGTTTGTCGCGGTCCATAGAGTAGTAGCGTCCGGAAATGCTGGCGATTTCGCCGACACCGATTTCTTCGATCTGCTCATTCAGCTGCTGAATGTAAGTTTTCGCCGTTTGCGGACCTACATCGCGGCCGTCGAGGAAACCGTGAATATACACCTTCGTCAGTCCTTCACTTTTCGCAAGTTTCAGCAGCGCGAATAAATGATTGATGTGACTGTGTACGCCTCCGTCAGAAAGAAGGCCGAACAGGTGCAGCGCTTTGTCGTTGTCTTTCGCGTTTTTGATGGCGTCAAGGAACGTTTGATTGCGTTCGAATTCGCCTTCGCGGATGGCAACGTTCACGCGTGTTAAGCTTTGGTACACAATACGTCCGGCGCCGATATTTAAATGACCGACTTCAGAGTTCCCCATCTGTCCTTCAGGCAGTCCGACTGCTTCGCCTGATGCCGTCAGCGTCTGATGAGGGTATTGGTTCCAATAACGGTCGAAATTCGGTTTTTTCGCTTGTGCGACTGCGTTTCCGACTGTTTCATTGCGTAATCCGAACCCATCAAGAATGATGAGTGCAGCTGGTTTTTTACTCATATTGACCTTCCTCCAATAATTGAACGAATGACTGCGGTTCAAGGCTTGCGCCGCCGACCAAAGCACCGTCAATATCGGACTCTGCCATATATTCTTTAATATTTGCAGGTTTTACGCTGCCGCCGTATTGAATGCGGAGCTTATCAGCAGTTTCCTGGCTGAAGCTTTCAGCAACGACTTTACGGATATGCGCGCAGACGTCATTTGCATCTTTCGCTGTAGAAGATTTGCCTGTTCCGATTGCCCAGATTGGCTCGTACGCAATAACGGAAGCGGCAACTTGCTCTTCAGAAAGACCCGCAAGACCTTTTTTCACTTGATCGGCAACAAGATCATTTGTTTTTCCGGCTTCGCGCTCTTCAAGCGTTTCACCTACGCAAATGATCGGCACAATGCCGTGTTTGAAAGCGGCATGCGCTTTTTTGTTAACTGTTTCATCAGTTTCAGCGAACATTTCACGGCGCTCAGAGTGTCCGATGACGCAGTAATCCACGCCAAGGTCTTTCAGAGCGACCGGGCTGATTTCACCTGTGAACGCACCGTTTTCTTCAAAATGCATGTTTTGGGCGCCGACTTTCAGGTCAGTTCCTTTAACAGCAGAAGTCAGCTTTTCTAAGAAAAGAGCTGGTGCGCAAACAACGGCTTCCGCTTTGTCTGCTGCTGGAATGGAAGATTTCACTTCTTCAACGAAGCTGACAGCCTCGCCGAGTGTTTTGTTCATTTTCCAGTTACCGGCTATAATTGGTTTTCTCATCTGTTCCACTTCCTTATAGCAGTTTTTATTTATCGTTCAGCGCAGCTACACCCGGAAGCTCTTTGCCTTCCATGAATTCAAGGGATGCGCCGCCGCCTGTTGAGATATGGCTCATTTTGTCAGCAAGGCCGAATTTTTCAACGGCTGCCGCAGAGTCTCCTCCGCCGATGACAGAGTATGTATCGTTTGCCTCTGCCAATGCTTCAGCCACTGCTTTTGTGCCTTGAGCGAACAAGTCGATTTCGAATACGCCCATCGGTCCGTTCCATACGACAAGTTTGCTGTTTTTGATAACTTCAGCGTACGTTTCGCGGGTTTTCGTTCCGATGTCGATCGCTTCTAAATCACTTGGGATCTCAGAGATCGGCACGATTTGAACGTTTGCATCGTTAGAGAAATCATCAGCAACGAGAACGTCTTCCGGCATATAGAATTTAACGCCTTTTTCTTTCGCGCGGTCCATGAATGATTTTGCAAGTTCGATTTTATCTTCTTCAAGAAGAGATTTACCGACTTCATAGCCAAGCGCTTTTACGAATGTGTAAGCAAGACCTCCGCCGATGATCAGGTTGTCCACTTTATCAAGCAGACTTTCGATTACGCCGATTTTGTCTTTTACTTTCGCGCCGCCGATGATTGCCGTAAACGGGCGCTCAGGATTTGTCACGGCTTTGCCGAGAACGTCAAGCTCTTTTTCCATCAGGAATCCTGCAACCGCCGGCAGATGCTCGGCAATTCCGGCTGTAGATGCGTGAGCACGGTGGGCAGCACCGAATGCGTCATTGACATATACATCCGCAAGCTCAGCAAATGCTTTAGCAAGCTCAGGATCGTTTTTCTCTTCACCAGGGTAGAAACGTACGTTTTCCAATACAAGAACGTCTCCGTCCTTCATATCAGAAATTTGTGCTTTTACAGCATCGCCGTAAGCTTCATCCGCTTTTTTCACTTCTTTTCCGAGCAGTTCGCCTAAGCGTGCAGCGACAGGAGTTAAACGAAGCTCCTCAACCACTTCGCCTTTCGGGCGGCCTAAGTGGCTCGCAAGAAGGACTTTCGCGCCTTGGTCTGCAAGGTGTTTGATTGTTGGAAGCGCAGCTCGGATACGAGTATCGTCTGTTACTTCCCCGTCTTTCATTGGAACGTTAAAGTCAACGCGGCAGAATACGACTTTGCCTTTTACGTCGATGTCTTTTACTGTTTTTTTATTCATGCCTTAGGAGATCCTCCTTCAAAATGGTTTGCATAGCACGAAAAACGTGAAACGTGAAACCGCCTCATGATGCTTCCGCCGCGGGGCAGATTGCAGCTTCCGGGCACGGGGCAGATCGTCTTCTGAGCCAGGGCAGGCGGCTCAGAAAACGAAAGTGCCGCGGAAACTTCAAAACGCGGACGTTCTGCAGCAATCCGGCGCTTTCTGAAAGCCGGTTCTCATGGAAAAAGGGAAAGGGAGTCCGTCCCCTTCCCTTGTCCGCTTTCATTATAGCGTTTCTGTCCGAAAGAACCAAGTCCGGCCCTTTCCGGGAGCTATGAATTAAAGACCTTGTTTTGCGATGTAAGCTGCAAGGTCAACAACGCGGTTAGAGTAGCCGCTTTCGTTATCGTACCAAGAGATTACTTTTACCATGCTGCCTTCCATAACCATTGTAGAAAGAGCATCGATTGTAGAAGAGTTAGCATTGCCGTTGTAGTCTCCGGATACTAATGGCTCTTCGCTGTATCCAAGGATTCCTTTAAGATCGCCTTCAGCCGCTTCTTTAAGAGCTGCGTTTACGTCTTCAGCCGTTACGTCTTTGTTAAGTTCAGCAACTAGGTCAACAAGAGAAACGTTTGGAGTCGGCACACGCATAGCTCCGCCGTTCAGTTTGCCTTTCAGTTCAGGAAGAACAAGGGAAACTGCTTTAGCAGCACCAGTTGATGTAGGAATGATGTTTTCAGCTGCTGCACGCGCACGACGGTAGTCTTTGTGCGGAAGATCAAGAATTTGCTGATCGTTTGTGTAAGAGTGAACAGTTGTCATCATACCGCGTTTGATGCCGAATTTGTCGTTAAGTACTTTTGCAAACGGCGCAAGGCAGTTTGTTGTGCAAGATGCGTTAGAGATAACATGGTGGTTAGCCGCATCGTATTTGTCTTCGTTAACACCCATAACGATTGTGATATCTTCTTCGTTAGCAGGTGCAGAGATGATAACTTTTTTCGCGCCTGCTTCTAAGTGTTTCGCAGCGTCTGCGCGTTTTGTGAAGAAACCAGTAGATTCAACTACGATTTCAACGCCTTGTTTGCCCCAGCTGAGTTTCGCAGGATCGCGCTCAGCAGAAACTTCGATTGTTTTGCCGTTAACAACAAGGTTGCTGCCGTCAACTTTAACTTCTGCATCTAATTTTCCGTGTACGGAATCATATTGTAAAAGATGAGCAAGCATGTTAGCGTCTGTTAAATCGTTAACTGCTACTACCTCAACTTCAGGATTGTTTAATGCTGCGCGGAATACGTTACGTCCAATACGACCAAAACCGTTAATACCGACTTTTACTGCCATGATTATTTCCTCCTTTAAATAAGTGAGAGATATTTATATTGAGGGACTGTTATCCCTTAATAACTTCTTTGCGGCTCCTTCGTCCGTGACGAGAACCGTGTTTCGCTGCTTTTTAAAATAAGCTTCGATTGCTTCCGCTTTTGATGATCCGCCCGCTACCGCAATAATGTCGGGAATGGCATCGAGGTCATCGAGCTGCATTCCGACTGAATGCACCTTGTGAACGACTTCTCCGTCCGCATTAAAGTAGTAGCCGAATGCCTCTGTCACCGCATGATTGTCATCTATTTTCTTCAAATCTTCCAAAGGCGTGTTTCTTCGCTCCGCCATTGTTCTAGCTTCGCCGATTCCGTGAACGAGCATACTCGCTGATTTAATCGTGTGAAGCACCTCTTTTACGGAAGGTTCTTCAATAATAGATGAGTAGGCGCCTTGTGACAGCTGTCCGGGAACGAACAAAAGCCGGTAAGTGCCTGAAGCCTTTTCCGCCATATGCGCGCATATGGTGTTCGCCTGGTTTTTCACGTCTTCGCCTAAACCGCCTCTTGCGGGCACAAACAGGAGCTCGCGGTTTTTTGAATCCGGCGTCATCATATCGGCGACGGCTTCAATTGTCGTACCGCCGGTTACAGCGACGATATTTTTGCCTGAAAATCTCTTTTTCATACATGCAACGGCCGCTCTCCCTAATTCTTTTTTGACCCAAGGAGATTGGTCGCTGTCTCCGGAAACAATAATGGCGTCTTTCAGATTAAGCCGCTCTTTTAATGTCTTTTCCAAAAGCGTCAATCCTAAAACATCCTTCATCGTATCTTCCAGAATCGAAAGCAGTGAATAGCCCTCTTCCGTCATTGTCATGCCGTTTGTTTTAATATCGATGAGATTCTGTTCTTTCAAGAACTGAACCTCGCTTCTGAGAACGCGCTCGGTCAATCCGAGACTGGCTGCAAGACTTCTGCGGCCGATCGGTTCTGTAAGCCTGATATACTGCAAGATTTCAAATCTTTTCTGCATCACAAGCAAAAGATCAGGCAATAATTTTTTTTGAGCTTGTATTAACTGGTTCATGACTCAAACGTTCCTTCCTATTCATACTGGACAGAAAATGTCCCGCTATGACAAAAAACGTCCCATCATAGCCAAAAAAAATTATGTCTGCTTTCTTTAATTATTTTAACAGGATGACATTGTTAATTCAACTGTTAAAGGTCAATTCCTCGACATTCTTCGCAGGATTTACCAGTATCTCCTTGATACAGTCATTATATACAGAAACGGAATGAAGGTGACAGACAAAAGCCCGCCGGAGCGGACTTTTGTCGTAAAACGCTTTCATTTTATCCAGAGTTTTTCTATTTCTTCTAATGATTTATTTTTCGTCTCAGGGCAGATCGTCACGACAAACAAGAAACAGAGAATATTAATGACGGCGAATATCCAGAAGGTGTACGCGAGCCCTAACCCGCTGATCATCATCGGCACGAACTGGCCGATCGCCCAGTTGGCCCCCCATAAGAATATCGTCGCAATACCGGCGGCGCGTGCGCGGAGGTGGTTCGGAAAGATTTCCGAAATCATGATCCACGTAATCGGCCCGACTGATACGCAGAAAGCGGCGACGAATCCCAATATGATGACGACTAAAGCCGGACCGCTCGCCAGCTGAAAATAAAAGGATGCCCCGATTAAGATCATGAACAGCGCCATAAAGGCAGATCCGACCCCCATCAGCTTTTTCCGGCCTACCTTATCGACTAAAAGAACCGCGATAATGGTGAAAATCACTTCAACGACACCGACGATGCATGTCGTGATAAACCCCGCATTCTGTCCGAAGCCCATCATTTTGAAAATTTCCGGCCCGTAATACGTAATTGCGTTCATGCCGATGACCTGATTGAATAAAGCCAGCAGAATCCCGATCACAAGCGCTTTTCTCAGCCCCGGTTTAAACAGCTGAGACAATGAACCCATTTTTTCTAATTGTAAAGACGTTTCGATTTGTTTGATTTCTTCTTTCGCGGTCTGCTCGCCGTTAATGCGCGTCAGCACGGCGAGGGCTTCATTCCGGCGCCCCGCTTTCGCAAGCCAGCGCGGACTTTCCGGCACGATAAGCAGCACGATAAAAAAGATGACGGACGGAATCATGCCGTAAGCGAGCATCCACCGCCAGCCGGTGTGCACACCCCATTCATACGAGCCGGACTGCTGGACGGCGAGGTTAATAAAATAAGTGCCGGAGATCCCTAATATCGTAAACAGCTGATACAGTGAAGACAGACTGCCGCGTATGGCCGGCGGAGCCGCTTCGGTAATATACGTGACAGAAAGCGAGGAGCCCATGCCGATTCCGAGACCGCCGATGACTCTGGCGATCACTAAGGAAGACACACTTTGAGAAAGCGCAGAGACAACCGCTGACACCGCAAACAACAGAGCCGCTGCCATCAAAATCTTTCTCCGTCCGAAACGGTCACTCAAAAATCCGGAAATTCCGACGCCGAAAACACCGCCGATCATAATGCTTGAAATCACGAGCCCTTCCATAAAAGGACTTAAGCGGTACAAATCTTTCAGGAAACCGATGGCGCCGGAAATCACCGCCGTGTCATAACCGTACAAAAGCCCTCCCAGTCCGGCCGCGCATGAGATGAGAATGACAAACCACTTGGAATGCTGCCGAGTGACAGGTACATTTGAGCCAATTGGTGCCGGGTGATTCTTCATGAATTTTACCCTCCCGCGAATAATAGAATAAAAACGCTTACAAAACAGAGTGCGGCGCTTGACGTTGCTTTGTTTTCTTCAGAACCGCCACATTTGTACGTACTTATAAAGAATTTTATCTAAAAATAAGGAAAATTAGTACGTACAAATAAAGAATAAGCAGTTTTTCATAATCTGTCAATTATTTTTACAGCTTGATGAAAGGGCTTACTATGTTATACTGGAATTTGTCCGTATACATTTTGGAGGAATTGATATGCTACCGAAATATGCTCAAGTAAAAGAAGAAATTTGTTCATGGCTGAATCAAGGAAAAATACAGCCGGACGAAAAGCTGCCTACGGAAAATGAGCTGATGCAGCAGTTCGGGGTCAGCCGCCATACCATCAGAAAGGCGATCGGAGATTTGGTCTCGCAGGGGCTGCTGTACAGCGTTCAGGGCGGAGGCACCTTTGTCGCTTCACGCACGGCGAAATCAGCCATGCATTCAAACAAAACGATCGGTGTCATTACAACGTACATATCAGACTATATTTTCCCGAGCATCATCAGGGGAATTGAATCTTATTTAAGCGAACAGGGGTATTCCATGCTGCTGACGAGCACCAACAACAATACAGAAAGTGAGCGGCGCGGCCTTGAAAACCTGCTGTCCAAAAATATAGACGGGCTGATTGTCGAGCCTACGAAAAGCGCGCTGCAGACGCCCAACATCGGCTACTATCTCAACCTGGAGAAAAACGGCATTCCGTTTGCCATGATTAACGCCTCTTATGCGGAGCTGGCCGCACCGAGCTTTTCCGTCAATGATGTCAAAGGCGGCATGATGGCTTGCGAATACGTCATGTCCCTCGGCCACACGCACATTATGGGTATCTTTAAAGCGGATGACACGCAGGGCGTCAAACGGATGAACGGCTATCTTCAGGCGCACCGGGAGCGCGGGATTTTCCCGTCTCCGGACATGATCGTGACTTATACGACTGAAGAAAAAGAAACCGTGCTTCTGCAAAAAATTAAGCATACCCTTGAGCAAAACAGCGGATCATACCCGACGGCCATTCTTTGTTATAATGATGAAATTGCGCTGAAGACGATTAATCTTCTCAGAGAATTCGGCTTAAAGGTGCCTGATGACGTGTCAGTCATGGGCTATGATGATTCACATTTCGCCCAGATTTCCGAGGTGAAGCTCACCTCTGTCAAGCATCCGAAATCCATTATGGGGAAAGCGGCGGCAAAATACGTCATCGACTGCTTAGAGCATAAAAAACCGAAGAAGGATGACGTCGTGTATGAACCGGAACTCGTCATCCGGAATTCAGTCAAGCGGATCGGCGAATAAAAATGGGCAGATACAATAGTATCTGCCCATCAGTCATTAAATTGAAAACTAAGCTGAAAATCATGAGGCGGAAGAACATCATCTATATTTTCTTTATTAAAATGCTTTAAAATATAATAAAATAACGAATCTGAAATATATAGTCTTTTATCATAGTATGTAAAGACCTTTGGAAAGATATCCTTTTTGGATTGCAATTCATCGAAGTGATTAAGTACAGAGGTCAGCGCACCATGATTTATTGACTTTTTCTCATGGATTCGGTGAATATTCTCATATAAGTACTGAAAAGAAAATCCTCTCCTCGCTATATCTGGATCAGATGTTAACACAATTTTCATTATATAATAGTATAACTTCAGCTTCGCTTTTCTTTCTCCATCTGCAATGTCTTGTATTTTTGTCAAATATTCCTCGCTTACTCTTTTATAATACAGAGCATTACATTCCTTAGCTAATTCAAGACTGTCAAGAACAATGTAATTCCGACTTCTCTTTCTTATTCCACTTTCACGACAAAAGTCAAAAAGAAGTTGTTGATATACAGCAACTATTTGGCTGGATGCCTCTATAAAATAATTTGTTACATTTTCACTAATGTCTATGTTCAGCTCTTTACAGCCTCTACTCTTTATATTCATTAAATCTCTAGTAGACCATTTAGTAGCATCAATATAATCAATCCTTTGAGATAATTCTCCATTGAATTTTTCAAAATAGCCATTTATAATTTTCGTCCCGATTATAATGAATCTTAAGCCGCTTTGATAAAACATTTTCAGGTCAAAAGCCAACAGATATTGATCGACTAAATTTAAATAATGAAAGTCATCCAGTACGATAAACTGAATACCTTTTTCCTTCAGTGATTCAGCCACTCTGACACTTACGGTCTTGGGAAGATCCATTTTCCCTGATTCACTTAATAACTCTTTTTCAGATGAATCTCCGGTCACTTTCGCTTTTAAAAATTGAAATAGGTTCGCCTCTACTTGACTATCAATTTTTGAGCACTTTTCAATACTTTTGGAGAAGTTATCAGATATCTCCACACCAGATTTGTATAAAATTTGTGTGTAAATATCAGCTAAATCAACTCCCTTCGTACAGTCTATCACTATAGTGTTTTCAGCTTTGGTTACATATTTTTTTCTTAATAATGTTTTTCCGACTTTTGTTTCACCATATATTACGATGTGATGATCCGTAAGTTCAATTTTATCTTGGTAATCCTCATCAATTTGTTGTCTATCAACATAACTTTTTAAAACATTCCGCGATATACCGAAAACATCTTTCAAAGAAACATCCAAATTTTTATTCCCTCCCTATATTTCAAGAAAATTTTTCTAATAAATAATATCATAATAGTATGAAATTTCATATTATTACATAAAAACAGGCAGCACACTATATATTATGTGCTGCCTGTTTTTCATCTTTTTAATTCGGCAATGATCTCAAATGATCTCATTCTGTCGGCATGCTCAAAGCTTTCTGAATTCACCATGATTTCATCCGCCTGTGTTGTCCGGATGAAGCTTTCCAGCTTTTCCTTCACACGCTCCGGTCCGCCGACGATCGTTGAACTGAGCTGTTCATTGACCATCGCTTTTTCATACGGCGACCAGATTTGATCCATGTCTTCAACAGGAGGCTTCAGCTGGTTCGGCGTGCCGCGGACGAGGTCTAAAAATCTTTGATAATGCGATGTCGCCAGATGCTCCGCCTTTTCATCCGTATCGGCGGCAATGACGGTGACGCCGACCATCGCGTACGGTTGATCCAGTACGTCTGACGGACGGAAGGAGCTTCGGTACAGCTCAAGGGCGGGCACGGTGTTTTTCGGTGAGAAGTGAGCCGCAAAGGCGAACGGAAGGCCGAGCTCTCCCGCAAGACGCGCGCTGAAGCCGCTCGAGCCCAAAAGCCAAATCGGCACGTCCAGCCCTTCGCCCGGAATGGCGCGGACTTGATTGCGCACATTGCCTGTCGGTTTGAAGTAATTTCTCAATTCTTCAAGCTGCTCCGGAAAATCTTCCCCGCTATTTATGTTTCTTCTTAAGGCTCTCGCCGTTAATTGGTCGGTTCCCGGCGCGCGTCCGAGCCCCAGGTCAATCCTCCCCGGATATAACGTTTCAAGGGTTCCGAATTGCTCCGCGATTATAAGTGACGAATGATTCGGCAGCATAATGCCCCCTGAACCGACGCGGATTTTTTTCGTGCCGCCGGCGATATGGCCGATCAGCACCGCCGTTGCCGAGCTGGCAACTCCTTCTATATTATGATGCTCCGCCAGCCAATAGCGGTTATAGCCCCACTCCTCGGCGCGGCGCGCTAAATCCATGCTGTTGCGGAACGATTCAGCAACCGTTCCCCCCTGTACGACCGGCGATAAATTCAATACGGAAAACGCAGTATCTTTCAATGTATGTTCAGCCATCGTTTTCTCCTTTATGGTTTAGTGTAAGCAGATCTTAAACAAGGTCTCTACCACACACCTTACCACAGCTTTTCCCGTGAGTTAAACAATTTGATTCGATGATCTTCGAACAATCAGTCAGCGGTCGTCACTAGTGAACTCTGTATGAATGAATCTATTACATTCAGATATGAAGAGCTTTTCATCCTATAAAAGTGAAAATCTCTCGTTGAAAAAACATATCCAATAATGTTAAGATATGTATGATATTGAATAGGAAGGAAGTCATAGTCTATATGCGTAAAAAAATCTTAATGGCACTCACCACAGCTTTACTGGCAGCAATCTTCTTTACCGGAAACACCGATAAGGCATATGCCGCAGACTTTTATTCCGGCACTCAGCAGCATTTAAATGTAAGCGGATTTACCGATGCCTCCTACTACACGAAAAAAGCGAAAAGTGTCGATTTTACTCTCAGTACAGCGTATCCGTCAGATCGAACTTTTAAAGGAAACCTATACTTACAGCGAAAGTCCGGAAAGAAATGGACGACTTGTAAAAAAACAACCTTTTCTTTCTCAGTAAGGGTGACTAAGTCATTCTCTTTAAAAGGATGCAAGACAGGTTATTATCGTGTCAAAGCTACGTTCAGCGGTTCAAAACTTGTCAATACGACAAATTCTTTTAAAATTAACCGATAAGATTCAGGGCCCTAAGATCATTAGGGTCTTTTTATTCATTCTTTGTGAGCTCCTGCGCGATTTGAATAAAAAGTTTTGCCGCCAATGAAGCCTCTTTTACAGAAGGAACGGCAAGCAGAACATCACGGTACACCGCCTGATTGAGTTCTCTTGTCACGACATTTTCCGGCAGCGATATTCCCGACATAGACATTTGTGATAATATCGCAATTCCCAGTCCCTCTTTGATCATGCTGATGGACGTATTGACGTTGTAAACAGTGAATGCGGCAGTCAGCACAGACCCTGCCTCCTTAAACATATCAATAAACGGTGATTCGTATCCTCCGTCACAGATGATCATCGGCTGGCGGTCAAGATCTTTCAGAGTGATAGACTCACAGCAGCAAAGCGGATGATCATTTCTAAGCACGACGGCCATTTTATCTTTTTTCAGCGGCAGATATTCCATGTCTTCCGTAGGAAAAAGAGTGATCCCCACGTCTATTACCCGGGAGCGGAGCCATTCCTTTACTTCGTTAACCGTTCCTTCATGAAGTACCAACTCAAGCTTCGGATATCGTTTTTTAAACACGCTGATCAGTTTTGGAATGAAATAAGCGGAAGCGGCCGGAAATGTGCCGATGTGAATCGTTCCCTGTTCAAGCCCTCTTTCCGCGGCCGCCAGCTGCTCGGCTTTTTCTATGCCTTTGAGCACCTCTCTGATATGAACGAGAATTTTTCCGCCCGTGTCCGTGAGCCTTACGCCGTTGCGGCGCTCGCGGATGATCAGCTTGATGCCGAGCTCTGACTCAAGCGCCGAGATGGCATGGCTGACGGCGGGCTGCGTCATATTCAGCGCCTGCCCCGCTTTTGTAAAGCTTCCCGTTTCAGCGATTTGAACAAAAACCCGCAGTTGTGTAATCGTCATAACGTTTTACTTATGCTCCTCATAAAAAAGATTCATTTTATTTATCTTACTGATTACCGTATCATATGATGGAATTGTTCTACAAGGAGTGAACGACGTGAAACAGCTTTCGAAAATACAGACGGCTCTTATGCTGGCGTTTCTAGTCACGGTATGGGGAATTAACTGGCCGCTGACAAAGGCCGCGCTTGCCTATTCGCCGCCTCTTCTGTTTGCCGGAATCCGCACGCTGATCGGCGGACTTCTATTATTAATGGTGGCGCTGCCCCGTTTTAAAAAGCTGCGTTTTAAAGAAACGTGGCCGATCTATCTGATTTCTGCCATTTTAAATATTACTTTATTTTACGGCCTGCAAACGGTCGGCTTGAATTACCTGCCTGCCGGCTTATTTTCAGCCATCGTGTTTTTCCAGCCGGTGTTAATGGGCGTTTTTTCTTGGCTGTGGCTCGGGGAATCGATGTATCCTTTGAAAATAGCCGGTCTTATTCTGGGCTTTGCCGGTGTCGCCGTCATCAGCGCAGCCGGTTTCGGAGGCCATATTTCCATCGCCGGCATTCTTTTGGCCTTAGGCTCCGCGGTCAGCTGGGCGCTCGGCACGGTATATGTGAAAAGAACGGGCGGACGCGCGGACTCTATCTGGATGGTCGCTCTTCAGCTTCTGATCGGCGGCGTGCTGCTTGTCAGCTCAGGCCATTTTTCAGAAAGCTTTTCAGCGATTCAATGGAAAGCTCCGTTCATTCTCAGCCTTCTGTTCATTTCGGTATTTGTCATCGCGCTCGGCTGGCTCGCCTTTTTTACGCTTGTCGGTTCAGGGGAAGCAAGCAAGGTTGCCTCTTACACCTTCCTGATCCCGCTCATATCCATTGTCGTCAGCTCGATATTTCTGCATGAGCCGCTGACCGTCAGCCTTTTAGCCGGACTGCTTCTGATCGTCACAAGCATTTGTTTTGTGAATATAACACCGAAGAAACTGAAAACACCTGCTCTGGCCGCAGAAAAAAAGGCCGTTCATTAAAAAAACTCTTGCCGCGCGGCAAGAGTTTTTTTATTTATTGACGTCTCCCTTTTACGAGATACGCAGCCGTAATGAGGAGATAGATGGCCGCAGTGATGCATGTGATGACGATGGATGTCGTCGCAATTACGCCGATCAGGATGGCCAAAAGCGCAAGCACCGCGAACCATGTCGTGTACGGGAACCATTTGACGTAATAAGCCGGCTGTTCTGTTGAATGTTTTCTTGATTTCAAATGGGCAAATCCGATAATCAGCCAGATGAACAGCACGGTATAGCCGAGGGAACCCATCAAATAATTAAACGTCTGGCTTCCCGCAAATAATGAAATCAGGACGCCTACATATAAAAATGACGTACAAGTCAGAATCGCATAGACGGGAACCTTTTTCTTCGATAGTTTTGAAAAGATTTTCGGCACCCGGCCGTCAGAAGCCTGCGTAAATAAGACGCGGGATGATCCGTACAGTCCCGAGTTCATAGACGAGATAATCGCAAGAAGAATGACGGCATTCATAATATGGTCGGCACCCGGAATTCCGATCATCTTAAATACTATGACAAACGGGCTTTCGGGAACGCTGTTGACTTGATTCCAAGGAATCAGGCTGACGATGATGAAAAACGGCAGCAAGTAAAAAGCGACAATCCGCGTTAACGTGCTTCGGACAGCTTTTGGGATCACCTTTTCGGGATTTTTTGTCTCCGCCAGCGTGACGCCGATGATTTCCGTTCCTCCGTATGAGTAGATCACGACGAGCATCGCCGTAATGACGCCCCCCGCTCCATGCGGGAAAAACCCTCCGTGATCCGTTAAATGAGACAGCCCCGGCGCCGTGTGATTGCCGAATGAGAAAAATAATAGCAGAATTCCGCATAAAATAAAGATGACAATCACCGTAATTTTAATGAGCGCGAGCCAGTACTCCGTCTCGGCAAACAGTTTCACAGAAAGCATGTTTACGACCGTCACCACGATGGAAATGATCAAAGCCAGTATCCATATCGGACATTCCGGCAGCCAATATTGAATGAAAATGGCGGCTACGACCGCCTCCGCGGCAATATTGAGCACCCACATTTTCCAATAGATCCAGTCTAAAAAGTATGCAGCGTACGATCCTAGAGACTGCTGAACCAAATCACGGAACGTCCTTGCATGTTTGTTTCTGACGGCCATTTCGGCCAGCCCCTGCATAATAAACAGCAGAATGATTCCGCCGAGGAGGTAGGCCAGTAACACGGACGGCCCCGCTTCATCAATCGCCGTGCTGCTGCCTTTAAAGAGCCCGGCCCCGATTGCGCCTCCAAGCGCCATCATCATAATGTGTCTGGACGACATCGTCCGTTTTAACGTTTGCTTGTCCTTTTCCATTTATCACACGCCCTCTCGCAAAAAGTGTTCATCACATAAAAAAACACGCCGCCTCTTTAGGAAAAGAGACGGCGTGCCTCAGGCAGCCGCGGTACCACTCTTGTTGATCCCGAATATCCGGAATCCAGCTTAAAAACCTTTTAACGAAGGTCAGCCGTTAGGACATAGGGAATATTCCGACAATTCCGTTCCGCCCTGCCACTTCCGGGCGAGTTCAAAGAACAATCAGTCCGCGTTTCACCAACCCGCAGCTCTCTTTTTCTGACTGGATTCTTTTACTGCTCCCGTTCACAGTGTTTTATGTTAAATGAATCTCTTGAGTTTTTATTTTCTGAATATAGTAACATAATATACAGTCTTCTATTTTCAAAGTCAATACTAATTTTTGCCGCTGGTTTTCTTATCACCTATATAAGACATTTTGACTGAACATGTTTATCTTCATATGAGGGTTGAGACGGCTCCTAATATGGCGTAATCGGCATATATGGACTGAGCGGCAAAAAGTTGGCAGAAATATGAAAGGTTACTCTTATTCCGGTACCTCAGCTTAGTAACTGTACACATTTCTTTCTAATAGTTCAACTCCAATGACCCCACAAGGTTCTATACCCGGAAGTCATATTCCATTTATTAAAGCTATTGACATGAAACCAATTCCACAAATTAAACTCGTGGAGAACACTAGTTGGCGTAACACGAAACAGTATAGATGCATTAGTGGCGTTACAGCTAGTGTTTTTGAGTTTTTAAAAGGAATTTACAGGATATAAATGACAATAACGAGAAAATCGGGTGTAGAAAGTTGAATAAAACACCTACTTTTTTACAAAAAATGATAATAAAAGGTTGATATGGTACGGGTTTCATACTTTAAGATGATGATGTGTCTTCACTGAATACTAAATAAACATTTCCAGGAGGCGTTTCCTATGCAGTCCAGCACATCATTTAACAGCCCGGCTTACCTTGAAACAAACGGAGTAATGAAAATCGCTGATATAACCTATAGTAATAATGAATGGCTGAACTTTGACATTGGAGGAGAAGGGATTTTTAAGAAATCAGGTTCTTATTTAGTTCCATCTCTTCCAGTAGAATTTCATTGTCATGGAATCGGTGACTATGATTTTAGCAATTTAGACCAATTAGATATTGAAAAGATCAATACACTAGCTGAAATAGAAGGGATTTTCTGTGTACCCTCTATCTTTCTTCCTCATAATCAATTAGATCAATTTGCATCCTTTATGAAAGAGTTCCATACACAAAAGAGAAAGGGACGTTACCGTAATATTTTAGGTATTTCACTAGAAGGACCATTATTGGCCAGCTTTGCAGGCACACCGGAAAAAGGGAATTGGGCACCCTTAAAAGAAGAATGGGAAAAGATCGCTTCATGTGGAGAATACGGTCTTATTTATACTGTACTGTCTCCAGATGCTATGACTGAAAACTCCTATCTAAAGAAATATATCACCGAAAAACATCCAAGTTTAGAATGGATTGTAGATACACTTGTGGAGGCTGGAGTAAAACCGGCGCTGGGTCACTTCCAAAAAGCATACCCGGAGGAAACCTCTGAACTTATAATGAAAGTTATAGATACAGCGCAAAAACGCAGCAATTACACTGGATCAGATGCCGTTTTAACAGATCATTTGTTTAATGATATGCCAAACAATTTTAAACACACCTGGAGAACACCCCAAGAAAGAGTGCATAGATTAGAGGGGTTAAAAGATGCTCGGTTAGATAAATGGAACATAGATAATATAAACACACTTGTCGGAGAAGTTCCCGGTACTTTGATGAGAGCCGCGAAAGAAGGTTTATTAACCATTTGTATGAACTTTGATAGTGAACATGTAGACTTAGAAGTTGCACGGCGGGTTGTAGAACTTGTTGGCTCTGAGGGTATTATAGCAATGACAGATCGCATTGACACAGATTCCATGTGCGGCCAATCACTGGAGAAAATTGAAGGGAATAATCTGTGGTATCAAGGAAAAGGGTATGTAGCGGCAGGGTCTTACACAATTGATCGGCTTATGCATAATATTCGTGCTATAGGTTTTAATGAGAAAGTTGTATGGAATATGACATCATTTGTGCCATTAAAAGCTTGTCATTTCCTAAATGAACTTGAAAACCTATCCATGAAGCCCTTCAGTTTTATAGATGAAACGAAAAAAAGAGCTCATTTCAAAGCGCCTGCCCCAGAGCTGATTCTGCGCTAAGCAAAAAAGACCACCATAAAGTGGTCTTTTTAAGTTGACTTTCTTTTAATAAGTTTTAGGTTCAATTTATTTATATTGGGGACATCTTTGTTATTCATTAAGTTATATAATAAATTTGCTGCTGTTTGTCCCAACTCTTTAATAGGTTGATGTATCGTTGAAAGTTCTATTACCTTAGATATCGGCTGATTATCAAATCCTATAACCGCCAGTTCTTCAGGTATTCGTATTCCCTGTCTTTTTGCTTCATAAATGATCCCCGCCGCAACATAATCACTTCCTACAACCATTGCCGCAGGACGAGGTGACTTATTTAGTAATAATTTTGCTATTTCTATACCATTCTCAATAGTGTACTGTTCCTCAAAGTACCAATTATCACTCCATTTCAACCCGTATTCATTTTGAAAGTGAAAAAATGATTTTTTTCTGCTTATGCCAACACCGCTCTTAGGATTTCCTATACACAGACCAATGGATTGATGTCCTTGATTTCGCAGATGATCAATTGCCATTTTGATTCCTGACTCATGATTAATAAATATATGTGCAACCTGTTTGCTTGCAGAAGCTTCACAGGAAACAATATTACCATACCCAGATATCTCGTCGAGTACGTGATGGGGGCTTACACAGGATCCCAAAATAAGACCGTCAATAAGTTTGTATTTCAATCTGTTAAAAAACTCCATTTCTTGTTCAGGATCGTTATTTGATTGGTGCACAAGTAAACTGTAATTATGTTTATTACACTCTTCGCCTATTCCGGCAATCAGTTTACTGAAAAACGGATGGTTGATTTTAGGAACAATGACTCCGAATACATTTGTCTTCCCCCTGGAAAGGTTAATCGCGTTGAAATTCGGTACATAATTTAATTCCTTCATAGCTTTTAACACAGCGTCCCGCTTCTCAGGTTTTACATAAGGATGATTATTGAGAACTCTAGAAACTGTTGTCCGAGAAACGTTCGCTTTCTTTGCTATCTCTGTAATGTTTGTCATTACTGCTACTCCTTTTTAGACAGCGTTATCAGCATTTCACACTGAACAACACAAGGGAAAAAAAGCATTTAATTCATTGTTTTATCATGGCCTGCATGAATATGTGCGCCTTCCTGTCCCACACTATAGATAGAACGGGGCTTCCCCATCTTGTGTAATAGTTTGTCAAATAAACCTACTAATATCCCCAGACATAGCAGCACAATGATGGTTCCTATCCCAATCGGCCCCTGAAGAATGATTGCAAGCACAAAAGCTAAAGCTTCCCCTATCGTCTTTGTAATATGAATACCCCAACCTGTACGTTCAGTAATAGCCAACATTAATTCATCATTCGGTATCGAAGGAAAAGATGCTCTTAAATAAATAGCGATTCCCATAGCCAATATACACAACCCTATCAAAAATAAACTCCATTGAAGAATTACAGCATCTGTTTTTAAGAACGAAAGAACCTTTAAGTTTAAAAGGTCAACAAAACTTCCAATAATAACAATCGGAATAAAACCGGCTAAATTAGGAAACTGCATTTTTATGAGGCTGTTTATAAAGATAAGAATTCCTCCGACGATGAAAACCCATGACCCGATTGTAAGGCCAATGAGTTCTGATAAAGCCACGTTCAGAGCATCCCAGGGGGCAATCCCGGTATTAGATTTAATCATACATACAACCCCTACGGATAAAATAAACAATCCGACAATATAGATTAAACATCTTTTCACAAAATGGATCATGGCTGTATACTCCGCGGTTTAGGGTCTTCTTCTTTCGTCAGAATGTAGTGATCAAAAGCATAAGATACACCACACTCATCATTCGATAACGTTTTAAAAGCAGCCAATTGAATAAGCTTCTTATCTGCATTTCCCATGGCTATCCCTATTCCTGCTGCACGAAACATAGGCAGATCATTTAGATTATCACCTATTGCGATTGCATTCCGCGCATCCGTTCCATAATGTTCACAAAGTTTATTTAATGACGCTCCTTTATCTACTCCTGAACTTGTGATTTCAAGATTGAATGCTCCTGAACTCGTTACGGCACACTCCTTCAGTTGTCCAAAATATTCTTTTGCTTTTTTTAATTTTCTTTGGTTTGGCGAAACGATCATACATTTTATGACATACCGATAATCGATAGGGTCAATTGTACCCGGTATTTCCTCTAACCCGTATTGATGTATCTGAGCTTTAATAGAATTCCAAAATACTTCTTGATTAAAATGAGGTTCTTCCATTACTGTATTGTAAAGTTCTTTTTCAAGCTGCTGAATTCCTTGATTTGATACGGCAATTTTGTCAGATAAGTAAAGCTGATAATAGATTTCCTCTTTATTTAACCATGTGATGATAGGTTGGATTACATCTGAATCCATAAAATGTTCGAATATGACCTGATTTCCCACATCAATTTGAGCGCCGTTTGAAGCAATGATCGGAAAATCCAAATCATATTTATTGATGATGTGTTTTGCATCAAATAAAGCTCTCCCTGTAGCGATTGTTACAAGATGACCTTGTTTTTGTCCGAGCTTTAAAGCTCTTACATCTTGTTCTTGGATAGTTAAGTTCTCTGATAACAGCGTGCCATCTAAGTCAATTGCAATTACTTTCATGTGAATTTCCTCCTCAGAGTTTAAAAATCATTGAAAGTATAATGTATGGTACGCGTTTCAGAGCAATTAGATTATTATATTAATTTGAAGTTTTTCTGAGAAGCTGATCAGACTGTGATTCTCAAGTGTTCTCCTGCTTAATAATCCTTCTCTTTCGATCAATCCAGTTAATAATGAACTGACTGCTAATGGCGGAACACTAATTTGAAGAAATTCATCTGGAACTTCAAGCGCCGGCGACTTGGGCACCGGCACTTTTCAGAGAACGATCACTTTTTGTAAAAATCGGATGTCTGAAGTGTCATTGAGGGGGTGTCCCCGATATACTTTTCTCTTTTCTTTCATTTGCGGTAAAGAAAGCAAAACCTGATTCCCTTATGACAGAACTTGCTTTATCATAAAAGTATGCGTTTACATTCGAGTAGGGAGGTTATAGCATGACCCCTGTGAATTCAAGCAGCATCGGGAAAATTCAGGCGGCCAGCAAAGGTTTGTCGCCAAAATTGAGAGCGATTGCAGACCATATCGTGAAGGAACCGAAAGACGTGGTTCACCTTTCCATCATTCAGCTGGCGGAAAAAACGAAAAGCTCTGAAGCGACGATTTTCAGGCTGTGCAAGCGGCTCGGTTTTTCCGGCTATCAGGATTTAAAAATCGCGCTTGCTCAAGAGATCGTTCAGGAGCCAGTGCAGCACATTCATGAAGAAATGAGCCCCGACGACGATATCGAAGTCATCATCCGGAAAGTTTTCCGCACAAACATTTCCGGTCTGACCGATACCTTTCAATTATTAGATCCGGCCGACGTTGAAAAAGCGGTAGAAATGATCCACCGCGCAGACAGAATCGAATTTTACGGAAACGGCGGTTCCGGGCTGATCGCCACTGATGCGTATCATAAATTTATGCGTACGGGTATAAATTGCATCGCGCACACGGATTCTCACTTTCAGGCGATGTCAGCGGGTCTCCTCGGTCCCGAAAGCGCAGTCATCGGCATTTCTCATTCGGGGAGCAACAAGGACGTGCTCGACGCGGTGAAAACGGCCAAATCGCTCGGCGCCGGCACGATCGGCATTACAAGCTACCAAAAGTCGCCGCTCACCCAGATTTCCGACGTTGTGCTGTATACGTCAACAAGGGAGACGGCTTTCAGAACGGAAGCGATGTCCGCAAGGCTTGCCCAGCTGTCGGTCATTGATACACTGTATTTCGCCACGGCCCGGCTGCGGCAGGAGAAAACGCTCGCCAACTTGCAGCAAATCAGAAAAATGATCGCGCACAAACGTTTGTAATATTTATTTTTCAAAAGAGAGAATGCCGATACAGCGGGAATTGAGGCAATTTTATGAAAAAAATTTTCTTCTTCATCGTTGATTTATAAAAAAATTATTCCTATAATTGACTTTGTAAGGGCATACATTATAAATCTATCTTATTATTCAATCAGATTAGGCGGGATATATTATGAAGGAAACCCAAGCTGTTATCGGTCTGGATATCGGCACGACCAGTACGAAAGCCGTTCTGTTCGGACCAAGAGGCAAAGTGTTAGCCAAGCATTCGGTTCACTATGATTTAATACAGCCAAAGCCGGCATGGGCCGAGCAGGATCCTGAGCACATTTTGGAAGCGGTGATCGGAAGCATCAGGGGCGCCGTCACAAAGGCCGGACTGAGTCCTGACAATCTGCTTGCAATCGGCATCAGCACCGCCATGCACTCATTGATAGCTGTCGATCAAAACGGCGGCCTGCTGACCAAAAGCATCATTTGGGCGGACAACCGCAGCGCCGAGCAATCAAAACGGATTTTAAAAGAGATGAACGGTTTTGATATTTATAAAAGAACGGGTACGCCGATTCATCCGATGTCTCCGCTTTCCAAAATTGTGTGGATGAAAGAACAGGACAAGGAGACATTCGCGAAAACCGCCAAATTCATCAGTATTAAAGAATATATTCTGCACGAGTTTTTCGGAACTTATGTCGTCGATTATTCGATCGCTTCGGCAACGGGGCTGTTCCGATTAGATACGCTTTCCTGGGATGAAGAAGCGCTCCGGATTGCCGGAATCCGGGAAGATCAGCTGTCGGACATCGTGCCGACCACTCATCAGCTGTGCGGCCTTGCGCCGGAAATCGCTGCACGGATGGGCATTCATGCGGATACACCGTTTATTATCGGCGCAAATGACGGCGTGCTCGCCAACCTGGGAGTCGGCGCGATCGGCAAAGGCGAAGTGGCCGTTACGATCGGAACAAGCGGAGCCGTGCGTTCGGTGACGGATGCGCCGATTACGGATGAAAAAGCGCGGACATTCTGTTACGCGCTGACTGACAAGCATTGGGTCATCGGAGGCCCGACGAATAACGGAGGCATTATGCTGCGCTGGCTTCGAGACGAATTCGCTTCTCCGGAAGTTGAAACGGCGAAGCGGCTCGGCATTGATCCGTACGATTTAATGATTGATATTGCTGATAAAGTACCCGCAGGCTCTGAGGGATTGCTGTTTCTGCCGTTTTTATCAGGGGAGCGCGCGCCGTTTTGGAACCCGAACGCCCGCGGAACGTTTTTCGGCATCAGCCTCCGCCATAAACGGGAGCATTTTATCAGAGCGGTGCTGGAAGGCGTCATCATGAGCGTCTTTTCAATCGGTGTCGCACTGAGAGATTTGGCGGGCCCCGCAAAAGACGTGCGGGCTTCGGGAGGATTTGCGAGATCGCCGCTGTGGAGGCAGATTTTGTCCGATACGATGGGACGGGAAGTCCTCGTTCCGGAAAGTTACGAAGCCTCGGCGCTCGGAGCGGCCGTTCTCGCTTTGCACAGCCTTGGCGAAATGGAACGGATCGAGGATGTTCAGGACTGGATCAGAATTTCGCACCGCCATGAACCGAACGTCAAAAACAGCGAAACATATATTGAGCTGTTTTACTTATACGAGCGGCTGTATGACAAGCTCAAAGATGAATTTGACGTCATCAGTGAATTTCAGCTCAAACAAAGCCGTTAATTCTTCTTTGAAAGGGTGAAAAGGTCATGTTACTGTTTATTGTCATTGCCGCTATTATCGTTTTACTCTTATTGATTACGGTCGCTAAATTAAATCCGTTTATCAGTCTTTTGATTACATCCATCCTTGTCGGTTTCGCAACGGGCATGAATCTGCCGGACATTATCACTTCGATGAAAACCGGGCTCGGCAATACGCTTTCGCTGCTTGCGATCGTGCTGGCCCTCGGTACGATGCTCGGCAAAATGATGGCTGAATCAGGCGGTGCGGAGCGGATCGCCCACACCCTGATCGGCCGCTTCGGCAAAAAGAAAGTGCATTGGGCGATGATGGCCGTCGCTTTTATCGTCGGCATCCCGGTCTTTTTCCAGGTCGGCTTCGTCCTGCTCGTGCCGCTTTTGTTTACGATTGCGATTGAAACCGGGGTTTCATTAGTGACGATCGGGATTCCGCTCCTTGCGGGACTTTCCGTCGTGCACGGATTGGTTCCGCCCCACCCGGCGGCGATGGCGGCTGTCGGCATTTATCACGCCAATGTCGGAAAAACGATTTTGTTTTCTTTAATCGTCGGCATTCCGACTGCCATCATCGCGGGGCCGCTTTACGGAAAATGGATTGGTAAGCGCATTCATAAGCCCGTTCCCGAACTGTTGAAAAAACAATTTATTGAACGGAATGAAAAACGCAAGCTTCCGGGATTCGCAAATACATTGTTTACGATATTGGTACCGGTGATCCTGATGCTTATGGCAACGCTTGCCGAAATTGCGCTTCCGGAAAAAAGCACGCTCTATGAAACTTTTAAATTTATCGGCGACCCTGTCACGGCGCTTTTGATCGCCACGGTTTACTCCTTTTTCAGCCTTGGTTTTTATCAGGGCTTTGACAGAGAAAGCATTTTAAAATTCAGCAATGACTGTCTGGGACCGATCGCTTCCATTCTGCTTGTGATCGGAGCCGGCGGCGCTTTTAACAACGTCCTGATTGATTCAGGCGTCGGCACGTATATCGCTGACATGGCGAAACACTCAAGCTTCTCTCCCGTTCTTTTAAGCTGGACGATCGCAGCAGTCATCCGTGTCGCCACAGGTTCAGCGACTGTCGCCATGATGACGGCGGCCGGCATTGTTGCTCCGATTGCATCTGTCATGCCGGGCGTCAGCAGCGAGCTTCTCGTTTTGGCAACGGGGGCGGGCTCTTTGATTCTGTCACATGTCAATGACTCCGGTTTCTGGCTCATTAAAGAGTATTTCGGAATGACGGTAAAAGAAACGTTCCTGACATGGACGGCGATGGAAACGATTATTTCTGTCAGTGCGATCTGTTTTATCATGATCATTAACGCGTTTATATAAAAACAAACCCCGGCCGCAAACCGGGGTTTGTTTTTTTTATCGGTCATTCACAAGGATATAAGCGGCTTTAACGGGTCCGTGGACGCCGACAACCAAATCCATTTCGATATCGGCCGAGTTGCTCGGTCCGGTAATATAGTTGATGCAGGAAGGAACGGTGACGCCGTCTCTGATCTGCTGTTTCAGTATATCGCTGGCCTGTGTCATCCTCGGCACAATGGAAGATTTCGGGATGATTGCGATATAGGTGGTCGGAAGCAGGCTGACGGAACGGCCGGCATGCTCTGACGCATACAAAACGACGGTGGCTGATTCCGCAAGCGTGATCTCGCTGAATGTGATGCCCACATTCGCTTGTTCCGCTTTTTCAATATTTTTCGCTCCTTGTTCCGCGTCCCATTCCCAAACGGGAATCCCTTCGTCCGGCCACTCTTCTGTCATAAGGGTCTGCAAGCCGTACATTTCAAACCGGCTGTCCTTCGGAATGATGACAGGCCCTCCTTCAAAGCGGTTCACCTGCGTGCGCAAAGCGTCGTAAAGCCCGGCTGCATCCGTTTCGATCAGTTCGGTATGAATGTTGACGCAGTGGTCTTTCAGCATTGTGACAAGATCGTCTTCCGTACAGTCCGCATGCGTTTGATATTGAGGCTGATACTTCCATTCAGGCAGGGACACGCCTGATTTCCTGCGCTCTCTGCCCAGACTTCCGGCGATCCGGTTTAAAAAGGATTCCTGATGTGTAACCGTCCCTTTCATCATCATTCTTCCCCCTTTTGTTTTTCCCGGTCTTTAAACCAATCTCTAAATCTCGATTTATGCGGCGCCGGGAAGTCCCGTATTGCCGTCCATTCTTTTAACGGCCCCGGCCCTTTTGATATTTTGTCATCCTCCGTAAACGGCGTCATGGCGGCAGGCGCCCATTTCGATCCCAGTTTATAAAGAGACGGGGATGACGAGCCGAGCCCGAAGGCTTTCATCGCCAGTTTTTCGCTGATCGGCGCTTTGCCCTCTTTTTCAACGATGTTCTGCCGATGCTTGAGCAGCAGCTCGTGCAGCGGAATTTTAACGGGACACGCTTCCGTACAGGCCGCGCATAAGGAAGATGCGTACGGGAGCTCCTTGTATTCGTCATATCCGCCGAGAAGAGGCGATAAGACGGCGCCGATCGGACCCGAATAGATGGACCCGTACGAGTGTCCGCCGACATGCCGGTACACGGGACAGACGTTGATGCAGGCGGCGCAGCGGATACATTGCAGCACCGATTGGAATTCCGTGCCGAGTATGCGGGAACGCCCGTTATCCACAACCACGAGGTGGAATTCCTCAGGCCCGTCAGCTTCTCCTTGCTGCCGGGGGCCCGTCAGCGCCGTAATGTAACTTGTAAGCCGCTGGCCGACCGCGCTTCTCGTCAGCATGCTGACAAGCACTTCAAACTCAGAAAATGACGGAACGATCCGCTCCATTCCCATCACGGTGATCTGCGTCTTCGGCAGCGCGGACACAAGGCGGCCGTTTCCTTCGTTTGTTACGAGACTGACCGATCCGGTATCCGCGATTGCAAAGTTGCAGCCCGTGATGCCGACATCCGCTTCGAGAAATTTTTTCCGGAGGACGCTGCGCGCGTGCATGACGAGCTCTTCCGGTTTTTCCGTCTGTTTGTATTCGAGTCTCTCTTTAAACACGTCACGGATCTGCTCTTTGTTTTTGTGAAGAGCGGGAGCAACGATATGTGACGGCGGATCATGATCGTCAATCTGGAGAATGTATTCGCCGAGATCCGTTTCTGTGACTTCACAGCCCTCTTCCTCAAGCACTTCGTTCATATTGATTTCTTCTGTCACCATGGATTTGGATTTTACGATTTTTTTGGCGTTTTTCTGCCGGATGACATCGCGGATATAGGAGGACGCTTCTTCCGCCGTTTCGGCGAAAAAGACATGTCCGCCTCTGTTGGCGACATTTTCGGCGAGCTGTTCCAAATAGAAATCAAGATTGTCCAGCACATGCTGTCTGATTTCTTCCGCATGGGAACGCCAATCCTCCCAGTTTCCCAATTCCTCGGCCGCCTGAAGCCTTCTTGTCCTGAGCCGTTCCTGCGCTCCGGAGACGGCTCCTCTCATAAACTCATTATCTATTCCTTCTGATACCCGCTCTTTAAAAGCGGCGGTACCGATTTTCATCGCCATGATTTTACCCCCCTGTTGTTTCTCGTCTTATCTGCTGTTCAGCACTTCTGCGATGTGCATGACTCTGACGTTTTTATCCTTACGGTCAAGACGCCCGCCGATATTCATCAGACATCCGCAATCCGCCCCGATCAGCACCTCGGCCTCCGTGTCTTCCACGCAGGCGACCTTCTCATCCACCATTTGTTCAGAGATTTGCGCCATTTTCACAGAAAATGTTCCTCCGAATCCGCAGCATTGGTGCTTTCCGGGAAGCGCGGTCAGCTCGAGCCCCTTGACATGGCGCAAAAGCTTCATCGGCTCCTCCGACACGCCGAGCAGCCTCGTCATGTGGCATGATGTATGGACTGTCGCTTTTTTATGCAGCACCGCCCCGACATCCTCCACCCCGAGAACGTTGACGATAAAATCCGTTAACTCATATGTTTTGTCCGCAAGCTGCTGCGCTTTTGCGGCCCACTTCGGATCGTCCTGAAACAGATGCGGATATTCACGGAACATCGTCGTACAGGAACCTGACGGACTGACGACATACTCCGCTTCTTCAAACGCGGCAATCATCCGCTTCATTGCTTTTTTCGCATCCGTCACATACCCGCTGTTGTATGCGGGCTGCCCGCAGCAAATCTGCCCCTCGGGAAAATCCACCTCACACCCGAGCCGTTCCAGCACCTCAACCGTCGCCTTTCCGACATTGGTCTGAAACATATCCACAAGGCACGTGACAAATAATGAGACTTTCATGATGAACCCCTCTTTCATCCTCAGTATGTGATCTGGTCATCTGATGACCTGTTTTTGGAAAGCTCTATGAATATCCTACACTATTCTGAATATGGATTGGAAGGTTTTTCTGAAAAATCCTTTCGCCCGATGCGCTGAAGGGTGCAAAAAAAGAGAAGCCTGAAAGCTTCCCATGCTGCTCTACATCCCGTTTTTCAGCAGGCGTCCCAGTTTTTGCACACCCTCTTTTATCGCGGCTTTACCGGCAAAACTGAACGACAGGCGGAGATATTCGGCACCGTCTTCCTGATGCGGAAAAAAATATTTTCCGGGTACATAGGAAACGCCGTGAGACAGAGCCCGCGCCAGCATTGCGGACGTATCAGCCCCCGGCGCTTTCACCCATACAAAGTAACCGCCTTCAGGCACGTGCCAGGATGCGGATTCCGGAAGATATCGCGCTGATGCGGCGAGCAAAACATCACGTTTGCTTTGATATGCTTCCCGCAAGGCGGCGAGCCGTTCTTCAATATTCGTTTGTTCCAGATAGACGGCGGTCACCGCTTGGGAAAACGGGTGGCCTAAGTCTTTTTTTAACCATGACAATGCCGTAATGAATGCGGCGTCCCCTGCAATCCAGCCGATCCTCATACCCGGGGCGATGACTTTTGATAATGAACCGGCGTACAGCACCCGGCCGTTTTGATCCATGGCTTTCAAGGGCGGCGGAATATCGGTGAATCCGAGCTCGCCGTATGCATCATCCTCCAAGATGAGAAAATCATACGTTTCGGCAAGCTGAAGCAGGCGGGTTCTCCGCTTCGCTGACATTACGGTTCCCGCAGGATTCTGAAAAGCGGGTATCGTGTAGAGAAGACGGGGAAGCACAAGCCCTTTTCGTTTTCTTTCCTCAAGCATGAAGGCCAATGTTTCTGTTTGCAGGCCCTCTTGATCTGTCGGAATGCTCATGATATGCGGTGTATAATTTTTTAAAATCTCGAGCGCTTCCATATAGACCGGAGCTTCAACGGCAGCGGCGGTTTGTTCATCGAGGAAAACCCGCGCAGCCAGATCTATCGCCTGACAGGCGCCTGATGTCACGATCAGCTCATCGTCCCGGCAGTGAATGCCGCGGATGGCTAACCGTTCTTGAATCTGCTTTTTTAAAACGGCCGTCCTCGGGCTTCCCATATAATGCAGCGGCAGATCGCGCTCCTCATCCAGAAGGCGGGAGGCGGCTTCTTTCAGCTCCTTATCAGGAACGAGTGCGGGATCGGGATAGCCGGAATGCAGAGGGATGCACGCTTTTGGAACTGCCGGCATCCATTCCCCGGGAGGATCGTTTGTCAGAGCTTTCTTTACATGGTCAGAAAAAAAAGATTCGGCCTGCATGTGATGTTATCCCCTTTCACAAGTCAGCTTCTATACATTTTCTTCAAAATAGGCCCCCAGCACTTCTTCCACATTCGTCAGGTGCGCCGTCATCGCGGCTTCCGCTTCATCCGCGTCTCCGGCGGCGACGGCGCTGTAAATGCGTTCATGCTCTTCATACAATCGCTGCACGCTCGTTCGTTTAGAAAACAGCCAAATTTTTCTCGTTTCTCTCATTGTTTCCAAAAGGAGCGCGGAGACATGATTCATGAGATGCTTAAGCAGCCCGTTTTGTGATGCTTCCGCCAGCGCCATGTGAAAGGAGAAATCTGCTTTTTCGCCCAATTCTTCATCTCCGTCGATGTCTTTCATCTCCAAGAGAGCTTGGCGGATTTTTTGCAAATCGTCTTCGGTGCGTTTTTCAGCGGCCATGGCGGCGACGCCGAGTTCAAGCAGCTTTCTGACTTCGAGCAGCTGTTTGACGTCCTCTTTTTTCATCAAGAGGGCGGAAGAAAGCGGCTGGGAAACATGAGACGGCTCAAATTCTCTTATGTATGTGCCTTCTCCCTGCTTCATGTCGACGAGCCCCATCGCTTTCAAAGCCGACAGCGCTTCTCTGACCGCCGAGCGGCTGACCTGAAAACTCTCAGAAAGCGCCTGAACGGAATCAAGCTTTTCACCCGGCTTAAGCTCGCCCGCTTTTATCTTCTCCAGCAATGCGTCAGCGACTTCTTCGTAGATTTTTTTCGTTTTAATTTGTTTATATTTCAACGCGATCACCCCGTCACTTGTGAATCTTGATGTTTATCGTCTATTATACTTCTTTTTTTGTGTTGCCGACAGGTTCAGACAATTTGTTCAAGAAAAGTATTGTACTTTCAAAACTTTCAAAATATAATGCTAATTAACCCGGTCATCAGATGACCTTATCATAAAAAGTAATCGTTTACATGACATAAGGAGGGGTTTTTTAGGGATGCAATGGACACAGGGGTACGCTCCTTTAGGGGGAAATTTGCTTTTATCGGCAGCTTGCGCGCTCGTGCCGATTATCTTCTTTTTTTGGGCGCTTGCGGTGAAACGGATGAAGGGGTACATAGCGGGGCTTTTAACGTTAGCCGTTTCACTTTTAATCGCTGTATTTGTTTACGGCATGCCGGCGGAAAAAGCGGTGATGTCCGCTTCTCAGGGAGCGGTGTACGGGCTGCTTCCGATCGGCTGGATTATCGTCACATCGGTCTTTCTGTATAAAATCACCGTGAAAACGGGACAGTTCGAGATTATCCGGAGTTCGGTGCTCTCAATTACAGATGACCGGCGTTTGCAGGCGCTGCTCATCGCCTTTTCATTCGGGGCATTTTTAGAAGGCGCCGCCGGTTTCGGCGCTCCCGTCGCGATCTCGGCCGCTTTGCTCGTCGGACTTGGTTTTCAGCCGCTGTATGCGGCGGGAATTTGCCTGATTGCCAATACGGCCCCCGTTGCCTTCGGTGCGATCGGCATTCCGATTACCGCCGTCGAAGGTCCGACCGGGATACCGGCAATGGAAATTTCTCAAATGGTCGGCCGGCAGCTTCCGTTTTTATCCGTGTTTATTCCGCTTTACTTAATCATTTTGATGAGCGGGTTTAAAAAGGCTTTTGAAGTATGGCCGGCCATTCTTGTTTCCGGCGTCTCTTTTGCGGCCGTGCAGTACGCAAGCTCGAATTTTTTAGGGCCCGAGCTTCCGGATGTGCTGTCGGCGCTTGTTTCCATGGCCGCGCTCGCTGTATTTTTGAAATTTTGGAAACCGAAAACGGCCTTTCGTTTCGCGGCAGAACGGGAATCAGCAGCGGCCGCTGACCGGGCGCCGATCAAGTACGGGGGCGCCGCGGTGTTTAAAGCGTGGTCTCCTTTCCTTCTTCTGACGGCCATGATATCCGTTTGGGGGATTCCCGGCGTGAAGGCTGCCTTAACCGGTCATTATGAAGGAACGTCAATGTGGCTTTCCTGGCTGAATGCAGCCGGGCGCGCATTGACCTTCACGCCTCCCGTCCCATTTGTAAATCAGCAGATTCTTCAGGCGGACGGCACGCCGATTGAAGCCGTGTACAAACTTGAGCTTTTCGGTTCAGCGGGAACGGCGATTCTGATTGCCGCCGTCATCTCCAAGTTCGCCCTCGGCATGTCGTGGAAGACGTGGGGCGAAGCGTTTATTGAAACGGTGAAAGAGTTAACGCTTCCGGTCGTGACCATTGTTTCTGTTGTCGGCTTTGCTTATGTAACGAATGCTTCCGGCATGAGCACGACACTCGGTCTTGCGCTTGCCATGACGGGCGCGATGTTTACCTTTTTTTCGCCGGTGCTCGGCTGGCTCGGCGTATTTATTACCGGCTCTGATACATCGGCAAACCTATTGTTCGGCGGATTGCAAAAGGTGACGGCGCTATCTGTCGGGATGGACCCGGTTCTCTCCGTTGCCGCCAATTCATCAGGCGGTGTCACCGGAAAAATGATTTCTCCGCAATCCATTGCGGTTGCCTGTGCCGCTGTCGGTCTGGCGGGCAAGGAAGCCGACCTTTTCCGCTTTACGATTAAGCACAGTCTGTTTTTGCTTCTGCTCGTCTGTCTCATTACATTTTTACAGCATCATCTGTTTTCATGGATGATCCCGTAACACGGAGAACCTCCCCGGGGTTTGGCTCGGGGAGGTTTCAGCTGTACCGTTTTCTCGCCGATGACGGCGGAATATTTAATTGGTCACGGTATTTGGCGACGGTGCGCCTTGAGATTCGGATGTCATATTGTTCATGAAGCAGATCGGCAAGCTTTTGGTCTGAAAAAGGTTTCTTTTTATCTTCTTTACGGACCAATGCTTCCAGATGCGCTTTTACGGCATAATTGGAGGCGCCGCCGTCCCCCGATGATTCAGCTTTCGCCGAGAAAAATGTTTTCATTTCATACAGTCCGTACGGCGTCTGAACGTACTTCCCTTTGATGGCCCGGCTGATCGTTGATTCGTGGAGCTCCAGCGTTTCCGCCACCTCTCTTAAGGTCAGCGGCTGCATTCCGCTTTTTCCTGTGAGAAAAAAGGATTCCTGCCGTTCAGTCAGGACGCCGATAATTCTCGTGATCGTTTGTTTTCTTTGCGACAAAGCCCGGTTCAGCCAGCGCCATTCCTGATATTTTGCCGACAGATAATTTTTCGTGTCACGGCACCCGGCGGCTGACAGGAGCGGCTGGTAATGGGCATGCAGCTGGATGTCAGGAAACGAACGGCTGTTGAGCCGCGCTTGAATGATGCCGTTTTTCACCGTGATGAAAATATCCGGTTCTACGTAAAAACCCGGCTCCTCATGCGCATAACGGAGCCCCGGCCTCGGATCAAGCGCGCTGATCATGTCAGCGATGTCCTGAATGTCTTTAAGCGGAATGCCCGTTTTCAGTGTAAGCGCTTTCCAGTTCTTTCTGGCAAATAGCTCAAAATAGGCTTCGGCAATCCATTCCGCCTGTTCGTTACGCTCGGGCAGACGGCGGAGCTGAAGAAGGATGCATTCCTGCAAAGACCGGGCGCCGATTCCCACGGGCTCAAGGGATTGAAGCTTTTTCAAAACCGCTTCCGTCTCCTCTTGTGAAGCGGATACATGGTCGGCGGCGGCTGATATGTCCTCTTTTAAATATCCGTTTGAATCCAATGAATGTATCAGATAATTGAAAATTTTTTTCTCATCATCGGACAGCTTCATGTCTAAGGCTTGCTGTTTGAGCGAATCCTGCAGCGTTTTACGGGTAAGTCTGATCTGCTGGCTTCCGTCCCGTTCTTTCATCCTGTTTTTATTTGTTTTATGGTAAGATAGTGGCGGCGTGTCTGTTTCCTTTCGTTCAATCAGAGGGTTTTCCAGTGAGAGCTCATCAATATATCCGGCCAGTTCCGCGGAATTGTATCCGAGTAATGTGATGGCCTGTTTAAGCTCTTGCGTTAATTGAGGCTTTAACATTTGTGTTTGCTGAAGTTTGATATCCATCATGCTCACTCCCCTTTTTTCATTGTACATGATTGGTTTCATACCGTATATACTTATTAAAAGGAGTTGCTTTATAGATGTCAGAACTTTTTTCTGTTCCCTATTTTATTGAAAACTTTACACAGCACATTGAAATGAATCCGAATGAAGACCGAATTCATGCGATGAACAGCTATTACCGCTCCGTCGTCTCAACCCTTGTACAGGATCAGCTGACGAAAAACTCGGTTGTGCTCAAAAGAATTCAGCATTTGGATGAGGCGTACAACAAAGTAAAACGCGGAGAAACAAAATAAACCTTCCGCTCATTCAAAGCGGAAGGTTTTCCTTCGTGCCGGCGGTTTCACCGATCAGCCGGACGTCCGGCGCTTCGTGCGTCCAGGTGTAATAATAGTTGGCATTTTTCCCGTATGAATTATCAATGACGGTATTCGGTTTCCCGAGAAGCGAGGACAGGATGTGGCCGTGGAGCCTTGACGTTTCCACCGATTCGTACCTGCTGAAAAACAGGACCGCTTTTTTCGTTAAGAAATCGGAATAGCGTTTCCAAAACCGCGCAATCGGCAGCGGGTTTCCCGCTTTTTTATTCAAAACACTCAGCGTTTGGAAAAAAGCGATTCCCCTGCGGTCGCTTGCTGACAGAACATCCTGCCAGTCACAGTTTTTAACGGAAGAATTGTTTTGCAGCTTCGGGTTGATTTCCCCATCCGTGCGGATAAAATGAAGCCTGCCGCGTGACGGAGCCGCTGACGCCGCGATCGGATACAGCTGATGGGCCATATCAGGCATAAGCCCGATATGATTCGCCGAAAAAAAGCGTTTCGCAGTCTCGTATGACACATGATCTCTCGTAAACAGGTGGAGATCCTTGTGCTCCGCAAAAAGCGCCGATGTCTTTTGCAGCCGTGTCTTATCCTGATAATAAATCGATTGCGGCAGGATGACGATCCTGTTTTCCGGAAAGGATTTGACGATTTTTTCCCTGAACGTCTGATAGTACGGATAGAGATCCCCGAAATTTCCGCCACCCTGACAGACGATGATCGTCTTTTTGTCCGCCCGGCGCCCGAATGGAAAATTGTCGGGATTCCAGCGCTGTTTCACGCGGATGCCGTGCGCTTTAAAAAACGCCTCCGTCCCTTTCATAATCAATAAATCCCCTACATTTCCGTAGAGGGGATAGTCGGCATATATGATGTCGGATTGCGGCGGTATAACGCTGAGCAGACCCGTCAGCTTCTCTTTTAATCGGCTCATAACATGGCGGCTGTCCATGTTTTCTCCCCTTTCGTTTCAAACAGTTGCGCAAGTGCGTCAATGACACGCTGCTGCTCCTCAGAAGACAGGTCAGACCCGGACGGCAGACAGATGCCCCGGCTGAAAAGGTTCTCAGAGACACGCTCATGTTCGCTGTGAGGATAAAAGACGGAAGATGAGAAAAGCGGCTGCGTATGCAGCGGTTTCCACAGCGGCCGGGCCTCAATGTTCTGTTCCGCAAGACAGGCAACGGCTTCTTGCGGCGTCACGCCGTTATCAAGCGTCAGAGCCGTCAGCCAGCGGTTTGAAACCGTTCCTTCAAGCTCCGGCATCATGCGGATGCCCGGATATGTTTCCAGCGCTTCCCGATACCGGTTAAAGATTTCTCTCCTCGCCCGGACGCGATCTTCGAGCACTTCCAGCTGCGATATCCCCACGCCCGCGAGAATGTTGCTTAGCCTGTAGTTGTAACCGAGCTCGCTGTGCTGGTAATGAACGGCGGCATCTCTCGCCTGTGACGCAAGAAACCTCGCTTTTTCAATCGCGGCTTCATCGTCAGACACGAGCATGCCGCCTCCCGATGTTGTAATGATTTTGTTGCCGTTAAAGGAATAAATGCCGAAACGGCCGAAGGTGCCGCTCTGCCTGCCTTTATATGTTGATCCTAAGGACTCGGCAGCGTCTTCAATCAGACAGACGCCGTATGCGTCACAAAGGCTCATTAATTCATCCATTTTCGCGCTTTGGCCGTAAAGATTGACGGCGATCACCGCTTTCGGGAGTCTGCCGCGCCGCTTTGCATCCCGGAGCGCCCGCTCAAGCGCAGCGGGCGACATATTCCACGTCTCCCATTCCGAATCAATAAAAACGGGCTCAGCCTGCTCATACACAATCGGATTCGCCGTGGCGACAAACGTAAAGGAAGGACAAAATACAACGTCTCCTTTTTTCACACCCGCAAGCCGCAGGGCAAGTTGGATGGCGGCCGTTCCCGAGCTTACGGCCGCCGCGCTTTTCACTCCCGCATATTCCGCGAGCCGCGCTTCAAACGAATTGACGAGCGGACCGAGCGGGGCAATCCAATTGGAGCGGAAGGCTTCTGCGATGTATTCCTGTTCTTTTCCGCTCATATGAGGCGGAGACAAATAAATCCGTTTGTTTGTTTGCATGAAATCATCCTTTTTCATTATGGATAGGGGGGATGACGCGGGCCGGAACGCCGACCGCCGTCACATGGCCGGGAATTCTGCTGATGACCGCAGCCCCCGCGCCGATAACGGACCAAGGGCCGATGTCCATCTGCGGTATGACGGACGCGCCGATTCCGATGTGCGTTCCTTCCCCGACTTTCACTCCGCCGGCAAGCGCCGCGCGCGGTGAAAGATGGACGTAATCTCCGATTGCATTGTCATGATCGGCAACCGCCCCCGTATTGATGATGCAATGGGCGCCGATGTCAGCGCCCGCCTGAATGACGGCGCCCGCCATCACAACCGTTCCGTGTCCGACGGAAGCCGTTTCACTGACGATCGCCCCGGGGTGAATGAGTGCGGCATAATCGGCATCTTCAATCCCAAGCGTTTCAGCGAACTGCTTTCTGACGCCGTTGCGTCCGATGCATATCGTGAACACGGCCTCGGGGACGAGTTTCTGAAGTATGTGCACGTCTTCCGTCCGGCCCGTATATAAACCGTTCCGAACGGCAAAACCGCTGAATCCGTCGTCCAATATGCCCGCAAGCTCCATATCGGAACGGGCCTGCACGATTTCCTTCACGACTTTTCCGTGTCCGCCGTTTCCGATCAGCACGACCTTTTTCACGATGACATATCTCCGCTGCCTGTGAAGCGCTTTGCCGTCACATGGCCGGCTTGGTGTATGCCTTCTGACACGAGAACTTTTTTCACTGTTAAAAGCAGAATCTTTAAGTCGAGCAGAAAGGTGCGGTTGTCGACGTACCACACGTCGAGCTTGAATTTCTCCTCCCATGAAATCGCGTTTCTCCCGTTAATCTGCGCCCAGCCCGTAATTCCCGGCTTCACCTCGTGCCGCCGCGCCTGCTCCGCCGTGTAAAGCGGCAGATAATCCATCAGCAAAGGGCGGGGGCCGACCAGACTGATATCGCCTTTGAGCACATTAAAAAGCTGGGGAAGCTCATCGATGCTCAGTTTTCTGATCAGCCTTCCCGTTTTGGTCAGGCGCAGATGATCCGGAAGCAGCACACCGTTTTCATCACGCGCATCCGTCATCGTTCTGAGTTTATACAACGTAAACGGACGCCCATTATGCCCCGGTCTCGTCTGTTTGAACAATACCGGAGACCCGATGGCGCATCTGACGGCTGCCATGGCGAAGAGAAGAATGACACTCGCGCCGCACAATAACAGCGTCGCGGCCGCTATATCAAATACACGTTTCACCTTCAAATCTGAACAGCTCCTTTCACTTTTCGGCATTTCTGTAAAGCAAGCCGCCTTTCTTCTTTCGTACAAATGAAGAAAAAAGCGAATGCGGCATAGCTTATGCATACGGCAAGCCCCGCGGCGATCAGACCGGCCCAGCTGTCAAGCGGTGAAAACAGCCGGATACCCCGGCAGACGGCCCAGGCAAATACGGCCGCCGCCAACGGTCCGAACATGCCTTTGTAAAACGCGGTTTTCTGAAAGCCGGTAATATGCGAAACATACAGCGGCGTGAAGACGGCATTTTTCAAAATGAGGGAGACAGCCCCGGCAATGGTGATGCCGTACAGCCCGAGATGTGCCGGTCCGCTGAGAACCACGGCCAATATGACATTCAGTCCGCCTAAACATAAAGTAACGACGGCGGGCGTTTTTTGTTTATTAAAAGCCGTCCATACGTAAAAAAGCGGCATGACAGAGAGACTGACCGCCAAATACGCGGCGTGAATATATAAAAGCGGCGCCGTCTGCACAAACGACGGGCCCAGCCAAATCGCCAGAAACGGTTCGGCAAGCCCTCCTAATAACGCAGCGGGAAGCGCGAGGAGAAGCCCGTTCATCCGCACGGCCTTATTGGCGTAAGACAGGAGACCTTCCATATCGCCTTTTGAATAATAGGAAGTCAAAACCGGCGCAAACAGTGAAGCAAGCGTCCCGGCAAGACTTCTGAGCAGAAGCGGGAATTGAATAATCGCCGCATAGACACCCGCTTCAGACGGCCCCAGCACGAGGTTGGCCGTCATGAGGTCAATCTGCAGAAACAGCAGCACGCCGATCTGGTTGACAGAACTCCAGGCACCAGCCGAAAACAGCACTTTGCTCGTCTGTAATGACAAGGTTTTACGGCTGAAAGAAAACCATGGAATCAATTTCTTAAAGAAGAAAAAAGTCAGCACAGCCGCACAGACGGCTCCCGCTAATGCCGAAAGCTGGATCTGCCAGATCTTCGGCGGCAGGCACGTAAACAGAGCGAGCACACACAGCACCCTGACCAGCATTTGCACGGCCTGAATGGAACTTGTGATATAAAGCTTGTTTGCAAAAAACGGCCCCGTCGCGAACCCCGCCATAAAAAACGTCAGCATAAACAGCACGCTGCCGATTACGATAGACAGCCTCACATCCGTTAAGAGCCCGGCCGGTACATTCATAATCTTGTCAATAAAAAAAGCAGTCCCGGCGAGCGGCACAGCGAGTAATAGAGATATCACGACAGACGCGGCTAAATAATTGCTTACATACGCATTGGCCTCGTCCCTGTTCCCCCTGTGGGCGGCGACGGAGAAAAACCTCACAACGACTGAGCTCAGCGCAACGGTAATAATAGAGAAATAGTTAATGATATTCTGTGTCAGATGGACAAACCCAAAAGCCTCCACACCTAATGTTTTCACAATAAAGGGCGTCATCCACACTGATAAAAACACCGATAGTAAAAACGCCGTCACATTGGCGCCGAAATTAATGGCAAATTTCATGCTCCTTCCGCACTGCCTTTCTCTTTCGATTTCCGTTCGAAAAACGCATGCAGAAGAAGAGGAAGGCGCATTTTGCACAGACCGAGCACCACGCGCTCCCCGGCCAGCAGCTGTTTATGGCGGCACGGCGTCCTGCGCACCGCCGTTTTTACCATGTCATACGCTAAGATTCTGCCGATATGCGCCGTAATCTGGTGTGACGGCTGCGGGGCGGCGCATGCGTTGGCGATCAGCATCGGAATCTGATGCTTGCACAAATACGTATCAATATCGCTCCGGCAGGCGTCCGTCAGCCCGTTTTCCTCATAAAAAGCCATTTTCGCTGCATATTGCTTTTGCAGTTCGTGATCTAAGCGGGGCTTAAACGGTGTTTCTGTAAGACTTTGCGGATTTTCCCGGTAGATATACAGCCCTTCGTCTATCACTTTGACACGCGCGGCTTGGCGGAACGCTGCCAAGTTAAACGGAGAGTCCTCGGCAAACCGGATATCTTCATGGAACAACAGCCCTTGCAATGCTTCTCGCCGGTATATATAGCGCCACACATACCAAATAAACCGATGTTCGTGCGCGCGGGTCAGCAATGCAGTCATTTCATCCGCTGTGAAGACGCGGCCCGGCGGAAGGGACGGCGGCATATATGTTCTTTTTTTAGACGGCGTTTCCTTATAATAACCGCAGCCGGCGATATCCAGCCGGTTCTTCTCCGCTTCTTCATAAAGCCGCTCGAACATCGTTTCCGTCACATAGTCATCGCCGTCCGCAAAACCGATATAACGGCCGCGGGCGGCTTTTATTCCGGCATTGCGGGCCGAGCTGAGGCCGCCGTTTTCTTTATGAATCACCCGGATTCTCGCATCTTCTGCGGCGAATTGTTCAGCCATCCGGCCTGACTGATCCGGTGAACCGTCATTGACGAAAATGATTTCGATGTCTCTCAGCGTCTGTTTTGTTAAAGAAACCGCGCATTCTTTAATAAAAGGCTCTGTCTTATACATCGGCACGATCACGCTCACAAGCGGCGCGGTCATTGGGCATCACCGCTGATTTTCGAGCGCAGCCCGGCAAAATAAACACTTCGCAAAGAACCGCCTTCCTCATGCTTGCCGCTGAGCAGCCGATTTACGGCGGATGTTACGGCTTCAGGGTCGGGACGTTCAAGCAATGTCATGTTCGGTATGTTTTTCAGCCATTGATAGCCTTCCATCACCTTATGATCAAACGAACGAATGACGACACAAGGCGTTTTCGTCAGCGCACAAAAAATCATCCCGTGAAGCCTGTCAGTGACGACGGCTTCCGCGCCTTTCAGCGTATTCCAAAGCGCTTCCAGCTCCTTTTCGCGTGTATGGCGGCTGACCCTCCGGCCGACCGTCGTGGTAAAGGAATACAGCTCTCCGTACTCTTTGGCCAAAGCTTCTTTTACCATCGTTCTGTCCTCAGCCGTCAGCGCGCTCTCCTTATCCTCCCGTAAACAGAGGTAGATCCCTTCCCGCGCTATGCCCCGCTCGCTTTTATCCAAATATAAGACCATGTCAGGCTGTTTGAGCACTGTTTTTCCGGGAAAATGACGCTTCATCCATTGATACGTCGTCTCATCTCTCGCCATCAACAAAAGGTCGGGATGCGCATTGTACACTTTTCGGGCGCGCTTCAGTTCCTTCCGCCCCTTTTTTGATTCAGAAAAGTGAGCCGTCGCCGGAAGCTGAACGATCCGATATTGCCGGAATGTTTTTATGATAAAGCGGCGCGTCCATTCCTCATACCGGTACAAATCCCCCATGTTCCCGCCGCCGATGATGAATACCATATCATCGGGGTGGCGCTTTTTGATCAGCGCTTTTGCGGATCTGTATATATCCTTCATATCCACCTCGACAATGTCAAAATCGGGATACTCCCGTTCAAGAAACGTTTTGCTTGCGTAGGCGATGGCGTGATCGCCGAGATTATCATGGGACGGGAGCAGCGTCAGAATGATCTTTTTTCTTGCCGCTGTAAGCCCCGCCCCATCCGCTGCCGTTCCGAAATGAAATTGGGACGGGTATTTGACTTTAAGCAACAGCCATTCCGCGAGATTGATTTTTAAAGATTGTATCGACATGTCTTCACCCTCTGATTTTCATTTTGTACTCGATTGCCCGCTGATACGCGGCTGATGCCAGCGACACGAACGGAATCAGCTTCAGCTTCGCCAAAAGCAGAAGGCATGAGCGTTTGGCGTCAAACGGCGCCGTTCCCGTTTTGGAAAGGCTCAGGCGGAATACGGGATCAGCGCATATCCGGCTGATATTCTTCCACTTCTCAGAAAACCGGCCTCCGTTATTCCGCTTCCATTCATTCAGCAGGCAGACCGTTCCGTGCTGAACGATGAAAAAATCCAGCTCCTGCTGGTATTCCTGTAAGCAGCCGTTTTCACGCAAAAAAGCCTCGTTCAGCCGATAGAGAACGAGACCTGAGTCAAACAGCTTTTTCTGATAGCTTTGCACAATGGAAGTCAAGTGAATCCGATAATGATAGAGCGGCTGATCCACGTATGAGACGGCACCTGCGAAAACATGCGCCCGGAGGCTGAAGTACTGATCCTCCACGTGCTCCAGCTCATCACGAAGCGGAAAGCGCAGCTGATGATGCTCGATCATGGATCTTTTGTACAGCTTGTTCCATGAAAAGCCGCTGACTCTTCCTTCAAATAAATCTTTCAGGTACCGTTGTTTCGGGCGGCCCTCGTACGCTGAAGCGATCGTTGAAACGGCGGTTTTCCCCGTATCCGCAAATTCAGCCGCATATTCGCAAATCACGAGATCAGACTGATCAGCCTTCGCTTTTTCATACATGCTGAGGCAATAATCAGGTTCAACCCAGTCGTCCGCATCAATAAAAGCGATAAATTCGCCGCGCGCCGCCTCGATTCCCCTGTTGCGGACCGCGCCGAGCCCCCGGTTTTGCTGATGAACGACCCTGATTCTCTCATCCCGCTTCTGATAGGTTTCAAGAATCGCCGGGCTTTGATCCGTTGACCCGTCATTAACGGCCACGATTTCGATATTGGCGAGCGACTGATTGAGCAATGAATCTAAGCATCTTTCTAAATAAGTTTCCGTATTATACACAGCAATTAATAAACTGACCGCGGGTGTTTCCATATAAACCTCCAGTGTCCATTACCGGGAAAAAATCGTTCTGTACGGAAGCACAGACGAATCGACCGGCATAAGCAAGTAACTGTAAAGAAAATAACAGACAATAATGGCGATATAAATCAGCGCATTTGATTTTTCATCAAAAATCCTCACAAAATAAGGGATCAGGATCATTTGGTACAGGCCGAAATATATATTAAACCGGGCAAAAATAACATCCTTTGTCGCCAAAAGACCGAAGAGCAGGCCGAGCAGACAGAAATTCACGATGACATCAATGTCAGGCCAGAGCTTCCGCAGCCGCTCCCGATAGCAGAAAGCCAAAAACAGCGGCAGAAGCAGCACCGCGATTTTTACGACGTTCATCCCGTTCGTATTGGTCATCAGCCATTTCTCATAATGGCCGTACGAGCTGTTTTCCAGCACGACGACAAACAGCGAAATGAACTTCTGATACAGAAACGTCATAAGAAGAAACAATGCCGACAGTCCGAAAATCGCGGGCGACCATGCTCTTTTTCTGACGAGAAAATAAACCGGAATCATAATCAGCGCTGAGGAATGAAAAAGCGAACACAGCAGCACGATTGACATATAACGCTTCCAGCTTCCGCTGATCACGTAACGGACGGCCCAAAACAAAACGGCCGCCACCATATACTGCCTGATCCCGTTAAAGGAAGCGTAATAGTGATACGTGCCCAAAAACAAAAATACACTCAGCTCAAACGGACGGCCGAACTCAACGAGCCCCTTTAAAATAAAGCTGCACGTCACGACCGCCACGGTGAAATACATGATTTGCGGATCTTTCGTGATAAAATTCATGAGCCAGATGAGAGCCGTAAACCCCGGATCAACGGCTGCTTTTTTCGCTCCGAACCCGAAGATCTCCCAAATGCTTCCGTAATTTTCCGCCAGCTTGTACATTAGCGCGTACGTCTGAAAATCCGTCCCGACTCTGTAGCGCAAACCGGAGACCAATACCAGCGATAGCAGCGGAACGAGCATGACGAGCTGATTCGGCCGGTATCCGGTCGAAAGCGATTGATCACGCCCGCCGCACATTTTCGCGAACCATGACCAAATATAAACAATTCCCATATTGACTACATATACAATCATTCGTTACTGTTCCTTTTTCCAATTCATATTGTAAAGCTTCATAACAGCCCCCGCATTTTCTCCCGCGTCATATCCCAGCCGCCTGAGGGTTTCTTTAATACGCGTCCCGTCAGGCTTTGCCGCCTCTGCTGCCCGTAAAACCGCGGATGCCCATTGTCCCGGCGGTTCTTTGAGGCTGAGCCTTTTGACCAGCCCGAGCCCGGCATCGGCTTCTTCCGTTATGCCGTCTGATATCACGCACGGCACCCCGGAGGCCTGCGCTTCAACGAGCGTGACGGGCAGCCCTTCATAAAGAGACGGCATGACAAATACATCCAGCGTTTTCAGCAGATCATGAACGCGGTCTTCTATACCGATAAAACGCACATCATCATCAAGCCCCAGCTTCGCCGCCAGATTTTCCATATCGGTGCGAAGCGGACCGTCTCCGGCGAGAATCAGCTGTAAGCCGATGCCCCGCTCTTTCATATCAGCGGCCAGCCGGAGCAGAAATTCGTGGTTTTTTTCTTCTGTAAAGCGGCCGATATGGCCGATCACCAAACGGCCGTCTGCAATGCCCCGCTTCCTTTTTTCAGCTTCTGTATCCGCGCACCCGCCGGCAAATAAGTCAAGATCAATGCCGTTCGGCAAAAGATGCACGCCTTTTTCTTTCCCGAATAAGAAACGGCCCGCCTCTTTTCCGCAGGCGCACAGTGCCGTGGCGTTTGCCGTGATCAGCCGTCTGAACACAAACAGCTGCATCCCGGCAAGCCGCGACGCCCGCCCCCGCCACGACGTACTGTGCGAATGGCAGATCCGCACTGGGACGCCGGCTAAACGAGCGGCAAGCGCGATAAATCCCGACTGAAAATCGGTATGGGCGTGCACGGCGGCAAACGGGCCTTTTTCCTGAATCACCCGCTTGACCTGTTTTACAAATGTAATCGGGTTTGTGCTGCCGATGCTCGGCACATAAAAAAGCCGTCCGCCGAGAGCGAGAATTTCCTCATCATAAGCGCACGGATCGTTCCTATGGGTTAAAAAATCAAACTGCACCTTCGTTCTGTCCATCTTCCGGTATAAATTCATCATCATCGTTTCTGCGCCGCCCCTGTTCATCCCGCTGAAGATGTGCAGCACCCGCATCGGTTTGTCAGTCATGTTCGGCAAGCCCTTCTTTTTGGCGGATGTCCCTGTTTTTATGATAACGGTTCATGACCGCGGGCGGCGTAATGGCGCGGATGAGCGGTTTTGCGATATACGCGTAATGGGAAATCGGCAGCTTCAGCCGTCTGCATGCCTGAAAAACGAGCACCGCATTATCAATGGAATACGTAAACGATCTCCTTTTAAACGCATCACTGTCCTCTCTGACTTTATACAGCGTTTCCTGAAGGTTGTACCCTCGGAAACCCGCTTCAAAAAAGCGCAGCCACAAATCGATATCCTCCATCCGCCGCGTCCGCCTGACTGACCGGTAGCCGCCAAGCGCTTTGTACGCTTCAGCCCGCATCATAATGGTGCCGTGGCAGAACGGTGTGCCTTTCGCCATAATTCCCGGTTTCGGCACGGGCGGCAAAAGCCGGGCGCCCCTGACGCCGAATTCGTCAAATACGAGCATCCCCGTGCCTACGACTTGATAGTGGGCGTGCTTGTTTAAGAAAGCGGCCTGTTTTTCCAGTCTCCTCGGGTTGGAGATGTCATCACCGTCCTGCCTGGCGATATAATCCCCCGTTGCGTATGTCAGACAGCGGTTCAGCGAAGCGGCAAGCCGTTGATTCGTCTTATTTTGAATCAGCGTGATCCGGTCGCTGTAATGATCCGCGTAACGGCGCGCAATCTGATACGTTCCGTCAGTTGACGCGTCATCACACATAATCAGTTCCCAATTCTTATACGATTGGCTCAGGATGGATTCAATACTCTCCGCTAATGTCTCTTCGCAATTATAAATTCCCATGATGACGGAAATTTTCGGTTGTGCTCCTGCATTCATACGCTTTTCTCCTTTTTATCCATATAACCGGCGTAAATGTGCGCCATTTCCTTTACCGTACGTGTTTCTGAAAAACATTCCGCCGTCCTGCGCCCTTCTTGTCCCATTGCTTTTCGCAGACCCGGGGACCGGTACAGCTTTTCAATCCGATCGGCAAATGCCGCGCTGTCCCCTGCCGGCACGAGAAAACCGTTCACACCGTCTTCGATGATCTCACGGTGCCCCCTGTTGTCCGCGGCAACGGCGGGCTTTTCGGCAGCCATTCCTTCAAGCAGATTCATGCCGAGCCCTTCGCGGATGCTTGAGGCGACAGACAGATCGGCAAGCTGAATCAGCTCATGAATGTCACGGCAAAAACCGTAAAACCGCACAATGTCGGATACCCCGAGTGATTCAGCCTTTTTTCTGTACGGTTCTTCCATCGCGCCTTCTCCGGCAAATACGAGTTTCAGCTCCGGAATGCGGTTCTTCAGCAATGCCGCAGCCTCAATGAGAAGTCCCTGGTTTTTATTGCCGTTTAATTCAGCGGGGTATATGAGGATAAATTCCCCGGCGCCGAAGCCGTGTTTTTCTCTCAGACGTTCACTCTCTGCCCGGCTCACAGGGCGAAACCTGTCTGTATTCACGCCGATGCCGTGTATTTTCTTCGCGCCGCAAGCTGTTTTTTTCATTTGCTTGGCCCGTTCGTAATCCTCTTCATTAATCGTAATCAAACAATCCGTGTAAGAAGAGAGAAATTTTTCGATCGGGTAATAAAGAAGCCAGTTTTTCAGGGGCGCTCCGTCGCAGAAGTGAAAGCCGTGCGCGGTGTACAGCACCTTTGTCCCTTTTTGGCGCGCTTGTCTCGCCGCAAGGCGTGCAAGCACGCCGCCGACCGGCGTATGACAGTGAATCATGTCGTAGCCGTTGTCCTGAATGAGCCGTTTCAGCCGCCTGTAAACAGAAAGATTTTCGGGATGAAACGGCGAGCGCCGGATCGGAATGGAAAACTTTTCATCAACGAACGGAAGATTCATATTGCCGCCTGCCGCGACGTGCACTTCCCACCCCATATCCTGAAACCATTGAAAATACGGAAGATGAAAGGCTTTAAAATGATAATCGACAGTGGCGCAGAATAATACTTTTTTCGTCATCTTTCTGTCCTCCCATCACACACCTGCGGCCGCTTCTTCATGTACTGATTCGATCGCCTCAAACAGCCGTTTTCTCAGCTCATCTTCAGGCAGACGACTGAATTCCTCCATAAAACGGATGAGCACGGCCCAATCCCCGTCGATCGCTTTCCCGATATGGATTTTCGGAAAAATCTGTTCCGTATGTACTTCATTATGATTCAGCAGTTCTTCATACATCTTTTCTCCCGGGCGGATACCGGAGAATTCAATGGGAATCTGTTCTGTCGTATAGCCTGATAAATGAATCAGGTTTTTTGCCAAGTCGACGATTTTGACGGGTTCTCCCATATCCAGAACGAAAATCTGCCGCCCCTTTGCAAGCGCCCCCGCCTGAATGACGAGTCTTGACGCTTCGGGGATCGTCATAAAATATCTTGTCATCGCCGGATGCGTGACGGTGACGGGTCCGCCTTTTTCAATCTGCTTTTTGAAAATCGGAATGACGCTGCCGCGGCTTCCGAGCACATTCCCGAAACGGACGGCGGCGAATTTGGTGTTGCTGACCTTTCCGAGGTTCATGATGACCATTTCCGCAAACCGCTTCGTCGCGCCCATGACATTGGCCGGATTGACCGCTTTGTCAGAAGAAATCAGCACGAATGTTTCCGTTCCGCACATATCGGCGGCTTCGGCGACATTTTTCGTGCCGATAATATTGTTTTTGACGGCTTCTTCCGGATTATGTTCCATTAACGGCACATGTTTATGGGCGGCCGCATGATAGACGACGTGCGGCTCGTATTTTTTCATCAAGGTAAAGATTTTATCTCTGTCCTGAATATCGGCGATCTCCGCGTGAAAAAGCACCTCTTTGCCGAAGCGTGCGGACAGTTCGTTATGCACCGAATAAATGCTGTTCTCCCCGTGGCCGAGAAGGACGATTTCATGTGGAAGAAACGAGCTGATCTGGCGGCAGATTTCAGAACCGATAGAGCCGCCGGCGCCCGTGACCAGAATCGTTTTCCCTTTGATGCTGTCAGAAATTTTGCTCGTATCAAGGGTGACCGGCTTTCTGCCGAGGAGATCTTCGGCTTTCACATCCCTGATGTGTCCGGCAGCCTGCGTTCCGAGCAGGATCTCATCAAATTGCGGCATGATTTTAATATGGGCGCCCGTCTGTACACATTCTTTGTACAGCGTCTGAAGCTCATGGGTGCAAAGAGACGGAATGGCGATGATAATGTGGTGAATTCTCAGCCTCTGCACCGCCGGCATAATGCTTTCTTTTCCGCCGATGACGGGCAGGCCCATAATTTTGAGCTTATGCTTCGTCTGATCATCATCAATAAAAGCCACAGGCATGATTCCGAGATCGTTTTTCTGGGTAAGCTGACGGACGAGCAGCGTTCCTCCTGCGCCCGCGCCGATGATCAGCGCCCGGGAAGAGTCATTTTGCTTCCTGCCGATCGTTTCTTTCAGCACGCGCGAAATCATCCGGCTTCCTCCGATGAACAATAGCTGAATCATCCAGCTGACGGCTAAAAGCCGGAATAAAATCGTGTGGAACACCCCGTATTGGACGGCGGCTGTCACAGCTGCGGACAGCGTGATCCCCTTCAGCAGATCAAGCAGCTCGCCTATTCCCGTATACGTCCATACCTGCTTATACTGGTGAAACATAAAAGCGCATACATGATGGCTGATCAGCATGCTCACGGCGGTCAGCAGTAACGCTCCGGAGTCATAAAAGTGATAAGAATCCTCAAAAAATTGATATCCTATAACAACGGAAAGTAAAACGAGATACGTATCCAATGCAAAAATCATTGAAAGTCTTCTCCGGTAAGTCAATCTTTCCCCTCCTCATTTATCGGTTTAGCTGATACGGTTTTCGTAAAAACAGACATAACAGCTAAACCGATAACAATGCATCATCTTAAGATAAATTGGGCATTTAACCCGTCCTCACACCCCGCCACCGACGACCAGCATCTAAGGCAGCGGAAAACGCCGCCCACAGCAGAGCCGAGTGCCTCCGTTGATAAAGGTAAGGAGACATCACCTGCACCGCTCAATACGAGTAGTGCTCTGTTTTTTTGATTTTCTTTTTATTCAGCAGCGCCCCCAAAAGCTTTGCCTTAGACTGCTGAAGCGCGTCTTTCGCCTTTTGGACGGTATCCATTTTCGTTTTTCCGCTCAAGACGACGAGAACGCTTCCATCTGTCTGGTTCGCTAAAATCTGTCCGTCCGCCACCGCCAAAAGCGGAGGTGAATCGAAAATAACCAGACTGTACCGGCTGTACATCTCCTGAATCAGCTCTCCCATCGCCTTTGAAGATAAAAGCTCAGCCGGATTCGGCGGCGTCGGCCCGCTCGTTAAGACGTAAAGGTTATCAATCAGCGTTTTTTGCACCGTTTCGCCGAGGGAAGCGTTTCCGACTAACACATTCGTAAGGCCTTGTACATTTTCAAGCTGATAGGTCTCGTGTATCGTCGGTTTTCGTAAATCCGCATCGACGAGCAGCACCTTTTTTTCCTGCTGTGCAAATACCGCGGCAAGGTTGGCGGCGCTGAATGACTTTCCTTCTCCCGGAACGGAGGAAGTGACGAGAATGGAGCGCAAATGGGTCTGAACAGAGGAGAACTCAATATTTGTCCGAATGGTGCGGTATTGTTCAGCCACCAATGATTTGTGATGTAAAACGGATATTTGAGCCAGTCCCCTTCTTGATTTCTTTTTTCTGAATCCCAAACGCCTCACTCCCCGAAATGTTTTTCATCAGACCGTGTCTGCTGATTTTTGATGTCATACACAACCCCTAAAACAGGCAAGTCTGTTTTTTCGCTGAGCTGCCGCTCGCTTTTAACGGTTTCATCAAGAAAGTGGAGAAAAAACGCAAGCGTCACACCCGCCATGAGAGCCGCACCGAACGCCATCATGATATTCCTGATGCGCGAAGGCTTGACCATCGGACTTTCCGATACTTTTGCCTCGGACAAAACAATGACGCCTTTTATATTCATCCTGTCACGGACTTCTTTTTTAAATGTCTTCATCAGCGTGTTCGCTATAGCGGCGGCCTGTTTCGGGTTCTCGTCCTGCACCGCTACGGTAATGATCTCTGAATCGGTTTCGCTGCTTGTCGTAATCTTTGCTTTTAAAGCGGATGCCGTCTCAGAAAGATGCAGCTTCTGTTTCACTTTCTCAAGCACAACCGGGCTTTTCATTATCGTTTGAAACGTATTGTTGTAATGAAGATTCAGCTGAACGTCGCTGAGATTCGAATTTTTTTCACCGCTTGTTTCATGAATGAGCACTTGGGTCGATGCCTGATAAACGGGCGAAACCACCCGGAATTGGATGTATCCCGTCACCAGCGTTACAACTGCTGTCATGATAAAAATCAGTAAAAGTCTGTGTTTAATAATGTCAAATAATTCTTTAAAACTCATATTCTCATTCATGTAATTACAGCCTCATCCTTATTGCATCAGGCTTAAACGCCCCCTTCTGTTAATGATTGGATTATAAAAGAAAAGGTCGAAATTTGAAAATTTCAAATTAAGCCATTTGGTTCTTTTTAGAGAACATTATCATGATTTTCCTCTTATTTACTGCACTTCCCTTATAATTTTAAATTTTATAAAGAACGAAAAATTTCTTATAATGAACAAAAAAATGCCAGTATACAGGGGAGAATTCAGCACAATGATTGGAAGAATAATTCGTTTATACCGCAGAAGAAAAGGCTACTCTATTAATCAGCTAGCAGTTGAAGCAGGTGTCTCTAAATCTTATTTAAGCAAGATAGAACGGGGGGTTCACTCAAATCCGTCCATCCAATTTCTGAAAAAAGTATCCGCCACCCTTCAGGTCGATCTGACGGAGCTTTTTGATGCCGAAACGATGCTGCATCAGATGGGAGACACAGAAGATGAGTGGCGCATCCACCTTGTGCAGGCCGTGCAGTCGGGCATGCCGAAAGAAGAACTGTTCACCTTTACGAACAAACTGACTGAAAAACGGCCGGAGCCCGCACCCTACCGCAACAGAAAACTGACTGAATCCAACATTGAAGAATGGAAAGCGCTGATGCAGGAAGCAAAAGAACTCGGCTTGTCCGTTCAGGAAGTCAGATCATTTTTAGAACGGAAGCGTTACTGATGATATGCTGATGAAAGGGCTTTTATTCGCTTCATGCCTTCATCTCTGTTTATAATGAAAAGAAAAAAGGGGATGAAATCATGACAAAACTTACCGTTCAAACCCGCTGCGGCGCACTGAAAGGAACTGCCGGCCGCGGTGCCCGCACATGGAAGGGCATACCGTACGCGAAGCCGCCCGTCGGAGAGCTGAGATTTAAAGCGCCGGAGCCGCCCGCACTTTGGGACGGCGTAAAACATGCCGATTCGTTCGGACCGGTTTGTCCGCAGCCGGATGATATGCTGTCCATATCGTTTTCCGGGGATATACCGCCTCAATCTGAAGATTGCCTTTACCTCAACGTTTTCGCCCCCGATTCAGAGGGCGAAAAAAAGCCTGTCATGGTATGGATACACGGCGGGGCATTTTATTTAGGTGCCGGAAGCGAACCGCTTTACGACGGATCTGCCCTTGCCGCTGAGGGAGATGTCATTGTCGTGACACTCAATTACAGGCTCGGACCGTTCGGCTTTTTACATTTGTCTTCTATTCATGACGCGTATTCCGCCAATATCGGGCTGCTCGATCAGGTCGCCGCGCTGCGCTGGGTGAGGGACAATATCTCCGAATTTGGAGGAGACCCGGATAACGTCACGATATTTGGTGAATCGGCAGGCGGCATGAGCATCGCCTCACTTATGGCAATGCCTGACGCAAAAGGCCTGTTTCATAAAGCCATTTTAGAAAGCGGCGCCTCTCATACGATCCCGGCGGACATGGCAAAAGACATCGCGGCGGCATTTATTCATGAAGCCGGCACTGATCAATTGCAGGAGCTTTCCGTTAATGACCTGCTTAAGACTGCGGATAAAGTGCGGCGCTCACTGGATCAAAACATTTTTCAGCTTTTGTTTCAGCCCGCCATCGATCCGGCCACATTGCCTGCGGAACCGGTGAAAGCCATAGCAGACGGGGCCGCAGAAGGCATACCTATGATCATCGGAACCAATCGTGATGAAGCATATTTGTTTTTCACCCCTGATACAGACATTCATTCCGAGAAAAAGCAGCAAGATTATTTGCATTATTACCTCGGAGAAAACTGCACCGAGCAAGCGGCAGATTTATATCCGCATTCATTAACGGGACAAATCGATATGATGACGGATCTGATTTTCTGGCGGCCGGCTGTCGCTTTCGCACAAGGACAGTCGCAACACGCACCGGTCTGGATGTACCGCTTTGATTGGCATGGCGAAACACCGCCGTTTCATAAAGCCGTTCACGCTCTGGAATTGCCGTTTGTGTTCGGAAACTTTGATTCTTTGAGAAAGACGCTGCAAGAGCCGCTCGGTGATGACGCAGAACAGCTTTCCAAACAAATCCAATCCGCATGGCTCGCTTTTGCAAAAACCGGAAACCCGAACACCTCTCACTTCAATTGGCCTGAATATGAAACCGATTCACGCGAAACTTTGCTTTTCAACACGGATACCGCTGTCGAAAGTGATCCCGATTCCGCAAAACGCCGCATCCTGTTTCAAGCCTAAAAAACGCCAAGGGAGCCGGCTCCCTTGGCGTTTCATTTTCATCTTACAGACATCAGTCAGCTTCGCAGCATATCCATTTCCGCATTACCCCTGATATGTTATATTCCAACCCAATACGTTAACCAAACATTCATAAAGGAGTTTTTATATGGAGAAATCAAGTATTATCGGCACAGCTGCCGTTATAATCGGGGCGCTTATGACCTTAGTTTCATTTATCTTCCTGCGCGACACTGATTTCTATGCCGTGAGGTGGATAGGGGCTGTTATCATGGTTGCAGGATTTTCATGCGGTCCGGCCCACACCATTTCAAAACATAAAAACAAACATGAAAAAGAAACCCGGTAACCTTTACTGGGTTTCGTTCATACATTTCATTTTATCTCACTTCATAATGCAACTCCGCAAATTGTTTGTAACGCCTGACATCAGTCAGCTTCAGTCCTGTCTCCCGGTCTCCGGGTTTAAACAAAGAAATTCCGCGGCCGAGCAGAACGGGGGCGATCTGAATGATAAACTCATCGACAAGTTTTTCCTCCAAAACCGGATGCAGCAGATCACTCCCGCCGACAATCCAAATCCGCTTGCCTTCTTGGCGTTTCAATGCTTTTATAAAATCGGCAGGCTCTTCATGAATAAACCGCACATGTTCAGTACGCCCGGTCAATGTCCGCGAAAACACATAGCATTCTTTACCTTTGTACGGAAATTCCTCAGGCAATAAAACCAATATTTCCTCGTATGTTTTTCTGCCCATAATGATCGTATCGACAGATTCATAGAAAGCTTCATAATCGGTGCTGTCTTCACCTTCAGTTCCGATTAACCAATCTAAAGAATGATTTTCCCGCGCAAGATAGCCATCTGCGCTGACAGCTCCGTAAAAAACGAGCTTTCTTTGACCGCTCATAAAAATCCCTCCCCCTTTTTTATTATACCTTAAACATGCGGGTGACATGAAAAATGATAGAATCGGGTAAAAACCTCCGTTACCGGGTTTTCGTTTCTTCCTGCTTTGGAGATGCTGTTAATATGCCGTCTATCCATCTTCCGGTAATCGGCATAAAGAAATGAAGGATGATCCCGCCTAAACAAACGGTTAATAACGTTCCGATGCCTACCGGACCTTTTAGCATCACGGCCAGTATGAAAAATATGAAGTAAATGACCGTTCTTGAAAAAAAGATGCTTCTCCCGGTTAATTCGCGGACAATTAACGTTAATCGATCAACCGGGATCGGTGCGAAATTTGTGTGCAGGTAGGTTGCGGTTCCTATCCCTATCACAACTAAACCGATTGCAAAACAGCCCGCCTTTCCGTACCATAGTTCAGGCGTTATGACTCGATGCAGAAAAAAAAGCCACATATCAATCCCGATTCCCGTTATAAACGCCGTAATCATCCCTGAAAATTCCGGTCTTTGTCTTTTTAACATTGAATTACAGCAAATTAACAGGAAAGCGATGATGATTTCCCACCTTCCCACGGTAAGCCCTGCATGGACGGACAATCCCACAATAAGCGCATCAAAAGGCGACGTTCCAAGATCTGATTGAATCGTGACAGAAATACCAAAGGTCAAGATCATGATTCCTAAAACATAAAAAACATATTTCACTTTATCGTCCTCATTTTCTTATTTTATGTTGCAAATACAACAAAATTACGTTATGTTTACTATACGGTATTTTCATTGCAAATACAACAAAATTCAGCTGATATGATAAATGAAGAAAGGAGCTGTATGACCATGAGTATTAAATTAAAAAAGTGCAGCCTTAACGATATAACAGAGCTCCGGGAGATAAGCATTGAAACTTTCAATGATACATTTAAAGATCAAAATTCACCTGAAAATATGAAAGCTTATTTGGAAAATGCATTCCGCTCTGAACAGCTGAAAAAGGAATTATCCAATCCGTCTTCTCAATTCTATTTTGTTTATTATCATCATGACCTTGCGGGCTATGTAAAAGTCAACATGAACGAAGCACAGTCAGAAAAAATGGGGGAAGACTCTCTTGAGATTGAGAGAATTTATATAAGAAAAAGCCATCAGAAACACGGGCTTGGCAAATATCTGCTGAATGAAGCTGTGAAAATCGCAACAGCACACAATAAAAAGAACATCTGGCTGGGCGTATGGGAAAAAAACGAAAATGCAATCGCCTTTTATCAAAAAATGGGGTTTGTCCAAACCGGAGAACACTCTTTTTATATGGGTGATGATAAACAAGTCGACTTTATCATGACCAAAACCCTGTCGTAAAAGGATACAAAAAACCCGGCCAAGCTGCCGGGTTTTTCTCTTATTTTAATTTTCCCGCACGGATATGATCGGTCATTCCTTCGTACGGCGCTTCTGAAATCAATGTTTCGTTATTGATTCCCGCATTGTTGAGATACGTAATATCCGCAAACTCGGGAACGACATATTTCGGGTACGTTTCATATTTCTCACGTGACTCTTTCATCACGTCAATGTAATCATTTTGGTAGCACACCGTGATTTCCGGATGCTCATGCACCCATTTCGGGAAGAAAATAATTCCGTGCATCCGTTTTTCATTCGGCATAAAGTTTAAGGAAACGTCTGTGCCTGTCGGTTCAGTCCATGACACTTTGTATACGCCTTCTGTCAGCTTGACGATATTCACTTCCTGGTCGCGCACCCAGCGGCCGCCTACCATTCCGCTATGAATCCGATAGTCGATCGTATGATCATTTTTAATATAGATTTCATACTCCCAGCCGTTTTCATACGTGTAAATCATATGGCTTCCGATAAAGTTTTCCATGTTGACTCACTCTCCATCTTATTATTGAATTTCATAAATATCTAACCGAATGTCATCCGGCAATCTGACCGCAGCCCCGATAAACAGCCGGTCCTGCAGAAACTGATATGCCTCGCTGCTTGCTTCAAACACAGGCACAGTGCGGAAATACACGTGCTCGGGATCAATGATGCGGTTCACTGACTCATAAATGACTTTTTTAAAGAAAGTTCATTCAAGGACGTATCACCTCCCGAGAAATTATGTTTATTTAAACATGTAACTATTTACACGTTTAATTGTAACGCTGTTAAAATGGACTGTCAAATAATGAGCTTTTTCCGGTTATATTTTACCCGGAAAAAGAGGTGTTCAATAAAAAAAGACAAGGGCGGCCCACGCCGAAACCCTTGTCTTTTTCATTAAGCTCATCTATAAAAAACGCAGACGAGCGTCTTCTTAGTAATCACAATCTTTATCTCTGCATCCTTTCTTACTTACAGCGTCTATTGAGTGCCCCATGATCTTGTCATTTGCTTTATCATAAATACCATCAAATTTATTCGATGTATCACCGTTGTAATAGCCAAATACCTCTATCCCGCCCATTGGATCTATCTCGTATTTATCTTTAAATGTAACGTTATGTATACCTTCATAATTCGCTTTGATAAATTTCTCCATTCGTTCTTGCGCAATCTTTATCTCTTCAGCCTGAACATTTTTATCATGCATACTCTTCATTATAAAACCTCCGGCTGCTATAAAAATAACCACGAAGATCAAAACGTATTTTTTCACAGAACTCATCCTTTCCATGAGTTATGACGAAGCTCGCGGACTAGAAAAATGGTGGTGACATCCGATGCATTTAGGGTCTTAAGATTTTTCTTCCGCATCCACAGAGGAGCTCCCTATTTTGTCACCTACAGGATCATATAAACCGTCAAATTCTTTAGTTTTATCGCCGTTTAGATACCCCTCAACTGTAATTCCGCCAGTTGGATCAATAAAATAATCATCATAAGAAATTTTCTCTATTCCCTTGTACTCGTGATGCAAGTATTCGGTCATTTTACTTTTGGCTTTTTCAAAAAGAGCCTTTTCTTCCTTTTTCACATCATATTGATGCTTCATAATCAACCCTCCAACAGTTATAATTAACACCGATACAATAATAAGGTATTTTTTCAAAAAAAATCATCCCTTTCCCTACCCTATTTTACATGACAAGAAAGGTGCTATATAAACGTGCTTATAACTATGACTATCTTAAAAGGAAATTAGTGAACAATGAGTATATACGTACTAATTCTTCCATTTCAAAACCTACTTACTGGTACGTCGATCAAATAAAATCAGACGATAATACAGGACTTGATGCGGTTGTATTAGTACAAGCAGTGAAGAAAAACGGAAAATGCGTAAAATCAAAAAAACTCGAAAACGTGGTCGTCCCCTTTTCAGGAACCGAAATCGCAAAAGGCCCGATCTTTGACGGCGGGAATATTGTTTTCGGAAATAATCCGAAAACAGAAGTGTATTATAAAGAGAAAAACAAGAATGGCTACTCTTTAAGCAAAAGGATTTATCGATTAGAGTTTTTGGGGCCAGCCAATAATACATATGAAGCATACGCAACAATAGCAGGCAAAGGTACACATGTAGCTCGCGGAATAGAAAAATGGTCCACAATTTCCGAAGCAATTGAAGGTATAATACAAAAAAGACGCCACACTGGCGTCTTTATTAATAATCGCAGTCTTTATCTCTACATTCTTTCTTTCTCACAGCATCTATAGTGTGTCCCATAATCTTGTCATTTGCTTTATCATAAATACCGTCAAATTTATTTGATGTATCATCGTTGTAATAGCCAAATACCTCTATCCCGCCCATTGGATCTGTTTCATATTTATCTTTAAATGTAACGTTATGTATTCCTTCATAATTCGCTTTGATAAATTTCTCCATTCGTTCTTGAGCAATCTTTACCTCTTCTGCCTGTTCATTTTTATCATTAATATTCTTCATTATAAAACCCCCAACTGCTATAATAATAATTATAAGGATAAAAATGTATTTTTTCATAGAATCACCCTTTCAATAATTCATTTTACATTATATGTGAGGAGTTTTGTATGGCCAAGAACATAAAAGTACCTGAAGTATCGGATGAAACTTATTATTTACTTAGTCGGTACGCATATAATTATAATAAACTGAAAGAAAGTCTAAAAAACAATCAACCTATTATAGCTGATAGAAATATCCCTTGGTATGTTGAGAAAATAAAAACTGACGAAGATACTGGATTGGACGCAGTTGTACTATCAAAAGGAGAAAAAACACACAACGGAAAATGGGTAAAATCAAAAAACCCCGAAAACGTGGTCGTCGCCTTTGCGGGAACCGATATCGGAAAAGACCCGATCAATGACGGCGTAAAAGCGGACGGCGGGAATATTGTTTTCGGAAATGATCCGCAAAAAGAAGTGTATTATATTGTAAAAAAAGGCGCGGAGGATACCTCGAAAACACTCGGAAAATACAATGGAACGCCCTCTCAAGACGCCATGCTCACAACCGGAAAGTATAAGCTGATAACGAAAACATCGCAAATCGATCAAGCCGATCAGCTGGTACGCAGCGTAAAGAAAAAGTATGCCGGAACGTCAACGATTATTTCAACAACCGGCCATTCACTCGGCGGCGCTGAGGCCGAATACAGCGCGGTGAATAATGATGTGTACGCCGTCGCGTTTAACAGCCCTTCCGTCGTAAAACTGCACGATGAAGAAACACAGAAAGACATCAACAGCGGCATATACGATCCATACATCCGGTCCATTATCAATCCGGACGACATGGTCGGGGCGGGTTATTGGAACGAATATGACCGCCACAACGGGACAACGATTTATACGAAAAACCCCTCACTCTCACAGTTCAGCCGGAAGCAGCGGCTTGGCGGGAACTTGAACGAGCAGATCAGCAAGAATCTCGCTTATTTCTTCACTACGGTCATTCTGAGAAATCCGGATACACACGGCTTAAACGAAGCGAATTTCATATTTGACCGAAACGGAAACATCACAAATCCGAATGGTGATGAATTAGTTTTCGATAAAAACCTCGGCGCTCTCCTGCCGGCCGGTGCGATCGGAAGCGGAGACGCGATAAAAGTAACGCCGAAAAACGCAAAGAAGCTGGCTGAAAAGGTGCAGGCCATGACTGAGGATTTGCGGACGATGAAAAAAGAAGCGCAGAACGCCTATCAAGAGCACGATGAAAAAATCGCCGAGCTGAAAACGGAATTTTACGGCCAAGTTGGGCATGGCTTGTTTGATCAGCTTCAAGCACAGGACGTGACCAATACAATTGAAGATATTGCGCAATCCTACGATAAAGGCCCGATTTTTTACGACACACAGGCTGAGCAGGCGTTTATTGATTCTTTGCAGGCGGCGATCACGGACCTTGAAGAGATCGGCGGATTCTTACATAAAATAGCGGACGAATTTCAGGAAAAAGACCAGATGCTCGCAAACTGGTTAAGATGATAGAGGTGGATACATAATGCCGACATTAGACGAACTTTTAGAAAACAAGGACGACCCGATGAAGAAAAGGCTGCAGCGGCAGATGCTGAAAACCGTCATGACACAGGCAGCGGAGACAAAACTGGAGACAGTGCGCCGAACGCTGAAACCGACATTCGAAATGGATACGTTGAAAGATGAATTATATGAAGTTTATTCAGCCTTATTGAACAGCTTCGAAGGCAAGGCGCAAAAAGCTCTCGCACAGCGGATCAGTGAAAGTGCGCGGCTGATTGCCGGAACCGAACATAACAGAGACACATTCGTTAACAGTTTCAAAACAAGATAAAATAAAAAAACCTCGCAGATTTATCATCTGCGAGGTTTTTCCTATCGTCTTAACTGAGACGCGCTCGGAGGGATTCGAACCCCCGACAGACGTGGTACCGGAAACCACCGCTCTATCCAACTGAGCTACGAGCGCACGTTTTTTCAATCAGATACCTTTATATTATAATAAAGAAACGCACAGAAAGCAACTCTTTTTTGATTACACACAACAGGATTATGCAGCGTCCTCATGCAGCATAATCCTGCATCATTTAACAGCATTGATTTTCACAAAAAACTTATTTCAGGCGGACGCCCCCGGCTCGGTGCATTTCCAGCCGCTGCAGAAAAAGCGGCAATCACTCGTTTCAGCTTTTTTTCCAAATGTCTTTTAACGTCCAATAGGTGAATTCCTCAACCTTTACGGCGCCTTTCTCAGAAAACAGCTCAATCCCCAATCTGCCCTCATTCGGATAGATACGGCTTGTCATCGTTGTTTCTCCATGATTGGCGAATACTTCAATCGAGGATCTGTCAATAAAGATACGCAGCGCCAGCTTGCCGTTTGCATCCAGCCGCACCCTTCTCACACCGTCTTTCGCTTTCCCCATCTTAGTGCAATCAAGTGTCAGCTTTTTATCCGTTAGATTGTATGTCAGCACAAGTTCTTCTTCGTCAAGGCCGCGAATTTTAAAACCTGCCGCTTCGGCATCAGAATCGTTTACATCAAACACGGCTCGGACTTCAAGCAGGTCTTCGGACGTCTTTGCCAAGTAACTCCCTGAAATCGATCGTCCGGCACATTCCCGATATTCCATTTTCCGCAGCTGCTTGGTTTCTTCCACGGGATTCATCAAAAGTTTATGATCATCACGCAAAGTCAGTTCTCGCGGCAAAGTCAGTGCACCGCACCATCCGTCTGCTTTTGTCGGCATCTCAGATTCCCACATATCCATCCAGCCGATAGCAATTCTGCGTCCTTTATCATCTAATAATGTTTGCACGGCGTAAAAGTCATGGCCGTGATCCAGTTCTTTAAAAGCGCCGTGTGTAAATTTGTTTGTTTCATTATTATAGTCACCGATTAAATAGCCGGTTTGATGTAAATTTTGATAGGAATCACCGTCCGCTTCAATACCCTGTGGCGAAATCAGCAGGACATGTTTGCCGCCTAGTTCAAAGAAATCAGGACATTCCCACATATAGCCGAGATTACCGTCACTTTGGGCGAGAACCCCCGCGTATTCCCAATCACGCAAATCAGGTGAACGGTATAAAACGACCCGTCCGACATTTTCTTTTGAAGAGTTGCCGATGACCATATACCAAACATCGCGATGCTTCCATACTTTCGGATCGCGGAAATGACGGGCGCTGTCTTCCGGCGGTTCCGCAATAACGGGGTTTTCCTGAAGCTTTTCAAACACGGTGCCATCTTGGCTGACAGCGATATTTTGAGTTTGATAGAATAGGTCTTTCTCTTGATCAATTATATTATGTCCTGTATAGATGAGGGCCAATCTTCCATGATCATCGACCGCGCTTCCCGAAAAACAGCCGCTTTGATCGAATGCGTCGCCCGGAGCTAAGGCAACCGGCAGGTGCTCCCAATGAACGAGATCTTTACTTTTTACGTGTCCCCAATGCATCGGCCCCCAATGCTCATCATACGGATGATGCTGAAAAAAGACGTGGTATTCTCCTTTAAACTGAATAAGCCCGTTCGGATCATTGATCCAATTCGCCCGCGGCATAATATGATACCCCAATCGATACCTTTGTTTTACTTTACCCTCGGCTTCCTTCAAAGCTTCTTCCGCCTGCTGAATTCTATCCATTTGTAACATCCTCTCTATCCGATTTTTTGCAGACGCTGGACACGCCTGCTGTTTTGTTTCGGGCCCAATAAAGTAAATATGGAGATGACGGTAAAACCAAAGACGACGAATCCCATGATGAGATAGGTTTGACGGAACCCCGCACTGTCATATAATCCTCCCGCAAGCGGCGACAGAATCGACGCGCCTGCCTGAGATGCGAATTGAAAACCGACGAGATAAAGGACGGACGACAGACGCGTATCAAAATTGGCAGCCAAATATTTAAAAACGGCGATCAGCATAATCGGCAATTCCAGTGCGTGGATGAGTTTCATTGATGAAATGCCTACAGGCTCAACTGCAATTCCGGACCCGACGATGCGGAAAGCCATTAAAAACCCCGCTAAAATCAAACTGTTTTTCGCTCCGAACTTATTGACGATAAAAGGCGCAAGAAACATCATGCCGGCCTCCAAAAACACCTGGAATGAATTCAGATAGCCGAATACTTGGTTACCCATCGACACTGAAGGAAACAAAGACGCATAGTAGATCGGGAACTGCTGATCATATACGCCGTAAATGCAAGTCACCCCGATAATGTACATCATAAAAAACCAGAAATCTCTTAATAAAAAGAGCCGCCCCACATCTTTTAACCGGACCGAATCCGCTCTGTTTTTCTCATGATCGGTCATTTCTATTTTCACAGACATGATAATGGCCGTTAATATGACGGCTGAAACAGAGGCGATCCAGAAGTTGATATTGGGATTGATATTGAAAAGCTGCCCTGCAAAAAATGCAGCCGCCGCCCAGCCCAGCGAGCCCCACATTCTTGATTTTCCATACTCGAAATCATACTTACGGCTGACCTTTTCAATGTACGTTTCAATCGCGCCTATTCCCGCTAAAAAAGCGGCTCCCAAATATAAGCCTCCGACAACGGCGCCAAGAAAGACGTTGTATTGTAAAAGCGGCCCATAGACGAAGATATAAAACGGACCCGTGAATATGAGAAGACAGCTGATCATAAACAATATCTTTTTCTTCAGCCCCAATTTGTCAGAGATAAAACCGTAAAGAGGCTGCATGCACAGGGCAAATACGGCGTTTACAGAAAAGATAATGCCTGTCGCTGATCCGTTTAAATTGATTTCCTGCCCTAACCAAATCGCAAATAAAGAATAGCTGGAAGACCAAGTAAAAAAGAAAAAGAAGAAATAAGCACTCAGTTTCCAATACAGACTTTTTGAGCTTTTCATTTGCACCGCTCCTTTAATAGGACCTTTTAACAGCCGTTTTAGAGCCGCATACTTCCTTCTTCATATTCATCACATACATGTGAGCTCCGAGTAAGCGCTTACTTTCCGCCGCTGCTTGATTCCTTCACTTTATTGCCGCCAGCCATCTCTCCATACCCGTCACTTCCCTTCACTCCGTAAATAAAGCGCTTTCAAAGAGAATTGTATGTCAACCGGTTTCATATGTCAATCGGTTGACATACAATTTTCTGATTATTTCAATCAAACAAAATGCACCCTCTTTATATGAAAACAGAAACATGGAATGTCCTTGCACATGTCAGCCTGATTCTCTAAAATAAGTGCGTGACGGAAATTGTAAGCCATTTCAGTAAGCAGGAGGGCACGGGAATGAAGCCTAACATTCATGATGTTGCGAAAATAGCGGGAGTTTCATCTACAACCGTTTCGCGGGTATTAAATAACCGCGGCTATATCAGCGAAAAAACAAAAGAAAAAGTGTACAAGGCGATGGAAGAAATCAATTACTTTCCAAACGATCTGGCCCGCTCTTTATTCCGAAAACGAACCAATTTAATAGGACTTATCATTCCAAACTCCAGCAACCCGTTTTTCGGCGAACTCGCCTTTCATATTGAAAGCATTTGTACGTCCATGGGCTACAAACTGCTGCTTTGCAACAGTTTACATCGAAAGGATAAGGAAGAAAAATATTTGGAGATGCTGATAAGAAACCAAGTGGACGGCGTGATCGCCGTGACTTACAACCGGGGAATTCTCAATTATCACAAGCAAAATCTGCCGATTGTCGCCATTGATCATTACTTATCGGACACGATTCCAGTCGTCGGCTCAGACAACTATGACGGCGGAAAAAAGGCGGCTGAACTGCTGATTGAAAAAGGGTGCCGGCACATCGTCCATCTCAACGGCCCGATTGAACTCGAAACACCGGCAAACCTCAGAAGAAAAGCATACGAAGACGTCATGCATAAACACGGACGGAAGCCTATTACATATGAAGTACCCTTTTATCAGCATTACCATGATATTATTTCAACATTATTCGATGAACAGCCTGACACCGACGGAATTTTTGCCAGCGATGATATCATGGCGGCTGCCGTGATGAACGAGGCTAAAAAACGGGGGAAAGACATCCCGAATCAATTAAAAGTGATCGGTTATGACGGCACTGAAACCGTTCAATCGGTTCTGCCGGACTTGACAACCATCCAGCAGCCGATCGAATTGATTTCCAAAACAGCCATCGAGATTTTAGCAAAAGAAATTGAAGGCGAATTTGATGATTTGCCGCTGGAAACGTGTTTGCCGGTACGGCTTTTGGAAGGACGGACAACGTAGTCAGACCGTTCAGCCGTATGTACCGACGGAACTGCGGTCTATTTTGAGCGCTCCGGCCATATCATTTTCTCAAGGCTCCGGCGCTGATCATCCTCATTTCCACTTTGCTGTTTGAACTTTTTGTTTTATGGGAAAAATGGTGTTAGAAGAAAAGGTTGGCATTTTGGTCAGCGTTTTGTTTGACCTTTATTGACCAAAAATGTATCATGTAAATACATACTTACCTAAAAGGTGAAGGAGGAGCATTATGAATTTAATACCTACAGTCATTGAACAAACGAACCGCGGAGAAAGAGCTTATGACATTTACTCCCGTCTTTTGAAGGACCGTATTATCATGCTTGGATCTGCGATTGATGACAACGTTGCGAACTCCATCGTGTCACAGCTTTTATTCCTTGAAGCGGAAGACCCTGAAAAAGATATTTCCATTTACATTAACAGCCCTGGCGGATCAATCACTGCCGGTATGGCAATCTATGATACAATGCAGTTCATTAAACCGAAAGTATCCACGATCTGCATCGGTATGGCCGCTTCTATGGGAGCATTTTTACTTGCAGCCGGAGAAAAAGGCAAACGTTACGCGCTTCCTAACAGTGAAGTTATGATTCACCAGCCGCTTGGCGGAGCGCAAGGACAGGCGACAGAAATTGAAATTGCGGCAAAACGCATTCTCTTGCTTCGCGACAAATTAAACAAAGTGCTTGCTGAACGTACCGGCCAGCCGCTTGAAGTCATTGAGCGCGATACAGACCGCGACAACTTCAAATCAGCTGATGAAGCCTTAGAATACGGCTTAATCGATAAAGTGCTGACACGCAATACGGAAGACCAGAAGTAATGCCTCAGAAACCTGCAAGAGATGATGTCTCTTGCAGGTTTTTTTATGCTTTATTCCCATTCAAAAAAGTAATGAATGCTTTGACGACAGATAATTCTAACGCTGAAGAATCATACATGAGCCAAGTATCGCGTATCACAGGCTCGTTATTTTTATAAGACAGCGCCAATGTGTATAATTCATCAGAAGGCTGAAGACAGATTTCCGGCACAACAGAATAACCGAGGCCGTTTTTCACCATCTCTTTACAGGTTTCCTGCCTGTCTACCTCCATTGCAATGAAAGGCGGTTCAGTAAATTGGTTATTCCACCATTTTTGAATCAAACTTTTCAAAGAAGCATCAGTTTGATAATAAATCATCGGCAATTTGGGAAGGTCCTCACTGTTGATTTCAGTTTTTGAAATAAGGTACAGCCTCTCTTCATTCAGCAGTTGTTTTTCCCCTTGCCAATCATAATTTCCCCTCATAATCCCAAGGTGTACCCCCGAATGATGAAGCAGATCCATCACCTTCGCACTCCATCCCGTATTGACGTGGAATTGAACAGACGGATACTGATCAGAAAACCGTTTTAGAATCGCCGGGAGCTTATACTGAGCAAAATTGCTTGAGACTCCTAATCTGAGAACCCCGCTGACTTCATGGCTCATATTGAGCATATCATCCTTCACTCTTCTGAACTCCTGCAGCATCTCTTTCGAATAATCAACCAGATGTTCACCTTCTGAAGTGAACTCCATCCCTTTTTTTCTTTTATAAAAAAGGCGCACTCCGAATTGTGCTTCCAGGTTTTTGAGCCGATAACTTAACGCCGGCTGTGTCATATATAATCGCTCTGCCGCCTTCGTCATATTTTTTTCTTCGAATAATGTAATGAGCACAATCCAATCCTTTTCATCCATATGAAATCCCCCAAAATATTTTTCTGCTATAAAATTTTCTCATATTATAAAAGTTTTTTATTCAACTTTATAAAAATTATATGTTTTACTTATAATCCTTATTTATCATACGATATCTTCCAAAGGGACCGGTACCTTTTTATCCACACAAAATGATGTAAGGATGAGACAGCATGGAAAAAGTTCCTGTAACCGTTATGAGAGGCGGCACCAGCAAAGGCGTTTTTATTCTTCAAAAAGACATGCCAGACGATACAAACCTATGGAGCGATTTTCTTTTAGACATTATGGGGAGCCCTGACGAGAGACAAATTGACGGTCTCGGCGGCGGCCATTCTCTCACAAGCAAGGCAGCCATTATTAAGAAATCCGCCAGAAAGGACGCAGATGTTGAGTATACATTTGCGCAGGTCAGTCTGACTGACAAATTTACCGACTTCAAAGGCAATTGCGGAAATATCTCTTCTGCCGTAGGCCCTTATGCTATTGAGAAAGGGCTCGTTCAAGCTGAAGAGCCGGTGACAACAGTCAGAATTTTAAATACAAACACTCAAAAAGTGATCGCAGCAGAAGTCGAAGTCAGAAATGGAACATTTCATTACCAGGGGGACTGCTCTATTCCGGGGGTTCCAGGTACAGCTTCTCCTATTTATCTTTCATTTCACCAGGCTGAAGGGGCGGTGACCGGAAAACTGTTTCCGACCGGTCAGCCTATTGATGTTCTCGATACACCGTATGGGAATATCTCCGTATCGATTATTGATTACGCCAATCCGCTTGTCTTTGTCAAAGCAGAGGACGCGGGGCTTACCGGCATAGAACTTCCGAACGAATATACTCCGGATATATTGGAAAAGCTCGAAATAATCCGATCAATTGCAGCCGAGAAATGCAGATTCGCTCCGAGACATGAGGCTGCTGCAAAATCACCGGCCGTACCAAAACTGACATTAATCTCATCTCCAGCGGATTATATCGATACAAAAGGGATAAAGAGACACGCAGAAGAGATGGATCTTGTCATTCGTATGATGTCCATGCAAAAACCGCATCAAGCTTTAGCCATTACAGGGGCGGTATGTACGACTGCCGGCATGCTATTGCAAGATACAATATTATCTGAATTTTCATTCTCCGGCAGAACGATTCGATTGGGGCATCCAAGCGGTATTTTAAAAACCGAGGCAGATGTTGATCCGGATGGAACAACGATTAAAGTAGTACGCACAGCAAGAAAAATCTCTGAAGGCTATGTGTTTACTAAACAAAGTTACAACATGAATACGCTGAATCACATTGGTTAATACCGTCTTCAGACAAGTCAAAGATAAACGGAGGAATACGAGATGATCAATGTAAATGCGTCTAATCGATTAAACAGACTGCCTTTTTCAAGGGCCCATCAAGCAGTGCTCGTTATCCTTTCATTCGCTTACTTTTTTGATTTTATCGATTTAAATACGTTTTCATATTCGGCGCCTTCACTTTTAAAGGAATGGAACATATCCACTCATACCATCGCTTTTATTACGTCTGTCTCCTATTTCGGGATGTTTATCGGCGCCTCTGCCGGAGGATGGTTTTCAGACCGTTTCGGAAGGAAAAAAGGTTTAATTCTGGTTGTCACCTTTTTCTCTTCCTTCTCCCTCCTCTCTTCTCTGGCTTGGAACCCAGAAATACTCGGTGTTTTTAGATTTCTTACGAGTTTAGGTATCGGCGCCACAACGATTGTGGCAAGTACGTATATCAGCGAATTTTTCCCATCCGCAACTAAGGGAAAATACCAGGCAATCTGTATTACAATCGGCATATGCGGAATTCCTGCGGCCGGCTGGGTGGCTAAATTGGTCGTGCCGTCCGCCTCTTACGGCTGGCGGTTTATCTTTCTATTCGGCGCTGTCGGTATTTTTTTTCCGCTGATCGCCAGAAAACTGGAAGAATCACCGAAATGGCTGGACACGAAAGGAAAAAGCGAACAAGCACACCGCATTCTGCTTGAACTGGAGGCAAAAGCAGAAAAAGAAAAGGGTGAACTGCCTGAACCAGCTCCGGCTCTGCAAAGCAGACAAACCGCTGTAAAATCCGTTCCATATCGGACGCTGTTTCAAAAGCCTTTGGCAGGAAGAACTTTTGTTTTAATGACGATGTGGGCAGCTTCCACGATTGCAATTCAAGGCTTTGGCACGTGGGTTCCCACCCTTCTGGTGAAAGAAGGCGTATCAATGGATGAGTCTATCGTATACGTCACTCTGGGAACGATCGGTGCCCCGCTGGGCGCTCTCATTGCGTCGCAAATCTCTGACCGTGTGGATCGAAAGTGGGCCATTTCTGTTTTATCGTTAATTATTATGGCGCTTGGATTCTTTTACGGCATCAATCCTTTGCCGATGGTCATTATCGTATGCGGATTTCTCATGCATATGTTTGAGCGTACTTTCAGTTCGATCGCATATGCTTATACGCCGGAATTATATCCGGTTGAAGCCAGGGCATCTGGAAATGGCCTCACTTACGGCGTAGGACGCCTTGCAAATGTAGCCGGTCCCTTTGTCGTCAGTTTCCTGTATTCAGGCTACGGATTTTTAAGTGTTTTCTTGTTCTTTACAGGCTGCTGGTTTCTTTGTGCACTGACAGTCGGTATATTTGGAATCGGTTCAAAAAAACAAAAGATGCAGCAGGATGATTTCATATCGGAAGAAACATTCGTACAACAAAAGTTGTAAACGCATACAGTCTGCAAACCGCAAAACATCCATCTCCTCTGAGGAAATGGATGTTCTTCTTTCAACCCCAACAGCATTCTCATTCGCATCTTATTCTCAGCCATATCTCTTATTACGAAGAAAGGCGTGGTACGCACGAGAAAGAGAAAAGAACTTTCCGTCAGAATGAATCAGATGCAGCCGCCGAAACATATTTCCGACCGTTGCCTCACAATTCCTGCCATTTCTTATCTAAAATCGGGTATGTATACCGATTCATCTGCTCAATCAGCTCATCCGGCCGGGAGGAACTGTGTATCAGCTTTAAATGAGACTCATTCGAAAATCCTTCCTGAATGCTGTACTTGACCATCTTCATCATCGGCTCAAAATACCCGTTCACATTGTACAGTCCGATCGGTTTTTGATGAATGCCGATTTGCGCCCAGCACAGCACTTCAAATAACTCTTCATATGTTCCGAAACCGCCGGGCATGGCAATGTACCCGTCGGCAAGTTCACTCATTTTCGCTTTCCGCTCATGCATGCCGCTGACTTCAATCAGCTCCGTCAGATTCTGATGAACAATCTCTCCGCTGAAAAGCCCGCTCGGCATGACGCCGACAGCTTTTCCGCCGCCTGCCATTAACGCATCAGCAACGGTTCCCATCAGACCGACCCGTGAACCGCCGTAAACAAGGCCGATTCCCTGCTCCGCCATATATTCACCCAGTTCGGCCGCTTTGCGTTTGTACTCTTCATTTACCCCCGGGTTTGACCCCGCAAATACACAAATGGTTTTCATTTTTTCATCTCCGCATCTATATATGTACATCAATAAATCAAAATACACTATATATTGTCCCATCTCTATATGATAATATCAATAAGAATCATACAGGACATAAGGAGTGTTTCACATGCAGATGGCTGAAGCAGAACAATGGACGAAAGATTTTTACGAAAAACGAGGATGGACGGCGTACGGGCCATTTATCAGAATCGGCTTTTTAATGGAAGAGGCGGGTGAGCTCGCCCGGGCGGTAAGAGCATATGAAATCGGCAGAGACCGGCCGGATGAAAAGGACGCAACCCAGGCTGAACGCAGACAGGAGCTGATTGAAGAAATGGGTGACGTCCTCGGAAATCTGGCTATCCTTGCCGATAAGTACGGAATCACGTTAGAAGATGTGATGAAAGCCCATCAGGAAAAACTGATCAAGCGCTTTGAAACCGAATAAAAACACGGCCTGTCCGCTTTTTCATGGACAGGCCGTATCTGAATTTATCCCGTTATCTCGTCCTGATGCTCAAAGAAATGCTGTTTCCCGATTTTATGAAACAGCCCCGTCTTCCGGATCAGCTCTCTCGGCTGTGATTGCAATCCGACGATCATCAATCTCCCGTTATGCCGTTTGATCCGGTTCATCACATTCCCCAGCACCGCTTCTGCGGAGGTATCCATGTAATGTACATTATTCATCAGCAGAATAAGCGTCTTCGGCTTTTCCTGAAGCCTCTCCAGTAGCGATGATTCCAGTGAATCAATTGAACCGAAAAACAGCGGCCCTTCAATGGAATATGTGCTGACGGACGAATCATTTTTAACCGATTTGACCGCGGCATGCGGTGTTTTAATGCTTGTTGATTCGCTCATTTTTCTGATAAAGAAAACAAAAGCGAGCACAAGACCGGCAGAAACGCCGATAATTAAATCAAACAGAACCGTCAGCAAAAAGGTTGCCGCCAGTACGAATGAATCAGTGTTTTTCAGCCGCATCATATTGGCGACTTCCCTCCGCTCACTCATGTTCCAAGCCACAACCATCAATACCGGCGCCATGCTTGCCAGCGGTACGTGAACGGCAAGCGGGGCGAAGACGAGCAGGACGAGGAGGACGGTGACTCCGTGGACAACACCGGAAATCGGAGAAACTGCGCCGTTTTTAATATTTGTTGCGGTCCGCGCAATCGCTCCCGTTGCCGGTATGCCGCCGAAAAGCGGCGCTGCCATATTGGCGATGCCCTGCCCGACAAGCTCCCTATTGCTGTCATGCCGTGATCCTTTCATATTGTCCGCGACCATCGCCGATAATATGGATTCAAGTCCGCCGAGAAGCGCAATGATCAGAGCCGACGGAAACATCATCACCATGTTATCAATTGAGAAATCCGGAAGCTGGAAAGCCGGAAGCTGCCGCGGAATTTCCCCGTAAGCAGAACCGATTGTCGCCATTTTGTCAGGAAAAAACACGACCGCCGCGGCTGTAGAGACAAGCAGGGCCACAAGCGCGCCGGGAATCTTCGGCATCAGCCTGGCTGATAACAGCAAAATGGCCAAAGCAATTCCCGCGATGAGGATACTGTACAAATTAAAGGTTCCGATCTTCTTGCCTATTTCCGCAATGTTGAGGATAAAGCTTTCATGCTTTTGGATATCGCGCAGACCGAGAAAATGGGCAATCTGCTCCGAGAAAATCAGCACTGCGATCCCGGCCGTAAATCCGACGATCACCGGCTTCGGCACGAATTTCATAATCTTTCCGAGCTTAAATACGCCAAACAGGACGAGCATGACGCCTGCCATAAAACCGGCTACAAGTAAATTCTCAAAACCATACTGCATCACAATGGCAAATAAAATGGGAACAAACGCCCCTGTAGGCCCGCCGATCTGATATTTAGACCCGCCCAACAGCGAAATCAGAATTCCGGCCACAATAACGGTGTAAAGCCCGTATTCCGGACCGACCCCCGAGGCGATGGCAAAGGCCATTCCCAGTGGAATCGCTACAATTCCGACCACAATTCCCGCGATTAGGTCTTTCTGAAATTTCTGCAAATTGTACCCCTGGTATCTGCCGGTAAATTGCATCGTCAGCTGCATCCTCCTTTGACTGTTTCATAACCGTCAACGACTACATCCAGCGTCCCCGTTCCCGGATCGATCACCAGCCCGTGCACCGGCACCTCTTCAGGCAAGAGCGGATGATGCCTGACCATATTCACGCTGTGGCCCACGCTTTCTTCGACGCTGTGAAAACCGGTCAGCCATGTTTCCAAATCGACTCCCGCATGCTGCAGAAGGCTCAGACATTTGTCCTCCACGCCGCGCTCTTTTGCTTTATTTAATATGGAAGCCGCATTTAATCCCGACATTCCGCACTCGCGGTGACCTATGATGCAGACTTCCTCTGCCTGCAGTTCATAAACGGCAACCAAAATGCTCCGCATAACACTTCCAAATGGGTGAGAAACAATGGCTCCCGCGTTTTTTATGATTTTGGCATCGCCGTTTCTGAGTCCCATCGCCTGCGGCAGAAGCTCCGTCAGCCTTGTATCCATACAGGATACGATGACAAGCTTTTTTTTCGGGAATTTTGTCGTTTGGTAAGGTTCATATTTCCTTTCTTGGACAAACTGCTGGTTGTGCTCCAAAATGCTTGATAAAGAAACCATTTTTCTATTCATCTCCCATCCGATTGTATTGCAAGCCTTCTTACCCAGCTTACAGTAAGGAATTATAGCACAGAAAAAGGCCTCAAAAGCGCTTTCAAAAAAAGACACGATAATTTGACTGTAAATTCAGATTATATTCATTTATATCTTTCAAAAATAATAAAATTTATCTTTACACCAACCTATAAAGCTTTTAAAAACAGCGGTTCCGCTCATTTTGCCTTCAGAAATATAGGCGGATTCTGTTACTGTTTGGAGAAATCAAGCATGTACATTTCTTTTTCCTTTCATTTTAAGTTCAAAAGAACCAGAAATTTATCGTAATGCGTTTGAATATTTCTCACGTTACCGCTTCTCTTATATAATAAAATAGAGAAGAAAGACAAAGGAGGAGAAGCCCGTTGAAACCCTATGTATTCATCGCGAAACCGATACCGCCCGAAGTCGAACAAATGATAGGCGAGCATTGCCGCTATGACATCTGGAAAGAAGATACCATTCCAAAAGAGAAACTGTACGAAAAAATGAAAGATGCTGAAGGGCTGCTGACATCCGGAACGGCGATTGACAGTGATTTACTGGATCACGCGCCGAAGCTGAAGGTCGTCAGCAATAATTCAGTCGGCTATGATAATTTTAATATTGAAGAAATGAAAAGACGCGGGGTTGTCGGCACGCATACACCGTACACCTTAGATGACACTGTCGCTGATCTGGCTTTTTCATTAATTCTGTCTTCCGCCAGACGGGTTGCCGAATTGGATCGATTCGTCCGCGCCGGCAAATGGGGAACCGTTGAGGAGGAATCTCTTTTCGGTATGGATGTCCACCATCAGACATTAGGAATTATCGGCATGGGCAGAATCGGTGAACAAGCTGCCAAACGGGCAAAATTCGGCTTCGATATGGACGTGCTGTATTATAACCGCAGCAGAAAACCGGATGCTGAGAAGGAACTCGGGGTTACATATGCCGACTTAGATACACTGCTGAAAACATCAGACTTTGTGCTTTTAATTACGCCGCTTACTGACGAAACGTATCATATGATGGGAGAGCGGGAATTTAAATTGATGAAAGATACGGCATGTTTCGTCAATATTTCCCGGGGAAAGACGGTTGATGAGAAAGCGCTCATCCGCGCATTGCAGGAGGGCTGGATAAAAGGCGCCGGTTTAGATGTGTTTGAAAAAGAGCCGATCGCCGAAGACAATCCGCTCCTGCAGCTGGAAAACGTCACATTGCTTCCTCATATCGGGTCAGCAACGGCAAAAATCCGCTTGAATATGTTCAAGCAAGCCGCACAAAACATGATTGACGCCGTATACGGAAAAACACCGAAAAACCTCACGAAGGAATTTCAATGAGATGAAAAATCCCGGCCGTTTCAGCCGGGGTTTATTTTTCACTAGATCAAAAGTACTATTTTAAAATTCTTTCTATTCCTTTCTCTTGATGCTGATACAATGAAAAGGAATCAGCTTCACATGATAAAAATGGGAGGTATTGCTTTGAAAAAACGATTATCGTGGATTTCCGTTTGTTTGCTGGTGCTGTTCTCCGCGGCGGGGATGCTGTTTTCAACGGCTGCCAAGACGGATACATCTTCTCACAAGGCGCACACTGAAGCACAGGTTATCAACACGTTTGACGGGGTTGCGGATTATCTTCAGACCTATCATAAGCTTCCTGATAATTACATTACAAAATCAGAAGCACAGGCCCTCGGCTGGGTGGCATCAAAGGGGAATCTGGCGGACGTCGCCCCGGGGAAAAGCATCGGCGGAGACATCTTCTCAAACAGGGAAGGCAAACTCCCTGCAAAAAGCGGACGGACGTGGCGTGAAGCGGATATTAACTATACATCAGGCTTCAGAAATTCAGACCGGATTCTTTACTCAAGCGACTGGCTGATTTATAAGACGACAGACCACTATCAAACCTTTACAAAAATGAGATAAACACATACAAAAAACGGCTTCCCTGCGGAGGCCGTTTTTTTACAGAGAACCTGCGAGCTTCATATAAAATGAGCAGTAAATTTTTCTTCGAACTCTGATCGGTCTATTCTGCTGTTTTCCGCCGTGCCATCGTGTTTTTTTATTGTTATATTGCGTTCAGACAGAACCATGTGCCCTTCCGGTGTCCGCTTAGAAGCAAGCAGGCGTTTGTTGAAAGGAGAACGTTCATGTTCAAAGATTGTTTGTTTCATAGACTTGAGGTCCTTTTCATCGATTTCTTCAAGCGAAAATGCGTAACCTGTCTGCCAGCCGTCCCCTTTGTTCATTTCAAGCACGTATGCCCCGAATTCCGTATCTTCTATCCTCACGCGGAACGCTCCGGCCGCTGATACCGTCTCGTCTCCCGACATCGGCACAGGCTGCATGGCGAGATTGAGGCCGAAGCCTGCATCAGCGATGTACTCATTCCCTCCGGCGGAAAGAAGTACGGCCGCATGTGTGCCGGGCAGCGCCCAGCCGTTTTTCCAGACCGTTCCGCGGATCAATTTGACATCCAATCCGGCATCTTTCAGGATGAAATAAAGCAGTCCGTTCAAGTCATAACAAAGGCCGCCATGAGGTTCCTTCACCATGTGCCGCCACAGTCCTTCTTTCGTGACGTCATATTCTTTTTTGGACAAAACCGCGCGATTTTCAAACGGAAACCGATACGCGAGCGCCTTTAAAAACTCCGGCAGGTTGCTGAAATCGAGGGAATCCTTTTCCCAGCCTATCGTTTGATAACAATCTTTCAGAAACTCATTCATCGTTCCGTCCCCCTTACAAAGTGTTTACACTTCTTCCTGCACATAAGCGGACAACTTTTCCAGCGCTTCCTTTTCATCGTCGCCTTCAGCGATCAGAGTGACTTCCGTCCCCGAGCTGACCGCCAGACTCATTAATCCCATAATGCTTTTGGCATTCACTTTCTTGCCGTTTTTCTCAAGAAACACATCTGATGCAAAACGATTTGCCTCCTGTACAAACAATGCAGCGGGGCGCGCCTGCAATCCCGTCTTTAAACGCACTTCCACTTTCCCCTGAACCATAAGATCTCCCCTTTTCTGTACGGTTATTTCAAAGTGATGCTTTGTCCTGTACGCAGCTGTTCTGCGATTTCATCGAGCTTTCTCAGCCTGTGATTGATGCCGGATTTGCTGATTTTCCCGCTTGCAACCATTTCCCCCAGTTCTTTCAGCGTGACCTCCTGATAATCAATCCGCAGCTGCGCAATTTCGCGAAGCTTTTCCGGCAGCGCTTCAAGACCGATCCGTTCATCAATGTATTTAATATTTTCCACCTGTCTGAGAGAAGCCCCGATGGTTTTGTTTAAGTTTGCTGTTTCACAATTGACGAGGCGGTTCACTGAGTTTCTCATATCTCTGACAATCCGCACATCTTCAAAGCGCAGCAGTGAATTGTGAGCGCCGATGACATTCAGAAATTCAGTGATTTTTTCCGCCTCTTTTAAATACGTAATATAGCCTTTTTTCCGTTCAAGCGTTTTGCTGTTCAGATGAAATTCATTCAGCAGCGCGCATAATGAATCGTTATGTTCCTTATAAAGCGAGAAGATTTCCAAGTGGTACGACGATGTTTCCGGGTTATTCACAGATCCCCCCGCCAAAAACGCCCCTCTCATATAAGAACGTTTGCAGCACCGTTTCGCCACCAGTTCCTCAGAAATATTCCGTTCAAATATAAAGTTCTCCCCGAGGATTTTCAATTCCTCTAAAATCAGCTTTGCATTTTCAGAAAAGCGCACAATATAAACATTGTTTTTTTTCAGCCGCATTTTTTTTCTGACTAACAGTTCGACCGATACATCATATTGTTTCTTCAGCAATGTATAAATGCGGCGGGCAATCGCCGCATTTTCGGTTTGAACGTCAAGCACGAGATGGCGGTTTGAAAATGACAGGGAACCGTTCATCCGAATCAGCGCGGACAGCTCCGCCTTGGCGCAGCAGTCCTTCACTTCCAGATTCGTCAGTTCTTTTTTTGTTTCCGATGCAAATGACATATTAGCCACCTCATTTCAAAAGGCCTCTAGTCCCTTAATAAATCGACAAGAAGAGAAGCCACTTTATGTGTATCGTGACGGATTACGCCATTTTTATACGTGATAATCTGATCCCTGATGACCTCAAGCCCCATGGATTTCAGCTTTTCAACATTGAAGTCGACGGGCCGGGCGAGCTCTTTCGCATATTTGCTTTTGATTTCGTCAGGGATCTCCTCATTGTTGATTAAGATCGTGTCGATAAACGGCTGCTCCATATGATCGTTCAGCGCCTTGACATGGTCGGCCGCGCTGTATTGAAGCGTCTCGCCGGGCTGTGTCATGACGTTGCATATATATACTTTTTTGGCCACGGCCTTGACGACTTCCTCTCCGATTTTCGGCACGAGCAGATTCGGAAGAATGCTTGTGTACAGGCTTCCCGGACCGATAATGATTAAATCGGCCTGACGGATGACGTCAATCGTTTCCGGCAGCGGATCAATTTTTTCAGGCGTAAGAAACACCCGTTTAATCCGCTGGCCGTAAGAAGGGATTGTCGATTCTCCGGAGACGACCTGCCCGTCCTCCATTTCAGCATGAAGAACGACACTGGTGTTGGCAGCAGGCAGCACTCTGCCGCGGACATTCAGCACCTTGCTCATTTCGGTGACAGCGTGAAAGAAATCACCGGTTATATTTGTCATCGCTGCCAAAATCAAATTGCCGAGCGAATGTCCGGTTAAGTCGCCTCCCTTATTGAAACGGTGCTGAAACAGATTTTCAACGAGCGGCTCAACATCTGACAAAGCGGCCAGTACGTTACGGATGTCACCCGGCGGCGGAATTTGAAGTTCATCCCGCAGACGGCCTGAACTTCCGCCGTCATCAGCAACTGTCACAATCGCCGTAATATCAACGGGCTTATGCTTTAACCCCCGAAGCAGCACGGACAGACCCGTTCCGCCGCCGAAGATTGCGATTTTCGGCTTCTTATTCATTTCCGGCTTCTCTTTTCAATGTCCCGGTGAGTGACATGAGTATAGAAATCTTTTTTAAAATAGTCAGCCAAATACTCAGCGAGCGTGACGGAGCGGTGCTGGCCGCCCGTACAGCCGATCGCGATGACAAGCTGGCTTTTCCCTTCCCGCTTATAAGACGGAAGCATAAAGCCGAGCAGATCAACAAGCTTTTCAATAAACTTTTGTGTTTCGTTCCACTTCATCACATAGGATGACACTTCCTCATCTTTCCCCGTAAGCGGTCTCATGCTTTCAATGTAGAACGGATTCGGCAGAAACCTTACATCAAACACGAGGTCGGCATCTATCGGAAGCCCGTATTTGAAACCGAATGACATCACGTTCACTGTAAATGTTTCACCTTGGTTCGTGGCGAAATGCGCCACGATTTTTTCACGCAGATCACGCGGTTTCATATCCGATGTGTCATAGATCAGCTGAGAGCGCCCTTTCAATTCTTCAAGTAGCTGGCGTTCCAGTGCGATTCCTTCAAGAGGAAGCCCGGTAGCTGCCAGCGGGTGAGAACGCCTCGTTTCTTTGTATCTCGTCACAAGGATGGAATCCTTAGCGTCTAAAAAGAGAATACGCGGTGTAATCCACGGATTTTCCGCCATTTCATCCAGCGCCTCAATCAGCCTGTCAAAAAATTCACGTCCCCGCAGATCCATGACAAGCGCGACCTTGCTCATTTTTGAACTTGATTCTTTCATCAGCTCCAAAAATTTCGGCAGCAAGGAAGGCGGCAGATTGTCGACGCAAAAATAGCCGAGATCCTCAAAGCTTTGAATGGCGACGGTTTTCCCCGCTCCAGACATTCCCGTAATGATGACGAGCTGAATATCATGGTTTTCATTCATACTCATCTTTCTCCCCCCTGCGGTCTTTCTTTTATTTGATAAGCTGCGGATCTAAACGATAGCTGAGCAGCTCGAAGTCCGGCGTATACGTAAAGGTGCCGTGCAAAAGCCCTTGGCCCTTGATCATAAAATCAAGGATATGCCCGTCTCCGGGGGCCATCGGAAGGCTGTGGATATCTTTTACGTCATGCCACTTCAGAACGCCTTCCTCTGATTCAGCGACATTCCGCCCCGTGTAGGAGTCGGCGACGAAAGTAAACATCATCCACTCTGACACGATTTGTTCCTGTTCCTTAATAATAAAGGTAAACACGCCTTTTAACTGCGGATTTAGTATATAAATGCCCGTCTCTTCTCTGTACTCTCTGATGACGGAATCTCTGACGGATTCGCCGCTTTCCATCTTCCCGCCGGGCGCGACCCACCAGCCCCGTCTCGGCTTTTGGAGAAGGAGAACCTGATCATCTGTCTGCAGCACACAATTTGTCACTCTTTGCACAAGTACGTCACCTAACCTTCTCAACAAATCATCGTCTCTTCATTATACCGTTTCGGCATGTCTCTCACAATGCAGAGACACCGACATCCTTTTCTTTTATTTGACAGAAAACAAAAAATCGCAAAAAAAGGGCACGGATACTGGAATCCGTGCCAAAGTGTATTCATTAAAAAGGGGGTCAATTACTACATTCATCTTAAAACATCAGTATTTCACCCGTGTTACAGCGTAATTAAAACACAGTAACGATTCAAAAACTGAACATTACAGTGATTATTTAACGGTTTTGAGCGTTTCCTCAAGCTCTTCCACATAATGCTGAACGCTTTGAGCCGCAATACTTCCGTCGCCTGTCGCCGTTACGATCTGGCGGAGCGTTTTTTCCCGGATGTCTCCCGCGGCGAAAATGCCTGGAACTTTTGTCTCCATTTGGGCATTTGTTTCAATGTAGCCTTCTTCATTTGTGATGCCCAAGTTTTCGAACGGTTTAGAAAGCGGAAGCATACCGATATAAATAAAGACGCCGTCAGCTTTGAATTCTTCCTCTTCTCCCGTCACGGTATCCACAAGAGTAAGTCTGCCGACTTTTCCGTTTTCCTCATGGATTTCTTTTACGGTTTTGTTCCATTTGAAGTCAATTTTCTCATTGTCAAAGGCACGCGCCTGAAGAATGCTTTGCGCCCGCAATTTGTCACGTCTGTGAACGATGGTGACTTTTGAAGCGAAGCGTGTCAGATAGACGCCTTCTTCAACGGCGGAGTCTCCGCCGCCGACAACGACAAGCTCTTTATTTTTAAAGAACGCGCCGTCACAAACTGCGCAGTACGATACGCCGCGGCCGCCCAGTTCTTTTTCGCCGGGGACACCGATCTTTTTGTATTCCGCTCCGGCAGAAATGACGATGGCGCGCGCTTTATATTCTTTTGAACCGGCTTTGACCGTTTTATATTCTTTACCGTCAACAATTTCTTTAATATCGCCGTACGCATATTCCGCACCGAATTTTTTCGCATGTTCAAACATTTTATTAGAAAGTTCAGGGCCGAGAATGCTTTCAAAACCCGGATAGTTTTCAACATCCTCCGTGTTGGCCATCTGGCCGCCCGGAATTCCTCTTTCGATCATTAATGTGGATAAGTTCGCTCGTGATGTGTAAACAGCAGCGGTCATCCCCGCCGGACCCGCGCCGATAATGATCACATCATAAATTTTTTCTTCTGACACCATGATTCACTCCTTTTCGAAATGGGGCGCACCCTATATGACTAAGAATCCCCATCAATCGTATTCCTTACCCATATCCTATTAAATCTGAGGGCAATTCGCTATTTTTTTGCTCATTTTTCTGAGAAACCGTGATTAGGCAGCTCCTGAGCGGGTATACAAATAAAGAAAGAGCCTTCCGGGATAGAAGGCCCTTGTCTTATTCATTATTGCACGACACGTCTTACATTGCCGTTGAATGCTTTCTTCCAGTAAGGGTTGCTCATAGAATCAATGGATACACCGTGTGATGTATTATCGTTCAGGAACGTTCCGTTACCTAAGTAGATGCCGACGTGGCCGTTTGTTTTATACGTGTTGAAGAAAACTAAGTCTCCGCGTTTCATGTCAGACGCGCTTACTGCTTTACCTCTTCCGATTAATGTATCTGTGTTTGTGCCGCTTGCAGGTCCGAGATTAACGCCTGCGTTAGCATAAGCCCAGCGTACGAATGAAGAGCAGTCAAAAATACGGTTGTCAATATCGGATTGAGTGCGTCCGCCGCCGAATTTATACGGAGATTGACCCACAAGGCTTGATCCTACGCTGATCGCGCCTTCAATACCGCCTGAATTTGAAATAACAGATCCGCCGTCAGAATCATCTGAACCGCCGCTGTTATGAGATGATCCGCCTGAAGTGCTCTTCGGTTTGCTTGAGCTGTCAGATGAATCAGATGATGTTGAAACAGCCGCTTTTTTCACAGTTTTAACCGCCGGTGCCGGCTGGCTGTCATCTTTTTGGTTTTGGTCTTCAGAAGCTTTTTGCGCTTCTTCCTGTTTTTTGATCAGGGCAGCCGCTGCAGCCTGCTCAGCTTTAATGCGCTTCTGTTCTTTTTCAGTGTCAGCTTTTTGGTTTGCAAGCTGTGACGCTTCTTTTTTCAGATCAGAGATAGCGGAAGCCGCTTTTTTCTGACCGTTTTTCGCTTCGTCGAAAAGCTTGTCTTTCTGATCAAGCTGTTTGTTCAGGTCTTTTTGCATAGACTCGAGTTTCGCAAGATCATCTTGAACTTTTTTCAGCTTCACGTTAAGTTCAGCCTCTGCGTCTTCGAGTTTCGCTTTATCCTGCTCCTGCTGTTTGATCAGGTCTTTATCCGCATCAACGATAGAAGATACTGCAGTCGCACGGGAAATGAAGTCTCCGAAGCTTGTCGCTCCTAAAAGTACATCTATGTATCCTTGAGAACCGCCGTTTTCCTGTAAAGAACGAACGCGTTTTTTCAGGATTTCATTGCGTTTTTCAATACGCGCTTCTGTTTCTTTGATTTCTTTTTTCAAATCAGCGATCTGCTTTTTCGTTTTTTCGTTTTCAGCTTTTTTATCTTCGATTTTATTGCTTGTATCCAACGCTTTAGCGTTAATGTCTTTCAGTTCTTTTTCAATCTTAGCCTGCTTGTCCTGAAGCTTGGACAATTCTCTTTCTTTTGCTTCAAGGCTTGAAGCCACCTCAGATTGCTTGCTTTCAATTTTCGCTTTTTTGCTGTCTAATGTTTCCGCCGATGCAGTTTTTGTAAACGGGATTAAAAAACTGCTTGTCCCGATGACGGAAGCCAAACCAAGTGTTAATAAACTCTTTTTCACTTTTTCTTTCCTCCCTTTTACTTTAAACCTGTTCTCATTTGGAATTCTATTATGAACATCAAAGTTACGCTCCCTCACATACCCGTGAGGCTGATGATTTTTATGTACGATTCTTTGAATCTGGTTAATTGGCATAGATTATACAGCACATGTAAAATAAACTAATCTCTTATGTACGAGACTCATTATACCATCATGTTTCGACAATTTTTATTACAGTTATATTTCAATGTGATTGCAAATCTCATATTTTGCAAAATAAACGGTGATTACGGCCTGATTTCGATTCAAAAAGCAAAAAAATACGTATGAATACCTCTTTTTTCGGCGGTAAAGTTCTGTTTTGCCCCTTTATGATAAAAAAAAGAAACCGACTCTTTATATAGAAAGAATCGGTTTTATTCTAATATATCATCTATTTGTCTGATGTATTTCGAAAGGGTTGCCGGGGTTATACCGTAAACGGCGGCCGTTTCTTTTTTCGTCGTTTTTTCGCCGTTTGCTTCTTTCCATACGTATGCGATGGCTGCGGCCCATGCCCGCTCATTCTGTACGGCAGCGGCGGCGCGGATATGCTGAATGACGTGAAAAACCCAGCAGCTCATGACGTCAGTTTTTAAACTGTCGGCTTCCGCTTTCTCCAGAAGCTTGACCGTCCGATACGTGAACAGCGCGTCACCGGAGACGCCTGAAGCGCCTTTTTCACCGGAAAGCAGCAGTCTGACGAAATCTTGTTCAAACGGTGAAACGGCGCGTTTTACCGTCAGAACTTTTTCAAGCTGGTTCCGCTCTCCTTCAGCGCTGCTGATATAATAGGCGGCAAGCCGCTGTTCAAGTGAAGCAGGCAGCGGTTCCTGCCGCTCCGCCCAAGGCGCGGGCCGGTCTGATTCGGGAAATTCGGCTTCGGCCTTTTTCCAAATGGTTTCCGCAAATTCTGTGCGGCCTGTCCCGTAGGCTGAGGCGGCAAGCCAGTAATAAAACGTTTCGTCGCCTTCGAACCCGCTTTTGTAAAGAGAACGGAGCCATTTATAACCGAGATCATGTCTGCCGACAAGCGCAAGCGTCGCCCCCAGCTTATAGCGCTGTTCGAATAAAATCGGATACACGTTGGCGAGTTTCCCGCTCAGTTCTCCGACTTTTTCATCTTCCCTCTCGTAATAGCAGAATACAAGGAGGTTGCACAGGGCATGGAGATTGCCTTCATTTTTCTCAAGCACTTCGAATACCGTCTGTTTCGCTTTTGTAACATTGCCTGAGTAAAAGTAAGCGAGCGCCAGGTTGTTGTATGCAGACCAAAGCTCGGGGTAATCGGCCGTAATCTCTTCAAGCATGACAACCGCTTCATGAAGCTGGCCGCTCTCAAGAAGCATTTTTGCCCGGTCCTGCCTGATCAGCAGCTCATCCTGGTCATAGAGCGATTCGTTTTCACCCGCTTCGCCGAAATCCAAAAGCTCCATCAGATTTTCAATCTCTTCGCTGAATTCCCCGTCCGGATCGGCATCTGAATAAGCCGCCGCTTCTTTGTATGCTTCCTGAAAGAGCCCCAAATGCGCGAAATTATTCGCTTTAAAATAATGACACTCGGGCATTTCTTCTTTCAGGTTCACCAAAATAAAGTCGAACAGCTCATTTGACTGCTGGTAGTGGCCCATTTCAGAATAAATGACGGCCAGCCGGGACAGCATTTCGGAATCATTCGGCTCGAGGTGGACGGCCCGCTGAATCAGTTTGCTGGCCCGTTTTAAATTCCGCTCTTTATATGCTTTTAAGCCTTTATGAAAAAAATATTGTCCATCCTGAAGCAGCTGGACAATTTGCGCGTGCTTTTTCTGTTCAGAAGTGTGTTTTCCCACAAATATCCTCCGTTTTATACGTATTACCGTCAGTAGTATACCATAAAACGGTTTCGCCTCAATAGTTCAAAAGACAGGATCGGCTTCGTTTTTTACTGGCTGGTTCGACCAGATTTTAGCTGTTTTTTTCACGAGGTTCGGCTGGAAGAATGACGCGGAAAAGGGCTCCTTCGCCGCGCTTGCTCTCAACCTCTATCGAACCGCCGTGCAGCTCTGCGATTTTTTGGGCGATGGACAGGCCGAGCCCGCTTCCCCCTGCGTTTCTCGCCTTGTCCGCTTTATAAAACCGTTCAAATACACGCTCCGCCTGTTCAGGCTCCATTCCGATTCCGTCGTCGGCGATTTCGACAGCCGCCGCTCCCGGCAGATCAACAATTTTAACGGAAATGCGGCCGCCTTCACCGGTAAATTTTACGGCATTGTGAATCAGATTCATCCATACTTGGCTGAGCAGCGCTTCATCTCCGTACACATACGACTCCTGTAAATCAATGAGAAACTCAATCTGTTTGGCGGACCATTCAGGCTCACAGGTCAATATGGTGCGCCGCAGCTGTTTGTCAATGCGGAACGGTTTTTTTTGTATCGGTTCGGTTTGGCGTTCAAGCGCAGTGAGCTTCAGCAGATTTTCACTGATTTTTGATAATCGTTCTGTTTCTGTCTCGATGATGTGTAAGTAGCGCCCCCGCTCCTCATATGATAAATCCGGTTTTTTCAGAAGATGCGCGTAGCCCTTTAATGAAGTAAGCGGAGTTTGGATTTCATGGGAAACGTTCGAAATAAATTCTTGTTTCAGCTTTTCCATTTCACTCAGTTCCGCGGCGAGTGTCGACAGTTCATCAGCCAATTTCGTCACGGGGTGGTCCCGTTCAATCTTCTCCATTTTCCGGGAAGCGGCCGCTGTGAAGTTGCCGCTCGACATTTGCTTGATCGTGGCGGTCAGCGAATCCCAGATCGCATGATGTCTTTCACGTGCTGACTTTGAAAAAATAAACATCGTTACAAACAGCAGGCCGAAAACAAGCCAAAGCGTCAAAATCTGCTCGGCGTACGGCACAAGCAAAATCGGCCATATGAGACCGAATCCCTGAACGATCAGGTGAGCCGCCAGCCATAAGAATGCGGTGACGGTGAGAAGGATGATGATTTTTCCAGCCGTTCTGAAGATCCGTTTCATTCTGTCACCACAAACCGATACCCGAGCCCCCGCACCGTATGGATGGCAAACGGATAGTCCTTTTCCGGAAACCGTTCCCTCAGCCTTTTAACATGCACATCAACCGTCCGCTCGTCACCTTCATAATCAAAGCCCCAAATATCTTCTATTAATTGTTCTCTTGAAAACGTCTTATTCGGATAACCGGCGAGCTTAAATAAAAGCTCAAATTCACGCCGGGGCAGTGTCAATCCCGCTCCGCCGCCGCGCGTTACGGTGCGGGATTGCTTATCTAATGTGACATTTCCGATGGTCAGCAGTTTTTCAGCGGTGATCCGGTACCGTTTCAGCAATGCTTTGACCCTTGCTTCCAGCTCAAGCGGCTCAAACGGTTTGACGAGATAATCATCCGCTCCGGAAGTAAAACCTTGCACTTTGTCCAGCGTTTCGCCTTTTGCCGTCAGCATCAAAATCGGAATGTCCGTAAAGCTGCGGACGGCTTCACTGACTTCAAACCCGTCCATTTTCGGCATCATCACATCCAGTATGATGAGATCAATAGGTGCTGATTCGATCAGCCGCACCGCCGCTTCCCCGTCTTCCGCTTCTGCGACGTCAAAGCCGCTCTGCTCCATCATGAGGCGGACAAGCTCACGGATATGGCGGTCGTCATCCGCAACCAATATGACAGCCATGAAAATCCCTCCTTCTGCTTTTTTGCCTGTCTTCTTTTAATGAATCGACATGATGTCTATTAACCGTCTTATTTTTTCATTGTCTCCTGTATCGACAGACACTTTTTTTGTATGGCGGATCATTTCCTCCGTCACTTCTTTCATTACGCCTTGATCAGTATCTTCACGAGACTCCCAGCGCAAAGGAACATTGTATACCTGAATGGTGCCGTCACCATTGCTGCTGTAAGTGACTGACCCATCGACTAACCGGGAGCCTGCTAACTGCGTAACATCTTCGGGATAGCGGGCGCTCGTATGATCGTCAGGGTTGACGAGTGCTCCGGCCGGAATGCGGCGAACGTTCAATTCATCTATCTGCTGATATTCCCCAAGCTGCAGCCAGATGCGGGCATATTCAATTTGCAGAGGAGAATAATCTGCCGACATGTTGTTCGGTTCGCTTTTGTCCGCAGAGATGTGATGTGAATCTTTGATTACGGGTTCTTTTTTTTCTGCCGCTGATGCTGTTTCAGCCTTGTTGATGCCGCTGCTTTCTCCGGCCGGACTTGAAGAATGGCTCGGCTCTTCATCGTTACCGTCCGTACACCCGGCAGTCATGAATACGAGCAGTAAGGCCGCGTGACAATAAAAAATCTTTGTGCGTTTTTTCATAATTCACCCCCGCTTCCAATGAATAGGATTCCGGCTGCAAAATAAAAAGCAGCTTTTTCAGCTGCTTTCTATTCATAAAGTCTTGCTTTACACAGCTTTGTTTTCTAAGTCGGCATTCAGCTTCAGCTGCTGCTCCGCAAAATCGCGGTACAGCGAATGGGATGCCATTAATTCATGGTGTGTGCCCCGTCCGGTGATTTCACCCTGTTCGACAAAGAGAAGCTGATCTGCATCCACAACCGTGGATAAACGATGGGCGATCACAATCGTGGTGCGGCCTTCCATTAGAACTTCCAGCGCCTGCTGCACCCATTTTTCAGATTGGCTGTCCAGACTTGATGTCGCTTCATCAAGCATCAGAATGCTCGGGTTGCGAAGGAGCGCTCTGGCAATGGCGATGCGCTGCCGCTGTCCGCCTGACAGCATAATTCCCCGCTCACCGACCTCTGTTTCAAATTTCTTCGGTAAGTCTTCAATAAATTGCAGGGCGTAGGCCATGTCAGCCGCTTGCCTCAGTTCCTCATCAGTCACCTCGCGTTTTAATCCGTAGCAGATATTGTCGCGGATGGTGCCTGACATTAACGGGCTTTCTTGCGAGACGTAGCCGATATGCTCCCGCCATGACTCAAGGGAATATGCATCAATCGGTTCATTTCCGAGCAGGATGCTGCCCGCAGTCGGGTTGTAGAATCGTTCAAGCAGCTTAAATAACGTTGTTTTTCCGCCGCCGCTCGGTCCGACGATCGCGGTGACTTTGCCGGCCTCAATCGTAGCCGTAATGTCTTTTAAGATGGTTTGATCTGTTTTGTAGCCGAATGAGACTTGTTCGAGCTTAATCGGCTGATCTGCGTTTTCAATGGCTTTTCCGGTTTGGATATCTTCTTCTTTTTCTGCAAGAATATGAATCATCCGTTCCGTTGCGCCGACGGATTTTTGAAGCTGTGTGAAAAATGAAGTGATCTGGCCCATCGGCATAATGATTTGAAACAAATACAGGATAAAGGCAACGAGTGCGCCGGCTGTCAATTCACCGGATGACACTTGCATCCCGCCGTACCCGATGACAGCGACCAACGCCGCCATTAATACAAGTGTAATAAGCGGGCCTACGAGCGACTGCACCTTCGCTTCACGCAGCCCGAGTTTAAAGAGCGCCATGATGCCTGCTTTTCCGCGTCCGTATTCCGCTTCTTCAGCGTTTGACGCTTTTACAAGCCTGATTTCCGGGAGGATGTGGTTTAATAATCCGGTGAATCTCGCCGTTTCATCCTGTGTTTCCCGAGAAATTTTAAACATTTTCCGGCCGATCGGCACTAAAATCACCGCAGCCAGCGGCACGACGATCAGCACGAGCAATGTGAGCTTCCAGTTCATGAAAAATAAGATCGTCAGTGACCCGATAACGGAAATGATTCCGGTAATAAATCCGCTGATATTGTTTGTGATCAGCTCTTTTACCACCATTGTGTCATTGGTGACACGGCTGATCGTTTCTCCCGTGGCGTTTTTGTCAAAATAAGAGACGGGCAGTTTAATTAATTTCTGCCACAACAAATCACGCAGTCCCGAGATGATTTTCTGGCCGCTGTAGTTCAGGGCGTAGGTGGCGTAGGCGCTTAATGCGGCCTGTACGATAAACACGGCTGCGATGATTCCGATTTGCACGCCTGACAGCGACGACATGGAAAAGCCGTCAACGAGCTGCTTTGTCAACAGCGGAATCAGCAGGCTGACGAGCGTTGTCACAATACTGAGAGACAGCGCGAATGCCAGCATACCGTATGATGGTTTTGTTTTTTTGACTAATGAAAAGAATGAGCTGAATTTCCCTTTAGGTTTTGGTTGTTTATTCGGCATATGTTTTCCTCCTATATCACTGTTTATACTATAACGGATGTGCATGAACGGAATATGAACAAAACGTATATTTTTGATAAAAACCAAAATAAACTCTATTAGTCAATATTATCAAATTCATCTGCCTCCGGTTGCGGAAATAAGGAATATTTTATTGAATGTTTAAGTTTGACAGAATAAAAACCTCACGGATCTCTCCGTGAGGTTTGTTTTACCCAGATGCTGAATGGCGTTTCGCAAGGACATCAAGCACGTCATCCAGAGGAAGCGACTGCTCACGCAGAAGAACGAGCAAATGATACAGCAAATCTGCCGCTTCCCATTTTAATTCTTCATGGTCGCGGTTTTTCGCGGCGATAATAACCTCTGCGGCTTCCTCTCCGACTTTTTTAAGGATTTTATCGACGCCTTCCCGAAACAGATACGTTGTGTAGGCTCCGTCAGGCATCTCCGCCTGCCGTTTGGCGATTACGCTTTCCAGTTCATTCAAGATGCCGAAACGATCCTGCGTGTCTGCTTTTTCCGTGGAAAAGCAGCTGTAGCTTCCCTTATGGCATGCGGGTCCTGAGGGCTCCGCAAGCACGACGAGGGCATCTTGATCGCAATCATAACGGATGGCTATCACCTTTTGGGTATTCCCCGATGTCGCTCCTTTATGCCACAGCTCCCTGCGTGAACGGCTGTAAAACCAGGTTTCTTTCGTTTCTATCGTTTTTTCGTAGGATTCTCGGTTCATATAAGCCAGTGTCAGCACTTCTTTGCTTGCCGCATCCTGTACGATGGCGGGTATCAGTCCGGCCTCGTCAAACCGCAGTTCATCTGCCTGTTTCATCTCACATTCACCCCGTGTTTCTTCATATAATCTTTCACTTCTTTTATAGATGTCTCTTTGTAATGGAAAATGGAAGCTGCAAGCGCGGCGTCCGCTTCACCGACTGTGAAGGCTTCAAGCATATGGCGCGCGCTGCCGGCTCCCCCTGACGCAATGACGGGCACCGGGACGGCACGTGAGACAAGCTGTGTGAGCGTATGATTAAAGCCTGTTTTCTCACCGTCTGCGTCCATGCTTGTCAGCAGGATTTCACCCGCTCCCCGGCTGACGGCTTCTTTTGCCCAGGCCGTGACTTCCCACTCGGTTTTCTTTCTGCCGCCGTGTGTGTACACTTTATAGCAATCCGAATCTTCGTCATACTTTGCGTCAATCGCCGCTACGATGCATTGCGAGCCGAAAAACTCAGCTCCTTCCGTAATCAGCTTGGGTCGGAGAACGGCCGCTGTATTAACGGATACTTTATCAGCGCCGGCGCGAAGCATTCGTTTCATATCGCTTAATTGATTGATTCCGCCGCCGACCGTAAACGGAATCGCCAGTTTTGCCGCAACTTGTTCTACGACGCCTGTCATCGTCTTGCGGCCTTCGTGAGAGGCGGAAATGTCGAGAAAAACAAGTTCGTCAGCGCCCTCCCTGTCGTAGGCTTCGGCCAGCTCGACAGGATCGCCCGCATCTTTCAGCCCGAGAAATTGTATGCCCTTGACGACGCGTCCTTCTTTCACATCGAGACACGGAATGATTCGTTTCGTGATCATGCGTCCTTCACCCCGCTGAGCGCTTCAGCCAATGAAAATTGTTTGGTATACAGCGCTTTTCCGATAATCGCTCCCGATACGCCGGCGTCTTTGAAGCGGGCCAGTGCTTTGAGGTCGGCGACTGAGCTGACTCCGCCTGAAGCGATGACGTCTTTTCCCGTTGCTTTTGCGAGCTGAACGGTGCTTTCGATGTTCGGGCCTGACAGCATGCCGTCAGTTGCAATATCCGTGAAAATGAAGGTTTCCGCTCCTTCGGCCGCCAATTCACGGCCCAGATCGGCCGCCCTTACCGAGGATGTTTCCAGCCAGCCTTCCGTCGAGACATATCCGTTCCTTGCATCAAGGCCGATCGCGATTTTGCCGCCGTATTGTTTCAGCATGCTCTTCACAAATGCCGGATCGGATACGGCCGAGCTGCCGAGAATGACGCGATCAACGCCTTGTGATAAATAACCGTACACATCCGCTTCAGAACGGATCCCGCCGCCGATCTCGACTTTGACATCAAGCTGCCGCGCAATGTCAAGAACATGCCTGTCGTTTACTTTCCTGCCTGCTTTCGCGCCGTCAAGGTCCACGAGATGAATCCATTCGGCGCCTTCTTGTGCAAATTGCGCCGCCATGTCTAAAGGAGAGTCACCGTATATCGTTTCCTTGCCGTAATCGCCTTGGATGAGGCGGACGCATTTGCCGTTTCTCATATCGATTGCCGGATATAATGTAAAAGCGTTCATTTCTTCACCTTCTGTTCCGCTGCCATTTTTGTAAATTGCGTTAAGATCGCCATTCCGGCCGTACCGCTTTTTTCTGGGTGAAACTGTGCACCGAAGACATTGCGTTTCCCGACGACTGCCGGAACACGTACGCCGTACTCAGCGCTTGCCAGAAGATCGCCGTCTTCCAGCCCGTCTATATAATAGGAATGGACAAAGTAAACGAATCCTTCTTCCGCTTCCGAAAGCAAAGGAGACGTTTGGTGAAACGTCAGCCGGTTCCAGCCCATATGCGGCACCTTCAGCTTGTTTCCTTCGGCATCTCTGTCTTTGAGTCTCACAGCTTTTCCGGCTAATAAACCAAGTCCTTTTGCAGAGCCGTTTTCGGCGCTCTCTTCGAAAATGAGCTGCATGCCGAGGCAGATGCCGAGGAGCAGCTTACCCTCGTCAACCATACGGTGTATGAATTGATCAAGCTTCGTGCTGCGTAAATTGTCCATGGCGTCACTGAATGATCCGACACCTGGAAGAATAAAAGCATCCGCTTTTTCAAGCTCTTCCGGCCGGTCTGATACGACATACGGGACGCCGACGCGTTCCAGCGCTTTCGACACGCTGAATAAATTGCCCATACCGTAATCAATTACACCGATCATTTACAGCATTCCTTTCGTAGACGGCACACCCTTGACGCGCGGATCAATGGATGACGCTTCATCAAGCGCTCTGCCAAGCGCCTTAAACACGGCTTCTATCATATGATGGGTATTCGTGCCGTAATGAACGATGACGTGCAGATTCATTCTCGCTTCGAGCGCCAGTTTCCATAGGAATTCATGTACCAGCTCGGTATCAAACGTTCCGACTTTCGCTTGCGGAAATGCAGCGCGCATCTCAAGGTGCGGCCGGTTGCTCAGGTCTACGGCGACTTGGGCGAGCGCTTCGTCCATCGGCACAAGCGCTGATCCGTACCGTTTGATCCCTTTTTTATCACCGAGCGCCTCCAAAAAAGCCTGCCCTAAACAGATGCCGATATCTTCAGTCGTATGGTGATCATCTATCTCCGTATCGCCTTTTGCGTCAACCGTTAAATTGAATTGCCCGTGCTTTGTGAACAAATCAAGCATATGAGTCATAAACGGCACATCCGTGCTGATGTCGGCTTTTCCTTCTCCGTCTATTTCGAAAGCCAGCTTAATATCCGTCTCATTTGTTGTTCTGGCGCGTTCCGCTTTTCTCATCGGTCATTCCTCCGTTTCTCGCTTCAATCGATCTTGCGTGCGCTTCAAGCCCTTCCAGTCTCGCAAAGGCGGCAATGCTGTCCGCGTGCGTTTCAAATGCCTTCCGGCTGTAAGAGATGATGCTCGATTTCTTTTGAAAGTCTGTTACATTCAGCGGGCTTGAAAACCGCGCCGTTCCGTTTGTCGGCAAAACGTGATTCGGTCCGGCAAAATAATCGCCGACCGGTTCAGCGCTGTATCGTCCTAAGAAAATCGCCCCCGCGTGTCTGATGCTTCCAAGCAAAGCCTCCGGCGAATGCGTCATGATTTCTAAATGCTCGGGCGCCAGCGCATTCACCGTGTCCACCGCATCTTCCATCGATTCCGCGATATAAATGCGGCCGTGATCCCTGATCGACGCTTCGGCGATTTCTTTACGCGGCAGGGTCTGATGCTGTTTATTCACCTCATCTGATACCGCTTCGGCAAGCTTCTGTGAATCGGTGACAAGCACGCTTGAGCTGAGCATATCGTGTTCGGCCTGTGAAAGCAGGTCAGCGGCGACTTCTTCGGGCACCGCCGTATCGTCTGCCAGGACCACGATTTCACTTGGCCCGGCGATCATGTCAATATCCACAACGCCGAAGACTTCGCGCTTCGCGAGCGCTACAAATATATTTCCGGGGCCCGTGATCTTATCAACAGGCTGTATCGTTTCCGTTCCGTAAGCGAGCGCGGCAACCGCCTGCGCGCCTCCCGCCTTGTAAATTTCCTTTATGCCGAGCTCAGAGGCCGCCGCCAGAACGCCTGGCGAAAGGCGGCCGTCTTTTCCCGGAGGACTGACGAGAACGATCCGTTCCACTCCCGCAGCGAGAGCGGGGATGACATTCATTAAAACGGAAGACGGATAAGCGGCCGTCCCGCCCGGCACGTATACGCCCGCGGAATCGAGCGCCGTTATTTTCTGTCCGAGCATCGAGCCGTCTTTGCGATGGTAAAACCAAGAGGATTGCAGCTGGCGCTCGTGATATTCTTTAATATTGGCAATCGCCTGCCTGATCACTTCCAGCAGCTGATCATCAAGCAGACGGTACGCCTCAGCGATTTCTTCTGCGCTCACGGCCATTCGGTTCAGGCTGATGCCGTCAAATGTTTTTGTATAGGCCAAAACGGCTTTGTCACCGTTTTGTCTGACGTCTTCAATAATCCCCCTGACGGTTTTCCGCTGCTCTTCGGTTCCGCTGTCGATGGAACGCTTCAGTGAGAACCGCTCGCTACTTTTTACTGCGGTTATTTTCATTTTGCCGTTTCTCCTTCCACAACCCTGGCCAGCCTGGCCGCCATTTCGTCGATTACATCATCCTTCATGCGGTAGCTGACCGGATTGACGATAAAACGCGATGTGATGTCACAAATATGTTCTGATTCAACGAGACCGTTTTCCTTTAATGTCCGCCCGGTTGATACGATATCTACGATTCTGTCAGCAAGCCCGATTAAAGGCGCCAATTCAATGGAACCGTTCAGCTTAATGATTTCCACCTGTTCGCCCTGCTCTCTGAAATAACTCGACGCAACATTCGGATATTTCGTCGCAATCCTCGGGGCGACTCCGTTCCAATCCGCTCCGGGAAGCCCCGCAACGGCGAGATGGCATTTGCTGATTTTCAGATCGAGCACCTCATACACGTCACGCTCTTCCTCAAGCATGACATCCTTCCCGGCAATACCGGCATCAGCGACGCCATGCTCGACATAAGTCGTAACATCCATCGGCTTTGCCAGAATAAAGCGGAGATTTTCTTCAGGAACGTCAATGATCAGTTTTCTCGATTCTTCAAACTCTTCGGGCAGCCTGTATCCGGCCTGCCGCAGCAACCCGGCCGCTTCTTCGAATATCCGTCCTTTTGGCATTGCCATTGTGAGTACCTTACCCATTCCGCTCTTCCTTTCTGGCACCGATAAAGTATGTGACGTTTGCGAATGATTTTGTCATATGATCGATATTTTCAATGCCCGCCAGATCCTGCAGGACGACTTTTCTGCCTCGCGCCCTTTCTTCCTCCGCGAATAAAATGGCCTGGGCCCGCTGCTCCTTGCTGAAAATCACGGCGTCCGCTTCACTTGTTTCTTCCTGAATGCCGAGCGCTTCAATCAGCCTGTCGATACGGAGCCCGAAGCCCGTGGCGGGAGCGGGATTGCCGAAATGGCCGAGGAGATTGTTATAGCGTCCTCCGCTTCCGATGACGAAACCGACATTTGCCGCGTACACTTCGAATAAAATTCCCGTGTAATAACTCATATGGCTTACCATATTCAGATCAAGGCGAATATGCTCGGCACACCCGTAATCCTCAAGAATGTCCCACAGGTCTTCCAGCTCCTGAATTAAGCTTTGTCCGGAGATTCCGATGATCTCCTCCGCTTTGGCGCATATCTCTTTCCCGCCCCGCAATTCCAGAAGTGCGAGCAGCCGGCTTTTGTCTATTGAAGAAAGCGGAAGCGATTTGACATGTTCCCTGTATCCCACGTAATTCTTTTCAAAGAGAAAGCGCCGCAGAACATCCGCCCGCTCGGCATTGCCCAAAACCTCGACAAACAGCTCATCAGCGAGTCCGGCATGGCCGATCGCGATTTTAAACCGGTGCAATCCCGCGTTTTTCAAAGCGCCGGCCGCCAGCGCAATTACCTCGGCGTCCGCGCTTGTTGATCCGTCGCCGATCAGCTCCGCGCCGACCTGTTCGAATTCGGCCGGACGTCCGCCTTCCCGCTCCTGAGCGCGATAGACGCTTGCCGCGTACCCCGCTCTGAGCGGATGATTGTGTTTGTGCAGCTTAGATGCCGCCACCCTGGCAATCGGTCCGGTCATGTCAGGCCGAAGCACAAGCGTTTTTCCGTCCTGATCGAGAAGCTTAAACAGCTGCTGTTCTTCAATGGCTGACTGGACGCCTACTGTTTCATAGAATTCAAGGGTCGGCGTCTCCATAAACTGATAACCCCATTTATCAATTAAATCCGTCAGTGTGGAACGGACTTTTTTCTTTGCTTCGTATAAACCGGGCAGCGTATCTCTCATGCCATGCGGTTTCTCAAACATAAACATTTGCCTTTTACACCTCCGCTTTGTCTGAAGGAAAATTCCGAATCCTTTAGTTCGCTAATATGATAATATGTTAGCAGATAAAAGAATGGATTGCAACGCCCAATGTCCGCCTATTCTTTTCCATAAACATGGCTAAAGAATGAACAAACCTGTAAACATATCGGAACAATCGAATCATATTGAGCAGAAGTGCTATAATACATAGAACAGCTTCATCAGAAACAAGGGAGAATAATTGATAATGAAGACACTTGGAACATTATGTGTGCTGATTCTGACAGCCGTCCTTGTCTATCTGGGATATAACATCTATACAAACGATATTCATTTAAATTTTTTCAATCAGCAGTCCGACGAGCCTGATGAGAAAACACCGTTAAAAGGGAGCGCGTCACCGCTGAATGTCGTTCTGTACAGACAGATGGATTCTCCCAGACTGTACAATGGCTGTGAGGTGACCAGCCTTGCCATGATTTTGAACAATGCCGGATATCATGTGTCAAAAAATACATTGGCGGATAAAATCAATAAAGTTCCGCTCACATACAGCAGCGGGCTGAAGGGAGATCCGAATGAAGGATTTGCCGGAGATATGGAAAACGGCCCGGGTTTAGGCGTTTATCATGAGCCGATTGATAAACTTGCCAAAGAATATGCGGGAAACAAAGTATACGATCTTACGGGAAAAGACATTTCTTCAGTGTACCGCCAGCTTGAAAAAGGGCGGCCGGTCTGGGTGATTACCACCACATCCTTTAAGCCGGTTGATCATATGCAGACTTGGGATACGCCGAACGGAAAGATCGACATTACGTTCAGCATGCATAGCGTAGCCGTAACCGGTTATGATCACGATTATGTATACGTTAATGATCCTTACGGCTATAAAAACAGAAAAACAGACCGGTCTGACTTTGAAAAAGCCTGGAAGCAGATGGGCAGCCAGGCCATTGTGATCAAGTCATAAAAAAACCCCGCTGACGTTAATCTGCGGGGTTTTCCATTCGTTTTTTCATTTCTTCGTCCGTATAGATCACCTGCATCGGATTTCCTCCGACAAACGCCCCGGCGGGGACATCTTTGTGCACCAGCGTGCCGGCTGATACAACGGCTCCGCTCCCGATGGTGACGCCGGGCAGAATGGTTGTGTTTGCTCCGATCATCACCTCGTCACCGATTGTGACAAAACCGGTCCGGTACTCATGTATTAAATATTCATGAGCCAAAATCGTCGTATTATAGCCGATAATGCTGTTTTTTCCGACAGTGATTTTTTCGGGAAACATGATATCCGGCATCACCATCAGCGCGAATGACGTCTGTTTTCCGACATTCATTTTCAAAAAGGTTCGGTACAGCCAGTTTTTCACGCTTAAAAACGGCGTATACCTTGCGATCTGAATGATGATGAAATTTTTCATCACCTTCAGAAAGGGAACCGTCTGATAAACATGCCACAATGAATTTGCACCTGAAACCGGATGGCGGTCTGTTTTTCTCACGGGTTACTTCACTCCGGTGATGTGCAATAAATCACTCATTTTCTCGAGCATATAATCGGGTTCATAGGCGGAAAGCGCCTGTGCGCCTTTAATCGTCCACGCGACGCCGGCTGTTTTCGTGCCGGCGTTTTTTCCCGCCATGACATCGTGATAATTGTCACCGACCATTATGGCTTCCGACGGATCGCACCCAACCCGGCTGAGCGCAAGCCGCACAGGCTCGGGGTCAGGCTTCGGGTGCTTTACATCATCAAGCGTGACGACAGTATCGAAAAACGCCCCGATGCCTGTCAGCTTCAATCCCATATTGACTGTATCCCTCAGCTTTGTGGTGACAATACCGAGCTGATAGCCCGCTTTTTTCAATTCATCAAGCGTTTCATAAACCGTTTCGTACTCCGTGACGAGCTCATCGTGCTTTTCATGGTTGAATGCTCTGTACATGCTGATCATGTCATCGCACTTTTCGGCATTAATGCCTGAAAACGTTTCGTACAGAGGCGGGCCGATAAACGGGAGCACATCTTCCCTTTTAAACTGCCCCGGGCAATAATGATCAAGCGTATGAAGGTAAGAAGCGATAATCAGTTCATTCGTGTCAATCAGCGTGCCGTCGAGATCGAATAAAATGGCGGTTACACGTTTATCAGTCATCTTATGTCCTTTCCGATTTCAGTCGTCAGTCCGTGTCAGCATACCGCTTATCGGCATACCCCTTCATGCGTCTGAAAATCATTAAAATAATCGCAAGTACAATCAGCACAATGGAAATGACCTGCGCGATCCGAAGCTGGCTCGTAAGCATCAGGCTGTCCGTCCGCATTCCCTCAATAAAGTATCTGCCGATTGAATACCAGATCACATACGTCAAAAACAGATTGCCCCTGCGCAGGTTCACGCGGCGGAGCAGAAGCAGAATCACGACGCCCGCAAAACTCCACAGCGATTCATACAAAAACGTCGGGTGATAATATTGTCCGTCTATGTACATCTGATTAATGATGAAATCCGGAAGATGCAGACTTTCCAAAAATGACCGGCTGACCGCTCCACCGTGAGCCTCCTGGTTGATAAAGTTCCCCCAGCGTCCGATGGCCTGGCCGAGCAGAATACTCGGCGCGGCAATATCCGCCAGCTTCCAGAATGAGATGCCTCTTACTTTTGAAAAGACAATTCCCGTTGCGATCGCGCCGATTAATCCGCCGTGAATCGCAATGCCGCCTTTCCAAGTTTTAATGATTTCCCCGGGGTGTTCCGAGTAATAGCTCCACTCGAAAAGCACATAATATGCCCTTGCGCAAATGATTGCGATCGGGATGGCGAAAAGAACAAGATCAATAAAAATGTCCTTTTTCAGCCCCCGCTTTTCACTCTCCCTCATGGCCATCCAAAGCCCTAATAACGCGCCCGCGCCGATAATGATGCCGTACCAGTGCACGGATAAAGGCCCGAGCTGCAAGGCAATCGGATTGATCGGTGTTCCAGCTTCATTCATATTATTGCCAACTCCTATTCGTCTTGTTCGCCGTCCTCAATGACATCCGCCAGCTTATTCGTGAATTGTTCGGCAGCATTTAAGCCCATCCGCTTCAATCTGAAGTTCATCGCCGCAACTTCGATAATAACGGCGAGATTCCGCCCCGGGCGGACGGGAATGGTCAGTTTTGTAATTTCCGTATCAATGATTTTCATTTTTTCTTCTTCAAGTCCGAGACGGTCGTATTGCTTTCCTTGCTCCCAAAGCTCAAGGTCCATGACGATTGTAATTCTTTTATTGCTTCTGACTGCGCCCGCCCCGAACAGCGTCATGACATTTATAATGCCGAGTCCCCTGATTTCGAGCAGATGCTCAATCAGATCAGGCGCGTTCCCGACAAGGGTATCCTGATCCTCCTGCCGGATTTCAACGCAGTCATCCGCGACAAGACGATGGCCTCGTTTGACAAGCTCCAGCGCCGTTTCACTTTTACCGACGCCGCTTTTTCCCGTAATGAGCACGCCGACGCCGTATATATCCACAAGCACGCCGTGAATGGCCGTTGTCGGCGCGAGACGGCTTTCAAGAAAATTCGTCAGCCTGCTTGACAGCCTGGTTGTTTTCAGAGGGGATCTGAGCACAGGCACGCCGTTTTGCTCGGAAGCTTCTACAAGCTCCGGCGGGATCGGCATATCTCTGGAAAGTATGATAGCCGGCGTCACATCGGTGCACAGCGATTTCATCCGCTGTTTCTTATCTTCCTCGGGAAGCTGATCGAAAAATGACAGCTCCGTTTTTCCTAAAAGCTGCACCCGTTCTCTCGGGTAATATGTAAAATAACCGGCGATTTCAATACCGGGCCGTGATAAATCACTCATCGTAATCGGGCGGTTAATCCCTTCTTCTCCGCTGATCAATTCTAAATGGAACTGTTCCATTACGTCTTTGGTCCGAACCTTTGCCAAGATATGTTCCTCCTGTTCTGGGATGTTCCGAGCTTTGAACAGTTATATTTTATCACTTTACCGTCTGAACCAAAACAGATTTATACAATTCCGGCATAACTGGTCTAGATAACTAGTCTGAAAAGGAGTAAAATAAAACTAACAACTAACCAGAAAGGCGTGTTTTAAAGTGGCTGAAAGCTTGTTAATCAGCGGTGCGGACATCGTAACAGAAAAAGAAATCATCCGAAACGGTTTTCTCGGTATAAAGGACGGCATCATTTCTTACGCGGGAAAAACAAGGCCGCAAGAAACGTATGAGCAGGAATGGAAGGCGCCCGAGGGCTCGTATGCGCTTCCCGGAATGATTGATATCCATATTCACGGCGGATACGGCGCGGATACGATGGATGCCGATGTTGCGGCTCTTGATACACTGTCCGCCCGGCTGCCCGAAGAAGGAACAACCGCTTTTTTAGCGACAACGATCACACAGCAGCACGAAAACATTGAAAAAGCGCTCATCAACGCCAAAAAATGGGCGTATTCCTCACCGCAGACCCAAAAAGGCGCTGAGTTGATCGGCATTCATTTAGAAGGACCGTTTGTCTCTCCGAAAAAGGCGGGAGCACAGCCGAAACAATGGATTACTCCTGCTGATGCCGGGCTCTTTCAGAAATGGGAGCAACTCTCGGGAGGGCTGATCAAAATCGTGACGCTTGCGCCGGAAGAAGATCCTGATTTCAGCCTGATCCGTTATTTAAAAAACCAAAACATCATCCCGTCAATGGGACACACAGACGCAGGAGCCGAGCTTTTACAAAAAGCGGCGGATGCCGGGGCGGTGCATATAACGCACCTCTTTAACGCCATGAGCTCCTTTCATCACCGTGAGCCGGGGGGCATCGGCACGGCTCTCGCCTGCGGCCGCATCACGGCGGAGCTGATCACTGACGGCATTCATTCTCATCCTCTGGCTGTAAAGCTTGCCTATTTGGCGAAAGGAAGCCAAAACCTGATCATGATTACAGACTCCATGCGGGCAAAAGGGCTTAAGGACGGAGAATACGAATTCGGCGGGCAAAAAGTCACCGTTCGCGGGGACACGGCGCTTCTCTCTGACGGAACGCTGGCCGGTTCCATTTTAAAAATGAATGAAGGCGCGGCGCTCATGCGCAGGTTTACAAACTGCTCATGGCTGGATATAGCAAATATGACATCGGCAAATGCGGCCCGCCGCCTCGGCATATTCGACCGTAAAGGAAGCATCGCCGAAGGAAAAGACGCCGACGTTGTTCTGACGGACGGACAGTGCGGCGTGCTGGCCACGATTTGCCGCGGAAACACCGCATATATCTCAAGGGAGGCTGATTGGACATGAACGTTATCACATGCAGACATTATGAAGAATTAAGTGAAAAAGCCGCAGCGATTATCGCTGAAACAGTGAAACAAAAGCCGGATGCCGTTCTCGGCCTTGCGACGGGAGGCACTCCTGAAGGCGTATACAGAGAACTTGTGCGGATGCACCGCTCAGAAGGCTTGTCGTTCCGGAATGTCACGACGATCAACCTTGATGAATACGCCGGGCTTTCTCCCGAGGACAAAAACAGCTATCATTATTATATGAATACACATTTTTTTGCACACATCGACAGCCGAAAGGACCGCCACTTTCTCCCTGACGGACGGGCAGACGATCTTGATGCCGAATGCGGGCGCTATGACCGATTGATTCAAACACTCGGCGGAGCGGATATACAGCTTTTAGGCATCGGACACAACGGCCATATCGGCTTTAATGAACCCGGGACACCATTTGAATCCCGAACCCATGTCGTTGAGCTGAATGAAGAGACAAGACAGGCGAATGCGCGGTACTTTCCGTCAATTGATCAAGTCCCTGAAAAAGCCCTGACAATGGGGATCGGGACGATTTTGTCCGGCAAACGGATTCTGATCATGGCATCCGGAAAAAGCAAGGCCCAAGCGGTGAAGCAGCTTCTGGACGGGCGCGTCAGCGAAGCATTCCCCGCCTCCGCCCTGCACGCGCATCCGGATGTGACGGTCTTGATTGATGAAAAGGCTGCGGGCGGCGATTGAAAGGATTTGACCTATGCAGATTGATAAACAATCTCCGATTCCGATTTACTTTCAGATTATGGAACAATTGAAAACACAAATCAAAAACGGCGAGCTGAAAGCGGATGCGCTGCTTCCGTCGGAGCGGGAATACGCCGAACAATTCGGCATCAGCCGCATGACGGTGCGCCAGGCGCTTTCCAATTTGGTGAATGAAGGATTTTTATACAGACAGAAAGGCCGGGGAACGTTCGTCAGCAAACTGAAGATGGAACAGCCGCTTCAAGGGCTGACAAGCTTCACCGAAGATATGAGAAGCCGGGGCATGAAGCCGGGGAGCAGACTTGCCGAATACCAGCTGATTCAGGCGACGGAAGAATTATCTTCTATCCTGGGATGCGGCTATCCGGCAACGCTTCATAAAATCATCCGCGTCCGGCTGGCAAATGATATCCCGATGGCGATTGAGGCATCGTACATCCCGTTTGACAAGGCGGGAAAATTGGATGCCTCCCATTTTCAATCATCCATGTATGAGCATATTGAAGCGTACAATCAGATGCCGATCTCACGGGCAAAACAAGAGCTTGAACCGGGAACCGCTTCCGAGGAAGAAGCTGAGCTGCTCGGTATCCAGCCCGGCGCCCCCGTCCTCTATATCAAGCGGACCACTTATCTGCAGGACGGCACTGCCTTTGAGCACGTCAAATCCGCCTACAGAGGCGACCGCTACACATTCGTGCATTATATGGACAGGGTGAAATGAAACATCTCCAACCGTTACGGGTTGGAGATGTTTTTTTGATCTGCCATTTTCAAATCAAGCCGGTGAATGTTCTCTATGACTCTGTCAAAACGAAGAGGCTGGGATTCCGGTATCTATTTTTATAAAGAAAAGAGTAATAAAATGCTACCCTCTGTTTTGGACAATATACGGAACCTGCTTTGAAATCAGCAGCAGCGGTTCTTTGTTTTTATGAGCCAATGAAAACATGATTGCTCCTTCAATCATCGAGTTGATTGTCATCCCAAGCTTCTCCGCTTCCTCTTGTTCAAACCCATGCTCAAGAAATTTTGCCGCAAACACATCCGTCCACTTCTTGAACACCTCAACACAAGTGCATCTTAACGTTTCATTGATCAGAGCGGTCTCACCCGCCAGCAATCCAACCGGCACGCCCTCAATATTCTGCGGATCATTAAACTGTTCAGCCGTTACATGAATAAAGTGCTGAATCGCTTCTACAGGGTCCGCGAATTGCGCCATACTATTCTGTATCTGCTTTTCAACGCATCTTCCCGTATATTTGATCGCCGCAATGGCGAGTTCTTCTTTTCCGTTTGGAAAGTGATGATACACAGACCCTCTGGGTGCTCCGCTCTCTTTTATAATTTGATTCAAACCAGTCGCATGGTATCCCTGAATCTGAAAAAGATATGCAGAGGTTTGAATAATTCTTTCTTTTGTCCCGGTTTTACTGTTCATTATGTTTCCTCCTGCATATTACGAAAACCAATCGATTTTAGTATAGAAAAGGGACATAAAAAAGTCAAAAACACTTAGTACCGCCATGCATGTTACAGAAAAAATCCTGCTGACCGTCAGATTTTCTTCTGAGCGATCAGCAGGCTGTATGTTTTCGTTATGGGTTTGAGGCATGCCTGAAATCAAACTGATCCGGAGCCGGGTGATACGGCGTATTTCCCGTTTTGAACATCCACAGCGGTGATATTGTTTTGCCGTTGTACGGGTCCTTCACGACGGTATACCAGTAATAAACGGAATCAGGCTGCAGGCCGTCCCAGACCCAATTTGCGGTTTTTCCGCTTTTTACGTGTTTTTTATGACCGAGCAGTTCGTTCGTATAGACGTTGCATTCAAAATAATCAGTCGCTACCCTTTTCCTCTTCGGCTGTAAATCCATTTCTGCTGAGAATTCGTCTTTATCAGCGAACAGATCGGTGTCATAGTAATTGATGTCATCCGTGTACGGCGAGTAGGAGAACATGTGAACCTGATTGGCGGCCTGATCAAATTGCATAATGCGCATAAAGCCCTGCCCCCCTTCCGGACCGTCCTGGTAGTCGGTCAGAATTTGGTGGACGAGGCGGTCCGGTTTTCCGTCCCCGTCATCGTCAAGCGCATCGGTTTTTTTCATGGCGTTATGGTAATGGCCGCTTAATACCATCGCCACATTGCGATTCGGCTTGACGACTTTTCGATAGATCGTCTCCCCGATCGGGCTTCGATTTCCGCTCACAAGCAAGTACTCATGAAAGCATAAGATGGCGGTTCGGTCCGGATACCTCTTCAGCACTTGATTGATCCAGTCAATCTCTTGTTCCGTAATGCCCCAGCCCATATAAATCATAATAAAATCGTTCCCGCTTGCCGACAGCAGATCATAATGCCCGCGGTTATTTTTGTATGATCCGCCGTAATGCATGTTCTGTTCAAACCGACGGCTCCCGAAGAAATCCCCGAAGGTTCGGTATGTGCCGTCTTTATGGCCGACGTCGTGATTGCCGGCAAGCACTCCGTACGGAATCCCCGCCTTGTCAAGCGTCCGCATGGAGTGATCGGCGTTTTTCCACTGTTTCATCACCATTGAATCATCGACAATATCACCGGTATGAAAGACATATTTAATATTGTGCTTTTCCTTATTTTCTTTGATCCACTCCGTCATTTTGTCAAAAATGTGCGGGTGCCCTTGTGCGTAATACTGTGTATCCGACATCCAGACAAACGTGTAATTGCCTTTCGCCGGTATTTGATCCTGCACGATGACATTCATTTTTGAGTTCTTCACCACATCCGCTGCGGAAACGGCGGCTTTTAATGTAAACGGCTTTTTATCTTTGGCAAGGACGCTGTCCGCCTCCTGCCAGCGGCTTGTCCGGTAATTCCAAATATACATGGTTACCTTTCGGCCGGGCAGAGAGCTTCCTTTCCAGACCGCCTCGGCCAGATCCGTTTCGTCGATAGACGGGTCAACGGAGACTTCGAACCGGTGATAAGGAAAACGCTCCATACTTTCCGCCGAAACGGTTTTTCCGTCATTTGCCGAGATACGGTTCATTTCCGGCAGGGTAAACGGCATTTCATTTTCTTTTATGCCCTTCGGCGGTTCCGTTAATGAGGCGTGTTTATACACTTTCACGCTGCCCGGATTCCGCGCGGTATAACGGAAGCCGCGATAAAATGATACATTCATGTCATCCTTCGTCGGGTCTTTTACCCGGACGGACAGCTTTGCTTTGCGGGCGCCGATTTTTTGACCGGCAAGCTCCGGCTGGTTCGGCTCCTCCCGTTTGATATGGAAGGTGCGGACGGACGTTGTTTCATTTCCGGCAAGGTCTGCCGCAATGATGGTAAGGGTGTGCTTTCCGGGCTTGAGATCGGCTGATGACGTGTGATGCGGGAGCGTAATGCTTTCTCCGTCCAAAAACGCTTTTACCTCTTCCACTTTGCTCCATTTATCACGGATGTCCGCATTCAGCTCAACATTACCTTTCAGCGCCGCTCCTTCTTTAATACCCGGGACAATCTTCGGCCCCGAATTGTCCACCCTCACAGATTGGCTCAGCTGCTCCTCACCGTCACTGACAAAAATATGGTGATAGCCTTCCGAAAGCTTCGCCGTGTTCCACGGCAGCAGCCGTGACGTAAACAAATGATCCGGCAGGCTGAATGAGAAGGTCTTCTGCTGATTCGCCCGCCTGCCGTCACCGATAAACAGCTGTTCAGCCGGATCCGTCTTCCCGTCTTTGATCACCGTTCCATCCGAAAGCACCAGACGGGCATGTTTCACGACAAAATCATCCCGATTCTCTCCCGTGTCATACGGAGAAACCTTTGAGCCCGAACGGATGGATACTTTCTGTGTTTTGCCGCCTTTTTGCAGCAGACGTTCCGGAAGCAGAACCGAGTGCGTTCTGTAGCGGTGAGACGGATCGTCAAAAATGTGCAGCACCTCGTTTTCCATCATGACGGTGTTTTGAAAATAAAGATTCGTTTTCCGGGCATCGAAGGCGAAATAGACCTCTTTTTCCAGCGTCGGACGGGTCTCCTGCCGCTTGCCGTCAATCCACAGCTTGATCTTATCGGCGCTGACGTCGGAAGTCGCTTTGAGCAGATAGGTGCCGGATATCGTATCTTCTGGTTCAACATTCATTCTGAGTCCGTGTGATTTGCTCGTCTGTTCAATGTCAATCATCTTTACGGGCGTTTTTGCTTCATTTTCTCCATCACTGGCTGCGATATAATACTCAAGCTGATCCTGGCCGAGCAGTTCCGGGGAATAAAGAATGTGATGGTATAAGCTGTCGTTGCAGTCTTTTTCGGCCAGAATTCGTTTGAATGGTTTTTTCTCATTGGTCCGGTAATAAAACGCGGCTGTTTTGACAAGGTTTTTGTCTTTTATGTCAGCCTTTAATTCAATGCTTTCAGCGGGCCGGACGGGCTTTCTGTCTGTAAGGTCTTCGATGACCGGTTTTTCCTTGTCGGGTTTTATCACCCTTTTCTGCTGCGGAATCTGCGCCTGAAAAACGGAGCCCGGTGACGGCTTATGCTCGCTCGTGGAGATCTTCAGCAATTCTCCCGTTCCGTTCAGCGGATATTTGTACAGCAAAGAAGTCAGCCGGCGGAAAGCGTGTTTCCGGTATTGCGCTGAGGCGATATCCTTGCCGGTATTTGCCGACAGCACGACCGTACGCGGGCGGCCGTTGGACATTCCGTCTGTCCCTTCGATGACGGCGAGATGTTCTCCTTCCTTCAGACGTGTCCCGTAATAGCGGTTGAAATCATCTATCGTCAGTTCTGATGCGGCGCGTCTCAGCCAAAACACGTAAGTCCCGCCTGACGGAATGACAGTATCTTCTTTCGGCCTCCATATCATATCTGATTCCGGCCCTTCCTTCGGATAGCGGTAGCGGATATGATAGTCTTTAAAATGAATGGGCCTGTCCGTCGTGTTATACACCTCGATAAATTCATAGGCATCAGCGCCGTCTTCATTTTTCGTATCAACCGCAAGCTCCGTAATCATCAGCTCGGGAATATGATTCAAATCGGCTTGATAGCCGTCCAGCTTCAGCCGCTTTTTCTCCGATTCCGCCCGCTGTCTGCCGTTAGTGAAAACGAGGTAATATTCCAATTCTCCATTCCAGATATCCCGTTTTGAAACCTGGGCCGTAAACAGCCGGATTGCGCCTGGCGCGGGCTCCATCGGCACCATCTTAAACCCCAGCTCATTGCTTTGTTTATAAAAAAGAAACGCCGAAAACGCTTGATAGTCAGCATTCCGTACATGAGCCTGTATGAACAGGTTTCTTTTCATTTCCGCCTTTACTTCGATTTGGGGAGGATTCTCCAGAAGCGGTATGTAATGAGGCGGCTGTCCGAATTCCTGCTGATTCACGGGGATTGCCGATTCTTTGCGCGCCGCATCCGCAGAAGGACTCACACAAAGCAAACCAATCAGAAAAAAGAGCGTCATCACAAGTTTCATCTCATTACCTCCCTATGCATTATGTTGCGTCAGGAGGCTGCCGCTTATGTAAACCGCACATAAAAAAGCTGCCCTCTCGGGACAGCTTGTTTTTTATCCTTTTCTAAGCGGCTCCAATATGCCTTTTTGGATCAGCAAGTGGAAAACGGACAGCACGACGGATGCCCAAATGGCGGTGCCGAACCCGTCAATCTGAAAGCTGTCTCCCATCAAGGCTGCGGTCATCATTAACGTAATGGCATTGATGACAAACAGAAAGAGGCCGAGGGTCACAACCGTGACAGGCAATGTCAATATGACGATGATCGGTTTGATCAGCACATTTAACACAGAAAGAATCACACTGGCGATGACAGCCGCTCCGATACTGCTGATATGGACGGAATCAAAATATCCCGCGATAACGATTAATAATAAAGCATTTACTAAAATGCTGACTGCCCATTTGATCATTTATTTCAAATCTCCTTCTAATGGTACAACAAAACACCAGATAATATATACAATCGGCACGATTCCGCTCGTGACAAGCGCTAATACAACGGTTATAATGCGCAAAAGCGACGCATCCATATTGATGTACTCCGCCAAACCGCCGACGACACCGGCGATTTTACGGTTTTTTTCTGAACGGTAAAGTCTTTTCATCCAATCACCTCTGAGTATGCTTGAGCTTAATGGCTCCTGTTAACGATTCTGAGAAAATCGAGAGATGCTGATCATGGCCTTGATTTGATGCCAGCATCAGTTCTTTTTGAATGGTATCATTCTTTTCCTTTAAAATTTCCGCATCAATCAGCTCATGGCTGAGAGAGCCGAGATTGCTTTTGAGCTCCGCTTTCACCGCCGAATCATCAGGCAGAGCGATCTCCACGTTTCCGGTCGTCGTTTTCGTGTAGATGGAGCGGCAGTGCGGCGCTGTCACGGTAAGCATGATATTGCCGTTAAAGCTTTGAACGTCAATGGATTCACTCGATCCGCGCAAATCAATCAAGCCGTTGATCGTTTCCGCTTCAATCGCGCCGCATTGATGTCCGGCCAGCTTGATTTGTCCGTTAGCCGTTTCCGCCGACGCTTTCTCAGCCGTCAAATGAGAGAATGACAGAACGCCGTTTGTCGTTTTCGCCGAGAATTCTTTTACATGTAAATGTTCCCCTCTGATCGGTCCGTTAAACAGCTTCACTCTTATCTTATCGTACTCTTTCTGGGGAACATAAAGCGTAACATTGGTTTTCATCGTTTTCTTTTCCGTGCGGACAAAAAACTTATTGCCCTTCACTTCACACTCAATGTGCTGAAGAAATGCGGTGCGCGCCGCCTCCTGACTGTCCGCCCGGTACACTTTCGCCTGGCACTCCGCTCTGATATCTTCATCCGCCCATGGCACGATATTGACGCTGCCGTTTGCGATCTGCATATCAATGGCCGAGAATTCACTGTCTTTAAATTGAAAAATATGCTGCACTTCGTGTGCGTGGCCGAAATTCAGATCAAGATCCGCTTCCTTCACTTTTTTGACGGCAGAATCAATCCAGTCGAACAGCTTCGCCCCGAGCGACGGCTTTTGGCTTTCTTTTGCCCCGCTTTCGAAATCTTCCGCAGGTTCCTGAACCTCCGCAGATAATGCGGTGATCTGCTCTTCTTTTTCTTTATATTCATGATCCAGTTTTTCAATGAGCGTCAGTGCTTCCTGCGCCGTCAGCATCCCGTCTTCCACAAGCTTTAAAATCCGTTCTTTCTCCTGTTTCATACAAAACTCCTCCCCCGACTTTTCTTACACCTGGCGTAACACCTTAATTCCCTGCACGATATTCCAAATGACCATTCCGATGAGGATCAGAAAATAAACAGCTGCTCCTGTTATCATAACAAAAACGGGCACCATACTCTCCCCCTGGGCCGTAATCAATCCGCCGACAACACCCGCGGTCACAATCAGCAAGCCCGCAAACGGAATGATATGGGAAATCAGAGCGCGCATGGCATGCCGCTTCGTCTCTTTTTCATCGACGACAAAATAAGCCACAATCGGAAGAATGAGCGGCGCGAGAAACACGCTGAAATAACAGATTGATGCGATAATCGCTTGATTTCGGTTCAATAAAAACACTCCCTGTGCCGTGATATAAAAAACCCTTCCTTATACATACGTATGACGAATGAGCGGGTTTCATTTTCATGCTAAGGACATGCTTCGTTATACGTAATTTTTGGTTTCAGAGATTTCACTATAGAATCTTTTCCCCGAACCGATTACAATATGTAACAAAGCCTGACCGTATGCAAGGAGGACATACAAATGGAGAAAGATCCCGAAAACGCCCAAGTAACGGAAGAGAGTCTTCGAAATTTAATTCGCGAACAGAAAAGAATGAACAGCGAAATGCTGGCTGAATTGGAACAGATCAAAGCAGCCCCTCTTCCCATTTCCCATGATATCCAATATATAAAAGTGCTGCTGGACAGCAGCAGCACCCATATTCTGCAGGACTTAATGCATTTAAGCAGACAGCTTCCCCAACAGAAAAAAAGCCTGTAACAACAACAGCCCAAAACCGATGAGTTTTGGGCTGTTGTTATTGATCTATTACGTGGCTGCCGTTTCTTTTTCGGCCAGCAATGTTTTCATCCGTTTTTTATCGCGTTCCATTACCGGTTTCAGATAGCGGCCCGTATATGATTCTTTCACTTCGACAACTTCTTCGGGCGTCCCGGAGGCTACGATCATGCCGCCGCCCGCTCCGCCTTCAGGTCCCAGATCGACGATGTAGTCCGCCGTTTTAATGATATCGAGATTGTGTTCAATGACCAAAACGGTATCACCGTTATCGACGAGTCTTTGAAGCACAACTAAAAGCCTTGCGATATCATCAACGTGGAGGCCTGTCGTCGGTTCGTCCAGAATATACAGCGTCCGGCCGGTGGAACGCTTATGCAGCTCGGAAGCGAGCTTGACGCGCTGCGCTTCTCCGCCTGACAGCGTCGTCGCCGGCTGGCCGAGCGTCACATACCCGAGTCCGACATCGGCAAGCGTTTGAAGCTTGCGTTTGATTTTCGGGATATTTTCAAAGAAAGACAGAGCATCTTCCACCGTCATATCCAGAACGTCGGAAATGCTTTTTCCTTTGTATGTGACCTCAAGCGTCTCCCGGTTGTAACGTTTGCCGTGGCACACTTCACACGGAACGTACACGTCAGGAAGGAAGTGCATCTCAATTTTGATGATGCCGTCGCCGCGGCAGGCCTCACAGCGCCCGCCTTTTACATTAAAACTGAACCGGCCTTTTTTATAGCCGCGCACCTTTGCTTCATTTGTCTGCGCGAATACATCGCGGATATCATCAAACACGCCCGTGTAAGTTGCCGGATTTGATCTCGGTGTCCGGCCGATCGGCGCCTGGTCGATGTCGATCACCTTATCAAGATGGTCAAGGCCTTTGATTTCTTTATGGCTTCCCGGTTTCGCTTTGGCTTTATGAAGCTTTTGCGCAAGCGCCTTATGCAGAATTTCATTCACAAGCGTGCTTTTTCCGGAACCGGATACACCTGTCACCGCCGTAAAAGTGCCGAGCGGGAATTTGGCGTTCGCTTTTTTCAGGTTGTTTTCTGATGCGCCTTTGATTTCAATGAACCGGCCGTCAGGCTTTCTTCTCTCCGGAGGCATCGGGATGAATTGAGCCCCTGACAAATAACGTCCGGTCAGAGAATCTGCATCATTCATCACTTCTTCAGGCGTCCCCGCCGATATGACGCGGCCGCCGTGAATTCCGGCGCCCGGACCGATATCTATCAAATAATCGGCAGCCATCATCGTATCTTCATCATGCTCCACGACAATCAGTGTGTTGCCGAGATCCCTCATGTTTTTCAGCGCGCTGATCAGACGGTCATTGTCACGCTGGTGAAGGCCGATGGACGGCTCATCAAGAATGTACAGGACGCCTGACAAACGGGAGCCGATCTGCGTCGCAAGCCTGATACGCTGGGCTTCTCCGCCTGACAGCGTTCCCGCCGCCCTGCTCAGCGTCAGGTAATCAAGACCGACTTTATCTAAAAAGCTGAGCCGCTCCACAATCTCTCTTAAGATTAAATCGGCAATCTGCATATCTTTCTCAGACAGCGTCATGTTTTTGAAAAATTCCAGCGCATCGCCGACGGAAAGCTCGGTAATGGTGCCGATGTGGCGCCCGTTGACCAAAACGGCAAGCGCTTCTTTCTTCAGCCGGTAGCCTTTGCACGTCGGGCACGGCTTCTGTGACATGTACTGCTCCATCTGTTCACGGATATAATCGGAGCTTGTCTCTTTATACCGTCTCTCAATATTGCGCAGCACACCTTCAAATTCAATTTCATTTTCGCGCACTTGTCCGAAATCATTCTCGTATTTAAAGTAGATCCGTTCATTGCCGCTGCCGTACAGCACTTTATCAAGCTGATGCTTCGGCAGGTCTTTGACCGGAGTCTCCATATCAATGCCGTAATGGCGGCAGACCGCCTGAAGCAGCTGCGGATAATATTGTGAACTGATCGGCGTCCACGGCGCGATGGCGTGTTCCTTTAACGACAGTTCAGGATTGGGAATGACGAGCTCAGGGTCCACTTCCAGCTTCAAGCCGAGACCGTCGCAAGTCGGGCAGGCGCCGAACGGGCTGTTAAACGAAAACAGCCGGGGTTCAAGCTCCCCGATAGAAAAACCGCACAGCGGACAGGCGTGATGCTCGCTGAACATCAGCTCTTCCTGACCGATGACATCTATCATGACACGGCCTTCCCCTAAGCGGAGCGCGCTTTCCAGTGAGTCGGAAAGCCTGGCGGCAACCCCTTCCTTGACGACAATCCGGTCAATGACTACTTCAATGGAATGCTTTTTGTTTTTTTCAAGTTCAATATCGTCGGAAAGCTCGGCCATTTCTCCGTCAATCCGCACCCTTACGTAACCTTGCTTTCTGATTTGGTCAAGCACTTTGACATGGGCGCCTTTTCTGCCTGAGATGATCGGCGCAAGCACTTGAAGCTTCGTCCGCTCCGGATATTCAAGAATCCGGTCAACCATCTGTTCGATCGTTTGCGACGTAATTTCAATGCCATGCTCCGGGCAATGCGGCTTCCCGACCCTCGCGTACAGCAGCCGGAGATAATCATAAATCTCCGTTACCGTTCCGACGGTTGACCGCGGATTGCGGCTTGTCGTCTTCTGATCAATGCTGATCGCCGGAGAAAGCCCTTCGATCGCATCAACGTCCGGCTTATCCATCTGCCCTAAAAATTGGCGCGCATAGGCAGAAAGCGATTCAACATACCGCCTCTGTCCTTCCGCGTAAATGGTGTCAAAGGCAAGGGATGATTTTCCCGATCCGGACAGCCCCGTCACGACGACGAGCTGATCCCGGGGAATCGTTACATCAATGTTTTTTAAATTGTGCGCCCTTGCGCCTTTCACCTCGATCCGGTCAATTGCCATGTGTTCATCATCCTTCCGCTTTAAGCTCTAACAGTAAATCACGAAGCTCTGCCGCCCGCTCGAAATCAAGCGCTCTGGCCGCCTCTTTCATTTCGTGCTCCATTTGCTCAACGACTTTCTGGCGTTCTTTCTTCGTCATCTTCGCCAGTTTAGGCGCGGCTTTTGTTTTATATTCTTCTTTATCCTCAGCGGCCTGCGTCGCGCGGATCACATCGCGGATTTCCTTATTGATCGTTTGCGGCGTAATGCCGTGAATTTCGTTAAAGCGCTCCTGCTGTTCCCGGCGGCGCTTCGTTTCATTAATCGCGATTTCCATCGAATTCGTGATTTTATCGGCATACATGATGACGCGGCCTTCCGCGTTTCTGGCCGCCCGTCCGATCGTCTGAATCAGCGAACGTTCAGAACGGAGGAAGCCTTCTTTATCCGCATCGAGAATGGCGACAAGTGACACTTCCGGAATATCAAGCCCTTCCCTCAGCAGGTTGATGCCGATTAACACATCATGTTTTCCGAGGCGGAGGTCACGGATGATTTCAATCCGTTCAAGCGTCTTAATCTCGGAATGCAGATAATTGACCTTGATGCCGATTTCCTTGAGGTAATCGGTCAGATCCTCTGACATTTTTTTCGTTAAAGTCGTCACGAGAACGCGTTCATTCCGTTCAATCCTCGCCTGAATCTCGCCGATCAGATCATCAATCTGTCCTTCGATCGGACGGACGTCAATGAGAGGATCGAGGAGTCCCGTCGGTCTGATGATCTGCTCGATCATTTCCGGCGTATGCTCAATTTCATACGGTCCCGGAGTCGCCGACACGTACACGATATTGTGCATATGCTTTTCAAATTCCTCGAATCGGAGCGGACGGTTGTCAAGCGCTGACGGCAGGCGGAACCCGTGATCGACAAGCACCTGTTTTCTCGCCTGGTCACCGTTGAACATGCCGCGCACCTGCGGAATCGTCACATGTGATTCATCAACGACGATCATAAAATCGTCCGGAAAATAATCAAGCAGCGTATACGGCGTAGAACCAGGAGGACGGAGCGTCAAATGTCTTGAATAGTTCTCGATCCCTGAGCAAAAACCCATTTCCCGCATCATTTCAAGATCATACCTCGTCCGCTGCTCAAGCCGCTGCGCTTCAAGGAGCTTGCCGTTTTCGTGCATCACTTTCAAGCGCTCCTCAAGCTCCTGTTCAATATTCAGAATCGCTTTTTCCATCTTTTCCGCCCGGGTGACGAAGTGGGAAGCCGGGAAAATCGCGACATGGTCACGGTCGCCGAGAATTTCTCCGGTCAAAGCGTCGACCTCCCTGATCCGCTCAATTTCGTCTCCGAAAAATTCCACTCTGATACAATGTTCGTCACGGGAAGCCGGGAAGATTTCCACAACGTCTCCGCGCACGCGGAACGTCCCGCGCTGAAAGTCGATATCATTGCGGGCATACTGGATATCCACAAGCTTTCTCAGAAGCTCGTTCCGCTCAATCTCCATTTCCGGTCTGAGCGACACGACCATTTCCCGGTATTCTTCAGGCGAACCGAGACCGTATATGCATGACACACTCGCGATAATAATGACATCTCTCCGTTCAAACAGAGAGGATGTCGCGGAGTGCCTCAATTTATCAATTTCATCATTAATACTAGCGTCTTTCTCTATAAATGTATCCGTTTGAGGCACATACGCCTCCGGCTGATAATAATCATAGTAGCTGACAAAATACTCGACAGCGTTGTTCGGAAAAAATTCCTTGAACTCGCTGTACAGCTGTCCGGCAAGGGTTTTGTTATGGGCAATGACCAGTGTCGGTTTATTCACTTCTTTAATCAGATTGGACACGGTAAAGGTTTTGCCCGTCCCTGTCGCACCCAGGAGAGTCTGGTGTTTTCTGCCTTCCTGTATGCCTTTGACAAGCTTCTCAATCGCTTGCGGCTGATCTCCCTGGGGCTGATATTTCGAGACTAACTCAAAACGATCTTTCACAAAAAAGCCTCCGTTTCTTTACGAAATCTTCCTATTGATATAGTAACACAATGACGGGCAAAATCACTAAAAATACGAACTAAAGTTCGATGGTTTATTTTTACCAAGTTAATTTTTGTATAAAAAACCTGCTTTTATGGCGTAAAAGCAGGCATTCTATTTCATATTCACCATGTCAGGCATTGTCTTTCTTTTTGTCTGCTTCTTTTTTGGCCATGTACAGCCCTCCGGCCACCAGCGATACGACATCCAATCCAACGATAAAATACGTTTCGGTGTAACCCTTTAAATAGGATGCGAAAAGCAGTGCGGCTGTGAGAGCGATCGCCACATAGTGGTTAAACGTGACGCGCGTAAAAAGGACAACCAGCATAAAAGGGAAACATAATGCAAAAACGGCTTTTGTAATCACAAAAACCCTCCTCGGGAATTCTTCATCTCATCTGATTATAGTAAAAAATGAAGAATCGGACAATCGTTCCCCCTGCTATCACAATACCCTTTTTCGGCAGTCTTCAATCATCTGTCAAAAAAAATGTGAATATAAATCCATTGAACCATTAACCAGATGAATCGAACTACCTTTCTTCAGCCGAAAGGATGAGAAGGTTTAGGTCTTTGTATCTTTGACAGTTTCTTCCTCCCTCTTTACAATGTAATGATAGTGTTTACTATCATTTTCTTGGATGAAGAAAAAAAGGGGGTCATACCGCATGTATTCAGTGCGATTTCAAAAAGCGGAAGAATCGAGCCGCTCTGCAGGAGCAAAAGGAATGAACCTGATTAAACTGACGAAAAACGGGCTGCCCGTTCCCGGCGGTTTTATCATTCAGACGAATGCCCTGACACGTTTTATGGAAGACAACGGGCTTCAAGCAGATCAGGAACAGATGGAGCGCGCCATTATGAACGGCACGTTTTCAAAAGAGCTTCGGGAGGAACTGACCGCGTCGTTTTATGAATTGAGAGAATCATACGCCTCTGTCGCCGTACGTTCCTCCTCCGCGTCCGAAGATCTTGAAGGCGCTTCTTTCGCGGGCCAGTACGAAACCTATTTAAATATCAAAACAGAAGAAGAGTTTCTCGGAAAAGTGAAAGAGTGCTGGGCTTCCTTCTTCTCGGCGCGGGTCAGCGGTTATAAAGAGAAAATGAACAATGACACCGCAGAACCGTTAATGGGCGTTGTCGTGCAAGGTCTGATCAATTCCGAGGTTTCAGGGGTCATTTTCAGCCGCAACCCCGTCACACACGATGACGGAGAACTGATGATCAGCGCGAGCTACGGCCTCGGAGAAGCAATCGTCTCCGGCAGCGTGACGCCCGACACATTTATCGTCAATAAAGACACATTTCAGATTGAAAAAGAAATCGGCTTAAAAGAAATGTATATCGTCTCTAAAGACGAAGGCGTGACGGAAAAAGAGACGTCCGCTGACATGAGAAGCCGCTTCTGCCTTGATGACGAGAGCGTCAAAGAGCTTGCCATGCTGACGATAAAGACGGAAGAACTGTACGGTTATCCCGTGGATCTCGAATTCGGATTTGCCGAAAATAAGCTGTATCTGCTTCAGGCCAGACCGATTACAACGATCGCGCAGGATCAGAAAGCGGCAGACGAAGAACGGGAATTTATCATGACGCCCCGGGATCAGAAAGATTTTTGGCTCAATATGGAGGCCAATATAGAAGGTCCCGTCAGCCCGTTATTCGCTTCACTCATTGTGCCGGCTTTGGAATACGGCCTCAAAGAGAGCACGAAGGCCTTCCCTGTGATGGGCATCGAGATTGAGCGTGTCAAACTTCATCAGGGCCATGTTTTTTCCAGACAGCATAAGACGGACGACAAGCTGCCCGCAGAACAGTTAGAAGCGCTTTTCCCCGTCTTGGCTGACCGCATGTATGATATTATTCAGGAAACCTTTCTGCCTTTTTATCAAAAGCTGGACGAACTGGCGCATACAGACCATACGCCGGAGACTGCCCTTGATGCGTTCCGAAACCTGCAAGACTTCTATTTAAAAGGATACGAAGAACATTTCAATATTGTCTTACCGCAGGTTGCGTTAAACATGATACTGGAATCTATGTACGGACAGGTTGAGAAAGAAAACACCTCCCTTCTGTATGAAATGCTGGCCGGCGTCATGAATAAGTCATTGGAGACCGACAGACAGCTCTGGCTGCTTTCCGGACAAGTAAAAGACAGCCCTGAACTGCGGCGCGTCTTTACGGTTTCTCATGCCGATGAGCTGCATCAGACGCTTCTGCAATCAAATGAGGGAAAACGCTTTCTCGAACAAGTCGGCGAATTTTTGCAGGAATACGGCTGGAGATCCGTGAAAAGTCATGATCTCATTGAACAAACTTGGGCGGAAAACCCTTATTTCGCTTTGGCCAACATTCAGAACTATGTCCGGAACGGATACGATTTTGACAGTGAGTTTCATAAAACGATAGAAAAACGAAAACAGCTCTACGCCGACTTTATGGATAGAATTGAAGATGACGGCTTCCGGGAGACGTTTGACCGCTATTATCAGTGGACATTGTCTTCATCCGTCATCAAAGATGATCACCATTTTTATATTGATGCGATGCTGGACGCCAAAGCGCGCCTTTGCCTTCTGAAAATCGGCGAGCTGCTTCAAAAACAAGGCGTAATCGATGATCGGGAGGATATGTGGTACTTATACAGCGATGAAGTCGAGAAAGCGCTGGCGTCGCCGGTTCCGATGCAGGAAAAAGCCGCTGAACGAAAACAGCTCTTCCAGCAATATCAATTGCTTGAAGCCCCCGCTTATCTCGGGACTCCGACTTCGGAACAGCTGAAAACGGCTGAACAGATTACCGGCTCCATCACAGAAGATGAAAAAAACACTGAACATCAAATTTACGGACTTGCAGCGTCAAGCGGAATCGCAAGCGGACCGGTGAAAGTCATTCGTGACGCAAGTGAATTTTCCCGTTTTTCAACAGGAGACGTGCTTGTCTGCAAAATGACGACACCGCTGTGGACCAGTCTGTTCCAGGATGCAAAGGCCGTCATTACGGACACGGGCGGCATCCTGTCACATGCGGCGATCATCGCGAGAGAATACGGGCTCCCGGCCGTTCTCGGCACACGTGCCGCGACTGACAGGCTCAACGACGGAGATATCGTCACGGTAGACGGGACAAACGGCAAGATTACGATTGTCAAACGCGCTTCATGCTAGGTTTCCCTCTTTATTGGCGGGCAGGGCGGGTGTATACTTGTCCTGCCAGTATTTACGCGAGGTGAAACATGTTGAGAACGACGAACAAGAGAATTATTGACGCCGCGATGAATCTGATCATCCAAAAAGGATACCGCGCAGCGACAACAAAGGAAATCGCAGAAAAAGCAAAAGTAAGCGAAGCAACGATTTTCCGTAATTTTAAAAACAAGCAAGGATTAATGAAAGCCATGATTGAACAGCAGACGCCGGTTCCGGAAAGCATGATCACCAAGGCGGAAGGCGATCTGTATGAGGATCTTCTTCATTTCGCCACGACCCTTCTGCAGCAATTGGAACAAAAAAAAGAAGTGTTCCGCATCTGCCTGCGCGAACCGGAACTATTCGAAGACGTCCTGCAGGATATTGTCGTATATCCGCAATCCGTGAAAAAGCATTTAATCGTGTACTTTAAGGAGCTGACAAAGAAAAATATGATAAGCCCCGGCAGCGAAGAAGCTAATGCAGACGTCTTTATGACGATGATTTTCGGTTATTTTATACACCGGCTGCAGCTGGGGAAAAGAGTCATTACTCTCTCTGAGGAAACGATGCTGAAACACAGCACTGAGATTTTCATGAAAGGCATTACCGGCCGGTCACTTTCCGGCTCCAAGGAGGATGAAGGATGGGTTCAAAGAAAGAATGGGCGCTGATCGTTTCGCTTTTGCTGGGAGCCATACTCGTTCCCATCAATTCTACGATGATCGCAGTCGCCCTTTCGTCCATTTCCCGCTCATTCAGCGAATCAATTGCCAGCATCACATGGGTAGTGACCGTGTATTTAATCGTGATGGCCGTGACACAGCCCATCGCCGGCAAACTCGGTGATATGTACGGAAACAAAAAAATGTATTTATGGGGCGTCGGCCTTTTTCTCATCGCATCATTGGGGTGCGCCCTCTCGCCAAGTCTTTTCTTATTGATTTTCTTCCGGGCGCTTCAGGCTGCCGGCGGCGCTTTGCTTACGCCAAACAGCATCGCCATCATCCGCCATGTCGTGTCTGAAAAACGGCTTCCGAAAGTATTCGGCTTTTTCGGCCTCGGTGCCGGGCTGGGCGCGGCTCTCGGTCCGTTTATCGGCTCTCTTTTAATTGAGAGCTTCAGCTGGCATTCGATCTTTTGGGTCAACATTCCGTTTCTTGCAATCGCACTCGTGACGGCATTAGTGATGTTTCCTAAATATAAAGAAGAAACGTCCGACGCACCGCTTGATATCATCGGTTCCGTTTTGCTTGCCGGAAGCATTGTATCTATTATTCTTCTGACGAAAAATGAAAGCTCTTTGGGCTATTGGGTGTACGCGCTGCTCATTCTCGTATTGGTTCCGCTATTTTTCAGACGGGAGCTTCGCACGAAACATCCGATTATTGATTTTGATCTATTTAAAAACACGACCTTTACGAGCGCCAATCTGTCGGTTCTGTTAAGCAATTTAATGATGTACGCCGTTTTATTGATTATGCCGCTCTTTATGACTGGCCACTTCAGCATGAACACGTCGCACAGCGGCATGGCGCTGTCAGTCTTTTCTGTTTTCATGTCCGCCAGCAACTGGGGCGGAGCTCAGCTGCATCAGAAATGGGGCGCGCGAAGAATGATTTTTCTGTCCTTCGGGCTGATGGCTGTAGCCAATCTCTTATTTTTGCTTTTGGTTTATTCCCATTCCGTTCCGTTTCTTATGGCATCGCTTATTGTAGGAGGCATCGCGTCAGGTGCGGGGCTGACGAGCATGCAGGTATCTTCTCTTGCGACGGTAGAACCGGGCATGTCCGGCATCGCATCCGGGATTTTCTCCACCTTCCGTTATTTCGGAAGCATTATTTCTTCAGCACTGATCGGTTTAATCTCCGGGTTTCATATTCTGTTTATCATATTGATCGGAGTTTCTGTGATCGGCTTGTTCGTATCGCTTGGAATTAAGTCCGGGGAAACCGTTCAGACGAAAAAAAGCCATTCGGCATAACGAAAAAGGTTCCGTAAGCATCTGCTTTCCGGAACCTTTTCTAGTTTTCCTTCTTCATTTTCTCTCTCAAAGTGTCACCGCACTCCCCCGATGCATAGAGTATCGCAATGCGGTTTTGCTCTATGAGATTCTTTTTATTTAAAAGAGAAAAGGGGAATGTAAATGGCTGAGAATCCAGATCAAATTCGCCCGCTGGCACCGTCTCTTACGATCACGGCCGTTCAAAACAGCATAGAAGGAACAGCGTCAGATCTCGTTCTTACCTATTCGCCGAATTCCGTGCTTTCGTTAGGCGGAGTCGTATTCCGTCTGCCTGAAGGGTTTACCGCGACAACGAATGACATCCTCAACAACAATAACTTAACTTCTTCACAACTATCAGAAGGCGGCAGAAAAGTCACTTTGCCATTGACGCTTGATCTTCTCGGACTTGCCCAGTTCACGCTTGTGCTGAAAAACAAAACACTCCCGGCGCCAGGCACGTATACCTTTTCTGCAGAGAATACGGTGCTGATCATCGGTTCGCTTCTGCCGGCTTCCGCGGATCTTACTGTGAACCCGGCAGCTTTTGCGTATGTGACCAACTATTTAAGCAACCATGTCGGCGTCATCAATAAAATGACCGGCACGGTTTCAAGTGTCATTCCGGTGGGAGCAGCACCGCTAGGCATCACGATAACGCCTGACGGCAGATTTCTGTACGTCTGTAATTCGGGAGAAAACAGCGTATCCGTTCTCTCAACCGAGACAAATAGCGAGGTCGGGAGAATCCCGGCAGGCGCGTCTCCTTATAAAATCGCCGCTTCGCCAAACGGAAACTTTATATACGTCACCAACCAGCAAAGCAGCAATGTATATGTGATCAGCACACAAACCAATACCGTCACCTCAGTCATCCCCGTCGGCCTTCTGCCGACAGGCATCGCCGTATCGCCGAACGGACAGCTTGTCTATGTGCTGAATACCAATACAAACACCGTTTCAATCATCCGCACGTCAGACAATACAGTGGCGGCAACCATTATTATGCCGTACAGCTCCCCTTCAGATGCCGTCTTTTCGCCAGACGGAAGCAAGGCTTATATGACAAACCTTAACAGCAACAATCTCGCCATCATTGATACCGGCACAAACACGATCATTGATACCGTCAATTCGGAGCTGAATCCGCTCGGTGTCACGGTAACGCCTGACGGGGCGAAAGTGTATATTTTAAATTCGAGCAGCAGCACCGTATCTGTGCTGGATACAGCTGCAAACACGATCACCGCGGTTATTCCGGTCGGTCTGTATCCGTTCAGCGCCAAACCGGCAGCTGACGGAACACGTATCTTCGTCACGAATTTTTTCAGCAATCTGATTTCCATCATCGACACGGCATCCGATACCGTCGTCGGCACCATTACCTCAGTATTGTATCCGGCTGACATCGTAATCCGGCCGTAAAAAAAAGCCCGGCCGCCGTGTTGTTAGCGGCACCGGGCTTTTTTATAATGCTGTCATTTCTTCGTGCTCGTGTTCATCCTGCACGAATAAAATACCTAATTCATGATGTTCGCCTTCATAGGACGCGCGCTGATCAAACCGGATCTCACCGTTCAGGCCGATGATCTCCATTTTTACAAATGCGCGGTTTTTTTGAAGTGCTTCATAAAAATCCGATACATGCTTCACGGGGATGCCGTTTACTTTCGTAATAATCTCACCGATCTTCAGCTCAAGATCGTCCGCGGGTGTATTCGGAATGATGCCGAGCACCATTAAGCCCTGATCCCGCTTAGAGAAATAAAACGGAGCCGCGTTATCGTTCAGCCGCTGTCTCAATGATAAAAACAGGCGTCCGAGCACCGCAATACAAGCGGCAGCTCCGGCAAGCGGAGTCCACCAAAGGGCAGCTGCCCCGAATGCGGTCACGATAACCCCGAGAATCATGACACGTTTCGCCGTTATCCTTATGCTGACTTCCGGAAGTGACCCCTGCACACGCTGTCCGAAGCCGGCGATATAAGGAATCCAGATCAAATGGAAAGAGCCGCCCGGCACGGTAAAGACAGGCCACCAAGAAAGGTGTGACTCAAGCCCGCTGCCCGGCACCAAAAAGAAAAGCGGAAGCAGCCATGCGCGATTCGCCAATTGTCGGCCGATGGGCAGGCCTCTGCTGCTGACGACAAGCGCCGGAGATGTTTTCAGATGCGCTGAACGGCAGGCAGCCGCTCCCTCCGTGATAATCAAAAGGCCCATAAACACGGCCGCCGACGCCCAATTCACACCGAATGCCTGCGGAAACCGATCCGCAAACGGCACTGTGTGGGTATACTGAAGGATAAACGCAATGAACATGCCGGCGCTGACAATATAAGCTGAGGACAGCCAATTCATACGGAACGTCAGCGAAGCCAAAGCCGTCACGGCCGCGATTATGCCGAGAAGACCGAATGGAATCGAAATTCCCAGTCCAAAAAATAATATGGAGAGAAGAATACCCGGTATAAGTCCTTTTATGTATGTAAAGATAAGCTCGTCATACATATCCGCGATTTTTGTATGAAACGTATGGCGTTCACGTTTGATCCGCAAATATCCGCATGCGAGACTTATGATGATAAAAAACCAGAACATCGGGTGCAAAAAAAACAGACCGATACTTTTCAGAAGTTCAATTCCCCATTGAACAGACACTGCTTTCACCGCCTCAAGCCAAACATTTTAATTCTATTCTACCAAATAATCATTGGCTTGAATATCTCAAACGTCTATCTCTCTTCCGTCATCCACAGCGTTACATTTGAGAGAGAGAAATCTTTCAGATAGTGGTCAACCTCCACCTCGATCACGCCGCTGATCAGAAGCATGGACCGCTTAATATCCGTCAGATTGATTCCTAAACGTTTATGGTTTTTCATTAAGTAAGTGAAATAATGCTTCGCACACTCTTCATTGATTTCGTGAACGCATTCAACATTTGTGTAATTGACCAGGTATCTGCTGAACAGCATAAGAAGACTTAGTGCTTTTGTTGATGAAAATGTGACGTCTTTTGTTCTGTCTTTTAGTTGTTCCACTAATTCATAATATTTTTTTTCACGCACAATACTTGCCCTCTTCAATTGTGAACCCCCATTTTTTTATCCAGATAAGCACGGGTGATTACAGCTGCCGTGCTGAAGCGCCGCAAACACTTCTGCTTTCGATACTGAAATGCAGCTGCCAAACTAAAACTGTTCTCTATTAGAACCTTCTTTTATTGTAAGAACTAAAACTGACTGAGGCAACTTTCAAAAGTTTCATTTTGAATACATATTAACTCGGCATAAAGTCTCTCTTCTCTATAAATATCGGGTAATGTTTGTCCTTTATAAATGTTTAAATGTGAAAATTTTTTTAATATCTTGTCAAAACCGTCATAATTATATGCCTTTTGGTTCATTTTTTACAAATGACAAAAGAAACAGGAGACGCAAAAAACGCCTCCTTTTCATTTATTTTACAAATAATGATTTTAACGCCATTTGCAGCTGCAAATCATTTTTTTCGTCAGATTTCTTCTCATTCATCAGCTGATTCATTTTTTCCGCTGTCTTTTTATCAATGACTGCTGTTTTATCAAGCTTGTACCGGTCTTGAAACGCCAGAACGGCTTTTTTCATTGGTTTGCTGAAATAGCCGTCCGCTCTGCCCGGGTCGAAGCCTAGGCCTTTCAGCAGGATTTGGGCGTGTTTGACATCCGCGCTGTTCATATCAGGCTGAAGCGGCTGTTTCAGCTGAAGCGGTCCCGCCGCAAAATAATCCGGCTGGCTCACGGCGATTGTCGGAGCAATGCCTTTTTTGTGAATCCAATTGCCTTTCGGTGTCAGCCATTTGTAAAGCGTCAATTTAATGTTGCTCCCGTCTCCCATAGGCACGGCCTGCTGAACCGTTCCTTTACCGAAAGAAGTGTCGCCGACAACGTCATAATGTCCCGCTTCTTTTAACGCGCCCGCAAGAATTTCTGAAGCGGAGGCGCTTCCTTTATCTGTTATAATATTGATGGGATACGGCTTCTTATGTTTTAAGGTTGAGAAATATTGTTTTTTATCGCCGTTACGCTCCGCAATTTGGATATACGGCATGTCTTTTGTGATGAAATGCTTTAAAATTTGTTCGACGCTTTGAAGGTAGCCGCCGGGATTCCCCCTTACATCAAGGACGAGACCGTCAATCCCTTGTTTTTCAAGCTTTTTCAGCGCCGCGGCGAAGTCCTCGGCGGTATGCTCGGAAAATGTCGATATGCCGATGTAGCCGACATGATGACCGCCTGATTCTTTGCGGGAAGCAAATACGGTTTCAAGCGGGATTTCCGCTCTTTTAATCCGGAATGACAGCTGTTTTTCAGTACCCGGACGCTGTATTTTAATAGAAACCTTCGATCCTTTTTTTCCTCTGATTTTCAGCACGGCTTCGTTTAAATCTTTCCCGTTCATTGACACGCCGTTTATACTGATGATTTCATCATTCGGCTTGAGGCCCGCTTTTTCCGCCGGAGATTGCTTAAACGGTGATACGATAATGATTTTATTGTCTTTCATACCGACTTCAGCGCCGATCCCTTCGAAAGAAGAATCAAGAGAATCGGAAAACTGCTTAGCGGTCTGCTTGTCCATATAAACGGAATAAGGGTCGTTTAATGTAGACAGCATCCCCTGAATCGCTCCTTCAAGAAGCTTTTCTTTATCTACATTTTCCACGTATTCGTTCGAGATCAGCTCATATGCTTTTTCGATTTTTTCCATTGCCCGGGTTCTTTCTGCGTCTGATGAATTCGGCTGTGCCGCCCCGGCAATATGGGCTCCGCCGCACATCATGCTTAGGGCCGCTATCACTGCGATCATTTTCTGCTTCATCGTTTACCTCCTCTTAGTCCTTTTACGAAAACCTGGAGATAGTATGTGTAAATTGCAAAGAATTCATGTAACGGCAACAAAAAAATGAAAATGCGAGATTGTTTCATATATATGGGTAACGTATAATATTTTGTATGTAATTCATTATATATACAGGAGAATGCGATATGAAAATAAAATTATCGATTTTATCCGCGGCGGTTCTGGCCGCAGGCATTACCGCCTTTGTCTGGCCAAAAACAGAGGCCAATGAGAAAACGCAGACGGACGCCTTGTATGTTTCTCCCGCAGGCAGCGACCAAAATGAAGGAACGAAAGAAAAGCCGTTCCGCACATTAAAACATGCGGCTGAAAAGGCAGAGGCCGGAACAACCGTATTGATTCGGGAAGGGACATATGATGAAACGTTTGAAGTAAAGCACAGCGGCACGGCCGAAAAGCCGATTACATTTCGGAACTATCAGAATGAGCATGTCGCCATCAGCGGCAAATCTGCGCCAAAAAGCGATTCTGAAACTCCGTTAATTCAAATCCGCAATAAACAGTACATTACCATTCACGGCATTACGCTTGAGAATCTCTCCGTATCATCAGAAGATGCGACGGCCATGGGGATCTGCGTCACCGGATCAAGCAGTCATATCAACATTGACGGCAACCATATCCGGAACATTAAAACCACGGCTGATGAAGGAAACGCACACGGCATCGCATTTTACGGCACAGGCGCCATGAAGGATGTCAGCATCACAAATAATACGGTTGAAAAACTGACGCTCGGCGCAAGCGAAGCGGTCGTGCTGAACGGAAATGTTGACGGATTTAAGATTGCCGGCAATACCATCCGGGACAATAACAATATCGGGATTGACGTGATCGGATACGAAGGAACATCCAAGCAAAACGACTATGCGCGAAACGGCATCATTGAAAACAATACGGTGAGCCATAACTCTTCTTACGGAAATCCCGCTTACGGAGATGAATATTCAGCGGGCGGTATTTACGTTGACGGCGCAGAACATGTGGACATTAAGAAAAACACCGTTTACAACAATGACCTTGGGATTGAAGCCACCTCTGAGCATAAAGGGAAATACGCACGAGATATCCGGATCACGGATAACAAGGTGTACGGCAATGCTTACACCGGTATTTCAATCGGAGGCTATGACACGAAACGCGGCGGCACCATCAATTCGGTGATCGCTCACAACATCATGTACCGAAATGACACGAAGGACCTTGACGGCGGCCAGCTGCTCCTGCAGTACGGCACAAAAGGGAACACGATCGAAAAAAACATCATGACGGCAAGCGATTCACGGATTTTTATCGCAAATGATTTTACGAAAAACGAAGAAAATACCGTTAATCATAACGTCTATCACAAAGAAGAGGGAAAAGACGGTATCTGGAATTGGAAGAACAGAGAATATGATTCATTCACAGCGTACCGAAAAGGAACGGCAAACGATTCGGATTCCATTTATGCGGACCCGATGTACCGAGACGAATCGTCTTATGACTTTACATTAAAGCCCGGATCACCGGCCCTGCCCGTCATTCAGTAACGAGACCATTAAAAAAAGCCAGTCTATATCAGACTGGCTTTTGTATTTATACACGAAGGAATTTACGGATGGAAGTCAGACTTCCCCATACCCCGATCACCGCGCCGATCAGAATGAGCACAAGTGATACTTGGAACACAAACGGACTGTACGGCAGAAGTGAAACAAATGATCCCTGAACTTTCGGGGCCACCCAAGCGACCATCGACTGGTACGTACTCAGCACGAGAGCGATCGGTATGACAGAACCGAATACCCCCAGCAGCAGTCCTTCCAGGAAGAACGGCCAGCGGATAAACCAGTTTGTCGCGCCGACAAGCTTCATGATTTCAATCTCTTTTCTTCTGGCGAAAATCGTGATTTTAATCGTATTCGAAATTAAGAACATCGCCGTGAACAGAAGGCCGATGATTAACGCAATCCCGATGTTGCGTGACACCCCGACGATCTTAAACAGACGGCTGACTTCTTCTTTCCCGTATGTCACTTTATACACATGATCAAGCTTCTCAATTTTTTTCGCGACTTTCGGCGTATCATGCGGATCTGTCGTTTTGACGATAAACGCGTTGTTCAGCGGGTTTTCCTGATCTTGCATTTTCATGGCCTTTCCGCTGTCGCCGAAGCTTTTGACCAATTGATCAAGCTCTTTATCTTTAGATGAAAACTCTACGCTTTGGATACCCGAGATGTCTTTAATCTCATTCTGCAGCGTATCCTGCGTTTTCTTATTTGACGTCAGATCGATTAATACTTTAATTTCCACTTCTTTTTCAGCATTTTTAGCCATGTTGTTTAAGTTCAGCATAATGACTAAAAACACGCCGACCAAAATCAATGTAACGGTAACGGCACTGATGGATGCAAATGTCATCCACGTGTTTCTTCCGAGAGACTTAAAACTCTCACGCAAATGGCGCCCGAGAATTTTAATCATAAGAACCATACTCCCCTCTTGACTCATCACGCACAATAATTCCGTCTTCGATCGCGATGACCCGTTTCTTCATGGTGTTTACTATTTCTTTATTGTGTGTCGCCATCACGACGGTCGTTCCGCGGTTATTAATCTCTTCCAGTGTCTTCATCACTTCCCATGATGTTACCGGATCAAGGTTGCCCGTCGGTTCGTCAGCTATCACGACGTCAGGATTGTTGACGATGGATCTTGCGATGGAAACACGCTGCTGTTCTCCTCCGGAAAGCTGGTCGGGAAACTGCCGCGCTTTATGCTTCAGCTGCACAAGATCGAGCACTTCGAGCACGCGTTTTTTAATGACTGACTGCTGCTCTCCGATAACCTCAAGCGCAAACGCTACGTTTTCAAATACCGTCAATTTCGGAAGGAGTTTGAAATCCTGGAAAACAACACCTATTTTACGCCGCACGAAAGGAATCTCTTTTTCTTTCACAGCCGCGAGATCTTTATGATTAATCAATATTTGCCCTTTTGTCGGTTTTTCTTCTCTGTAAATCATTTTAATAAAAGTAGATTTACCGGCTCCGCTCGGTCCTACGACATATACAAATTCTCCGGGATGAATCATGACTGACAGCCCGTTAATCGCTTTTACACCGTTCGGATAGGATTTATATACTTCTTTCATCTCTATCATGAAATCACCTAATCTTTTATTTATGTCTTGCAGCCATAGAGTTCGCAAACGTACAGCGGTTTATGGCCGATTCGTCAGGAAACAGATGAAAAATCTGAAAGTTCCTTTTCCTCAGTACACTTCATTATACGTCAAATTTAGACATATTACTATTACAGTTTCTTTTCATTCCCAGACCGAGAAAAAACCTTGCCCCTATAACAGGCAAGGTTTTTCTGTTATTTTTTCTGTGACAGCCATTTTGCGATCTTCGCGGCTTCCTCATCATTTACAAGATGGCTCGGCATATTGCCGCGTCCGTTTTTAATGATGCTTTCAATTTTAGCTTCATCATACTTCCCGCCGACTTCCTGTAAATTCGGACCTCCGCCGCCTTCTAAGTCTTTACCGTGACAGCCGATACAGCTTTGCTGATAAAGTTCTTCACCCGCTGACGCAGATGCTTTTGATCCGCCTGAGCTGTCAGAGCTTTCTTTTTTCGATTCATTGGATCCGCCGCATGCCGCCAGCAGGACGGACATGGTCAGAACCAGCGCCAGCAGCGCCCATTTTGATTTCATATGTAAGATGCACCCCTTCGCTATTATAACCTCGTTTACGCGCGTTTGAAACCCTCGCCGAGCACCTCGCTTGCGTCTGCGACAATGACAAAGGCTGACTCATCAATTTGTTTGACGATTTGTTTCAGTTTTGTGAATTCGGTCTGACCGACGACACACATTAAGATCGGCCGGTCATGTTCCGTATACCCGCCGACTGCGGAAATCTTCGTCACACCCCTGTCGATTTCTTTAAACACAGCTGATCTGACTGCTTCTTCATGCTGCGTAATGATTAAAGCCATTTTGGAGCGGTTGAACCCGACCTGCACGACATCAATCGTTTTGCTTGAAATAAATACCCCGAGCATCGCATACAGTCCCTGCTCCACTCCGAAAACGAGCATCGCGCTCAGCACAATTAATCCGTCCATGATGGCAAGGCACGTTCCCAGCGACAGCCCCGTGTATTTGTGAATGATCTGCGCCGCCAGAGCCGTTCCCCCCGTGGAGCCTTTGCCGAGATACACGATGCCGATTCCAGTTCCGATCCCGACGCCTCCGAAAATCGCCGCCAGCAGTTCATGGGTCGTCGCGGCAGGCAGATCTCTTGTTAAAAAGACGGCAAGCGGCAGAACGATGGAACCGACCAGTGTCTTCATTCCGAACTTCCCGCCGAGAATGATCACTCCGGCGATAAACAAAGGGATGTTAATAATCCACTGCACATAAGCCGGTTCAAAACCAAACGTTTCTAAAATGGTGCTGATCCCGCTTACTCCCCCCGCTGCTATACGGTTCGGCAGCAAAAATACGTTAAACACGACCCCTGTAATCGCCGCGCCGATCATGATATATATGTAATCTTTGATCAGACGGAGCGGCTTATTGTGATTCACATCCATGCAAAATCCTCCGTTCTCCGATTTTCTCTCGATAGCATTTTAAGTCTTCCCGGCTTAGAAGTAAATAACAGCCAAATACCGTATTAATTTGCTAAAGCGCTGTTGTGAAAAATGGAAAAAGAGAACGGATAAAAAAACACACCTTGCCAAAGGCAGGTGTGTTCCCGGATTACGACAGTTTAGAACGTAAATAGGCGTCAATGAAGATATCGATATCTCCGTCCATAACCGCCTGCACGTTCCCCATTTCCGTATTGGTACGGTGGTCTTTCACCATGGAGTACGGATGGAAGACGTACGAGCGGATTTGGCTGCCCCAGCCGATTTCTTTCTGTTCGCCGCGGATTTCGTCAAGCTCCGCCTGCTGTTCTTCAATTCTGCGCTGATACAGCTTCGCTTTGAGCATTTTCATCGCCCGGTCGCGGTTTTTGATTTGTGAGCGTTCCGTCTGGCACGTGACGACTACATTTGTCGGCAGGTGGGTGATCCGAACGGCTGAATCAGTCGTATTGACGTGCTGTCCGCCGGCACCGCTCGCCCGGTACGTATCAACTTTAATATCTTCGGTACGAATATCAATGTCGATTTCTTCATTGAATTCAGGCATGACTTCACATGACACGAATGACGTGTGACGGCGGCCTGATGAATCAAATGGAGAAATCCGCACGAGACGGTGTACGCCTTTTTCCGCTTTTAAATAGCCGTATGCATTGTGGCCTTTAATAAGCAGTGTGACAGACTTAATTCCTGCTTCATCTCCCGGGAGATAATCAAGCGTTTCAACTTTGAAGCCGCGTCTTTCCGCCCAGCGGGTATACATTCTGAGCAGCATGGAACCCCAGTCCTGAGATTCCGTACCGCCGGCGCCCGGGTGAAGTTCTAAAATCGCGTTATTTTTGTCATATGGTTCACTGAGCAGCAGCTGAAGCTCAAATTCATTCAATTCCTTCGTTAATGACTTCAGCTCTTTCTCAAGCTCTTGCTGAAGGTCCTGGTCAGGTTCTTCTTTTAAAAGATCATGTGTCATTTGCAGCTCTTCGTGAGACTCGCTCAGCTGATGGTAGGAGTTCACGTATTCTTTCAGACCGTTCGCTTCGTTGATGACGGTTTGGGCCTTCTGCTGGTCATTCCAGAATTCCGGTTCCGCCATCTTTTCATCTAATTCTGCAATGCGGGCTTCCTTTGATTCGAGGTCAAAGAGACCCCCTGAAGTCCGCTAAACGAGAAGCCATATTTTCGAGCTCTGCCCTGATTTCTGATAATTCCATTCCATTCACCTCATTAAAAGATCCGGGGCGCCATAAGACGCAGACCCGGTCATGTTCGCTTCATACAGTCCAGACTATTCTGTCCGGCCGCAGCAATTTTTATATTTTTTTCCGCTTCCGCAATGGCAAGGCGCGTTGCGTCCGATATCCACAACTTTGCGGACCGGCGCTTTTTTCGCTTGTTTGGCCTCATCGCCGTCCTGCGGCTGATGAGCCGTCGTTTGGCCCTGAACAACTTCTTCGCGTTCCAAATTGCTTTCAATCTCGGCCTTCATGACGAATTTCGCAACTTCGTCCTCAATGGACTCAATCATGTGCTCAAACATTGCGAAACCTTCCATTTGATATTCACGCAGCGGATTTGTCTGCGCATAAGCGCGAAGGTGAATCCCTTGACGCAGCTGATCCATCGCATCAATATGATCCATCCATTTTGAATCAACGGCACGCAATACGATGACTTTTTCAAATTCACGCATCTGCTCTGTACCGAAATTCTCTTCTTTTTCATTATATTTCGTCATGATGCGGTCCATGATCATCTCATGCATTTCGTCCGGTTCTTTTCCGAAGATATCGCTCTTTTCAAGCGCGCCTTCATCAAGATACGTTGAATTCACCAGCTCCACGAGGCCGTCAAGATTCCATTCTTCCGGAAGCTCCTCTTTCGGCGTATAAGCGGCAATCGCACGCTCCAGAGAAGACTTGATCATGCCTTCCACAATGTCGCGCAGGTTTTCAGAGTCAATGACTTCAAAACGCTGCTTGTAAATGACTTCGCGCTGCTGACGGAGCACGTCGTCATATTGAAGAAGCTGTTTACGTGAATCGAAGTTGTTTCCTTCGACACGTTTTTGAGATGATTCCACGGCGCGTGACACCATTTTGCTCTGAATCGGCGTGGAGTCATCCATACCGAACCGGTCAAGCATCGCCATCGTCCGTTCAGCTCCGAAACGGCGCATCAATTCATCCTCCATTGAAAGATAAAATTGTGTGATGCCCGGGTCTCCCTGACGTCCTGAACGTCCGCGGAGCTGATTGTCAATCCGGCGGGATTCGTGGCGTTCCGTACCGACGACTGCAAGACCGCCAAGCTCTTTTACGCCTTCGCCGAGTTTAATGTCGGTTCCGCGTCCCGCCATGTTGGTTGCAATCGTGACAGCGCCTTTTTGTCCCGCTTCTTCAATAATCTGAGCTTCACGCTCATGGTTTTTGGCATTCAGCACCTGATGCGGAATCCCTTTGTTTTTCAGAAGTTTAGAAATCAATTCAGACGTTTCAACGGCAACCGTACCGACAAGAACCGGCTGTCCGGTCATGTAGCGCTGGGCGACATCCTCCGCCACCGCCTTGAATTTCCCTTCCATTGAGCGGTAGATCAAGTCCGGACGGTCGTCACGGATGACCGGCTGGTTGGTCGGGATGGATACAACCTGCATGTTATAAATATTGCGGAATTCTTCCTCTTCCGTTTTTGCGGTACCGGTCATACCGGCCAGCTTTTCGTACATACGGAAATAGTTTTGGAACGTAATCGTCGCCAATGTCATGCTTTCATTTTGAATCTCCAGGCCTTCTTTCGCCTCAATTGCCTGGTGAAGACCTTCGCTGTAGCGGCGTCCTTTCATCAGACGGCCGGTGAAGGAATCAACGATGACGACCTGGCCGTCCTCAACAACATAATCCACGTCTTTCTGCATCGCCGCATGGGCTTTTAAAGCCTGGTTGATATGGTGGTTCAAGGCCACGTTTTTGACATCAAACAGGTTGTCGATGCCGAACGTTTTTTCAGCCTTCGTCATTCCTTCTTCCGTCAGCTGAACGCCTTTCGTTTTGACGTCATACGTATAATCCTGATCTTTCTTGAGCGTGCGGACAAACGCATTTGCCTGCACGTACAGTTTTGTGGACTTCTGAGCTTGTCCGGAAATAATCAATGGCGTTCTCGCTTCATCGACTAAAATTGAATCGACTTCATCAATAACGGCAAAATGAAGCGGGCGCTGCACCATTTGTTCTTTATAGAGCACCATGTTATCACGCAAATAATCAAAGCCTAGTTCATTGTTCGTTGAATACGTGATATCGGCTGCGTAAGCTTCGCGTTTTTCATCTTTTGACATCGAATTCAGGTTCAGGCCGACTGTAAGCCCGAGAAACGCAAAGATTTCTCCCATTTGCTGGGCATCACGGCTGGCCAGATATTCGTTGACCGTTACGACGTGAACGCCTTTTCCCGTCAAGGCATTTAAATACACGGGAAGCGTAGACGTCAGCGTTTTCCCTTCCCCTGTTTTCATTTCGGAAATGTTCCCCTCATGAAGGGCGATGCCCCCCATGAGCTGCACTTTAAACGGGAACATGCCGGTTACGCGGCGGGAAGCTTCACGAACAACGGCAAACGCTTCGACAAGAAGGTCATCCGTCGTTTCTCCTTTTTCAAGCCGCTCTTTAAATTCTGCCGTTTTATTTTTAAGCGCCTCGTCAGAAAGATTTTCATAATCTCCTCTTACGGCATCAATGTCATTTGCTATTTTTTCGTATTTGTTCAGCGCACGTTTGGTCGGATCAAACATTTTATTTAAAATCCCAAGCATCTATAACGCTCCTCTATGTTCACATGCAGAATTTGCATGGAATAAATGATAATTTTCTGTCCATGTATACCTCTCATTATCATAACATACCTTTTGCTATTTCCAAAGAATTTGCAGATAAAGATAGAGAAAAACCTTCCGCGCGTTCACGGAAGGCTGGATGGGTTTATTCAGTCGGTTCAATTAATCCGTATTTGCCGTCATTTCTGCGGTAAACGACATTTGTGAGATTCGTCTCCGCGTTGGTGAATACGAAGAAATTATGTCCGAGCATATTCATTTGGAGAATCGCTTCTTCATTATCCATCGGTTTTAAATTAAAACGCTTTTGACGGACAATTTCCGGGCTGTCATCTTCAATTTCGTCCTGAACCGCTACGCCCGTATCAGCAGCGCTGCCGTTCTCGAAATAATGTTTCGGAAGACCCTGCTCGCGGAATTTTCGGTTGACTTTTGTTTTATGCTTTCGGATTTGACGTTCCAGCTTGTTTGTTGCGAGATCAATTGCATTGTACATATCCTCGTTATGCACTTCAGAACGAAGCGCCAGATCAGTCATCGGAATGGTGACTTCAACTTTGGATTCCTTATCGTTATAGAATTTTAAGTTGACGTTCACATCGGCATTGACGCTCTGCTCGAAATATCGTTCCAGCTTGCCGATTTTTCTCTCCACATGATCCTTTAACGCAGGTGTAACCTCAATGTTTTCTCCTCTGATATTGTAGTTCATCAAAGAACGCCTCCCTTTATCTAAGGATATGTAACTATTTCTCTTTTACCCCTTCTGATCCCTGCTGAAACGTTAAAATAATGTGTAAATTCGGTGAACGATGACGAATGGTGTCGGTTTTATCCGGCAGCGTCCGGCAGGATTATAAGTATATGCAAAGGACGCAGGCAAAAGACCTGCCGCTTGCAGCAGGTCTAGTGAAGAACATACGGTTTGATGCAGTCGTGCGTCTGCTCCATCCATAGCTTATAATGCGGCAGAAAGATGGTTTTTAAAAACTCCTGAAAAGGGGCGGACGGGAAATCATAATCATTTAACATGCTGAAATCCTGAAAGATCTCGTCAAATGAGCGGATCGCCGTCTCCACGCATCGGCACTCAATGATAGACAACAGAAGCGCATGAGAAGAATCGAGATGAAAAAAAGCCTGAATCAAATCGTTGTAAATCCGCTCGCCCTCCGTCTTAAAAAAATCGTCCTGCGTGTCCAACAGGTAGCAAAGCCCCTCATCAATCGTAAAAAGAAGCTGGTAATAGGCTGACACCAAATGGTAATCGTTCAAACTTCTCAAAACACTCACCTATTTGCGTTTGTCGTAATAACGGCCGTCACTTGTCGTTTGCTGATACGGATTGAAATACGTATTATGGTAGATTCGTTTTTTCTTAAGCGTTTTTATTTCATTTCGGATGCCATCCTGAATCCGTTTCACTTCGCCGGTAATCAGACGGTCCATCGCGGCCACCTGCTGAAGCAGCGTTTTTTCTTCTTCGGAAAAAGGCGGCTTTATGCCCGCAAGCATCTCCTCCCTTTTCTCCGTAAATGCCGTAACGCTGCTGATGAGACCGTCGCTTTCCGGGGCGTCCTTCAGTGCAGCGTACATGTTCTTCGTTTCGTTATACAAAGAAAAGACATTGCTGTTCATCAGGCAAGGCCGCCCGCGCCATGGCTGTTTTTCCGTTCACTCTGCATGGCCTGCTTCCACGTGTCGCGAAATTCAGTAACGAGCTTTTCCGCTTCATCTAAAAACTCTCCGTTATTCTGCACGTTCGCATCGATCAGCCGGCGGCGGATGTAATCATAGATTGATGACATCTGCTCAGAAATCTCAATCTCCCGGTTTAACGTGATGCTGAGCTCTTGAATGATGTTTTGCGCCTTTACGATATTTTCATTTTTGGCTTCAAGGTTGTTTTGCTTCATCGCCTGCCTTGCCAGCTTAATGAATCGCAGGCAGCCGTTATAAAGCATAAGGGTCAGCTCTTCCGGAGCGGCTGTAAAGACGGATGTCTGCTGGTAAGCAGCAAAAGGATTATTTATTGCCATTTTTATAAAACCTCCAAGGTTATGATGTTGAAGATCCTAACATTGACGTGAGATATGAAGATTGGCTGTTCAATTTCTCCAATGCCGTATCCAGTGCGCTGAACTTTTTATAATATCTCGTCTCGATGTCATCCAGCTTCGTTTTCATATTGGAAATATTTGTTTCTATTTCATCCAGGCTTTTTCCGATGGCAAAGCTGGTTGATACCGAGCTTTCCGTACCCGCCTGTTTTGAAATTTGAATCTGCATTTTATTTAATGTGTCTTTTAATCTCCGGGCAATCCCCTGTTCCTCCGGGTTTTTGGTTTTCGCTGTATCAGGGCTGTCTGCATTAAACAGTTTAGCCACGAGAGCAGGATTCTCGGTAATTTTCTGTTTCAGTTTCGCTTCGTCTTTAATGACAAGCTTTCCTTGATCCGTATAACTATCAGACGTCTCAATTCCGAAATCGGCAAGCTGATATTTTTTCCCGTCAATCGTAACGGTTGAGTACAGATCAAGCCGCATCTCCGCCAAACCGTTCTGCAGCGTGCTGTCACTCCGTAATAAACCGCTTTTGGCTTTTGCCTCCCACTGCTCAATCTGCTTATCGGTCATTGCTTCTCTTTGTTCATCGGTTAGCGGCTTATAATCGCGGTATTTTGATTCTGTCACCTTCTCGTTTGCGCTTTTAATTAACGTATTGTATTTATCAACGAAATCTTTAATGTTGTTAAAAATGCCGTCCGTATCCGTCGTGCTGTTAATCGTAACCGTTTTATTGCTGTCCGTCACGCTGTTCAGCGTGTATTTGATGCCGTTGATCGTAAAGTTATTGGACGTTTTTGTCATTTCAAGCCCGTTGAACGTAAACTTCGCGTTTTTCCCTTCGGCATTGGCCGTCAGTTCATTTGTTGCATCATCAACGGCAAAACCGAGCTGATCTTTCAGAAAGCTTTTGGTCGCGTCATCACCTGCTGAAAGGGTAAACCCTTCCCCCGTTTTATTGGAAGTGAACGCAATCGTGTCCACATAATCCGAGCCGTTAGAGATTTTCTCTTTTAAAGCCGTCACTCCGAGACCCGAGCTGTTCAGTTTGGTGACCACATCATCAATCGTATCGGTTGCGGCGATCGTGACGTTTACCTCAGTCGGCTTCGTTTCACCCGGATTTGTGACATTGAATTTCAATGTTTGGCTTTGACCCGAAGTGAAATTGATGGCCCCTGAGGATTTATAAGTCGTCGGCGTAGCCAGCTGCTGTACAGACATGCTCGTTGAAATATTCTGCTCAGCACTGACGGCCACCGCGCTGACACTGGAATCCGAACTTGTTACTGTTTTTTTATTCCAGTTTGTGGACATCAGCATATTATTAAATGTAGTAGAATACATGTCGGCAATCTGGGTATTCATTTCCCGATAAGCATCGCGCTTCCATTCAAGCGTCTGCTTTTGCTGGTTTAATTTATTAAGCGGCTGCTTTTCGGCATCCATCATTTTTTTCACCAGAGAATCTACATCAAGACCGGAATTAAGGCCTGTGATTCTTGTGACCATATGTACCCTCTCCTTTTCGGCGTTTAGTCGTAGACGGCTCTATGACAACAGTGAGTTTCCGACTGTTTATCATATCACAGCTCCATAAATGTATGATCTTATTCTTATATCGGTCATATTAAAAGGTTTTCAATAATTTAACTGCAAAATATAATGTTTCATTTTGTCAATAGGGTTCTTTGGCTTGCTGAAGGGGGAGATAGCTGAAGAAATAAAAAAAAGACCCTGGAGAACCAGGATCTTTCCGTCATTAACCTTTAAGCAATTGAAGAACTTGCTGAGGCTGTTGGTTAGCTTGCGCAAGCATAGCTTGAGAAGCCTGAGTAAGGATGTTGTTTTTCGTGTACTCCATCATCTCAGAAGCCATGTCTACGTCACGGATACGTGATTCAGCAGAAGTCAGGTTCTCAGAAGAAGTACCAAGGTTGTTGATTGTGTGCTCTAAACGGTTTTGAACCGCACCAAGTTTAGCGCGCTCGCTAGATACTGTGTCGATAGCTGTTTTGATTGTTGTAAGAGCTGAAGACGCAGCTTTAGCTGAAGAAGAGATGTCGATACCTTTTGTTACTTTTGTATCTTTAGCTAATGCACTGTCAGCTTGATAAACTAATTTATCAGCATCGTCATAGTAGCCATTCGGCCCTTTAGAACCGTCAGTGACAAGTGTTGCTTCTTTTCCATCTGCAGTTACAAGCTTAGAACCGTCATCATTTGCTGTGTAAGTCGTACCAACTTTCAGGCTTTCAGAGTCCATTTTATTGATAGACAGGCTCATTGTTTGGCCTTCGTTAGCTCCGATTTGGAACGTCAGGTTTTGCGCAGTTCCGTCAAGAAGTTTCTTCGTGTTGAACTCAGTGTCAGTAGAGATTCTTGTTACTTCAGACGCTAATTGGTCCATCTCTTTTTGAAGCTCAGAACGGTCAGAATCTGTGTTTGTATCGTTTGCCGCTTGTGTAGCAAGCTCGCTCATACGCTGAAGAATGCTGTGAGTTTCGTTCAATGCACCCTCAGATGTTTGGATAAGAGAGATTCCGTCTTGAGCGTTTTTAGACGCCATGTCTAAACCGCGGATTTGAGAACGCATTTTTTCAGAGATCGCAAGACCCGCAGCGTCATCACCGGCGCGGTTGATGCGAAGACCTGAAGATAATTTTTCCATGTTTTTAGAAGCAGCGTTTGAACCTGCATTCAGCTGACGGCTTGTGTTAAGAGCCGCGATATTGTGGTTGATTCTCATTTTGTATTTCCTCCCTGAATTGTTTTTCGCACGTCCTTGTGCATTTGCGCAGCGTCATTTCTGAAGAAAATTTTTCCTCTCATTGGCTACAATATATATATCGGATGGCCGCTTCTATTGTTTATATTGAAAATAAAAAAATCCTCACTTTTTTTGTGAGGATAAGTTAAGTAATAAATCAGTATTAAAAGATACGGCTCTGTTGTTCTCTTCCAGGATCGACAAGTAGATTTCTTTCCGGTGAATATCTACGTGCTGAGGCGCTTCAATTCCCAGCTTCACTTGTTCTCCTTCGATAGCGATCACCTTTATTTCAATATCCGGCCCGATCTGAATGGACTCATTCACTTTTCTTGAGAGAACTAGCATGATCCTCCTCCTATCAGATGTTTTGTTTCATAGGAAGCATCATGTAAAATGATTTGTTTCGCCTTCATTTCCTTTTTATTGACGATAATCGGCGCTTTTAAATTGGCGGTCGTGTTTTCAAAAGGCTCTTCCAGTGTTAAAATCGCCATCACTTCGACGTCCTCTATATCTTCAATGTGCAAAAGCTCAAGCGTCGCTTGGTCAATGTCAAATTCGTACCCTTTAAAGAAAATAAACGGACTGGCGACAATAAAGGCGATGTGCTCCTGTTTCACAGACTGCAGCGCCAAAAACGGTGAATCTTCCGACAAAGGAAGAACAACAAATTGAGTCTCTTCATTAAATCCCGGCAGGCCGTTTTCAAATGAGATAATCTGCCCTTCATCTATTCTGATTTCTCCGTGATATTTTGTTTTAATTATCATGCTTCACAATCCTTTACCACTTTCATCTTTTATTCTGCGTTGCCATCATCAACCGAAATCGTCACCTTAGGGTCTTGCATCATATCAATCTGAACTTTCCCCGGCGTATAATTCCATACAGGTTTATTGACGGCTGCTTCAATTGAAGGTTTGCGGGCTTCAATATCAATCGTAAGCTTTGAAGGAATGCAGTCAATGTCGACGAGAAACTGCGCAGGCAGAAAGTCGCTGAATTCGCCGAATGGATCGGGCGGACTGACATCTGCTGCCTGCCGGGCCATCACATTGCCCGTTTTCTTTTCGATAGCCGCCATTTCCTTCCCTTCCCTGACTGTTTTTGCGATAAACTCGCTGCAGGCTTCCGCACCTTTTTGAGCGGCTTCAGCGTTCAGCTTTTCAAATGATTTGAGATTCAAGTTCTCCCACGCCCTCGTCTGGTCAATCGTCAGTTTGGCCGGCGTGCTTTCAATGTTCAGCTCTGCCGGCGGCTGCTCGATTTCCAGGTCAGCGGGCGGCTGTTCCATCTCGATTTCTTCCTTTTGAAAGGTTATACCGATTTTAGCAGGCACACTGTCAATAATCAATCTCGGCATCTGCACAGAGATCCCTCCTATTTATAGTATTTTAGTAAAAAAAGCGATCTCCCTGTTGTGAGTCGCTTTTTTTATATATTGAAGACGATAGTTATATTATTTCAGGAAGTCGATCAGTGACGGCTGAATGATATTCGCATTCACTGACAGCGCTGCTCTATGAACCGTCTGTTGAGATAGATAATCAACAATTACATCTTCCATTTCTACATCCTCATTATCCGACAATACTTTTTCAGCGGTTGCCGCTTGTGATTCCAATCTTGTCTGAATGAGTTCCAACCGGTTTGTGCGTGCGCCGATATTGGATTTTTCAGCATTCATTTTGTCAGTAAAACCGTCGATATCTGACAGAATTTGATTTGAATCTGCTTCGGACAGCGTGCCTTTGCTTAAAGAAGCTTCTAAGGAGTTGAGAAATTCAAATACATTATCTCCATTTTGTGCGACGCCTCCGAAAGCTGAGTTTGGATCAGAATTCACTTTCAGCACTGCTCCGTTTGAGATGTTGATGTTAACATCCGAAGCACCGGTATAATTCTCATAGTTGTACGTATATGTGCCGTCGGCATTTTCAGTGATCGGCGGGACGTCTGAATTTGTTCCGTTAAACAGATAACGTCCGTTTACCTGAGTATTCGCGACAGAAACGAGCTGCTTTTTCAGCTGGCCGATTTCTGTACCGATTGCTTTCAATTCTGTTTCACCGTTCGAATCACTTTTCGCCTGAACCATCAAATCCCGGATTTTCCCCATAATATCCGTTTCCGAGTTTACGCTTGATTCCGAGTTTTCCAGCCATGTAAAACCTTGCGAAACATTCCGCTGATACTGGTTTACCTGCGCAAGCTGAGTACGGTACTGCATTCCCTTCATTGCGACGACCGGATCATCAGAAGCTTTCGTGATTTTTTTCCCCGTAGACACTTGCTGCTGAAGCCGATCGAGCTTGTCATAACTTGAGCCGATAAATCGAAGAGAATTTTTTGCGATCATCCCTTGAGTTACTCTCATTTACTTATCTCCTATCTTCCTCCGGTGCCCATACCGTTAATAATTTTATCGAATATTTCATCCTGCATCGTTATGATCCGCGCAGCCGCATTATAAGCGTGCTGAAACTGAATCATATTTGTCATTTCTTCATCTAAAGACACTGCACTGACTGATTGTCTCCGTTCATCGGCTGAAAGGGTGTTGCTTTCAGAGTTGTTCATAAGATTGGCCGCTTTTTGTGAATTAACGCCCAGCTTTCCGATAAGGGATTCATAAAAGTCATTAATTGTAGTGGTTTCACCGTTAATAGTCAGCTTGCTGTTCTGTACGGCTGCAAGATTTGTCGCGTTTGTGCCGTCACTTTTTTCTCCGTTTAACGACGCTGCGATATTATCAGTAGACGCAAGGATTTTGTCACTGACTTTTATTTTCGCTGCCGCACCTTTTGCCGGCACCGCTTCACCGCCGCTGAAATCAAAAAATGCTGCACCCTGTTCGCCTGTATAGGTCTTCCCTTTTTCATGAACTGCATTAAACGCGTCAGCAAAGGATAGCGCCATATTGTCAAGAGCCGTCAGCATTTCAGGATAAAGCCCTTTTTCTTCTCCGTTTGACATATAGCCGTATGATTCAATAAGACCTAAAAGTGAGCCTTTTCCGGTAAATGCATCCGCATTGACCGTACTGCTGCCGACTGACACACTCGACACGAGTCCGCTGTCCTTGTCGTAGTTGATTTTCATTTCTGAAACTGTTTTTGTGTTACCGTCGAGCAGCGTACCGAGAGAATTGTTGTTTCCATTCAGCAATTCGACGTTAACCGTGCCCTCAGCAGTCGCCAAGGCATGTCCGCCCGACTTATTATATGAAACTTTTATATTTGCCATAGAAGATAATTGATCAATCAATCTGTCTCTTTGGTCATACAAATCATTAGGGAGCATACCGCTCGGCTCAACTGCCGCTATTTGATTGTTAAGGTCATTCAGCTGATTGAGAATGGAATTGACCTGATCAGCTGTGTTATCCAGGTTCTTTTTAATATCACCCTGAATGTTAGTCAAAGAGGTAGATATATAGTTAAAACTTTCGGCAAGAGATTTCCCCTGCTCCTGCAAAACTGAGCGCGCTCCCGTATTTTCCGGATTCGTCGCCAGATCCTGAAGGGCATTCCAAAACGAACTGAGCGATCCGTTTAATCCGTTATTGTCAAGCTCTTTCATGACGCCTTCCATTTGCGACAATGAATTGGAACGGGCTGTATAGTATCCTAATTTTGTATTTTCAGTTCTGTACTGATAGTCTAAAAAACTGTCTCTGACGCGCTCAACTGAACCGGCTTTTACTCCTGTTCCGATTTGTCCGGCCGTCAGATCACTGTTTTTTGATACTGCGGGATAAGGGCTCGTCGATTGTAATGTGACGCGCTGCCTCGTATATCCTTCTGTATTTGCATTTGCAACGTTATTTGAAACTGTGCTCAATGCAGTCTGCTGCGCACTCAATGCACGCCTTGCTGTTTCGAGCCCCATAAAAGTCGATGGCATTGAAAATCCTCCGTTCTAAGCTTTTGAATCGAATAATGTCAAACGGCTGACAGGCTTGCGCGCCGCTTGCGGCTCTTTATAATTCATATTCTCTTTTTCACCCGGCATGATCATATCGAATGCCCCGGAGATGAATTGTAAAGCCTGAATCGTGAGCTGTTTGTTCATCTCATTCACTTCTTTCAGACGGTCAAGAAGCGCAGACAAAGAGTGAAATAACCCTTCAAGCTCCTGTTTTTCACTGCCTGAAGTTCTGGAGATGCATGCAGCAATTGTATTGTCCTCACCGCGGCTGAGAAACTGAGAAGTTAACCTGATTCGTTCTTCCTCAGTCTGCCCGATTGCCTGAATATACTTTTGCTCTTTAGTCAATATGTTGGAGAGCTCTTTTGTTTTACCTGCTTTCAGCGCTTCCGTTTTCTCCTCAGACAGCGTGAGCAGATGTTCATGCAGTGCGCAAAGTCGCTTCAGTTGATCAATAATTGGCTTTGCTGACATTGGCTTTCTCCTTTTTATTGCTTTTTATAAAAATTCACTATGTTTTCAGCGATGCTGTTTGAATCTATTTTATATGTTCCGCTCTCTATATCCGCTTTAAGCTGAGCGATTTTTTCCTGACGTGTTTTAGTGACCGCATCTGACGCATTTTGAAGCTCTTTTGCATGAGAAGAAATTTCCACTTTGTCCTTCGGCCTTGCAGCCTCTTTTTGTACGGCTTGCTTTTCGTAATTTTTTTGGTATGGATTAACGGATTGTGTTCCGTACTGATTGATTTTCATAGGATTCCTCTCGCTTTCTGTTCGCAGTCTAATTCTTTTATCGACTGCGTTATCAGTTAGTTTAGGGAATCAGGTGTTTTTGGTATTATAGGCATAGTATGTGTCTTTTGTACTGTTTTTTTCTTTGGATTCAGCGGCTGTTTTTTGGTTCATATGGTCTAATTGCGACTCAATATCTGTCTGACAGGACTTGCAGAATTTCCCCGTCCTGATCGGATTTCCGCACCTTCCGCAAGGATATGCCAAATTTGGAAGCTGGCTGATCTGAATCCTTTTTTGTTTGATAAACTTGAGGATCAGCTCTTCATCCACACCTGTTTCCTCAGTGATCTGCTGCATCGTCGACTGTCTGTTGATCTGCTTTCTCAAAAATTTATAGACGGTTTCAAATGCTTTTTCTTCTTCTTTAATACATGCCTGGCACACGGTCTGCAGGTTCGTTTTAAAAAATAAAGCATTGCATTTTGGACAATTCGCCAATTCACCCATCGTATTAACTCCTATTCCTTCTTTAATCTGCCTTATATTTCTATCAATTATATCGGCAGAAAAAAAGAATGATTTAGCTCCTGATTAAAGTAAAAGAGGAGACCGATGACGCTTTACCCGCTGTCAGCAGGACTTCGGCGGCTTGATGCAGTGTGGCGCCCGTCGTATAAATATCGTCTATTAAGATGACGTTCATACCTTCGGCCGAGTTTTCGGCTGCTGAAAACTTTTTTTCTGCGGACAGCCTTTCTGTTTTGCTCTTTTTGGATTGTTTTTCATTGTTCAGTCGGATGAGGGGGAAAATGACGGGCATTCCGAGCAGAGAGGCCAGCAGCTCGGATTGATTGAATCCGCGTTCCGCCAGCCGTTCGCCGCTCAGCGGAATAGGGATGAGAGTATGTGTATTTGATGGATATGCCGCTTTAAAGCCGGCAGCAAAGTCACGTCCAAATGCTTGAATGATTTTCGCATCACCCCTGAATTTAAACCGGGCTAATGAGTCCTTCATCGCATCATTATACAAATATACCGAACGGTTTTGCCGCAGCAAAAAGCGCTTTTCCGTTTTTGATTCCCGGGCCGCACAATCAGCGCATTTTTCATTTGACTCCTGAGGCCTCCCGCATATAGTGCATACGGGGCCTTCAATTTTTTCGAATCGGCTGCTGCATATGGTGCATACCTCTTGCTCGGGCGCCAGAGAAAACAGAGATCTCCAAGTCAATGAACTTGAAATTGGTGAGTCACACAATAAACAATTCAGAGATATTACGCTCCTTCCCGAGTTTCACAGAACTCGCTTGGATTAACCGAAACAATCGCCGCTGATTCAGCCAGAATGACAAGCAGCGCCGTATTTTTCTGTTTATCAACTATCTCTGCTTTTGCATAAGCAACTTTCTTTTTATCTGTAACATATGCCGGCTCAGCCCGGTTTAATGAAAGTGCCAGTACATCATTTTTGCATACCCGGCATGTGCATTTCATATGAAGCTGAGGCATATGGCGGTCGAGAAGTTCCTTTAATATGATTTCTTTAGAATTGACAAGCATGCTGACAGCTCCTCATAGGAAAGTATGAGTATACTGTATCACGTTTTCTGAAATTAACTAGTCCAACAATTTACTTTTTTGTGCCAATTTGTTCATATGTTCTATATGTTTTTTTGCTTTTTTCATTCCGTTTGTCATTCCGAAATGAAACATGACGACATCACCGCTGAAATGTTTATAATGCCTTCCCGTTCTGCCCGCGATCTGTACGAGCGCGCTCTCAGTAAAGATAGGTGCTTCTGCGCCGAGGACACATGTCTGAACTTTGGGCACGGTAACCCCTCTTTCTAAAATCGTAGTCGTTACCAGCAGGTCAAGCAGGCCGTCTCTGAACCGTTTCACTTTATCCTTTCTGAATGTGTCTTCCGCATGTACGCCTTCTGCCCGTATGTTTAATTTCTGAAAATAATCCGTTGTCTTTTTCAATACGTGTACAGACGGAACGAATAAGAAAACCGGCAGCTGTGATTGAAGTTTTTGGCGGACCCAATCCGTTACAGAGCGCGGCAGTTTTCCTTTCTGAAGCTTCTTCTTCCAATTGCCGCACCACAAAAAACGCGGCTCCGGGAGAGGTTTCCGATGATATCTGGCCGGTATGCGAACGCTTTTCAGCAAACCGGCTTCAGCATTCTTTTTTAATGTGTCTGAAGGAGTTGCCGTTACATAAACAAGGGCGCTGTTTTTCTTCCTCGCTTTATCAACAGCGAACCTTAATGTCTCATCGGCTGAAAAAGGGAACGCATCTACTTCATCTATTATCATGACATCAAAAATGTCTCGGTAGCGCATCAGCTGGTGAGCGGTTGAAATCATCAGCGGAGTCAAGCGGCCTTTGTCCTCGCTGCCGCCGTACAAAGCAGAAACGTCGACTTTCTCAAATGCTTTTTTCAGTCTCGGCAGCAGTTCAAGTACGACATCTGTACGCGGAGTCGCGACACAGACGCGCAAACCGTGATTCAGGGCAAACTCGATACCAGGAAACAGCATCTCTGTTTTCCCCGATCCGCAAACCGCCCATACTAACAGCTCTTGTCTCTCTTTTATCGCATCTGTAAGCGCGGCGGCGGCCTGCTTCTGTCCGTCTGTCAGTGTTCCTTCCCAAGAAAGCTTTACAGGCTCCCAGCTGTTTTCAGGGGCTTGATTCCAAGAATATAATGATGTCAGTTCATCAGCCCTTCCCATCATGACACAGGCACGGCAATAGGTAATCTGCCTCTTGGCAGAGGGCGCCCAAAATGCCGCAAAGCAGGCTTGATCAGACTGACCGCATCGTTGGCAGACGTAACGGTTTTTCCGGCGGATGATTGACGGCTCAGCCGTTATATACTCTTTTTCTATAAAACGATTGATGCGCTGATCTGAAAACGGTATCTCAGATCTCAATAAATGCCGGCCGTAAAAGAAATCCCGCACCTCTGAAAATTCTGAAGCACCTTCGGCCATCTCCCTGCCTCCTTTCTGCTCAAAGTATGCCTGCCGGGAATTTTTTTGTCGAATCACGAAAATTTAATAATAAAAAAATCTCCGCCCTTGAAAACGGAGATTTTCACTTAGTTTTTAAAACACCAGCCGATTCCGATGGCGCCTTCGCCCAGATGGGTTCCGATCACGGCACCGAAATAGCTGTTATAGAATTCGACATGAGGATATTTACCGCTTAACTCCTGTATAATATCCGCCGCTTCTTCTTCCCTGTTTGCATGGATGACAGCGGCCCGCATCGGGATTCCTTTACTTGCATCCTCCCCAAACAGCTCAAAAATTCTCGAAATCGCTTTTTTGCGTGTCCGAATCTTCTCAAAAGGAACAATTACCTTATTGTCAAAATGAAGAATAGGCTTTACCTTTAACAGACCGCCGATAAAAGCCTGAGCACTGCTTAGACGCCCGCCCCGCTGGAGGTGTGATAAATCGTCCACCATAAAATACGCACGGACTGTTTTTTTCATTTCTTCCAGCTCTTTTATAATCTCTTCCGGTGAGTCAACACCGTCTTTAATGAGCTGTGCTGCCTTTAATGCATAAAAACCTTGCGCCAAACAGCTGATCTCTGAATCAAAGGGATAAACTTTAATATGATCAACCATAGTGTTTGCCGAGGCGGCGCTGTTATAAGTTCCGCTGATTCCGCTGGACAAATGTATGCTTATGACTGCGTCATATGTTTTGCCCAGTTCTTCGTACAATGCGATTAATTCACCGAAAGAAGGCTGGGACGTAGTCGGCAGCTCATCATGATTTTTTACTTCTTTATAAAAACTTCTCCAGTCGAGTTCTGTTTCTTCGCGAAATGTTTTTTCACCGAAAACCACTTGAAGAGGGATCATATGAATATGATGTTCTTCTCTCATCTCTTTCGGAATATATGCTGTACTGTCTGTTACAACTGCAATCTTCATCACTTTACCTGCCTTATTAAGTACTTAATAAGTATTTTAATAGATATGAAGCAGTAAAAAAAGACTTGCCTATTATGGCAAGTCTTCTCATACATGACTAACGCATCTCTACCCAGCCGTTTTTAATGGCTACGACAACGGCTTGTGTCCGGTCATTAACGTTCATTTTCTGCAAAATATTACTCACGTGATTTTTCACTGTTTTCTCACTGATAAACAATGATTCACCGATTCCGCGGTTGCTTTTTCCGTCTGCAAGCATTTGCAGCACTTCACATTCCCGTCTCGTTAATATATGTAATGGTCTCCGGATTTCCGGATAAACCTCATGCTGAGGATGAGCAGAAACTCCGCTTGTCGCAAGACGGCGGAATTCGTTGACAAGATTGTGGGTTACTTTCGGGTGAAGGTAAGAACCGCCCTCGGCTACCACTTTCACTGCTTCGATTAAAGTATCTGCGTCCATCTCTTTCAGGAGATAGCCTCTTGCACCTGTTTTTAAAGCATGAGTTACATAGTTTTCATCATCATGGATGGAGAGGATAATCACCTTAGATTCAGGGTACAGCTCAACAAGCTGTTTAGTAGCCTCTACTCCATTTACATTCGGCATATTGATGTCCATTATGACAACATCGGGATGATAATGCTCGACGATTCGAGCCGCCTCATCTCCATCGTCACCTTCTGCTACCACTTCAAAGGTAGGTTCAAAATCCAATATTCTTTTTACACCCTCACGGAATAGTTGATGGTCGTCGATAATAACAATATTTACTTTAGTCACACGCTACGCCTCCTTATCCTATTGTTCTATATACGCCGCTGTTCGGTCAATATGTCTTTTGGCTCTATTTAACAAATTATAGGCCGAGAGATAACGGAACCTTAATCATGATAAATGTCCCAAGACCTATTTTAGAGTCTATCGTTATCGTTCCTTCAAGCAGATCTACTCTTTCTTTCATTCCCAGCAAGCCGAATGACTTGTTTTTCTTTTGTTTAGCATCCTTAATATCAAAGCCTTTTCCGTTGTCCTTAATGATAAGAACGACAAAATCAGCGGTTACTTCCACTTTTACTGTTATTTCCTCTGATTCTGAATGTTTGAGTGCATTTGTGACGGCTTCCTGAGCGAGACGGAAAAGCGCCACTTCAAATTGCGGGGCAAGCCTTTTGTTCTCCGTGTCTCCGATACACTGAAAATGTATTTTCACCTTTCCGTTGTATTCTTCAGTTGTATAAAGATATTTTCTCAGTGTCGGAATCAGCCCGAGATCGTCCAATGCCATCGGTCTTAAATCATATATAATCCTTCTGACTTCGTAAAGGGCATTCCGCACATTCTGCCGAAGATTTCTGATTTCCTGAAATCCGTCCTCCGTGCCGCGGTCGCGGAAGATCCGTTCAATTAATTCCGATCTCATCATGACATTTGCCAGCATTTGCGCGGGACCGTCATGAATTTCTCTGGAAACTCTTTTTCTTTCTTCCTCTTGGGCTTCGATGATTCTTAAGCCGAAATCTTGTTTAGCCTGCGCATCGGCAAGAAGAAGCCCTACTTGGCGAAGGTCTTGATTCAGGTAATTCAGAACGACGGTTATTTGGCTGACCAATGATTCTGACCGTTCAATGATTTCCTGAAGCCCTAAAAGCCGGCGTTCTAAATCATCTCTGCGCTCCCGCAGCTGCTTTTCACGCTGCTGGATCATCGTCAGTTCCACTTGAAGTTTGTGCGCCTTTTCATAGGCGTTGCGAATTTCTTCTTCGCTGAACTTATGGAAATTTCTGCTTACTTCAGACAAGCGGTTTCGTGCGTGCCGCGTATGAACTTCAAGTTTGTCGCCCAGCTCAATGACTTCGTACACCTGCTGTTTGATCTGTTTGAGTTCTTCAACCAGCTGCTCATATTGCTGGCGCGACTGCTCTCCGATTTGAAAAACCTCGTCCTTGCTCCCGTCCACGGTTTTCAGCATTTTCATAAGTATAGAATCCAAAACTTTGGAGTCCATCTTCGATTTATTCATCTGTCTCCCTCCGTAACGGTGTTGTTATGTATTTTTATTATAAATGTAATTGAACTGCAATTTATGTCGAATTATAATGAAAGAATGCGTATATTCTAGAAAAAAACATTTTTATATAGTATCTTACTCTTTCATGATACCAAAATATGCGCAAAAATTCTAAAGTCTGTTCGAATTTGTAGAAACAAGTCTTTTAATGCTTGTCAGGAGGGTCCAGCAATCATGCTGCACAGCTATTTAACTGTTAAAGAAGCGGGTGAACATGAGATTGTGATTGAAAAATCACGTTTTATCTGTCACCTGAGCCGTGCTGCTTCTGAAGAGGAAGCGCAGGAATTTATACAAAAGATAAAAAAACAGCACTGGAATGCGACTCATAACTGCTCAGCTTATCTGATCGGCGAAACCGACCATATACAAAAGGCCAATGATGACGGAGAACCAAGCGGAACAGCCGGCGTCCCCATGCTGGAAGTGCTGAAAAAACGAGGTCTGAAAGATACCTGCGCGGTGGTTACCCGGTATTTCGGCGGAATAAAGCTCGGTGCAGGCGGATTGATTCGTGCATATGGGAAGTCAGTGTCTGAAGGCTTAAATCATATAGGAGTTACGGAGCGGAAGCTGATGCGGATTATGCATACATCAGCGGATTATACGTGGCTCGGCAAGATAGAGAACGAACTGAGAGAATCAGTTTTTTTACTGAAAGATATCCATTATGCGGATCATGTCGAATTTGAAACGTACGTTGAAGAAAAAGACAAAGAAGCGTTTCTAAAATGGATGACAGAACTGACGAACGGCAAGAGTAAGAATACAGAGGGAGAACTGACGTATTTAGAAACAGACGTCAGCCCTAAAGGAGACTAATGTAATGGCTGAACGTGTAAGAGTGCGTGTTCGAAAGAAAAAGAAAAGCAAACGAAAGATCATATTCAAACGGATTTTGCTGCTGCTTACCCTCGTTTTGTTAGTCGCTGCCGGATTTGGCGGATACAAAGTATACAAAACGATTAATGCGGCAGATAATGCATATGATGCCCTTTCCCGCGGAGACAAATCAAAATTGCGGGATAAAGTCATCAATATGAAGAAAAAACCGTTCTCCATTTTGTTTATGGGGATCGAAAATTATGCCACCAGCGGAAAAGGCGGACGATCAGATTCTCTTATTGTCGTTACCCTTGATCCGAGAAATAAAACAATGAAAATGCTGAGTATTCCGCGTGATACGCGGGTGACGCTTGCCGGTGACACAACCGGTAACAAAACAAAAATCAATGCGGCTTTTGCTAAGGGCGGAGCGGATGAAACCGTCTCAACCGTCGAAGACTTATTAGGCATACCGATTGATAAGTATGTCACTGTCGACTTCAATGGCTTTAAGGATGTTATTGATGAGGTAGGCGGGGTCGATGTAAAAGTGCCGTTTGACTTCGACGAGATGAGTGACGTCAGTAAAAAGAAACGGATCTATTTCAAGAAAGGAAACATGCATTTGAACGGTGAGCAGGCTTTGGCTTACGCGCGGATGAGAAAGCAGGATAAGCGCGGAGACTTCGGCCGGAATGACCGCCAAAAGCAAATCTTAAACGCACTGATCGACCAAATGTCAAGAGCTGGAAATATTGCTAAAATCGATAAAATCGCTGAAACAGCGAGCAATAACGTCCAAACAAATATCCGAATCACTGAAGGACTCGCTCTTCAGCAGATTTACAGCGGCTTTACCAGCAAAAAGATTGATACACTGACCATAACAGGATCAGATTTATATTTAGGCGGAACCGCAACTACGCGCGGAACATATTATTTCCAGCCGGATCCAGCCAATCTCGAAAAAGTACGGCAGGAATTGCAGAAGCACCTGGATTACCCGTCCGGAAGCAGCACGGCGTCCGATCCCGCTTCTGACAGCACCGGAACGGACAGTACGACTGATTCGACTTCCGGCAGCACAGGAACAAGCGGCACAACCGATTCAACCAACGGTACTGCAGGTGCAAACGGTACGGACAGCACACAGTCCGGCGGCACAACAGGCTATTAAGAGTAAACCCGATCCTTTGAGCAGGATCGGGTATTTCTATATAATAAGAGAATAGCAAAAAAGCAGACCATTCGCATGATCTGCTCTTTTTAATTTTTCTTTACCAATCTTTTGTAAAACTTGGTAAATGGTTTAAATTGTTCATTTACTAACCCTGTGACCTCTGCTATGATTTGCATAAATACAATCAATACAAAAATAATAAACAGCGAAAGCCATATGGTCGCACTTTTCAGCAGGATGGCACTGACGCTGAAAATAAAGCCGATTAAATAAATGATAATGACAGCCGTGCGGTGTGACAGCCCGAAGGCCATCAGCCGGTGGTGTATATGTGACTTATCAGGCGCTGAGATCGGCTGTTTGTTTAAAATCCGCCTGATGACGGCGAATGTCGTATCAAAAATCGGCACGCCCAAAATGATGATCGGAATGATGATACTGAATAAAGTAACACTTTTATAAAGACCTAATAATGAGAGTACTGAGATGACGTATCCTAGAAAGAGCGATCCGGTATCTCCCATAAATATCTTTGCCGGGTGAAAATTATAAAATAAAAATCCGAGTGTGCTTCCTATCACGACAAGTGAAAGTGACAGAATAAGGATTTTCCCTCCGGATAACGCCATAACGGCGATAGTGGAGAGTCCGATGACCGACAGGCCGGCAGCGAGTCCGTCCAAACCGTCAATCAGGTTCATCGCATTCGTAATACCGACGATCCATAACACAGTCAGCGGGTAAGCGACCCATCCCAATTCTAAACGTTCCGTTAAAAACGGTACGGAGAAAAAGTCCATTTTCAGTCCCGTGCTCACAATCATAATGGCCACGGCCAGCTGGACGAAAAACTTTACCTTTGCGCTTAATTGGTATTTATCATCAAGGATTCCTAAAATAACAATAATAAACGCACCCACCGTAATGGCGGTCATTTTTGTTTCATTATATATGCCGGCCGCGAGCACACCCGCCGCTACGCCGATAAAGATGGCCAAGCCGCCCATACGGGGCATTATTTTATCATGTACTTTTCGGTTGCTGGGCTGGTCAACTGCACCTATTTTGATCGCAATTTTTTTTACGATAGGAGTTAGGATTAAAACCGTTAGCAGAGAGACAAAAAACGCAACAACTATGCGAAACATGCGTTCGTCAAGCATAAAGAAGTCTCCTTTGGAATTATATGAAGTCTTTTCTGATATTGAACCGTTCCTTCCATTATAATTCTTACTAGTTATTATAACAAGCATCATCAAAAAGAAACACGCAAATCAAAAAATGCGCTTTCCCTTTTAATGGGATTGCGCATTTTTCAATATACCCGTGCATTCGAGCATTCGGCCGAATAAAACATTCCAATCTCGTCTCCGGGCCAATTCACGGCGCAAAGCCTCGTATGATCCGCGGCGGTCCGCTGCCAGAAGCGCTTCGCAGGCCGCGATGAAATCTGCGGGGTCGCTCCCTTCAACGTATTCATAAACGTAAGGCCTTTTGATTTTTGACGTAGAAGAAAGGTTGCAGCCGACAACCGGTTTCCCGGCAGCTAAAAATTCAAAAAGCTTGAGCGGAAATACCGCGTCATTATAAGGTGAATTTTTATACGGCATGATGCCGATGTCGACAAGCTGCATATAGGACGGCACTTCATTCGGCGCGGCAGGTCCCGTCCAGATGACATTCGGGCGTTCCAGAAGCGACTCGAAATCCGGATCGTCCTGAGCCGTGTTCGGGCCCACCAATAAAATCGTCCAGTCAGGCCGCACATCTGCCGTTTCCGCCATAAGCGCAAAATCGAGCTTCGGTTTGATTCCGCCGATAAAACCGAGAACCGTTCCGTTCCGTCCCCGTAAAATGTCTTCATCCGGCTGTTTATTTTCCCGTGAAAACAGGTCATATTCCACTCCGTTTTCAATGGTGAACACTTTCTGGTGCGGGTTCTCCAGCTTTTTTCCGACCTCCCGGTGCAGACAGTCAGATGTGCAGGTGATGGAATCGGCACGCTGAATGATTCTCATTTCCGCCTGTTTAATGATGTTTCTTCTTACATTTGACAGCACACCGGCCCGGCCGCTGATCGGAGCGGCCCACAGATCACTGCAATCGTAAATCACTTCATCCCAAGGAAACAGATCTGCCAGAAGCGGAAAACCGGGGAAGGTGTACCATAAGCAGCAGCGGGCCCCTTCTCCTTCTTCCTTCAGCATGTGCAACAATGGTGAAAGTTTATGCCTGTAACACATGTCTGTATACCTGCCGAAACGGAATGCTTTTTGCTGCATGAGATCCTTTACAGTGAACTGCCGGATTCCCTCGGCGATCCCGGCCGTCTGACCATCATTGGCTCGCGGGGACGGGCATACCCAAATGACGCTTTTCGTTTCTTTTTGCCGGGCAAGAAATTCAGCCAGCCGGTGCCGTCTGTATCTCAGCCGGTCATGCCCCCATTCCGCCGCTCCGACGATTACGTGAATAATCGGTTCCACCTTCATCACCCAGCTCCTCTGACGCCTACAGTCTTTTCAAGACCGCGTTTTTCGCATATTGCATAAAACACCACGAAGCCTTGATAAAATGCAGGCGCTCAATTTCTCTATAAACAAACCACGTTTTTTTTGCGGCTTTCCACTTGTTGCTTGAAATCGAATTCTGCACAAGCCTGTATTCTGAAAGGCACTCATTCAGGCCGTAAGCCGTAAATCCCCTTTTCAGCAGGGAAAGCCATGTCGCTAAATCCTGCCGCGTTCTGATATCAGGCATTTGAATCTGCCCCGTCTGCTCTCTGTCAATCATGACCGTTAAACATCCGATAATCGTGTTTTTTAAAGCTTCATCATATGACAGGCTTTCAGGGGCTTGAATCGTTTTGTCCGTCGGCGTTCCGTCCTGCTCCATGACGCTGTAGCCCGTAAATGAAAAAGCGCAGGAACGCTCCGCCATAAACGCAAGCTGTTTTTGAAGCTTTTCCTTTTTCCATCTGTCATCGCTGTCCAGAAATGCGACATAACGGCCCTTGGCATGTTTAAGGGCTGTATTTCTGGCAGCCGCGGCTCCCCCGTTTTTATCTAAATAAACGACGCGGATCCGCTCATCTTTTTGTTCATATTGCCGTAAAATATCTCTCGTTCCGTCCGTTGAACAATCATCCGCGATAATCATTTCCCAATGCGGGTGGCTTTGATGTAAAACGGACTGAATCGTGTCTTCGATATATTCACTTGCGTTATAAGACGGTGTAATGACAGATACGAAAGGTTTCCAGTTTGTCATGGTCACATCTCCATCGCAGATTTTTACAAGGACTCTCTAAAAAACTCCGGAATGACAATGAACATAAATGCAACTGCAATGCCGATTAAAACGCCCAGAACCGCTTTCTTTTTCGGCGGCATGCCTTGTCCCGCCGTTTCATTCATCGGCTCTGAATTGATGACGCCGGCCGCTTTCAGGTTCAGCTGCGTATTTTTCAATTCGTATAAAAATCGTTCCTTATCCACTTTGGCGTCCGCGCTGACGGTTTCTCCTTCAAGCGCAGCAATACTCTGCCGCACTACTTTTGCCCGTTTCTCAAACAGGTCCTGATCATTCTTCAGAAAAGTTGTTATGACGGCTTGAAACACCGATTCGGTCTCCTGTTTGTTTTGGCCGCTGTAGCTGACCGTGATCAATGAATCTGATTGTGTTTCGACAGTCAGTTTACTTTTCACGGCCGCTCTTTCTTCGTCTGTTTTATCAGGCAGAGCCTGCTTTAAAAAGGCATCGCTCGTCAAAAGGAGCGGGATTTCTTTTGTATTGTTATAAAGCGGATGATCATAATTTCCCGCGGCGATCGCGGCTTCTGATGTAAAACTGCTGTTTCCGCTTATTTTTGACGGCAATACATATCCCGCCGCCCCTAACACAACGGGCAGCGCAATGATCCAAATGATATTTTTTTTGATACGCCGGGTTATTCTTGTCAACATATCCTTCATCTCGCATCTCCCTGTTTTTCATAGTACGCCGTGACGGCAGACTCCTTTTGTAAACGCCTCAATATATTGACCGCCGCGATCACGAGCGAGAGAAATACCCAGTGGAAAAATAAATTTGATACGGAGCTTGGGCTGATGCTGCTTACCAAAAAACCGGCCATCGCCGTGATAAGTCCTTCTGTGATCAGTCTTGACTGATTTTCCGATTTTCTTTCATGACATTTATAAAGTGTCCAAAAAAGGAACAAATAGACTGTCAGGTAACCGAGCATCGTAAGCACGCCGAAGTTCGCCATAATCTCGACGAGCCAGTTGTGCACCTCAACTACCCCGCCCGTATCATAAACAGGCTCCGCTTTTAAATAGTAAGAGACATTTCCGGCACCCACTCCGAACCCCCAGGAATCAATCACATAGTGAAAGGCGTTCTTTAAAAGATTCGCCCTCGCGAGGTTGGAAGGAAGCGGCTGCTGTCCCGGCATCGCCTGCGGAGCTGAAAACAGATTCAAGACGGCATTGGTGATACGGCCCGCAAATAAAACCGCAAACAGCGCAGCACCCGCTCCCGCAGCGTACAGCGCGAATTTTTTCAACACGGAAGGCAGCAGGATGAAGACGTATACAGCCGCCCCCGCGCATATGCCCAGCAGACTCGCGCGCGAACCGGTCAAAATGATTAAATACAAAGCGCAGATCGCAAAGAGCAGGCTGACGGCCTTCACATAGCCGTTTTTCATATTTTTCACCGCCGCCGCATACAGAAAGAAACTGATGCACAAAAACGTCGCGAAATCATTTTGATTAAAGAAAACGGACGTCGGATAATGCTGTTTGTACTGCGGGCCGTTATAAAGCGTGGAGCTCGGCAGATGGTTGTGTGTAAAATGGTTGTAAAAGCCGATCGCCATCACAAAAATGGTCATCACAAGCCATATGCCGTAAAAAACCATCAGCTGATCAAAGCGCTGAATGAACATGACAATAAGATAAATCAAAAACATGCCCATTCCCATTAAAGCTAAATATTTAATCCCGTACGTCACGGATTTTGCCCACAATAACGATAGGAGACCGTATGTAAACCATAAGGCGAAAAACATCAGAACCCCTTTTACATTCACCCGATTCCATCTGTCAATATGATGACGGTTTGTCAGGATGCCGGCGATGTGAAGGGCGCCCGCTCCGATTAATAACAGCCGGTATATAAATAAGCTGAAAAATCCGAGATGAACCGCAAAGAAGGCCTGGTTTAAAAATGTACACGCGATCAGTATATAAATGAGCCCCATAAACATCTGACCGTTTGTTGTAAAGGCGGATAGCAAAGCAAGTCCGGCAATGCCGATCATGGCGGCAAGCAGCAGCACGGTGATTTTTCCGAAGCCGGCATCCGCCCTGACCGCCCCCAGCATGATGCATCCTCCTGTAATGACAGCGGCAAGCAGCACAAGAACATGTGCCGCTGAACGTTTGATACTCACATGGCAAACCCCTTTCCAAAACCGGCAGCCGAGCCGGACTGCCGAGAGCCTGAAAACAAATCTTTTTCTATCTTGCCAGTTCTTTTATTTGCCGATCGGCATGAACCGCCGGACGTCCGACGGAATGATAAGTGAATCCTGAAACCCTCATATACTCCAACGGAAACATATTTCTGCCGTCAATGATGACCGGCTGTTTGAGCAGCTGCTTCACTCTCTGAAGATCCATCTCCTTGACTTCCGGCCAATCTGTTGTAATCAGGCATGCGTCCGCGTTTTTGATGGCACTGTACATCTCTGTGTGATATTCAATGCCGCCTTCTCCTAATATCGCTGACGCTTCGGGAATCGCGATCGGATCATACGCTTTCACGTGAGCGCCCTGCTCTTTAAGACTTGTGATGATATCAAGAGCCGGGGCGGAGCGGACGTCATTTGTATGCGGTTTAAAGGCCAGCCCCAGTACGGCCACGGTTTTCCCTTTTAAGGGACCGATGGCGCGGTTCAATTTTTCCGTAATACGGACCCGCTGCTTCTGATTGGTTTCAATGACGGCTTCCATCATTTCAAACGGATAGCCGGCGGCGTTTGCGATATGCAATAAAGCCGTTGTATCCTTCGGAAAGCAGGATCCGCCGAATCCGATGCCGGCCTGCAGAAATTTATTCCCGATCCGGCTGTCAAGACCGACGCCTTCTGACACGTGAGAAATGTCCGCCCCGACACGTTCGCAAATATTGGCGATATCGTTAATAAAAGATATTTTGGCGGCTAAAAAAGCATTTGCGGCATACTTAATCATTTCCGCGCTTTCAAGATTGGTCTTTACGATCTTCGTACGGAACGGCTTATGAAGCTCTTCAATGACCGAAGCGGCATGTTCGCTTGTGGCGCCGATAACCGCCCGCTCCATCTGCATCGTATCCCGCACCGCCGAACCTTCGCGGAGGAATTCAGGATTTGACGCGACATCAAACGGATATTTTCCCTTTGACGCTTCGCTGACGATTTGGTAAACGAGCTTTCCCGTCCCGACCGGAACAGTGCTTTTGGTGACAATGATTTTGTATCCGTTCAGCTGTTCTCCGATTGTTTGCGCCGCTGCCTTAATGTAGGTCAGATCGGCTTCACCCGTCTTTGACATCGGCGTACCGACGGCGATATAGACGATATCAGCGGCTTTCACAGCCGGCTCAATATCGGCCGTAAAGGATAACCGCCCGGCACTGACATTTTTTTCGGCTAATTCCTCAAGCCCCGGTTCATATATCGGGATGACTCCGTTTTGCAAGCTTCTGATTTTCGCTTCATTGATGTCACAGCAAGTCACATGATGGCCGATTTCCGCAAAACAAGTTCCAGATACAAGACCTACATACCCTGTTCCTAATACAGCGATTTTTTTCACAGCTTCATCCCTCTTTCGAAAGGTTCTCCTCTTGCCCGGCCCGGTTTATTACGGACCGGTATTTCTCTTTCAGCGTTTTCGCATTGTGGCTTGCGTCAAAATACGTGCGGACGGTTTGAGAAAGTTCCTCGGCTGTTTGCGGCGTCCAAGCCTCTCCTTCGTCATATTGCAGAATGGATTCTGCCAGTGTGCCAGGTGAACCCGGCTTGATCAGCAAACCTCTATATTTCCCAAATAAAGAAGCCAATCCTCCGACATCGGTACAGATCACCGGCACCTTCAGAGCGAGCGCCTCAATGACCACAGTCGGCATGCCTTCACTGTAGGACGGCAGCGCCATTACATCCGAGGCCAGCAGATAGTCCTGTACCTTGTCGTTCGGCACTTGCCCCGTGACGATATGAGCGGCTTCACGCAATGAAGATTCGGCGGGACCGTCACCGACAAAGACAGCTTCATATCTTTCATCCAATGACTGAACGGCTTTTGATAAGTCGAAAACACCTTTCTCTTTGACAAGCCTGCCGATGAACACGATCAGTTTTCTATCCGGAGGAAGGCCGAGCCGTTTTCTGACGGCTTCTTTCGTCTCGTTCCTTTTTCGGAAGGCGTCAAGCGTGATGCCGATCGGAAGCACGCTGCACTCCGCTTCGATGAGCTTTTTCATTTGTTCCCGCAGACTGCCGCTCACAGCGTAAATATCGGCTGCTTCCCGCACCGCAAATGTAAATGCGCGATGAGCGCTTTTGCTGTAATGCGGATAGACATTGACATCACTGCCATGCAAGGTCAGCACATACGGGATGCCTAAAGCCTTTGACACAATGGCCGCCGCTCCGCCTGACGGCATGGCGAAATGCGCGTGAATCAGATCGGGCTTCAGGCCATGATTTTTAATTTCGGAAAGAACCGATAACGCCATTCTTTTATGCGGCTGCGCCCATTTCAGCTGTCCGGGAACCGCCTGATAAAACGGCCGGTGGACGGACACGCCTCTCCGCCATTCATGCGCCGGCCTTATATCCTTTTGCCGATACGTCTTTTTCAGCACCCGGAATGGCGCGGCGAGTTTCGGCCGCGGACAAATGACAGTCATCTCCGCGCCAAGCTTTCTCAGTTCTTGGGCCTGCGTCTCATGAAAAACGCCTTCTCCCGGCTTCTCACTGCTCGGATATACACTTGTCATCCACAATACCTTCATAACAAACGTCCTTTTCTTAATTTACTTTTCATATGCGGATAAGCTTTTCCTAACAGGAATAAATAACACAACGCGCCGCAGGCTACGGAGATCGCCAGCCGCAGCTTGACATCAAGGCTGATCCGCTCCGTCCCGAAGCTGGCTGTAAAGGCGATGACACCCATTGCCGCCGTAAGCAGAAACGGTTTGGCCACGGCTTTGAAGTAAGCCGACAGCCGCAGCTTAATGACATATGCCAGCAGCCAGCGCCCGATCAGGAAATTCAGGATGCTGATGAAAGCGTACGTCCAGGCTACCGTCAAGAGATTTCCGGACAGCACGGCGGCGTACAAAGATGCGCTATACAGCAGCATCACCCCGGCGTCCCAATAAAATGTCAGATCGGCCCGCCCTTTTGCCAGCAGCACTGATCCGTTCGGATTCATCAGAACCCTTAAAATCCCGACGATGGCGAGAACGTTTAAAACCGGGACAGCCGCCAGCCATTTTTCTCCGAAAACCGAAGCCACGAATGCATCCGATACTGAAACCAAACCGAGCAAGAGCGGAAAGGATATCAGCGCGAGTATTTTGGTCATATTGAGAAACCCTTCTCTGATAACGCTGTTTTCATGCTTGTTTTTCGCAAAGACGGGAAACGCGACTCTCGTAATGATCGGATTGATTTTTAATACCGGAAGCGTGACAATCTGGTAGGCCAGATTGTAAATGCCGAGCGCCTCGGCGCCGATAAAACTGCCGATCAGAATCATATCAATATTCGCCCCGAGCCGGTTCACAAGCCGGGAAGACAGCTGAAAGGCCCCGAAAGAAAAGAAGCCTTTCATTCCCTTCAGATCAAAAACGAACGCCGGTCTCCATGTTTTTCTGCAGGACACCCAGTACAGAATGCCTTTTGACGATTGCAGCAGCACCTGGGAAATCACATAGGCGAGAATCGGGTCCGTATAAAAAACCGCAGCCGCCAAGTAAACGAAGGACAGCACATTTGAAAAGATTTCAATCTTGCTTAGCGTGTTAAATGCCAGCGCTTTTTGCAGCATATACTGATATTGCTGACCGATCGGCGCGATTAAAAACATGACGGCCAGCACGCGGATTAAATAGACAAGCTCCTCCCGCCGATAAAAATCGGCAATGAGCGGACTGCTGAAAAACAGCAGCGCAAACAGCGCAAGCCCCGTTATGATATTCAGCCAGTACAAGGAAGACATCTGTTTTTCAGTCACATGATCTTTTTGAATGAGCGCGGCGCCAAAACCCATATCAAGCGCAATTTGGGCAAACACCACTACCGTTGTGATCATGCCGACAAGGCCGAATTCAGCCAGTGACATGACCCGCCCGAGCAGGGCGAATTGGACGATTTGAATGACCGTAATACACGCTGTCGAAATACTTGTCCATTTGGCGCCGCTCAAAATTTGATTTGTAATACTAGGCATCGTTTTCCCTACTTTTTTGTCTGCTGACCAGAATTTTTATCGCGCCCCGTCACCGGTCCAGATCACTTTGCACGTTTTGAGCATAATCTTCAGTTCCAATGAAAAGGTCAGGTTGCGGATATAATATAAGTCAAACATCAGTTTTTCCCTCGGTGTCATGTCATATCCCCCGTTGACCTGCGCCCAGCCGCTTAATCCCGGCTTAACGGCCAGCCGCTCTGTAAACCCCGGAATCTCAGCCTGAAACTGTTCCGTAAACACGGGACGCTCGGGACGCGGGCCGATCAGGCTCATTTCTCCCCGAAGCACATTTACCAGCTGCGGCAGCTCATCAATACGGGTCCTTCTGATAAAAGCGCCGACCTTTGTCACGCGGGGATCCTTTTTCAGCGCCCAGACCGCCCCCGATTTTTCAGCATCTATTTTCATAGAGCGGAGCTTATACAAATAAAACGGCTTCCCGTCTTTGCCTACCCGCTCCTGCTTGTAAAAAGCCGGGCCGGGCGACTCCAAACGAATCAGTATGGAGAACAGGCCCATCACCGGGAGCGCCGCCAAAAGCCCCGCAAGCGCAAACACAATGTCCATGAATCGCTTAAAAGCCAAATAACGGGCCGTTCTTTCCGTAACGGCAGCGGAAGTCCCCTGCCGCACTGCATAGTTATTATTTACATTCATGCTTTTCTCTGCTCCCACTGACACACACCTCACGATTTGTTGGGATGTTTGATGACCTATGCCGTGAGTTTAGCAGATGGATGTTAATTGGAAGTAAAGGAAACGTTAATGTTTATTAGAATGTTTCGATTATTGTTTTTTTATTGTAAATCTATTCATATCCATATTTGAGACAAAGCATAATGAAAAAATAAAAAAACAGACCGGTATGAACCGGTCTGTTTCCATGAAAAAAATTATCTGAAATAGGAGGAAACGCCTTGGGTGATCCCCGCCGCGAGTCTGTCCTTTTTCGTTGATTGTTTTAAAATATTGGCATCAATCGGGCTTGTGACAAAACCGGTTTCTAACAAGACACTCGGCATTTTAGAATACTTAATGACGTAAAATCCGGCAGTTTTCACACCGCGGTCACGCGTGCCGAGAGCAGAAACCATTCTCGGCTGAATATTTTGGGCAAGCCTCAGACTGTTTGCGGATTGGTAGGTTTTATCATAATACGTCTCCGTACCGTTTGCACTGCTGTTATCATTCGCATTTGCATGGACGCTGATGAAAATATCGGCGTTCGCCTTCGCCCCTTTGTTCACTCTCTCCTCAAGCGAATCAAAGGTGTCGCCCTTTCTCGACATTACAGTAAGCGCGCCCGCGCCGTATAATTGATTGTTAAGACGCGTAGCGATATCAAGGTTTACATTTTTCTCAAGCAAGCCGTTTCCGGTTGCACCTGAATCCTGATAGCCGTGCCCCGGATCAATAAAGACCGTTTTGCCGACAACGGGATTTTTAAGCTGCGACGCGGCATTGTTGCTTAAAGATGAAGCACTTCCTATGACGGTGAAGCTGGTGATGTTTTTACTTCCGATATACGTCCGGACGTCTTTTGACAGACTGTCTCCATTCGTCAGCTGGTGAACTCTTCCCTGTTTGGCGCTCAGCACGCCTCCGACGATGGTATCCGCCTCTTTAAAGCCATTGGTAACAAACGTATAGCCTGTGCTTAAGCCTGTCTTTTTTGCAAGATTCACAGACAGGTTATAGCGGTTTTTGCCGCTGATTCTTGAAGGGTTCGGCAGCTTATTATAAAGTGAGCTGCTGATGCTGCTTGTCCCGCCGATGACAATCGTGTTTTTAATCCCTAAGCTTTTGATCGCATTGGACGTAGAATCATTTAACGTTGAATCATTAGTGAATAAAATCGGATATTTTTTAGCGGACGCATAAGAAATCGCAGCCATTCCATCTGCATCAACAAACCCGTTGACCACAAGGGCTGTAGAAGATCTTGTCATTTCACCCGCCACTTTTGCGGCTGTGGCATATCTCGTACTCCCTGATAATCGTTTGACACTGATGCCTAATTTAGCAATTTGATTTGCGGTATTTTTAGAAACGGCAGGTGTGCCGCCTACGATAATCACATTTTTCGTTTTTAAATCAATTAATCCCTTTTTTGTGCCGGCAGACAGCTGATCTTTATTTGTAAACAGCAGCGGCGCATTTTTTTGATATGCAAGCGGCGCAGCGGCAATTGCATCGGCATATGAAGTTCCGCCGGTGATAATTACCGTTTTCGCTTCACCCCATGATTGTTTTGCCGCCAGTACAGCCGTATCATACCGGGTGCTTCCGCCGATTCTTTTAACCGTGTTGTCAGCCAAAGCGGAAGGGACAAATAGAATGACCCCGAGAATAAAGACGGGGAGACATTTTATGATGAATTTCAATCCGATCTCCTCCACAGAAGTTTAGTAGTTTGTAAGTGCTGTATTAGGATAATAGAACGCAAGAATAGAAGTATACGGCTCTCCGGCCTCCGCTCTTTCTTTTGCTCCGTATTGACTCATTCCTACGCCGTGACCGTATCCCTTTCCTGATATCGTGATTTGCGAAGAATTACCGGACGCACTGGCGTATGTGCTTTTAAAAGATGAAGCTCCGATCATCGTCCTGAGTTCAGACGCTTTCACCTCAACAGATGCAGTCTTGTTCATGACATAGCCCTTCGACTTGTCATTCACATGGTACGTGACCTTCACCGCGGCGTCTTCCGCGCGCTGGCCTTTTGTTTTTCCGGTGAGCGAGAGATCAGAGATGCTTGCAATTTTTATGGAACTTGCATTGGTTTCTTTATTTTTCATCAGCCAATTTTTTATTCCGTTGAGCTGCGCAGCATTTACTTCGTTTGTTTTAGACCACCAGGATGCGGGATTTTTCATATCCAGACCCGCTGGCAGCTGCTGCTTCTGCAATGTTAAAGACCAGCTGATTTCCGGATCTTTTGTGTCCTTTTTGGCTACTAAATACGGCACGTTCGATCCCCACACTTCATCGCCGGCTTCCATGTAACCGCCATTGCTTGATGAGTAAGTGGCATCTATCAATCTGCCGGAATAAGTGAGCACTTTCCCTTTTGTTCCGTTAACGGCTGCGGTGGCGTTTGGATACCAGCTGTATCCCCCGTAAACCTGAAAGGCCGTTGTATCCGCGACTGTTTGTCCCATCTTGCCGATAGAGTAGGTGCGGGCGGCAACAGCCTGGGCTTTCAGCGCTTCTGTCGGCCAGCTTCCCGGCATTTCATTCGGCAGGACACCTTTCAGATAATCCTCAAAAGGAATGTTTTCATTAACAGGTCTTACATATTTGCCGGATTCCGCAGTGAAACTCATATTCCCCAGATATGGCTTCCCGTCAATGCTGATTGTGTTTGCTGTTGAATATTTTTCAGGAACCGCCTTGAAAGACGTTTTTCCGCTGTTAATGCCTGCAACGCCTAATTTGCCGCCGGACGTTTCAATACGGTACATCTTTCCGTTTACGAGATAAAACTCTTTTGCGTAAGCAGCCTTAACTGAATCGGCAATTGAATTCGTGCTTCCTATTAATGTATAAGAATAGGTGCCTTTCGTTTTAAAAAGGCTGGCCTCGTCGGCGGGTGTTTCGCTTTTTTTGATGTATACAAGCGGCATGTGATTTGCGGCGGCAATATTTGATCCGACAACGATGTCCGCTAATTTAGTCCCGTTGGCAGCCACCGTTTTGCTTGCATCCATGCCAAGCGAAGTGACTGCGTTTGCTGATATTTGATATCTGTTTGATCCGGTAATTCGTTTGGTGACCGAGGCCTTCTTTTTAATTTGATTCTCCACATCTTTGCTGACGCTTGAAGTGCCTCCCATGATGATCACTTTTTTAGGCAGATTGTAGCTCGGAAGGGAGTCTTTTTTCGTCAGAAGAATCGGATAGCCGTTTTGCGCGGCATATGGCGCGATTGCCAGCGCATCCGTATATACATCTCCCGTTACTACGACCGCCTGGTCATAGCTGCCCATTTCGGCCGCAATATTTTTGGACAGATCATATCTGTTTTTTCCGCTGATCCGTTTCGTGCGGCCGTATTTCTTCAATGTCTTTTCCGCGGCTGACGAAATACTGTTCGTCCCGCCGATGATTAAAATATTATCCGGATTGAATTTCTTGATTTGCGCTTCTGTGCTGCTGCTCAGTTTTTTCGCTTCAGTCAGCAGAACAGGCGCTTTCAGTTTATTCGCTAAAGGAATGACGGAAAGCGTGTCCGCAAAATAAGCGTCCGTATTCACGACGACTACGTTGGACGGGTTTTTCCAATACTTAGATGTCGCGGCGTTAGCCGTATCATATTTGGACGCGCCTCCCAATCTGACAACGGAGGACACATCGCTTCCCGTCAGTTTATAAGTTCCTGAAGGTTCGATATTCAGAGTCGATTTATTACCAATATAATTCGTCAGTTTTACTGAGATATCAGAACTGGCCGCAAAAGTGCTTTCCGGTAATAAAGCCAGGCTGAATATCACAGAAAAACAGACAGCCCATATTGTTTTCTTCAATTTTTATCCCGCCTTTTGCTGATCCTGGTGTATTATTTTGCTTTCTCGATTTCCTTGATCTCTTTTTGGCCTTTATCATTTGTGAAGTAAGTAATGCTGACTTTGTCATTTTCGCTGAATTTATTCAGAACATCAGAGAAGTCATCAGAAAATTCAAAGCTGACGGGCTGATCATCCACTTTTACTTCAATTGTGTGCGTATCCGCCATACCGACATAATATGCCGTTTCTTTTTGAGCCTGGTTCTCCGAAGAACCGCTTCCCTTCTTTGATTGTTCCGCCGTTCCGCACGCTGCCAATACAACAGAAAAAAGCAGTATTAAGAACGAAGCTGCAATAGTTTTTTTCATTTTTTTCACCTCATCTTTATGTATCGTCTTATACTAACTTTTTTTTAAGGTAATTTTAAGGTCTTTTTGTAACCTTTTTTTTAAGAATTTCGTCTATTACATGGTTATAAGTAAAAATATGACTGGGTTTATAAAGATTAGTAAATTGCATCATGAAAGTTAATAGAAAAGGTGATGACAAATGAGAGCTGAACGAAAAAGAAAGAAGAAAAAGGTTCTTCTGACAATCGTAACAATCATCGGGCTGTTAGTTTTATCATCAGGAGGCTACGTCTACTACTTGTGGCACAAAGCGGCTTCAACGGTGGCAAGCATTCAGGAAGACTTAAAAAAATCGGACAAACGTGACACGGATATAGATCTCGGAAAGAAGGATCCGATTTCTGTTTTAATCATGGGCGTCGATGAGCGGAAAAATGACAAAGGGCGCGCGGATACGATGATTTATATGACCGTCAATCCTAAAACGAATACAACGGAAATGGTCAGCCTCCCGCGCGATACGTATACGAAAATCTCCGGCAAAGGTACGATGGATAAAATCAACCACTCCTATGCCTTCGGCGGAACGCAGATGGCCGCGGATACCGTCGAGGATCTGCTTGATGTGCCGGTAGATTACTTTGTGAAGGTAAACATGGAGAGCTTTAAAGATACCGTGGATACACTCGGCGGAATTACGGTGAACAGCACGTTCGCCTTCAGCTACGACGGGCATTCTTTCGGAAAGGGAAACATCAGCCTGAACGGCGAAGAAGCACTTGCCTACACCCGCATGAGAAAAGAAGACCCCCGGGGGGATTTCGGCAGACAGCAGCGGCAGCGCCAAGTGATTGAAGGGATTATTTCTAAGGGGGCAAACATCTCGTCTGTCACGAAATTCGGAGATATGTTTAAGGTCATTGAAAACAATATGAAAACAAACATGTCATTCGATGATATGTGGACGGTTATGACTGACTATAAAAACGCCCGCAGCAAAGTCACTCAGCATGAACTGAAGGGAACGGGAACGAGAATCAACAATATCTATTATTACAAATTAGATGAAGCAAGCCTCGCTTCAGTCAAAAAAGAATTAAAAGAAAGCCTGAAATAATAAAAAAACTCTGCATATGATGCAGAGTTTTTTTATTCTGTAAAAGGCTGCGGACGGGTTTTTCTATAACCGTACCGATAAAGCAGTTCTTCCGCAATCCGTTTTGAAGCCGATCCGTCACCATAAGGGTTTGACGCCTTTGACATCCGTTCATACTCGGCCTGATCGGTTAAGAGCTGTTTTGTCAGCTGATACACCGTTTCTTCATCTGTACCCGCCAGCTTTAATGTCCCGGCTTTTACTCCTTCGGGGCGCTCGGTTGTGTCCCGAAGCACCAAGACCGGCTTTCCGAGAGAAGGCGCTTCCTCCTGAACCCCGCCTGAGTCGGTCAAAATGAAATTTGCTTTCGCAGCGAAGTTATGGAAATCCACGACCTCCAGAGGTTCTATTAAATGCACCCTGTCCGAATCAGCAAAATGGGCTTCTGCGGCCTCACGAACTGCGGGATTCAAATGAACGGGATAAACGACTTGTACGTCCTCAAACTCTTCAACGATTCTTCTGACGGCCTTAAACATCTGTTCCATCGGCCTGCCTAAATTTTCACGTCTGTGCGCTGTCAAAAGAATCATCCTGCTTCCTTCCAGCTTGTCAAAAATCGGATGAGAATAGTCTTCCCGCACTGTCGTTTGAAGCGCGTCTATCGCCGTATTTCCCGTGATAAATATAGAATCCGGCTTTTTATTTTCAGCAAGCAGATTCTGTTCTGCCTGGCTTGTCGGCGCAAAATTCACATCAGCGATCACGCCCGTCATCTGCCGGTTGATTTCTTCAGGGAAAGGAGAGTATTTATTTTGCGTACGCAGACCGGCTTCCACATGGCCGACGGCGATTTGATGATAAAAGGCGGCAAGGCTTCCGGCGAACGTTGTCGTCGTATCTCCGTGGACCAAAACGATATCTGGTTTTACTTCTTGAAACAGCTTGTCCAGTTTCAGCAAAGCATGAGATGTAATTTCTGAAAGCGTTTGACGCTCTTTCATAATATTCAAATCAAAATCAGGCGTAATGCTGAATGCTTCAAGCACTTGATCCAGCATCTGTCTGTGCTGTGCGGTTACAGTCACCAGCGAATCAATTTCCTGATATTTTTCAAGCTCTAATACGAGCGGAGCCATTTTAATTGCTTCAGGTCTTGTACCGAATACGGTCATTACTTTTAGTTTTTTCAATGGTTTGTCTGCACCTCGTTTTATATGTCGGATATCCCTTCATGTTAACATATTTATGCCGTTTCTTAGATATTGTAAAGCTTAATGGCAGACAAAGCAAAAACCCTTATAAGACTCTTTGAAAGCGGATTAAAAGGTGTGAATTTTAATCAATTGTGGTAAAGTGGAAAAAGACTAGGTTATAGTTCTGAAAAAAAGATTTTGCAGAAACAAGGATGGTGTTATTCAGTGAAGAAAGTACGCAAAGCCATTATTCCGGCAGCAGGTTTAGGCACTCGTTTTTTGCCGGCCACAAAAGCAATGCCTAAAGAAATGCTTCCAATCGTTGATAAGCCGACAATTCAGTATATTATCGAAGAAGCTGTCGAATCCGGAATCGAAGATATTATTATCGTAACCGGAAAAGGAAAAAGAGCAATAGAAGACCATTTCGACAATGCCCCTGAACTGGAACGCAATTTAGAAGAAAAAGGGAAAATCGAACTGCTTCAAAAAGTGAAAAAATCGTCAAATATTGCGGATATCCACTATATTCGCCAAAAAGAGCCAAAAGGACTCGGTCATGCCGTTTGGTGCGCACGCAACTTCATCGGCGATGAACCTTTCGCCGTTCTTCTCGGCGATGATATTGTTCAGGCTGAAAAACCGGGACTTCGTCAGCTGATGGATGAATACGAAAAAACATTGTCTTCCATCATCGGTGTTCAGCAAGTTCCTGAAAGCGACACACACCGCTACGGGATTATCGATCCGTTAACAAATGAAGGCCGCCGTTACCAGGTCAAAAATTTTGTAGAGAAGCCTGAACCGGGCACAGCTCCTTCCAACTTGGCTATTTTAGGAAGATACGTTTTCACTCCTGAAATTTTCATGTACCTTGAACAGCAGGAAGTCGGTGCAGGAGGAGAAATTCAATTAACGGACGCCATCCAAAAGCTCAATGACATTCAGCGTGTCTTCGCTTATGATTTCGAAGGAAAACGTTACGATGTCGGTGAAAAACTCGGATTTATCGAGACGACGCTAGAGTTTGCCTTACAAGATCAGGATATCCGCCATAAATTAATTCCGTTCATGAAGGATCTTCTTGAAAAAGAAGAAGCTGGCGAATAGAAAAAGCTGCCGAATCCGGCAGCTTTTTTATGTGATCTTTACTTTTTAGACGTTACCGTCAGTGTTTTATCAGCATTGTTCACAGAAAAAGTATATTCCTGATTTTTAAGCATGAGCAAATTCTGATTGATTTTGCTGCCGCCTTTTTCACTTAAAGCTGAGATGTCTGCAGGACGCGATAAATGAAAAACCACTTCGGAGACTGTATCATTGTCAATCACTACATCCGTTTTTGCATCGGATGCTTTTAATACGTTCCGTCCGTCAGCCGTTTGTCCCGCAGCTGGATTTTTCAATTTACGCTGCACATCGTCCCGGCTTTTATTGAGATATGAGAGAAACTCTTCTGCTGTTTGGCTTGATAAACTGCCGCTGAAATCATTAAGCTGAACATCCGTCTTTTTTAAAGCGTTCACTTTATACAGATCAGTCTTTTTCATAAAGTACTCTTTATCGTTTAATTTCACTTTAGCCGCCTGGTTATTCTCGGCTTCTATCTGCACCTTCGTGCCGAAACTTACACTTGCGGAGGCTTTTCCTTTTATATCTTTTTCAGTGTAAAGGTCCGCCTTTTCAGCTTTTACCAAAGCAGGTTTATTCACAGACTCATAAAGGCCGGCATCGCTCTGTTTGACGTCACCGAAAGATGTGATCGCACGCAGAGGCTTGTCTGAAAACATCGAAGCGCCTGCGCCGACAGCCAGCAATGCAAGCAGCGTAATCTGTATCGTATTGGCAATGAATTTAGGCTTCGCTTTCTTTTGCTGCGCCTGAGTGATTTTCTGTTCCTCGGCTGCCCGCGTTCTGCCTTCAATCTGCTCGTTTTGATATTTCTTTTTTTCTTTCTTTGAAAGCTTGTTGAACCAATCCACAAAAGCTTTATATTCTTTTACAACGGCTTTCGTTTCGTCGAACATACGCATTTCGCCGTAATGCATCCAAGCCACCCGGTCACACATTTTCTCAATCTGTCCGATGGAATGACTGACGAAAAAGATCGTTTTGCCGCGTTCTTTAAATTCCGTAATGCGGTCCACACATTTCTGATAGAAAGTCTGGTCCCCTACTGAGAGCGCCTCATCAATAATAAGGATGTCAGGGTCCATGTGCGCCGATATGGCAAAACCGAGACGGGATTTCATACCGCTTGAATAGCTTTTAACAGGCTGATCGATAAAGTCGCCGATATCCGCGAATTCAACGATTTTTTCATAAAGCTCGTCTATCTGCCGATTGTTGAGACCCATCATCAAGCATTTTAAACGGATGTTGTCCTTGCCGCTTAATTGATTGTTTAATCCGGCAGAAATCGCGATTAAAGACGGCTGCCCGTTCATATCAATCTCACCGCTTGTCGGTGGAATGATCTTTGCAAGCAGATTGGACATCGTTGATTTTCCCGAGCCGTTGATACCTACGAATCCGATCGTTTCCCCTTCATAGACGTCAAAAGAAACATTTCGGACAGCGAAAAAACCTTTTTGATTTCTGTTTGGGAAAAACAATCCTTTAATTTTGTCAGACTGTTTTTTATATAGAAAATACTGTTTTGAAACATTTCTGAACGAAACTTTTAGTTTCATCGTATAATCTCCTTACTATATTAAAGAAAGTCAACAAACTTATCTCTGAATTTCATATGAAGAAGTGAACCGACTGTTAACAGCAGCAGTGTGACGAACCAGAAATACAGCGTGTATTTCACATCATGGAAAAACCACTGCCCTTCCATAAAGCTGTCTCTGAAGCCCTCGATAATATAGAATAGAGGGTTTAACTTCAAGATGGTCAAAACTTCAGGTCTGTTTCCAAATTTCTCCGCAATGTCCCAGAAAATCGGCAGAAGAAAAAAGAGAAGCCTTGTGACGGCTTGAAGCAAAAACTGATAGTCCCTGATTAATACGCTGATGGTTGAATTAAACAGGCCGAAAGCAAACATAAAACTGATCATGCAAAACAAGTAATAAATATATTGCAGCCAGTGAAGCGTCGGAAACAGTCCGTTGCTCAGCAGCACAATAATATAAATCGCCATCATCACAAAGTAACTGAATAAATTCGATGCTATCACTACAGAAGGCAGTGAACTGATCGGAAAGTTCATTTTCGACACTAAATTTATCCGTTTAAAAACGCTGTTAGATGCATCCAGTATCGTCGGACTGATAAAGAACCAAGGAATTAAGCCGGCCAGCATCCAGACGATGAACGGTACGCTGTCTCCATTTCCAAGCACCATATCATGTCCGCCGCGAATCCCGAGACCAAATACGAACCAGTAAGCCAGCATTTGAATCATAGGGTTGAGAAACTGCCACAATATACCCAAATAGTTCACTTGATACTTTGATTTCGTTTCGTACACTGCAAGCCGCATAATCAGCGGAAATGAGTTGAATTGCTCTTTCAGAATTTTTACCAATGCATTCATTCTAATCTTCCTTAGTCGTAAGTTTTAGGTAATAGCTTTGACTTACAAAAGCACCGCTCATAATTGTAACAGATTACGATGTATTTTTCACTTCATAACAAGCCTGAGTCCCATGAGCGCAACATGCCGTCACTTAAGCAAAAAAGCATAATTAACGTGGTTAAATTATGCTTTTTTACACTTATTTACTTGTCCCCGAAAATCACTTTTACGGCTTTTTCAGACGATTCTCCGGTTTCTAAATAACAGAACTTCTCGTAAAAAGGCCCGAACGAATCCGGAAGCTTATAATCATCTGATTCCGTTTCATTGACCCATTTGATAACGTCACCTGTTTCTTTGACAAGCGGGCCGGGCGCTTCTTTTTCAAAGTCAAAGTAAAACCCTCTGAGTTTATCCCGGTACGTTTCGATATCAGGCACATAAAACAGCATCGGTCTTTTCAGATTCGCATAGTCAAAAAAGACAGAGGAATAGTCCGTTATGAGTAAATCAGAGACCATATACAGCTCACGGATATCTTCGTAGCTGGAGAAATCATACGCAAATCCTTCATACGGTCCGAGATCAAAGTTTTCCGCCACGAGATAATGCATCCGTAAAATAATGACATAACGGTCGCCGATCGCTTCTCTCAATTGGTGAAGGTCTAAATCAAGGTCAAACTTGTATTTTCCCTTCTTATAAAATTGGTCATCCCGCCATGTCGGTGCGTAGATAATCACTTTTTTATCTTGCGGAAGATTCATTTTTTCTTTCAGCGCTTTGATGACAGAAGGGCTGTTATCCGTTTGAAGGAAGTCATTCCGCGGATATCCCGATTCAATCATGGTTTTATTAAACTGAAACGCCCGGGCGAATATTTCGGTTGAATATGCGTTCGGTGAAATCAGGTAATCCCACTTTGAAGCCTCTGTCGTAAAGTTGCGCTTATATTTTTCAGTGTTTGTTCCGGGCATATGCACTTCATCCATATCTACGGCAAGGCGCTTTAAAGGCGTGCCGTGCCATGTCTGGACATATGTCGTATGCTCAGGTTTCGGAATCCACAGCGGCATACGGCTGTTGACAACCCAGTACTCGGCTCTTGCCATGGCAAACAGCCATTTGAACGTAAAGCGTTCGATATAAGGAATTCCTTTATCTTTAAATGTCTGTGAGTAAGCGGGGTTTACACTCCAGCAGAGACGGTATTCCGGCATCTCTTTGCTCATGTATTCATAAATCGCCCGCGGGTTGCAGCTGTACTGTTTTCCGGCAAAGCTTTCAAACATGACAAGTTTCTGTTTGACAGGCAGTTTTCCTGCAAATCTGAATCCTGCTTTGTAAGTGTTCTGTATTCTTTTCTCAATGAACTTTTTCAGCTTATTCTTTCTCCTGCGTACAAAGGAAGCGCCCCGTTTCAGCTTTCCTTTCACAAAATACTCCACTCGGGTGCTGAAGCTGTAATCGTTCATTCTCAGGTGGAGATTTTTCGTTTTCTTTTTCGTGAAAACGTGAAATCTGGCAGGCCCTTTTTCCGTTTTCAGAATCGTGAATTGGTTAGGGTTTACATGTTCAGATTTCAGAACCTTTAACGGTTTGCTGTTGGTGATAATCTCTTCACCTGTCCCGCCATCTTCAAAAATGAATTGAATATGGAATTGAAAGATGAGCTGCTGATTCAATTCTTTATAAACGGCATTCAAATCAATTTTTGTATCAAAGCCTATCGTGTCAAGCATCGTTGTGTCCTGAACATATTCATCAAGGTCGTGTCTCGGCACGTCGTGAAGCGGATACTTCAGAATGAGAGGCTCCTCTTCTTTTCCTTTTTTCATTTTCAGAATCAGGTTTTTTTCTTTTATCTTTAAGGTTTCTGCCGCATTCAGCCGGAATGCAAAACCTTTCAGATGTAAGCTGCCGTCAGATTCGAGCTCCATTTCATCAATCCGCGTGACGAACTTTTTCTGCAGCAGCTTTAAGGAGAAATTCCCTTTCTTCGTCGTGTAAGGGAAAAAGTACATATGATGAGCCTCATCTTTATAAGAAGACAGTTCAATAGGTTCAAGGCTGGATTTTAACCGTTTTTTACTGATATCACTGTCATCATTGATAAAGGAGACATAGAAATCCAGACATCCTTTGCCGTCCGTATGGTCAGAAAGCAGATCCGTGCTCATGACAGCATGGTACTCTCCGCCCTCTCCGGCCAACCGTTTCAGAGGGACGGAAAGTTCCGCTTTTGTTTTACGATTTATAATCTGAAGAGAAGGCTCTTCCCCTGCAGTGACATTTTCACAGGATATCGTAATGCTGAATGTCTCTTCCTTTATGTTAAGATGTTTTAACTTGTATCTGACAGGATTTTCTATACCCATAAAATAAGTCTACTCCTCTGTTTCAATTAAACATATCCAATCACAATCATCATTTTGTTACTTTCAGTGAAAGGTTCTCCTTCACCGTCCGGTAGAATTGATATTGCAGTCCGTTCGCTTCTGCCGTCACCTTTTCACCGTCTTCTCTGTTTAACATGACACGTTCATAATCGTTATAAATGACATACATAATATAACCGCCAAGTCCGACTTTTTCAATGTCACTTAACGGGATTTCAAGGACGTACCGCCCGTCTCCCAGTGACTGAACCGGAAACTGGTGGTGTACTTTCATGTTATCTCTGTGCTGAAACTGAATATATTGGGCATTATTTCTGTCCTGTCCGAACAAGCGGAACGTAACGGTGAATTTATGATCGGCGAACACCGCGCTTTCCGTTTCTCCGTGCATGCGAAGTTCGACCAGTTTATTTTCTTCATCCGTCAGCGGGCTTTCTAAATAAGCCAGTCCGTCTTTCGTCACGATGTTTTTATCGGGCTCTTTTTTGGACCAGCGGAACAGCTTTTCGACCTCATCATACCGTTTTTGAGTCAGCAGACGGTAGGCTGTTTTATGAATTGGATGAAAAAATGTCTCGGAAATATCGTATTTCGTCTTCTTTAACACATTCAGAATTTCATTGAATTTATTGTAGTAGGCTTCTTTGTTTTCGCTTTTCAGGAAGTGCATCCGATCGAAAAGCCGCGTAATGGAATCGAATTCAATCAGGCGGTTCATCGCCATCTTCTCTTTTTCAGTATCTAATTTTTTGTTCAGAATATACTTCATTACGGCTATGTTCGTGTCGGTTTTTTCCATTATATTGGTCTGCTTTGTCAGCGACTCATTATTGTCCATTCTGTTCAGATAATAGACCGGTTCGGTTGACGTTGAAATATCTCCGCACGCCAAAAGAACATCCATAAAAAATTGCTTATCTTCAGCAAATTTCATTTCCGGATATCTGATATCGTTATCTTTTAGAAATTGTAAGTTCATCATTCTTGCCCGCGGGCCCAGATGATAGAAAATATGCCGGATTGAAAAAGGCGATACCTTCGCTCTGTTCAGCGAAGACTCATGTTTCCCGATCGTTTTTTGACCGTTCACCTGCATTTCGATCGTTTTTCCGACCGCATAATTTACATGATCTCTTTCAAGCATGTCGAATAAGATTTTAACCCCGTTCGGCGCAAACCAATCATCCGCATCCAAAAATGTAATGTACTTCGCATTTGCCAGCTCAATTCCCAAGTTTCTCGGATAAGCCGGAGTTCCCGTGTTGTCTTTCAAAAAGACGACTGTAATATTTTCATACAATTCGGCGTACTCAGTCAGGATGTTTCTGGAATCATCAGTAGAGCAATCATCTACCAGAATTAAAGAAATATGCTGAAAGCCGATGTTTTGAAGGATCACAGAATCAACTGTTTTCCTTACATATTCTTCTGCATTATAAACAGGAACGACTACCGCTACCTTCTTCTCTTCCGCCAATGCTTCTTTGTTTAAAATGGTATATTCGCGTTCTTCTATGGACGGCTTGGACTCTTTTTTATTCAACTTAAAAAAGTTACTAAGATTCATCTTTAAATTCTCCTCTTATTGTCTAGCTTTTTTTCAAAAGCGCATAACAAATATAGCGAAAATAACCTTATATTACAAGAAGTACTCCCTATCCGGAGGGAGTACTTCTTTATCATCTGTATATCCGAATGTTTCAATTACACCCCGGCAATTTCTTTTTTAATCTGTGTGGTGGAAATGCCTTCGGTTCTAGGGAGATAGATGACTTCGCATTGATCTTTAAGGAAATCGAATTTGCCTTCCCAATCGTCTCCCATTACGAACACGTCGATGTTGTGATCCGCTACGTCACGTACTTTTTGATCCCAGCTGTTTTCCGGAATGACTTCGTCGACATAACGGATCGTTTCCAGAATCAGCTTTCTGTGTTCATAGCTGTGGTAGGCCTTTTTTTGTTTTTGCAGGTTGAACTCGTCTGTTGAGATGGCAACAACTAGGTAATCTCCAAGCTGCTTTGCGCGCTCAAGCAGTTTAATATGACCCCAATGCAGTAAATCAAACGTTCCGTAAGTAATGACCTTCTTCATGAAACAAAAGCTCCTTTCTATCATCATACGTATAACAAGCAACTGCCCTGAAATGCTGCGCAGCTGTATCCTTAATCACTAAAGTGCCAATTTCGTACTCATGGAACCTCATTATATCACATAGCCCTGAAAAGGTTAAGCCAATGTAAAACGAAGTTAAATTCCACTTATTAACAAATGTTATTACAATAGGAGTTTAGCAGGGTTTTTGCGCGGTTGATTAAAGAAATTGTTATCTTATTTATATTTTTGTAAAACTATTGTTAAGTTTATCTGAAGGTATTATGTTAAAATAAAGCTTAGCCTAAGTCACGAAAAAATGAAAGAAAATCCCGTACAAAAAGGAGGACGGCAGATGCAGACTGAAATGGTGCACAACCTTTCTTATGTTAATGGAAATTTACAGGAGTTTATTTCATATTTAGACACTTATTATATCGCACAGAAGCAAGGAGCCGTCATTGCGACGGTCAACCCTGAGATCGGATACGCTGCGGCGAAAGACAAAGGTTATCATCAAGTCATTTCTTCCGCGGATTTCGTCCTGCCGGATGGTATCGGCGTCGTGTTAATGTCACGTTTGACGCAGCACCCGCTGAAATCAAGAATTGCGGGATTCGATGTGTTTCTGTCGCTGCTCGATCTCGCAAACCGGCAGTCTAAAAAAATATTTTTATACGGAGCTAAGCAAGACGTGCTTGACGCCGTTTTGAACCGGATCGGCAAAGAGTATCCGAATATTGAGGTTGTCGGAGCCAGCAACGGTTATGAAGCGGATAAACGCTTCGTCGCCAAACAGATTTCCCGGGCGAAACCCGATCTCGTGTTTGTCGCCTTAGGATATCCCCATCAGGAACAATTTATTTATGAATACAAACATCTTTTCCCTCAGGCTGTATCGATCGGTTTGGGCGGAAGCTTTGATGTGTTCAGCGGAACGGTGAAACGCGCCCCTGAATGGATGATCAAAACGAATCTGGAATGGCTGTACAGACTGGTGACGAATCCGTGGAGATGGAAAAGGATGCTGAACATTCCGAAGTATGCTTTTACCGTTTTGAGAAATAATAAATCAAATAAAAGCCTGTATTCCAAGCAGGCAGAAGATCAAACGAAACAGCTTTAAACAAATAAAACAGCAAAAGAGATTGGTAATCTATGAACTTGCGATCTTTATTCGCCGCTTTTTATTCTATATATCTGTCTGTTCTCGGCGTTTTGTTCAAGCCTGTAAAGCCCAAGAACCATCTGACCCTGCTGGTATCTTTTGAAGAGAATGCACAGGCTCTCATCCGCTCTTACAAAGCGCACGCTGAATCGCTTTCTTATGAAATGACGGTTTTGTATACGAGACACGCCGTCAGTCTGAAAAAAGAGCTGGAAGGTCTCGGCTCTTTTTATCTGAACGAAAAACATCCGCTGCATCTTTTGAAGGCAGTTTTGATCCTTTTTAAGAGCAAAGCGGTGATAACGGATAACTATTTCCTCATGACAAGCGTCTTAAACCGCCGGCCGCAAACGACATGCATTCAGGTGTGGCATGCGAACGGCTCTTTGAAAAAGTTCGGCCTTGAGGATGTGACGAATCAAAACCGTCCGGCATCAGACATCAGCCGTTTTAAAAAAGTGTACCGCTCGTTTGACTTTGTCACCGTCGGTTCAGACGCGATGGCTGACGTTTTTAAAAAGTCGTTCGGCATACGGGACGGCCAGCTGTTAAAAACGGGTGTCCCCCTGACTGACGTGTATTATGAAGAACACAAGCCCGAACTGAAGCACAAATGGCCGAAAAAAATCATCCTGTACGCACCGACATTCAGGGATTATGATATGCAGTCCTTTCGGCTGCCATTCACCGAAGAACAGCTCACAAACGCGTTAAACGGAGAGTATATGCTGCTTGTAAAGCTTCATCCTGCCGTTTTGCATCATATTTCGGCTTCGTTTGAAAGCAAATTGATCAAGAACGTGTCTGACATGCGTCTTCATGATCTCTTGAAAGCGGCTGATATTTTAATTACGGATTACTCTTCCGTGCCTTTTGAATTCGCGCTCTTAAATAAACCGATTTTCTTTTTCACGTATGATCTGGAGGAATATGATCGAAAACGCGGTTTAATCGACAATTATACTTCCGTCATTCCCGGAAAAGCTTGTCATGACAGCGAAGCTCTTCTGGAGGAAATGACGAAAAAGCCATTTCGTGCAGAAGAAATGAAGCGGTTCTCGGACAAATGGAATATGTATTCAGATGGGAATTCGAGTGAAGCGTTATTGAAATTTGCGGAAACAAAAATGAAAAATTGTGCTGAAGCACCTGCCTGAATCTGAGGCGGGTGTTTTTGCATGAAGAAAGGGCTGAAGCATACACTTCAGCCCTTTTTTTATACTTTCATATACACGGGAACATCATAGTAAAGCGTATAGTCATCCAGCAGTGAGTATAAGCTGTACATGCGGTTTACCTGCTTATACGCCCAGCCGATGTCTGTCGCATACTGATGAGCCGCGGCTGGAGACCATCTCATTTTATACAGCGTATCCTGCTCGTATGAAGGATTGTGAATATAAGACGCACCGATAAATTGGGCTCCGCCGATAATCGCGGCTTCCGGAGTAAACCAGCCTTGCTTATATGCGTATTGTGCGCCGTAGTAATTCGGATTGCTGTCATAAGCCCCGATGCCGTACATATTGTAAACCTTTTTACCATTATACATAATGCCGTTCGCAAGCTCTGACGTGCCATTGCCCGTTTCAAGCAAAGCATGCGAAATCAAATACACTTCATTGATGCTGTATTTGCCGGCGGCTGTAATAAAGGCCTGGCCTTTTCCTGTCAGTATTCCTTTATTGACCAGCACTTTTTGATTCAGTTCCGATGCGTTCAGTCCGGCTGTCTGAGAGAGCTTCAGAAATTGAAAGTAATACTTGCTGTCTTGTGCGAAGTGAGCCGGATTGACGTACTGCCCGACTTCGTCACTGCTGGCGTTTCTCCAGCCCATGCTGAGTTTGGCCCAGCCGTTTGTCTGGCCTGTGATGCTGACTTTATCGCCTTTTTTCAACTGCCCGATAATATTGCCGGAGCTGACTTCCGGGGTTGACCGGACGTTCAGGACGTCGGCTGTGACCGTTCCGGAGGCCGTATTGATGTACGTAAGCGATGCATAAGCCGCGGCATCAGTCTGCGGGCTGACTGTCATTTGTTTTTTGACCATATCTGCCAGCGAGATGTTGTAATTGGTATTCATGATTTGCGGTCCGTTTTTTATTTTCAGAATAGCCATCGTCCATCCGTACAGCTTTTTCAGCTTTTGGGAGGCGGCGTCCGCTGACTGCGCTCCCGTGAATTGATCGCGAATGCGGAGTTCATAAACCGGATGGCTTTCACTCGTATAGCCGGCCTGTAATTGTTTGGCGCTGAAAAAGCTCATGCTTTTATTTAAAACGGTTTTACTGCTGAATTTTTCGGTTTTGATGACGTACTGTGCAGAGCCGGTTTTCCCCGTCTCCTTCACAGTGCCGGCCGCTTTGTTTTGCTTGAAAAAAGCAGTCACGCGGTCAATGTCTTCCTTCTTAAGCAGCGGTGCCGTTTCAATTCTGAATTGTGTATACGCCGCTTCACCTGTTTTCTGTGCGGAGGCGGATACTTTTTTCCCTTTGAAAAAATCCAGTGATTGATTGATCTTTGCCGTATCATGCAGTGATTCGGTTGTGACTTGGTACGTTGTGTCCGTCTGCTTGGATATCGTTTTTGAAATGGCAGTCAGTTTATATCCCGCCAGCAGATTCAATCCTTTTTTTATCTTCGACTGGTCTGCCGTCTGCTGAGAAAGCAGCTGATATTCGTTTTCTGCTGTTTTTCCCGCCGCTGTTCTTGCCGTCTTTACGTGCTGCTGGCGGAAAAACGCCTCCGTTCGATCTGCCTTTGCAGCGGTAAGCTGCCCTGCCGTGATCCGGTAAACGGACACTGATGCTGTCTTTTTGACAGGCGATGCGTCGCAATGCCATTTTTTCTTTTTAAAGAAAGCTTGCACGCTTTGCAGCTGCTTAGCCGTCAGTCCGCTCATCGCGACCGTGTAATTATTTTTCTTGCCGGCTTTTTGATAGCTTCCGCTGACGCCCGTATTCTTCTTGATTTGGGTGATAGCATTTTGTACGGCGCTTACTCCGTTAAAATATCCTGACTGCACATTATACACGGTTGCTGTTTTGCTTTGGGCATACTTTTGAACGTTCCCTTTGACGCCCGTTTTCTGCTGCAGCTGTTTCACTAAACCTGCCGCATTATTTGCATTTGAAATGTCAGAGGCTGTCACGGTGATATTCGGACTGGCCTTTGCCGTGACTTTCAGCGACGATTGCAATCCTGTTTCCTTTTGAAAATCAGTTTGAATCTGAGCGGCTTTTTGATCGCCGGAGATTGTTCCCGATTGGATCTGAAACCGGGCTGTTTCCCGTTTGATCTGACGGTATGACGCTTTCACGCCCGTCTGCTTCGTCAACGCTTGCGAGAGCGCTTTTGCATCCGCATCGGCCGCCATCTCAGAAGTCACGACCTGCATATACGGCTGTTTTGTCCCCGCAGGCTTGACAGCGCCGGTCACGCCCGTTTTTTTCGTCAGTTCGGCAAGAAGATTTTTCGTCTGCCGCTCGTCTGACAGAACGCCTGATGTGACGGTCACGTAAGGCTGTTTGCTTCCGCTTGCGCTGTAAGTGCCGGCCACGCCCGTCTGCTTCGTAAAATCTTTCAGCACGGTTTTCGCATCCGTTTCATCGTGTAAGCCTGAAGCTGAGATTTGATAAGTGAGCGGCGCATTTCCGGCTTTCTTTGCGTCAGCCTGCCACCCCGTATCCTTTTTCAATTTCGCTGCCGCTTGAAGCGCCTCGTTCTCAGAAGCAAATTGCTGCTTCGTTTCCAGCTCGTAAACGGAGTAGTCGCTGTATGCGGCCTCGGCGGGCTGTGTAACGGTGCTAAAGACAAGGAAAACGGCGGACAATAACATAGGTGCAACGAATCTCTTTTTCATTCCTTCTCCTCTTTCTGATTCAATTGGTTTCTATCAAACTAGTTTATTTATCGGCCCGCTTTCTTCATTTTTACAGAGAGAAATCATCCAATTATCCAAATAAAAAAAACTTAATCCCAGAGCTGGGATTAAGTTTGGTTTTATATATGAGAAACGATGATCGTGCAATCCCCGTTTATCGTAAAGTCAGGCATCTGATCCGGCAGTATGAAATGCGCGCCTTTTTCAAGCTTGGCGGACTTGCCTTCAAAGATGATGGAGCCGCTTCCTTCTGTGACGCTGCACAGCATAAACGGAGCGTCCTGGGTCATTTCCGCCGTCCCGCTGATATCCCATTTGTATACAGAAAAATATTCTCCCTGCACAAAGGTTTTAATGGTGATGCCTTTTCTCGTTTCAGTTGATTCATCCAAAAAGCCATCCACATGAGGAACGGTGGCGGCGTTGACGGCATCGCGGATATGCAGCTCACGCGCCCCGCCGTTTTGATCTGTACGCCCGTAATCATATATCCGGTAGGCGGCGTCTGAATTCTGCTGTATTTCCAGCACGAGCGCCCCGGCGCAAATGGCATGGATGGTTCCGCTCGGCACATAATAAAAATCGCCGGGTTTGATCTTCACGCGGCGCAGCAGGCCTTCCCAGTCACCGCTGTTAATCATGGTGACAAGTTCCGCTTTCGAACGGGCCGTATGACCGTATATGATTTCCGCATTTTCTTTACAGTCAATAATGTACCAGCACTCAGATTTCCCCGTTTCGCCCTGTCCATGCTCCTCGGCGTCATAATCGTCAGGATGGACTTTAACGGACAGATGATGTTTGGCGTCCAGTATTTTCGTCAGCAGCGGAAACCGGTCCCCTTCCGTTCCGCCGAATAACTCTCTATGCTGATCCCACAGGTCCATCAAGGTTTTCCCTTGATACGGACCGCTTTTGACCGTGCTCATTCCGTGCGGATGGGCTGATATCGCCCAGCATTCGCCGGTTGTTTCTGAAGGTATGTCATATCCGAATCGTTCGCGTAATAACGTGCCGCCCCATATTTTTTCTTTACATACAGGCTGTAGAAAAATCGGCTCTTGCGTCATGTTCGTTCCCCTCCCCTTAAAAAGCGGCTCATATCCCATTCCCCCTGTGTCTTTTTTAAAACACGGAGGGAGCCGCGGTTAAAAACAATATGTATAAAATGGCTGACCTGCTCATTATACCATTCGGATGGGGCGGAATGCTCAGTCATTTCCTATTCCAGAATAAAATGCCTTGTTTGTCGCAAATTAAAATAACTGATGGAAAGGGGGGGAACATTATGACGATACATGCGGAGCTCGGCAAAAACCTTGAAGCGCTGAAAAAACGGATCGGCCAAAGCGATGACATGATGTTTTATTCGTTTACGTACGGAAACGGCAAATGTGACGCCTGCCTTATATATATAGACGGACTGACCGACAATCAATTGCTTGCGGAATATATTATTTCGCCCGTGCAGGCGGCCGCCCTGCATCGAGAGGAACCGGCTGAAATACCGCCGTCATCCATCTCTTTCGGCTATCGTCACACCCGGCTTTCTTCACTTAAGGACGCGGAGGCAGACATTTTTTCCGGCAAATCGGTTTTGCTGGCGGAGGGATGGGAGGAAGCCCTTTCGTTTGAGACGGAAACATTTAAAATGCGTGATATTGAAGAACCGGCTTCAGAAGTGCTTGAACGGGGGCCGAGAATAGGTTTTGTCGAAAAGCTCCGAACGAACACGGCGCTTTTGCGCGAGCAGTCCGGTGATCCCAACCTCCAGATCAAAGAGATCACACTCGGCGAACGGACAAAAAAGCGGATCGCCGTTGCCTACATTCGGGATATTGCGCCTGATGATGTTGTAAAAGAAGTGATGAAAAGACTGGATTCGATCACCATTGATGACATTCCGGAATCAGGAACGATCGAGCAGCTTATTGAAGATAACACGTATTCCATTTTCCCGACCGTCTTGACGACCGAACGGCCCGACCGGGTTATGGGCGCTCTTTTGGAAGGAAGGGTCTCCATTCTTGTAGACGGAACGCCTTTTACCCTTTTGGTGCCGGCTACCATTGATGAATTTATCCACTCACCTGACGATTATAATCAGCGGTGGGTTCCGGTTAACTTTCTCAGGCTGCTTCGGTATACATGCATTTTAATCACGATTTATTTACCCGGCCTTTACATATCGCTCGTTACGTTTCACACGGGGCTTTTACCGACGAGAATGGCGGTGACGATTGCCGGAAGCAGATTGAATGTTCCGTTTCCCCCTTTTGTTGAAGCGTTTATTATGATTTTTACGATTGAGATGATCAGAGAAGCCGGACTCAGGCTGCCGAAGCCGATCGGACAGACGATCGGCCTGATCGGGGGCGTGGTGATCGGGCAGGCCGCCGTTCAGGCGAACATCGTCAGCGCGATGATGGTCATTATCGTATCCGTTACGGCATTGGCTTCTTTTACGGCGCCCTCCTATGCGTTCAATTTTCCGCTGAGACTCATCCGTATTTTTTCGATGATTTTGTCGGCGATATTAGGTTTATACGGACTGATCATGTGTTATCTGCTTGTCGTCGGCCATCTGATGCGCCTGAAAAGCTTCGGCCAGGACTATCTTATTCCGATCATGGCGCAGCCGGGACAGGACTTAAAAGATACGATTGTCAGACTGCCGACGCCTCTTTTGAAAAAACGGCCGACCAGAAAAGAGACGAAAGATAAAATCAAGCAAAGGTGATCACCATGAAAAAACCGGAAGACAAGCTGTCGTTTATGCAGACACTTCTCATGGTAAGCGGAACAATGATCGGAGCGGGCGTGTTAACACTGCCGCGCTCCGCCGCAGCAGCGGACAGTCCGAGCGGATGGATCATTATTCTTGTGCAGAGTCTCGTGTTTATCGGCATCGTCCTGCTCTTTATGCCATTTTTGCAGAAAAACAGCGGGGAAACCATTTATGAGCTGAATCAAAGCATTATGGGACGCGCCATCGGTTCTCTTCTGAATTTATTCATCAGCTGTTATTTTGTCGTCACCGTCTGTTTTCAAGCCCGTTTTCTCGGTGAGGTCATCAATTACTTTTTACTGAAAAATACGCCGATGGGTGTCGTTATATTCATCTTTCTGGCGGTCGGCATCTACCATGTGACCGGCGGGGTGTATCCCATTTCAAAACTCTATGCTTATCTCTTTCCGATTGCGATCGTCATTCTGATTGTGCTGCTCATATTCAGCCTGAGACTGTTTAAGCTGGATTTCGTCCGCCCGGTCTTGGATGGGGGCTACAAAAGCTTTTTTGAGCTGTTTCCGCGGACCCTTCTGTACTTTTCAGGACTTGAGGTGATTCTTTATCTGGTGCCGTTTATGAAAAATCCGAAGCAGGCGAAAAAGGCTGCCGTCTTCGGCATCGCATGCGCAGGCTTATTTTACAGCTTTACGCTGCTTGTCGTAATCGGCTGTATGTCGATCGCTGAAGCCAAAACGGTGACATATCCGACCATTTCCCTGATTCACGCCTTGGAAATCCGCGGTATTTTCATCGAAAGGTTTGATATCTTTCTTTTAATTACGTGGACATGCCAGCAGTTCACCTGTATGCTCGGTTCTTTTAAAGGAGCGCATCTCGGATTAAACACCATTTTCAAACTGAAAAATAAAAACAATGCCTGGCTGCTGGGGGGCTTATTGGCAGTGACATTCGGCCTTTCAATGTACCCCGATGATATCAACAGTGTGTTTGCATTCGCGAATATTCTCGGATATGCGTTTTTTGCCGTCATTATGATTCCTTTTCTCATCTGGTTTGTCAGCTGGATGAAAAAAATAGCCGGGAGGAAACAGACGTCATGACACATTTCGTAAAATGGGCGGCGGCGCTTTTCATACTGATGACGCTTTCAGGGTGCTGGGACGCGAAGGAAGTCGAAAAGCTGTCTTTCGCCCGGGGACTGGCGATAGACGAGACGAGTGACCGCCGATATAAATTAACCTATCAAAACCTGCTGCCCCAAAGTGAAAACAGCCAGGCTTCCGGCCGGCCCGTGTTTGTCAATGTGACGTCGCGGGGGGATACCATTCTTGAAGCCGTCAGTGAAGTCGCTTTAAAAGATCCGCCCGTTTACAGCGATCATTTAAAAGTGCTGATATTCAGCGACAAATTGCTGGCCGACCAAAATATACTGCAGATGATGAATCATTTTATCCGCGATGATGAATTAAGGCGGAGCAGCTATCTCTTCGCGGCAAGAGGCAAAGCGTCCGATATTCTGACGGAGCCGACGCCGAATCAGCAGCAGCCCATGCCCGCGGAAAAGCTGATCGACCTTACGAACAACGGCGGCTACAACGGGAAGATTTTAAAACCGCTCCGAATCGGGAGAGCTTCGATTTACTGCCATAATAAACTCAGTTTTCTCATTCAGGCCGTCAGCAATCAAAAAGGAAAAACGGTGTATGACGGAGCGGCCATTATCAAAAACGGAAAACAAAACAGATTGGCGGGCTTTCTGTCATCATACGAAGTACAGAGCCTGAATTGGCTGATGGGGACGATACGGGGCGGCGTGCTGCCCGCTTTGGATAAAGGGGGGCACCCGATTACCTTCGAGATCAAAAAATCAACATCCTCCATCACCCCCCTGCTGAAAAACGGGAAGCTGTCATTTCATGTAGCGGTGAAAACAAAAGGACTTTTGTCAGAGGATCAATATGCCGGAGAAGATTCATTCGATCAGCACTATTTAAACGGGCTGGAAAAGATTTTCGAAAAAAAACTGAAAAGCGATATGAAAGAAGTCATCGATAAGCTGCAGAATCAATATGAAACGGACCCTGTCTTCTTTTCTGACAGAGTCCGCATTCAATATCCCGACTATTGGAAGAAAGTAAAGCACCGCTGGGATGAGACCTTCTCCGAAGCGGCCTTTGACTATGATGTTTCCATTCAGATTACCAACTTCGGAACGATGGGACGGTAGCCTTCAGCGTTTTTTTTCGACACGAAGGAGAATCTGATAAATCCGGCTTTGTTCGGGCAGCTGTGTCACCGGAAATTGCATCGATTGCGCCATTCGTGTGATTTCCTGTAAAAACAGCTGCACCCGCTCATCCACGTGAACATACGTATAGGACTGCTTTTTCACGTCAAATGTCTCTTCCGGAAAGAGCGTGCGCACCGTCTGCGGCGTAAAAAACCGCAAGTGGGTGCGGTCGAGAATGCCGGCGTCTCTGTATGTCCAGTCCCCGAGCAGAAGCGGGAACAGCGCTTCGGCGTGGGAAATATTCGGAATGCTGCAAACGATTGATCCGGCAGGCGACAAATAGGATGAGTACGTTTCAATGACGCGCCACGGGTCTTTTAAGTGCTCAAGGATGTCCGCGAAAATGATGCAATCAAAAAAGCCTTCCGGATAAGGCAGCTTCACTTTTTCGACATCTTCCTGCAGCACCGCTTCATAATGACCTTTTGCCGCTTGCGCCGCCAGCGGGTGCAGTTCTATTCCGTACAGTTCGCAAGGCTGTCTGTTTTGAAGTTCCAGCCCCGTAGCTCCCGCACCGCAGCCGACATCAAGTATCCGTTTCGCCTCCCGGGGAACGAGCTCCGCAATTTCCGGTCTCGGATGAGTAAAGTACGTAAAATCAGTGCCCCATTTTTCCGTAAAACGCTGGCGGTTCTCCGAATATAACTGATTGATATTGATATCCTGATTAGCCGTAAACGTCGCATGCCCGTGGTGATGCACAAAGGCATCGAGAGCGATGTGCAGGCTGTAGCCTTTTTGCAGGGCGCGCAGACATAGGTCATCATCTTCAAAAGAACCGTATCCGAATTGCTCATCGAACGGGCCGATGTCTTCAATGACGCTTCTTTTCACCAGAAGACAGAAGCCGACAAGGCGCAGCACCCGCTTTGTATGATGCTTTTCCCGTGCGCAATATGCCTCCGCGAATGACTCCAGCTCATCAAGCGATTGATACGCATCATGGATCATTTGCGCGCCGCTGACATAGTTGCTGACGGGCCCGACCATACCGGTTTTTTCAGATTGATACAGCACCCTCAGCATGGAGGTGAGCCAATTTTTCGTGACCATCGTATCGTTGTTCAGAAACAGCAGATTTTCTCCCCCTGCCGCTTCGATTCCCTGGTTGCACCCCTTGGCGAACCCGAGGTTTTTTTCATTAAGGATAACTTTGACGTCAGGCAGATTTGATATGTATTCTCTCGTTCCGTCTGAGGAACCGTTGTCAACTATAATCAGTTCAATCTTATCTTTGTCGGTGTATCGTTCAATGCTGGCCAGACATTTTTTCGTCAGCTCAAGTTCATTATATGTAAGGATAATAATACTCGTTTTCACCGGCATCCCCGCCTTTATCGTGACTTTATACAACGTATGACATATCCCCGTCATTTATGTGACCGGGCGCCCGCTCGGCATCCGTTTTGAGGGGCCGGTGAATAACCGCCCCCCTAAAACTGAATATTACGGATGAACTGTCCGCCGATTTGATTCTGATCCCGAGCCTCCGTTACGGCTTTTCAGATCCTGCTCAATTTCTTCAAGGCTTTTCCCCTTCGTCTCGGTCACTTTAAACCGGACGAACAGGAATGCCAGTATCCCGATCGCGGCATAAATGAGAAATAAATAGCTGATGCCGACTGCTTCCATTAACATCGGATAGGTTAATGAGACAATCAATGTTCCGGCATGCAGCATCAAAGTGGAGACACCCGTCCCGATCCCCCGGACATGCAGCGGGAATAATTCAGGAAGCATGACCCACACGGCAGGCCCCCAGCTGACCGCAAACACAATGATAAACAGGCCTAAACAAATCACCGTTGTCCATGATGCGGCTGCTGAATGTTCAAAGAAAAGATTGACCGCAGCCAATACGAGCAGACTGATGACCATGCCCGCATTTCCGGCCAGCAGCAGCGGCTTCCGGCCGATCTTATCAATGACTTTAATAGCCGCAAGCGTCATGATGACATTGACGGCGCCGATTCCGACCGTTCCCAATATAGACGCGGAATTGCCGAACCCGACACTGGTAAATGTTTTCGGTGCGTAATAAATAATTGTATTTGTCCCGATGAATTGCTGCAAAAAGGCAAGTCCGAGGCCGGCAATCAGCGCGGGTCTCACCCACGGCTCAAACAATTCTTTCAAGCCGCCTTCGTTTTCCTTTTCCGCTTCTTTCATCTGATCAATCTCATCATCAATATTCTTCGTTCCCCGCAATGATGAAAGGATTTCTCTTGCTTTCTCTTCTTTGCCGATCGTAAACAGCCAGCGCGGGCTTTCCGGCATAAATAAGATTCCGATCAGCAGAATGACTGACGGCACAACTGCAAGTCCAAGCATCCAGCGCCAAGCGCCTGCATCGGCAAATATATAGTTCACGATATAAGAAACGAGGATTCCGACCGTAATCATCAGCTGATTCAGCGAAGAAAGCGCCCCCCGTTTATGCTTCGGAGCCAGCTCCGATAAATAGAGCGGGACGATCGTTGTAGATGTTCCGACAGCCAGTCCGAGAATAATCCGGAAAAGAACCATCACCCCTGTATTCGGGGCAAAAGCGACTCCTAAACCGCCTATACAAAACAGCAGCGCCGCTCCCATGATGGCCTTCCGCCTGCCGAACCGGTCGGTCAGTTTGCCGGCGAATCCCGATCCGAGAATCGCCCCCGCCAATAACGAACTGACGACGAGGCCTTCTGTAAAGGCGTTCAGTCCCAGTTCTTTTTTCATAAACAAAATAGCTCCGGAAATGACTCCGGTATCATATCCGTATAACGCGCCGCCGAGTGCGCCGAAAAAATAGAGCCATTTATTCGAGTGTATGCTTTTCATGTTATATAGACTCCCTTCATCCAACGCTGTATCCGCGCGGAATTGTTCTACTGCTTCTTTTGCCTGTTTCCGATCGTTTCAAACCTTCCGCACCGTTAATATCCATTATTTTACTGATTATTTTTTACAAAGCGCCGAAACATTTCCCGCTTCCTGCCGTCCAATATAATGTGAACCTGATGCAAAAATAACAGTAGATGTTGTCGAAATAGAGAGAAAGATTTAGAATTTTCTCATTTGCAGAGTTGCTCCAAGTCAACAATTATGGTACGCTTCACAAAGAATAGAAACGAGAGGTAATGATATGGAAGAACGATCTCAACGCAGAAAAAAGAAAAGACGCCTCAGAAAATGGGTGAAATTTGTACTGGTATTCGCCGCTTTCTTATTGGTGATCGCCGGTTCCGTCGGCACCTACGCATTTGTGAAATTGAATAATGCGACCAAAGAAGCGCACGTCAGCCTTGACCGCGGCGACCAGTCCGTAAAACGGATCAAAGAATTTGACCCGAAGAAGGATTCTTTCACCGTATTGCTTTTAGGAATAGACGCCCGGGACAATAAGGGCGAATCAGTAGATGACGCAAGAAGTGACGCCAATGTGCTCGTCACCTTCAACCGGAAAAAGAAAACAGCGACGATGCTCAGTATTCCGCGGGATTCCTATGTCAACATCCCGGGACACGGCTATGACAAATTCGCGCACGCACATGCTTACGGCGGTTATAATTTAACTTATAAAACAGTAGAAAACATGTTTGATATTCCGGTAGATTATGTGGTTGAGAGCAACTTCGACGCGTTCCGCGATGTCGTCAATGAGTTGAACGGCGTTACGGTAAATGTGAAAAGCCAGAAAATTGCCGATCGTATTAAAGTCGATACAAAAGGAAAAGTCGTGCTGAAGCCGGGCGTCCAGACGCTTGACGGTGAGCAGGCACTGGCTTATGTAAGAACACGCAAAGCGGACACCGATCTGATGCGCGGACAAAGACAGATGGAAGTGCTGAGCGCCATTATTAAAAAATCTAAATCGTTAAGCTCGATCCCATCGTATGACGATATCGTCGACAGCTTAGGGAAAAACTTGAAAATGAACTTATCTCTTAATGACGCCATCGGTCTGTTCCCGTTTATCACATCGCTGAAATCGGTGAATTCTTTGCAGCTGACAGGTTCAGACAGCTACATTTACACTCCTCAGTACGGCAAAAATATTTATTACTTCAAGCTGAATGAGGAAAACCTTCAAGAAGTAAAAACGAAATTAAAAAATGATTTAGACGCGTAAGATGTCACGGCGGGATTAGCAAATCCCGCCGTTTTTCTGTTGAAAAAAAGGACATGAAGGTATAGCCTTTTAACTGACGGCTTTCTGCTGATTTCGCACAAAGCTGAACATACTACATGAAGCAGCTTTATTTTTAAGGAGGGCATCCATACATATGAAATTGATAGCCATTGACTTAGACGGCACATTACTGAATTCGGACAGTGTGATTTCTCCGGAAAACAGAGCGGCTTTACAAAGAGCGGATGAAGCGGGCATTCTCGTGGCCATCTGCACGGGCAGAGCCACGTTTGATGTAAAAGCGCTCTTAAAGGATTTGGATATTCCGATCATTGCGGCAAACGGCGGGACAGTCCATGACAAAGGATACCGCCTCGTCAGCCGGCTCTTAATGGATCAGCAGGCCGGGAAGGATATCGCCGCTTATTTAACGGACAAAGACATTTACTTTGAGGTCTATACGGATGATCATCTGCTGTCCCCGTTTGACGGCGAGTCCAAACTGCAGGCAGAACTGGACATTCTGAAAAGCGCCAATCCCAAGGAAGATATTCAGACATTATGGGAGGGCGCAAAGACGCAGTTCAAACAATTCGGCATTAAACCCGTACAGGATATACAGGCGATTTTTAACGGAGACGAACATGTTTACAAGCTTCTTTGTTTCTCTTTTGATATGGAAAAACTGAGAAACGCCAAAGAAGAAATTACACATCATCCGAAATTATCCCAGACATCTTCCGGAAAACACATTATCGAAATCCTCCCTGCCGGTTCCGGAAAGGGACGTGCTCTGACGGAGCTTGCCTCACTGTACGGAATTGAAAAACAGGATATTTACGCCATCGGCGACAGCCCGAATGATTTCTCCATGTTTGAAGCGGCGGGAAACCGCATCGCTATGGGCAATGCGATTGATGAACTGAAGGAAAAAAGCACGTATATTACAAAAAGCAACGATGAAAACGGCGTCGCATATTTCATCAACCGGCTTCTCGACAACGGGCAATAAAAGGTAAAAGCCAGGTCTTTCACGGCCTGGCTTTTCACGTTTCCTCAAAAAAGAAATTCCCAAAAATGAAAATAAATTGTAAGATAAAGAAAAAAGGAGTTTCATGATGTCGAATGCAATCGCTATTATAGGATTTTTAGCTTTTCTCTGCGCAGTCGGATACGGAATGTTTCATCTCATATGCAAAGCGGCAAAAAAAGAAAAACATTTTTCAAAAAAGCTGTTTTGGCCCCTTCTCATCGGCGGATTTATCCTGCTTCTGACCGGTGCCTCCCTCGCAGAACCGGACGCCTCGGCCGTGAAGGCAGAGGAGAAATACAGCACCCTTGATACGGCTTATCAAAAATTGACGAAGGAACACCAGGCGCTTGAGAAAAAATATGAAAGCATCAGTGCCGCGGCCGAAAAGGAGAAATCCGAAGCTGAAGCCGGCAATGAAGAAAAACTCAGCAAACTCAGCCAAGAGATAAGCGAGCTGAAAAAACAAACAAATCACTCAAACAAGACAATGAGAAATTAAAAAATTCACAAAAGAAGCTCGAAAAGACCGCTGAAACGCTTCAGTCAGAAAATAAAACTTTAAAGCGGCAGAAAGCAAAAACAAAATCCGAAAACGCGGAAACGGCGCAAAACAACGCCCCTTCCTCCGGAGGACATGCCGAAACGAAAGCAGCCGGCACCTCACAGGGATGCGACATTAAAGGCAGCCGGAACGGCATTTATCACACGCCGGGAAGTACATACTACAACCGGACGACAGATCCCGCAGAAATGTTCTGTTCTGTAGAAGAAGCGGAAGCGGCCGGATACAGAGCGCCGAAACGATAAAAGAAAAAGACGTCAGAGACACTCTCTGACGTCTTTTTTTACGGAAGCCGGATGCCGCCCGCATATTTGTCCTTCCAATAAGCGCTTGTGTTCATATTTGTTATGGTAACGCCTGCGGACACGGTGACATGAATCACTTGTCCGTTCCCGATATAAATGGCCGGATTCAGAGTTTCCGCTTTAAAGAAGACCAAATCGCCGGGCTTCAGATCTTGTTTATCGACCGGAACGCCCGCCTGCATCTGCTTGTCGGCATAACGCGGCAGGCTGATTCCTTTCGCTTTTTGATAGATGTATTGAACAAATCCCGCCGTATCAAAGCCGGTTTCCGGTGAAACGCCGCCTTTCAGATAAGAAATTCCGATATGATCGGCCGCTGTGGACACAACGGGATTGTCTTTAGAAATGGCTAAATTGCTGAATCGGCGCACCCCTGTGAAATGTTTTTTCCAATAATCTTCCGCCAAGTAAGAAATGGTGACTTTTTCGGAGCGGCTTGCTTGGATGAACCTTCCCTCTCCCGCATAAATGCCCGCATGGGAAATTCCTTTTTTATACGTATCGCTGAAATAAATCACGTCCCCGGGCTTTATGTCGCTCAGCTTGATTTTCTCACCGACCAGCCACTGCTGTTCCGCAGATCTCGGCAGGTAAATGTGAAGCTTGTTTTCAAAAACATATTGGACCAGACCCGAACAGTCGAATCCCGCCTCGGGCGTGCTTCCGCCGAATACATACGGAATGTCGAGGTAACGGGCTGCCTCCTGAACGATCGGATCATCAGCCAGTTCCGGATCTTTTGTCATCCGCTTTGCGCCAAGATATAAATTCATCCAATAACTGCTTTTTTGAAAGCGTGTGACGGTTACGCCTTCTGACGGAGAACTGTGTATCATCTCTCCGTTTCCGATATACAGACCGTCATGTACGGGCGCGTTTTGTGTTGAATCCGACTTTTTGAAAAACACAAGATCTCCCGGTAAAAGGTCATTTTCTTTGACGGCGGCTCCGACTTTCCATTGATCACTGACCGTTCTCGGCAGATGGATGTTCTGCCTGCTGAAAAGATAATGCATCAATCCGGACGGATCAAAACCGTCCTCAGGCTCTTCGCCTCCGTAAACATATTTATTTCCGACAAGTTTTTGCGCGTCTGAAACGATCAGGACAGAAACTTGAGAATCAGCTTCGGCAATTTCCGTTCTCGTTACTGCAGGTGCCACAAGACAAATCATAAGGCCGGCAAGGATGTACTTCCTCCAGCTTGTGAGCATGTTTTCTATTCACTCTCCTCATTTTTAGTAGTTTTTACATCGGTAACTTTTAACAAATGTTTAGGAGAGCACACACAAAAAAGAATGCCCGATATGGGCATTCTTTACTGGATTCGGAACAAACAATATGCCGGCAAGCGGAATCATGCGCTTATTTTGCGCCCGCTGTGCCCTCTTGCTGAATTTTTTGCATTTCCGTGTCAATTTTTTGTTTTTCCTGATCTGTGAGCTGATCATTGTATTTAAACGCAGACATAAACATAAATACCATAATGATCGCGGCAAACGGCCATCCCGCTTTAATGATTTTCATTTGTTTTTCACTCCGCTTTCTTTTTTAAGATATCGCTGTGATCCACATCAAACGTTAATTTTCCATCCTTGACGCTCCACTTGAAATTCGATTCTTTCGTCAGTTCACGTACGATCGTTTTATGATTGATGCTGCCTTTTTTAACCGGTGCAGGCGTTGCTTCATGAATGTTCATCGGCGTGACTTCAAAGCGTCCCGTGCCGTTTTTCTGCAGATGATATTGAACAAGCGCCGTGTCTCTCGTTCTGGTCCACCCCTGGTCGAATACGAAGTTGCCCAGGCTGTAGAAAATAACGGTGCCGTGGTACATTTCGATCGGTTCCAGCACGTGCGGATGGTGTCCGACGATAATATCCGCTCCGGCATCTGACATTGCTCTTGCCAATTGGCGCTGTCTGTCATTCGGATCATTATCGTATTCCTGTCCCCAGTGTGTTTGAACAATGACAAGATCGGCTTTCTTTTTGGCTTTAGAAATCATCGGAATAAACAGCTCTGGATCGGCCGGAAGCACACCCGGCGCATTTCGTTTAGCTGCAAAGCCTTTTCCGGAAACATCGGTGAATCCCAGTGTTGCGATTTTGATTCCGTTTACATCTTGATAAGAAATGTTCTGCTCGGCTTCCTTCAGCGTGAGGCCCGCTCCGACAAGTTCAAGATTTTGCTTTGAAAACTCTTCAACCGTATCCCGCATTCCTTGAGGGCCGTAATCCATCGCATGGTTGTTGGCTGCCGTGAGAACGGTGAAATTCATGTCCTTCAATACTTTTACGGCATCTTTGTTTGACTGAAGGTGGATATTTTTTTCTGCTTCTTTGTAGTTCTTTTTATATGTAACCGGGTTTTCAAAGTTCCCCGACACATAGTCGGATGCTTCGAAGAATGGCTTTGCGTAACGGAAGACACTCTCCGTGCCTTTATGCTTTGTCACTTTCTCGACATTCCGGCCCATCATAATATCTCCGACGAATGAAGCTGATACAAGGTCATCGGCATTTCTTTTCACACTCGGCGTTTCCGCCTTCCCTGTCAGGATGCAGACGAACATCAGGCAAAAGACGATCGGCAGCGCGATAAAAACGTGAAGATTGGTCTTCTTTTTCTGCTGTTTGGTCAGCTTCAGCAGTTTTTCTTGAAAGCTTAATTGTTTTTTCATCGTTTGACACACCTTACATTAGATTAAGTAGTAAGCAAACATAATGGCAAAAGTTGCGCCGCTTAAGAACAGCGTGCTGGCGAATGTAATCGTTAATCCCTGTTTCTGAATGGTATTGGCGATCAGACCCGGTACGATGATACCGATTCCGCGGAATTCTGATATCTCAAACGGTACGATCGGGTAAAGAAAATCAAGGGCGATTTTTAAGCAGATTCCCGTTATCAGCATAGCTGCGAATTTTCTGCGTCCGTACAAAATCATAAATCTGGATAAACCGTATTTGACGATCACGTATGTAAGAAGACTCACTAACAATACGAGTAAAATAAAGACCGGCTGGTTAAAAACGAGCCCTAAATAACCCGGCACGACTAAACCGGCAGGTACGATACCTGTTTTTTCCGCGAAAATTAAACTGATTAACACGCCTAAAATAAGTGAAATGTATAAATCTGATCCGAACATTTATCCTTTTCCTCCTAGCTAACGAGCTGTTTCACCTTATACTCTTGGATTTTTTCAATTAATGGTTCCGCTGAACCGTGGATATTGCCGACGCCATATATGACACGGTTTTGCATTCTTGTTTTCAGCACGTCCATGATTTCGTCTGTTGATTTATATTCCAGATCGTGCAGTGTATCGGCAGGAATCTTGCCTTCTTCATAAGCTCTGACGATCGGTTCTGTCGTTTCGCCGATGAGTATGAGTTCCTTCGTTTTAATGTACGGAAGCACGTCGTTTGCGAACTGAATCGTTCTGTCCACACGGTCGGCGCGGCAGTTCATGATGACGATCGGTTCATCTGTCGGGTAGCCGATTTCCTTTACACGTTTCCATATATTTAAAGTAGAAGATGCATCATTTGCGGCAAAGCCGTTTACGAAATGACCGGGCTCCTTCGTGCTGAGCAGCGGCAGGATTCTCATGGCGCCAGGATCAGGCGGCGCGTTCAGCATTCCTTTAAACGCCGTTTCTTCATCTATCCCAAGAGCCTGGGCAACGCCGAGCGCCAGGGAAGCGTTATCAGGAAAGACCATATATTCAAATTTTCGAAGGTATTCATCTGTAATTTTAGAGTTATCCGCAATAATGACCTCGGTATTCCGCTCTGCGGCTTTTTCTTTAAAGAAGTCTGTGTATTCACTGTCTGTAATGACAAGGTGACCGTTATACGGTATCGTCGCGGTAAAAGCTTCAGCTATTTCATCAAGCGTCGGCCCCATGACATCCATATGGTCTTCAAGCACATTCACGATGACGCCGATGTTGGCTTGAAGGAGTTCTTCCTGAAAGATAATCTGATAATCCGGGTTTACCGCCATACATTCACTGACAATGGCATTGGCGCCCCGTTCTACGGTTTCCTTCATTACTTCTTTTTGCTCGCCGATATTCGGGCCCTGCGGTTTCCGTTTGATCGGTTTCTCCTCAGGTGTATCCCAATAGATCATCCTTGCATCTGTTCCCGTCGTTTTTCCGACTGTTTTGTAGCCCGCCTCCATCAGTATTCCGGTCGTCAGCCTCGTTACGGTTGACTTTCCGCGGATACCATTAATATTGACGCGTACTGGCAGAGCATCGATATTCTTCTGATGCCGCCTTTTTTCAATGATTCCGATGATTAGTACGGCAGCACAGGCTATAATGAGTAACCACATTGATTTTTGACATCTCCTTCTGTATTGATAAATTCATTCATCAGTATATAGCTTCACTATGAATTCTCAATCGGCATTATGTAACATAATCTTCCCGCTTTCACTGAGCCAAACTTCTCTATTAGTGACGCTATTCTTCCTATGATCGAATTGCTTTTTTTGGGAATAGGCAGGACTTCAACCTTACTTCAATTTTTCAAAAGAAAAATGAATGCGTTTACATTTCCGCACAGAAATTCATTTGGACCAATGGGACTATACACGTTCCGGAAGAAAAAGATGTAATGATAATCCATCTTTTACAGCCTGTTATATCAGCGTTTTCCGCACTGCGCATACGTTTCGGGACTCTATGTCCGCTGTGTGCAGACTGCCTGTTTTGTTAAGGATAAGGTCTTAAAGTCATTCATTTTTCCCCCGTATCCTGCTTTCAGTCCCATTCCAAAATAACTAGCGGAATGACTGGTACGTGACAGAAAAAGACGGGTCCGGAGTGTTTACAAGAAATACACATTTTATATGCGGAAAGCCTATCTCCTTTTAAAGCATTTACAGGACATTTATCACTCTTTTGAAATAATTTTAATAAATCTTTATATTCGTTCAAGAAAAGTTCATCCATAATTGTGAAGTTCATGGAAAAAAGCAAGCAGTATCAAGAAATTCCTTTAATTTATAAAATGCATAAAAAAGGAATACCCGCTGAAAACTACAGATAACCGGGAAAGGAGGCGGTCTGATGTCTGCGGATAAACAAAACAAACGGATTCCCGGCGATTTTGAATCGGCTGTACGGAAAATGCAGGAGCTGATGTGTGTTTGCGGCGATTTTAAAATACGAAGGATCAAACTGCAGGACCGTCATACCGCTTTCTTTTATATTGAACAAATGATAGAAGAACAGAAGCTGAATGAGTTTCTGTTAAGCGACACCCTGCAGAACGGTCCGCTTGAGGAAACGATGAATGCCGTCAGCAGTGCGGAAACGGATGAAACCAGAAAACTCATTGACGGGATTTTGGCAGGCCAGGTTGTTTTTCTCAGCGATGCGTCAAGGAAAGCGAAGCTGTTTTCCGTCGGGCAGAATCCGCTGCGTTCCATTATGGAACCCGAATCTGAAAGTATCGTCCGCGGCGCCCATGACGGGTTTGTGGAAAGTTTGGAAACGAACATTCATCAGCTGCGGTTTCACATACAGGACCGCCATCTCTCCGTTCATTATATGGATATCGGGGAAAGAGCCAAATCAAAGGTTGCGGTTATCTTTGTTGAGAATATCGCCAATCCGGAGATTGTGGAGGAAGTGAAGCGGCGCCTGTCATACCTGCGTATAGACAGCGTGCTTGCGCCCGGGATTATCGAGGAATCAATAGAAGATAATTCGTTTTCCATTTTTCCGCAGATCGTTCATACGGAACGGCCGGATAAAGCAAAAGCATGCGTGATGGAAGGCTGTGTGCTGATCATGATGGATGGGAGCCCGTCGGCCTTGATTGCCCCGATCACGTTCTTTTCTTTTTTTCAATCGCCGGATGACTACAGCACGAGGTGGATTTCCGCCAGTTTTTTGAGAGTGCTGAGATTTTCCGCCTTTATGATCGCGATTACGCTGCCCGCTTTTTATATCGCGCTGATTGCGTTTCATTTTGAAGTCATTCCCAACGATCTGATTATCACTATGAAAAATTCGATAGTTGATATTCCCTTCCCTCCGCTGATAGAAGCCATGATTATGGAGATTACCATTGAACTGATCCGCGAAGCCGGTATCAGGCTGCCGAAACCGATCAGTCAGACGATCGGCATTGTCGGCGGTCTCGTGATCGGTGACGCGGTCGTTCAGGCGGGACTCATTTCTAATATGATGATTATCGTCGTAGCCGTTACGGCTGTTTCTTCTTTTGTGCTTCCTTCATATGAAATGAGCACGTCCATTCGAACGCTCAGATTTCCGCTTATGTTTCTGGCATCCTCGTTCGGTTTTATCGGCATCGGACTCGGCTTCGGACTTATTCTGATGAACCTGTGCAAGCTTGAATCCCTCGGCGTTCCGTATTTATCATCTCTGACGCCGTTTCATTTCAGTGACTTGAAGGATGCATTTATCCGGCTGCCGGCTTGGTTTATTAAAAGAAGGCCTTTTTATTTGAGACCGCAAGACTCAAAGCAGATGAAACATGTTCGGGGGTGGAGAAAAGATGAAGCCTAAAAAAATAAGCCGGCTTCAAGGCGTGTTTTTCATTAATCAGACGCAGATCAGCATCGGCATTTTGGCGCTGCCCCATTTACTGATGATGAAATCGGGAAGCAGCGGGTGGATTTCCATTCTGCTTACCGGATTGCTCGTCCAGCTTACATTCAGCCTGTATATGATATTATTCCACCGGTTTCCGAAGCTGAACCTGTACGAAATGCTGGAAGAGGTGTTCGGAACACTTGCCGGCAAAGGGGTGCAGGTGCTGTATATTTTATATTTCGCGTTTCTCTGCACGCTCATTCTTTCTGTATTTACACGGATATTGGATATCTGGGTGCTCCCTCAGACTCCGAATTGGGTGATCAGCCTAATGCTGATCCTCGGTTCTGTCTATATCGCCCAAGCTCCGCTGAATGCGATCGCGAGGTTCAGCTTTATTTTAACGCCGTTTTTGCTGCTGATCTCTCTGCCGCTTTTATACACGCTGGGAAAAGCCGATTTCACATACATTATGCCGATTTTTCACGGAACCGCAAAAGACATGCTGACCGGGGTGCAGCAAACACTTGTCAGCATTACCGGCTTTCAGGCGGCGCTTGTGATCGGGCCCCTAATCAACTGCACCGTCAGCCAGCGCTACAAAATACTGACGATTTCAAACGGCTTGATTATCCTTTATTACCTGTATATCACCCTTACTTGCTTTGTCACCATCAGCCCCGAAGAAATAAAAATGATCCCGGAGCCTGTGCTGTACCTGTTAAAAACCGTTTCATTCAGAATTATCGAACGGACGGATCTGCTCTTTTTGACGTTTTGGTTCGTGACCGTCTTTTCAACGCTGGCCAACGTGTTTTACTTGGCAAGCACCGGCATCGCCAAGCTGTTCAATCAAAAAGATCACAGCCGGTTTGTTTATCCGCTGGCCCTGCTCGTCTTCCTTCTGTCTATTTGGGCCACAAGCACAGATAAAACGATACAGCAGCTGGATCAGTTTTTCCGCATTTCCGATATTGTGTTTGTGTATTTGTTTCCGTTGTTTATGGTATTGATTGTCCTTGTACGCAAAAAGGGTGTCCGCCATGCGCATTAAAAAAGCGGTTCTTATCAGTCTCATGTGCGCAAGCCTGACACTTGCCGGCTGCTGGGATCAAAATTTGCTGAAAGATATTTCTCTCGTGCTGACCGCAAGCCTTGATGTTGATCATGACGGTAAAAATAAAATCGGCATTACCTATCGGAAGGTTCAGTCCTCCCAGGCGGAACAGGAAACGGGCGGCTCATTCATTACGACGGTGCTCAGCGCTTCCGGGCACACCATCCGTGAAGCGCGGTTTCAATTGGATAAGCTTGTCGACCAGCGCATCGACACCTCCAAGCAAAGAGTCTTATTAATCGGTGAGAAAATGGCGGAAAAACCGCTTTTTCCTTATCTCGATGTCTTTTACAGAGATCCGAAAAGTCCGCTTCTCGCTCATCCGGCGGTTGTAAAAGACGGTGAGGCGATTGAAGTGCTGAAGCTGATCGTCCGGCAGAAATTGATCGTCAGCAAGTATTTAACGAATTTATTAACAAGCGCTAATGCGGAATCAAATATCAGCATGGAAAATTTGCAATCCATCCGTTCAAGCATGCTGACGGCTGATAAGGATTTCGCCCTTCCTTATTTATCGATTAACGGACAGACGATAAAGGTAGAGGGTTCTGCCCTGTTCAGCGGCCAGCGGAAAGTGACTGAGGTGCTCGGTCAGGATTCGACCCTCCTGACCCTTTTAAGCGGGCAATTTAATAAATCGGCTAATATTAATCTGAAGCTGTGGGACAAATACAAAATGGATATTGAAAATTATCTTTCTCTCGGCATCACGGATGCCACGCGAAAGATTGTATTTATAGATACAGATCCGCAGCATATAAAAGTGAAAATCCGTTTAAAGCTGAACGCACGCGTCTTGGAATATCCGAAGGACAAACTGAATTCTTATACGGCAATCGACCAAATGAACAAACAAGCATCAGCAAATTTGAACAGCCAGGCCAGATCGGTGATCAGCCATATTCAGGAGCACAACTCGGATATCCTCGGCATCGGCCGGAAATATCAAACCCATTATTATGAGCGGGGCAAGCGGCTCAATTGGCGTGAGGTCTATCCTTCCATCGAGATAATCCCTGATATCAAAGTGAATATCTCGCAAATCGGCATCGTGAACTAAAAGAGACCCCGGTCTCTTTTTTTGTTGCCAACCGAAATGATTCGTGGTACTCTTTTTGTGTAAACGGTTACATAAATGAAGGGGGAGTGTTTGTTGGCAACGATTAAAGATGTCGCAGGCGCTGCCGGCGTCTCTGTTGCCACGGTCTCGCGTGTCCTCAATGACAACGGCTACGTCCATGAAGATACACGAACGAAGGTCATGCTTGCCATGGAGAAGCTGAATTATTATCCGAATGAAGTTGCCCGCTCTCTTTATAAAAGAGAATCCAGACTGGTCGGGCTTTTGCTTCCGGATATTACGAACCCCTTTTTCCCGCAGCTTGCCCGCGGCGCTGAAGACGAGCTGCAGCGGGAAGGATACCGGCTGATCATCGGCAACAGCGATGAAGAATTGGAAAAAGAACTCGACTACCTGCAAACATTTAAACAAAATCAAGTTGCCGGTATTTTGGCGGCCACCCATTACCCCGACCTTCCCGAATACAGCGGCAGCCTTTACCCGGTCGTATTTCTGGACCGGACAAAAGAAGGCGCCCCATCCGTATTCAGTGACGGGCGGGCAGGCGGAAAACGGGCGGCTGAGGAAATGCTTCGCGGCAAAAGCACAAGCATCACGCTTGTCAAAGGCCCAGGCCACCTTCCGACCGCTCAGGAACGTTTTAACGGCGCACTTGATGTGCTGCAAAAAGCGGGCGCGCAGTTCAATGTCATCTCCGCCGCTTCATTTTCTATCAAGGATGCCGCCGTTTTAGCAGAAAAATTGTTTGCAGCATACCCCGAAACCGACGGAGTCATTGCCAGCAACGATATTGCGGCGGCTGCCGTCCTCCATGAGGCGCTGCGGCTCGGCAAAAAAGTTCCGGAGGAGATTCAGATCATCGGATACGACGATATTCCGCAGAGCAGGCTTTTGTTTCCGCCGCTTTCAACCATCCGCCAGCCTGCATATGAGATGGGAAAACAAGCGGCAAACCTGCTGCTGCAATTGATAAAGAAAGAGCCGCCGAAAGAGACGGCCATTCAAATGCCCGTGACTTATATAAGAAGACAAACGACGAGAAAGGATGATCACCATGAGTGAAATTTGTGTTATCGGAAGCTGTTCTATGGATCTGGTCGTCACATCCGAACGGCGTCCGAAAGCCGGGGAAACCGTACTGGGCACAGACTTTCAAACCGTGCCCGGGGGAAAAGGCGCAAACCAGGCTGTAGCCGCTTCCCGCCTTGGCGCGAACGTATATATGGTAGGAAAAGCTGGAAGTGACAGCTACGGAAAAGCGATTATTGAAAACCTGAAGGCAAACGGTGTCAATACGGACTATATGGAAACGGTTACACACAAAAAAAGCGGAACGGCTCATATTGTGCTCGCAGAAGGAGACAACAGCATCGTCGTCGTAAAAGGCGCAAACGATGACATCTCCCCCGATTATGCCAAAAGTGCGCTGGCAAAACTTCCCGGCATTGATATCGTGCTGATCCAGCAGGAGATTCCTGAAGAAACCGTTGAAGAAGTGTGCAGCTACTGCCGCGCGCAGCAAATTCCGGTTATCCTGAATCCCGCGCCGGCCCGGCCGCTGAAACAATCGACAATTGAGAATGCCGCATATCTTACGCCGAACGAACATGAAGCATCCATTTTATTTCCTGACCGGACGAAAGAAGAAGCGCTCGCCGGCTATCCCGGCAAACTGTTCATTACCGAAGGAAAACAAGGCGTACGCTACTCAGACGGCACCGCGGAACGGCTTGTTCCCGGCTTCCCTGCAGAAGCGGTCGACACGACGGGAGCCGGCGATACCTTTAATGCGGCACTTGCCGTCGCACTCGCGGAAGGACGGGACATCGAGCAAGCGCTCCTGTTTGCCAACCGCGCCGCCTCCCTGTCCGTGCAGCACTTCGGCGCCCAAGGCGGGATGCCGGCCAGAAAAGAAGTTGAGGAGCTGCTGTCATGAAAAAACACGGAATGTTAAACAGCCACATTGCCAAAGTATTAGCCGATCTCGGGCATACAGACCTCATCGCAATCGCCGATGCGGGTCTCCCCGTCCCTGACGGCGTCCCTAAAATTGATTTGTCTTTAACGGCGGGCGTTCCCGCCTTTCGGGATGTGACCAGCCTGGTAGCTGGGGAGATGGCAGTCGAAAAGGTGATAGCCGCTTCCGAGATCAAAGACGAAAATCCTGAGAATGCAAGTTTCATAGAAAGCCATTTCTCAGCGCAGACGATCGAGTACATGCCCCACACGGAATTCAAACGGCTCACACAGAAAGCAAAAGCCGTCATCCGAACGGGTGAAATGACACCATACGCCAACTGCATCCTGCAGGCGGGTGTGATTTTCTAGAAAGAAGGGATCCAGCATGCACATCGGCATGACAGACATTCATAAAGCATTCGGCAAAAACCAAGTGCTCTCCGGCGTCTCATTTGAGCTTCTGCCGGGAGAAATCCACGCTTTAATGGGAGAAAACGGAGCGGGCAAATCGACGTTAATGAATCTGCTCACCGGGCTCTACCGGCTCGACAAGGGAAACATTACGATAAACGGAACAAATATGAGCTTCTCCAATCCAAAGGAAGCCGAAAAGCACGGAATCGCCTTTATCCATCAGGAACTGAATATATGGCCGGACATGACGGTGCTTGAAAACCTTTTTATCGGCAAAGAGCTGACGACGGCGTTCGGCGTTTTGGAAACGAAGAAAATGAAAGCGCTAGCAAAATCACAGCTTGAAAAACTGGGAGTCTCTCTTCCTCTTGACCGGGAAGCCGGACAATGTTCCGTCGGCCAGCAGCAGATGATTGAGATTACCAAAGCGCTGATGACAAACGCCGAAGTCATTATTATGGACGAACCGACCGCGGCGCTGACCGAACGGGAAATCAGCAAACTGTTTGACGTGATGACGGCGTTAAAGCGGGACGGCGTATCCATTGTCTATATTTCGCACCGAATGGAAGAGATATTTTCGATTTGCGACCGGATCACCATTATGCGGGACGGCCTCACTGTCGATACGGCGCATATGAAAGATACTCATTTTGATGAAGTGGTCAAAAAAATGGTCGGGCGGGAGCTGACCGATCGGTATCCGACCCGCACGCCGTCACTCGGCGATAAGGTTCTCGAAGTGAAAAACGCCTCAAAAAAAGGAAGCTTTTCACAGATCAGTTTCCATGTGAGCGCCGGAGAAATCCTCGGCGTTTCCGGCTTAATGGGTGCCGGACGGACAGAAATCATGAGAGCGCTGTTCGGAATTGACCGGCTCGATTCCGGAGAGATCTGGATTTCCGGCCGAAAAACCGGCATTCGGGGTCCGTACGATGCCATCCGCAAGGGACTCGGCCTGATTACGGAGAACCGCAAAGATGAAGGGCTGCTGCTGGATACGTCCATTCGTGAAAATATCTCATTGCCGAACCTGACCAGCTTCTCTCCGAAAGGCATCATTGACCGAAAACGCGAGGCGGAGTTCGTTGAGCTGCTCATCAAGCGTCTGACCATTAAGACTGCATCTCCGGAAACCGCCGCCCGGCATTTATCAGGAGGAAATCAGCAAAAAGTCGTCATCGCCAAATGGATCGGAATCGGCCCGAAAGTCCTCATCCTTGATGAACCGACAAGAGGCGTCGACGTAGGCGCGAAAAGGGAAATCTATTCATTAATGAATGAACTGACCGATCGCGGAGTCGCCATCATCATGGTGTCTTCCGAGCTGCCGGAAATTCTCGGTATGAGTGACAGAATCATCGTCGTCCACGAAGGGCGCATCAGCGGAGAAATCAATACGGCAGACGCAACACAAGAACACATCATGACACTTGCCACGGGAGGGCAGCAGTATGAAAACTGAACCAATGACATCAACTGAACAAAAGCGATTTTCCATTCACACCTTCACGCAAAAACTCGGTCCGTTTCTCGGCTTACTGATTCTTGTGCTGATCGTTTCCGTTTTAAACCCGAGTTTTCTTGAACCCCTCAATATTCTCAATCTTCTTCGGCAGGTTGCGATTAACGCTCTGATTGCATTCGGAATGACGTTTGTCATTTTAACGGGAGGCATTGATCTCTCTGTCGGAGCCATCCTCGCCTTATCGAGCGCATTGGTCGCAGGTATGATGGTATCAGGCATCGACCCGATCTTAGCCGTCATCATCGGCTGCGTGATCGGCGCCGTACTCGGCATGATAAACGGATTATTAATCACAAAAGGAAAAATGGCACCGTTCATCGCCACTTTGGCGACAATGACCGTCTTTCGCGGACTGACCCTCGTCTATACGGACGGAAATCCGATTACGGGGCTCGGTACAAATTACGCATTTCAATTATTCGGGCGCGGTTATTTTCTCGGCATCCCCGTACCTGCCATTACGATGCTGATTGCATTTGCGGCCCTGTGGGTTCTTCTGCACAAAACACCGTTCGGCCGCCGGACATACGCCATCGGCGGCAATGAGAAAGCGGCGCTGATATCGGGAATCAAAGTGCCCCGCATCAAGATCATGATCTATTCTCTGACAGGTTTATTATCGGCGCTGGCGGGAGCGATTCTGACATCACGCTTAAATTCCGCACAGCCGACGGCCGGGGAATCATACGAGCTGGACGCCATCGCAGCGGTCGTTCTCGGCGGAACGAGCCTGTCCGGCGGTCGAGGGCGCATCATCGGTACGCTGATCGGGGTTTTGATTATCGGTACACTGAACAACGGCTTGAACCTTCTCGGCGTATCATCTTTTTATCAGCTCGTCGTCAAAGGAATCGTCATTTTAATCGCGGTGCTGCTGGACCGCAAAAAATCGGCATAGTAGGAGGACCATTATGAAGAAAGCCATCATCACGATCGCGGCATTATCACTGTTTTTGCTGTCCGCCTGTTCACTTGAACCGCCGCAATGGGCAAAACCGTCAAACACAAAACATAAAACAGAATTCACTATCGGGCTCTCCGTCTCCACATTAAACAATCCATTCTTCGTTTCATTAAAAGAAGGCGTTGTAAAGGAAGCCAAAAAACGGGGCATGAAGGTCATTATTGTCGATGCCCAAAATGATTCATCTAAACAGTCAAATGACGTAGAAGATTTGATCCAGCAGGGAGTCGATGCGCTGCTGATCAATCCGACCGATTCATCAGCGATTTCAACAGCCGTCGAATCGGCAAATTCCCTCGGCATTCCCGTCATTGCGCTGGATCGTTCAGCCGAACACGGCAAAGTCGAAACGCTTGTCGCCTCTGACAATGTCAAAGGAGGAGAAATGGCGGCTGACTACCTCGCCGATCAGCTCGGAAAAGGCGCCAAAGTGGCTGAATTGCAAGGGGTGCCGGGCGCATCCGCGACACGGGAACGCGGAACGGGCTTTCATCATATTGCCGACAAAAAGCTGGATGTCGTAACGAAGCAAGCGGCAGATTTTGACCGCACAAAAGGATTGACCGTCATGGAAAACCTGCTGCAGGGACATCCGGATATCAAAGCCGTGTTCGCCCATAATGATGAAATGGCACTCGGGGCACTCGAAGCGATTAACAGCTCAGGCAAACACATTTTGGTCGTCGGTTTCGACGGAAATAAAGATGCGATTTCTTCCATTAATAATGGGAAGCTGACAGCCACGGTCGCCCAGCAGCCGGAGCTGATCGGAAAACTGGCGGCCGAAGCGGCGGAGCAGGTGCTCAAAGGAGAAAAAGTCAAAAAAACCATTTCCGCTCCATTGAAACTTCAAACACAAAAATAACCGGCCGATGTTTAGACTTCCGGTAAAACGTGAAAGGATGAAGTAAAAGGAGAGATACAGATGAAGAAAACAGCCAAAGCGGCATCCATTCTGACCCTTGCAGCGGGAATATCAGCGGCTTCAGCTGCCGGAATAACGCCTCTTCCGGAGACACACGCGCAAGAAGCGGTCAAAATTGACGATCTGTACAGCTACCCGCTTGACTCTTATCTCGTTTCCGCGGAAGCATTGAACGTCAGAACAAAAGCATCAGCAGCCAGTCCGAGAGCTGATACCCTTCATTTAGGCGACAGCTTAAAGATCATTTCATTCCAGAACGCTGACTGGGCAAAAGTACATTATAAAAACGGAAAAACAGGATTTGTATCTACTCATTATATTGTTAAAGAAGCAACAACCGTAAAAACGACGGCAAAAACAAAAGTATATACAGACAAACAAGCGGTCAAAGCTTCCCTTGCCAAAAACACGAGCGTTTCTTTCCTCGGATGGAAAAAGACAGCCGGCGGCGGCATTGATTTCGGCTGGGCGCTTGTCGATTACGGGGGCGCAACGGGATATATCAGCACAAAAGATCTGCAAAAACTGACATAATATCAAAACGGATTTCGCAAATTCAGCGCGAAATCCGTTTTTTCTTTCTTGAGCAGTCAGAAACGTCTAAGGTTCGAAATATTTCTCAGGAAATATTGTCGGATGAAGATGAATGTATACGACTCTAAAATGGCTTCTTTATGTAATCCGCCAGGCGTTTGGCATTGTCACGGATAGCCGCAGCATCGGCGCTGCTTACCCCGTACATCGCGAAAGCCGGCAAATAGGTCATTCCCGTAAAATTAGCCATTGCCTGAAACGGCCTTAAGAGCTCGCTCAGTGAAAAATGGTTAGACCCGCCTGCCTGATATGCATCCTCCCCGGCACCTACAGAAACAGCCAGCAGCAATTCTTTGCCGTGCAGCGCCTTTCCTTTGGAACCGTAAGCCCAGCCATACGCCAGCACATGATCCATCCATGTTTTTAAAAGCGGAGGCGCACTGTACCAGTACAGCGGGAATTGAAATACGATCCGGTCATACTGTTCACACAGCTGCCGTTCCTTTTCCCCATCTATTTTCCCGTCCGGATATTCTTTATAAAGCTCACGGACCGTGATGTCATCATGATTTTTTAATTCTTCTGTCCACGCCTTATTGACCGCTGAGTTGTCCATGTCAGGATGAACCGCTAATACCAATACTTTCACAGCTACCACACCTTTCCCTTTTGACTGTATTTTACCTAATCTTTGCCGGTTCAGCCAAATAAAAAGAAAGCCCCCGAGAAAAATGAGGCTTTCTTTTTTATTTTATTCCGGGCTTCCTTCGGTTGTTTCGATATCCTTCGCAAAATTCGGATTATCTAAATTTGCGTTGAAAAAGTCCGCCGTATTCGGAAGCTTGAGGTTCATATTCATTTTTTGAGAAATGGTCACTTTACAATCTTTAATGACATAGTCAAACACGTGTCCCCCGGAATTGCGTCCTTCATCAATGAAGTGCAGGTGATATCCGGAAACAGCGATGCCGTTTGCGTAACCCGGCGTCCAGAAGCCGGCGATTGTACCCTGAATGTCGTCAAAGTTGAACACAGGCTGTGTTTTCACCGCTTCGATCATCGGAACGTACGGTTTCTCCTGGCGTTCTACCGTTCTTGTCTGCACCTTTTTAAATACGCCGTCTAAACGGATCGCATAAAATAAGTTTTTACTAGGCAGAAGGCTGGCGATTTCCTGCTCGAATTCTTCACGGGTCATTTCGCCGTCGATCGTATGCGTCATGTCCGGCGTGAAAAATGTGAATGAGCAGAATGGTGACAGGTCTCCGCCTTTAACAGGGGTAGCCGTTCCGTCGCCGCGCAGACGGTAAAATTCGCCGTCAAATCCGATTAATTCGCCGTCCAGTTTGTTGAACGTGCCGATTCCGAAATCACCGAACTTCGGAATGTCAGCCATATCAAAATCTCCGTCATATACTCCGTCCAGCAAAGATGTCATGGTGGATACTTGATAGATCTGATCCTCAGGTGAGCCTTTTTCTCCGCGGCTCATCATATGGATGTCGCTTGCGTTTTTCATATTCCCTTCACTCCTTTTAAATTGGGCTGTTTTAGAAAACAGGTCATGGTGCGCAGAGTGCTAGAGAGCTTTTGCTTTCATTTTTTCTTTGAATTGCTTCGGAAGCATGTCGCTTGATAAATGGACATTGTCACTGTAATCGACAGGAATGTCAATGATGACAGGGCCTTCTGTGTTCAAGCCTTTTTGCAGCACGTCTGCCAGCTGTTCCGGTGACTCAACGCGCAAGCCGGTGGCGCCGAAGCTTTCTGCATATTTTACGATATCAATGTTTCCGAAATCTACGCATGATGTACGGTTATATTTTTTCATTTGCTGGAATGCGACCATATCATATGTGCTGTCATTCCATACAAGGTGAACGATCGGCGCTTTTAAGCGGACTGCCGTTTCCAATTCCATTGCAGAGAACAAGAATCCTCCGTCTCCTGAAACGGATACGACTTTTTCACCCGGATTCACCAATGTGGCGGCAATCGCCCAAGGAAGCGCTACGCCCAATGTCTGCATGCCGTTGCTGATCAACAGCTTCAGCGGCTCATAAGCGCGGAAGTAGCGGGACATCCAGATCGCGTGAGAACCGATATCGCAAGTGACGGTTACGTCGTCATCAATTGCATTGCGCAGTTCTTGGACGATTTGCAGAGGATGCACTCTGTCGGATTTATGGTCGCTTGGCGCCTTCTCGCTGTCTGAGAGCATCTGTTTTAATTCGCTCAGCACTTCTTTTTCACGGCTGCCCATATCAAATGTCACAGCGTCGTGTTCAATTTGTTTAACCGTAGCGGGGATATCGCCTAATAATTCTAATTCCGGCTGATAGGCATGATCGATATCGGCCTGAATTTCGTCAAGATGGATAATAGCACGGTCACCGTTTACGTTCCAGAACTTCGGATCGTATTCAATCGGATCATAACCGATCGTTAATACGACATCCGCCTGTTCAAGCAGAAGATCGCCCGGCTGGTTGCGGAACAGTCCGATCCGGCCGAAATATTGGTCTTCCAGCTCTCTGGACAATGTGCCGGCCCCTTGGTACGTTTCTACGAAAGGCAGTTTTGTTTTGGCAAGCAGTTTGCGGATTTGTTTTACCGCTTCCGGTCTTCCGCCTTTCATGCCGACTAACAGAACGGGAAGTTTCGCCGTCTGGATTTTCGCGATAGCCGCGCTGACCGCTTCTTCCGGTGCAGGGCCTTGTTTCGGCGCCGGCACGCTGCGTACGTTTTTCACATTTGTGATTTCATTCACAACATCCTGCGGAAAGCTCACAAAAGCCGCGCCTGCCTGACCTGCTGACGCTGCCCTGAAGGCGTTTGTTACCGCTTCTGGTATATTCCCTGTTTCCTGTACTTCTACACTGTATTTTGTAATCGGCTGAAATAGCGCCGCATTGTCCAATGATTGGTGTGTCCGTTTTAACCGGTCTGCGCGAATTACGTTACCCGCCAGCGCCACTACCGGATCACCTTCTGTATTAGCCGTTAACAAGCCGGTCGCCAAGTTGGATGCCCCCGGGCCTGAAGTAACGAGACAAACGCCTGGTTTTCCAGTCAGTCTTCCGACAGCCGCAGCCATAAATGCAGCGTTCTGTTCGTGACGGCATAAAACCAGTTCAGGTCCTTTATCTTTTAACGCATCAAATACTGCATCAATTTTTGCACCCGGAATGCCAAAAACATGTGTGACACCTTGCTCCACTAAGCAATCAACAACAAGCTCCGCCCCCCGATTTTTTTCAGAGGTTTTTAGTTCATTTGTTGCTTTTGCCAACACCCTCACTCCTTATTATGCATATTAAATATAAAATTTTAAGTAATTTGTGATATTATTCACTATACACTCTTTGGAAATTGACCTCCAATATCAATTCGCCGTATGATTAATATGTTTCACGAATAATTAACAAAGAGAAAGGAATGGATAAGGATGGAGCTTCGCCATCTTCAATACTTTATTGCCGTTGCCGAAGAACTTCATTTCGGCAAAGCTGCGCTTCGGTTAAATATGACACAGCCGCCTCTCAGCCAGCAGATCAAACAGCTTGAGAAGGAAGTCGGCGTGACCTTATTAAAGCGCACGAAACGGGTTGTAGAGCTTTCAGCTGCCGGAGAAAGTTTTTTAAAACACAGCCGAAACGCGATCGAAGAAATAGACAAAGCGATTGAAATGGCGCAGAGAACGGCGCGGGGAGAGCTCGGCCGCCTTGTCGTCGGTTTTGTCGGCTCGGCCACATATGAATTTCTGCCGCCGATCATTCGGGAATTCCGCGAAAAATTCCCCTCCGTCAAGCTTGATCTGCGTGAAATTTCTTCTTTCAGACAGCAGGAAGAACTTCTGAAGGGGAACATTGATATCGGCATCCTTCATCCGCCTTTACAGCATTCCGCGTTACATATGGAAAAGGTGCAGAGCAGTCCGTGCATTCTGGCTTTGCCGAAGCAGCACCCGCTTACCGCTAAACAGACAATCGACATTCAGGATTTAAAAAATGAACCGATTATCACACTGTCGAAAGAAACATGGCCGACTTTATACCTAGAGTTTGTAAACTACTGCGAGCAGGCGGGCTTCAAACCGAAAATCGTTCAGGAAGCGACGGAGTATCAAATGGTGATCGGATTGGTTAGTGCCGGTATCGGTGTAACCTTCGTGCCTTCTTCTGCTAAAAAGCTGTTTAATCTCGAAGTCGCCTACCGCGGCATTAATCAGGCGCAGCTCACTGCCGAATGGGTCATTGCCTACCGCAAGGATAATCAAAATCCGATTCTGAAACATTTTCTGGATATTATGAATAAACGCCAGGCTTTATTGCAGGCGGATAAGGAAAATGCATAAAAAAGAGGGCCGCCGAAAGCAGCCTCTTTTTTTGTGCTTTTATGGATTTTTACTAAATTGGTAGAAACGCTCAGTACACCTTACGACCTGTACCCGTATACATACAGTACAACTGATCAGGAGGGATAAAAATAAGGGGGCGGCAATGACCCATCTAAAAGGAGGCAGAACACATTACACATATTACCGTCATTTTGACCCTGATTTCTTTCTTTGTGACCATTATTTTTATATTTTGGAGACCCGGGGGATTAAATGAAGCCGTTCCGGCGTCGCTGGGCGCCATTCTCGTTTTGTTATGCGGAACCGTTTCCTTTCATGATTTGGGGGATATAGGGTCAAAAGTCACCGGAGCATCAATAACCATTATCTCCACAATGATTATGGCGATCGCGCTGGAAAGCTTCGGTTTTTTTAACTGGGCGGCGGCCAAACTGCTTCACCGCGCCAAGGGATCGGGCATCCGGCTTTTTTGGCTGACCAACCTGCTCTGTTTTTCAATGACGCTCTTTCTGAATAATGACGGCAGCGTCTTAATCACCACTCCTATTTTACTATTGGTCTTACAATATCTCGGACTTAAAAGACATCAGAAAACACCGTATTTAATAAGCGGCGTATTAATTGCGACGGCGGCAAGCACCCCGATCGGCGTCAGTAATATCGTCAATTTAATTTCTCTCAAAATGATAGGCATGGACCTTTATTTGTACACCAATATGATGTTTATCCCCGGCACGCTGGGACTGGTGTTTATGGCCTTTCTGCTGTTTGCCGTTTTTTACCGCCGTTTGCCGAAACAGCTCCCCGATATTCCGGTTCATTTTGATTCGCTGGAACACAAACGATATCATCCGCTTCAGCCTCCGCCGGACTTGAGCCAAAACAGCCGTACGAACATCATGTTTTGTGTTTTGGTATTTGTATTGTTCGTCCGGATCAGTCTGTTTGCAGCTTCTTACAACGGCATATCCGTTTCGCTCGTGGCTGTCATCAGTTCAGTCATCCTGCTTTGCTGGAGATGGTTTTATTTAAAAATCGGACCGGCAGACTTATTAAGAAAAGCGCCTTGGCATATCTTTATTTTTGCCTTCACGATGTACATTATCATCTACGGACTGCATAATATCGGACTGACGGCGCTGCTTGTTCAGTCTATTGAGCCTTATGTCTCACAAAGCATTGCCCACGCCGCAACTATTATGGGCATTGCTACATCCGTCCTCTCTAATTTGTTCAATAACCATCCCGCCTTAATGATCAGCACTTTGACATTAACTGAAATGTCCATCGACCCATTGACCGTAAAAATCATTTATCTGGCTAATATTATCGGAAGTGATATCGGATCATTGCTTCTGCCGATCGGGACATTAGCCACGCTGATCTGGATGCATATCATCAGACAGCACGGCGAAAAAGTTTCTTGGTCAGAATATATCAAAACGACCATTGTCGTTGTCCCTCTCACCGTCGTGTTTACCATTACCGTTTTATATGTTTGGATCAGTTGGATTTACCTTTAGCTCCGATGAAAAAAAACTGCCTGCTGTATAAGAGAGGCAGTTTTATCATTTATGGCAGGTGCATGGTTTTTAAATGATTCAATTTCCAAAAAACAGTATCGCCGTCTGCATTGGTCAATTCAAGAATATTATCTGAGACATCCTGTAACAGCCCCACTTTATTCGGTATATCTCCTAAATCCAGAATAATCAGCTTCCCGATATATCTTTTTAATTGCTCCTCAAAATTCCGGACAAGGGGCACATTAGCGGGAACAACCGGCAGCTCTGAACTGTTTAAAGTATACGGCGTCTGCTCATCGGAATAGGGTGTCAGCCATTTCAAATGATGCATCGAGATGAAAAGAGTCTTATAAACCGGAGAGAAGAAAACAAAATAATCATTTAAAACACTTGTCACATACCCATGAATAGAACGGTCTCCCGTAACAAATATTTCTGTAAATCTGCCTTTTATATGCTGGAGGGTATTCCGGTAAGAAAATGAATGTTCCTGTTTTTCGGGATGCGGACTTTTTTTTCTTGCGTACGGCTCTTTATTCTCTTCGTCCGGGAGCGTCAATGTCATCCTCTGAAGATGCAGCAGCGGAATATAAAGAAACGTCCGGCCGTCATGAATCACAATGATATCCTGACCGATATCCAAAAGAGTTCCTGAAAATGTCGTATTCCCCGATATCTCAATATCGACTTGTTTATCCAGAAATCTGCTTAATCCAGCCATTTCATTCCCCCCTCTCCCGCGTTTACGGACAATCTTTCCAATCATTTACGGCCGTGTTTCCACCGATAATCTATTGTCCTTAATACAGTGGCGTAGCTATAAGAATTCTCTTCCTCCCGTTTTGAGGATCGAACGGATCTTGATGATCTTTTCGACTTTTTAGAGGAAGTACGCTGCTCTTCGCGTGATTCTTCTTCATGTGACTTTTCTTCTTCGGCGCTCTCTTTCTCACCTTTATTCTCGTCGTCTTTATTCTCCTCTTTTTTAGCTGCTCCTTTTGCCCCTTCGCTGATGCTCTTGATATGAAAAGGATAGATCCGCAGCACTTCTTTATCTTTCACAAGAGTGTAGTGGCCGTCGGAATTATCCACAAGTATACCTTCAACGGCTTCAGGACCTCCGCGGTTGATGGATACCCATTTGTGGATCAGGCGTTTAAATATGCCGTGAAAATCATCAGCCATTTCAAATTCCGGGCGCTCCTCCTCTTGGCCGTCCTCTTCTTGTTCCGCGCTGATGCTTTTGACATGGTCGGCGTTAAAATATACGATTCCGTCATCTTCCGTTTCCAGCACGAGAAAATCATCCCCTGTTTCGTGAAGCTTTCCTCTTTTCGATTCGGGACCTCCCTGATTCAATTGCACCGTGCGATTGGTCATCCGGCTGATCAGGTCTTGAAAATCATCAGCTTTTTCACATTCTGCCGCTTCGGCCGGCGATACGGTTTCACTCGTATTTTCCGTCACACTTTTCACGTGTTTCCATTGATAATAAACGATTTTATTATCAACCTGAAGAGCGATATAATCCGATTGAATGTCTGCTAATCTCCCTGTCTTGGACTCCGGACCTCCCCGGTAGACAGTAATTACTTTTCCTTCCATTTCATGCAAAAAGTTGTCATCAGACCGATGCCGCTTCGTATTGCGTTTCATCTATTATCCTCCTAGTCATTTTTCTCATAATGTAAAAAGCATAATGCATATATACGTATCACGATTATTTTCGGGAACTGATTCACCAGCCTATTTGTAAAAAATCTTTCTTCATTTCCAAATCAGATATTCCACCGCTCTAACTCACTGCTGATGAAGGCGGACCGCTCCTTAATGTATTCGCAAATCACATCAGGCTCCCGGTCAAAGCAATCAATCTCCTCTTTCTTATAAGGATCCTTTGCGACATGCGGCCTGATCTGCTCATACAGTGACATGACCTTCGGCTTCATATGTTCAATGGTAAACCGGGTCTGAAGCGTTTCTTCCAAAAGCTGTTTGTACGCTTTGCGGAAATACGGTTCATCCAGAAGCCTTGCAGTCAAGGTATTAAACCCTTGTATTCTGACATAATCGGCGTCCATCCGATCACCGTGAATGTCTCTTCCCCACGTCGCATCGTAATCCCACGGAATGACTTCAAAAAGTCCCGTTTCATGATTCCGGTACAAAGCGTAATTATGAACAAACCCATCGTAGTTTGAGGTAAACACGATGCCCGCAAGCCACCGCAAATACTTATCGGCGTCCAAGTGTTTGACGATCTCCCCCTTGAACTCTGACTTCGGCACGGTATTAATTTTATAGATCATGTCCTGCAAGTATAAATCGTCTTCTTTCGTTCCCGTTTTCTTTTCATAACCAAGTTCGAGCGATGTTTTTGTATCCCGCTCCAGATCACTGACGAGGGAGAAATTGGCGTCGTCATCAACCGCGTAAAAAACAGCCCCTTCCGCCAAATTCCGTTTCGCCAGAAAATATTCATCCACTGACTCCAGCTCAAGATACACCCCCTCATGCCTGCCATTGATTTGCAGGGTTACGAAATTCGCCTTTGGTGACAGCGTCCCAAGCTCCGCGAAGAAATCGAGAGACAGCTTATTCCTCATCATCGACGGATCTTTGTATTCAGCGTTTAAATGTATCTCTTTCGCCCTGCGAAATGTTTTCGGCGAATAAAAAGCGATGTGATACGATTTTTTCTTGAAATCTCTTATATGAGAGCCGCGGTACGCCAGATCAATGTCAAGCCGTTTTTGATTCACTCTCAGCACCGCGGGCACCGGATCATCATCCCAAATGTCTTTTTTCAGCTCCATTAAGTCTTTCGGGTGAATAAACAGCTGGTACAGAGGCAATGTTGATTGGTCTTTCATCAGTAACCCTCCCTGTATTAATTTAGGCTGTGCTTTTTATATAAAACTCAGCGAATCACACATACACTTTTTTCATTCATGCGTACTATGTGGTAGTAAGGATCGCATCCTTAAAACATATATCATGAGGAGGTTTCAAAATGGGCCACTATTCCCATTCTGATATCGAAGAAGCAGTAAAGTCCGCAAGCACCGAGGGATTGGAAGATTATTTGTACCAAGAACCAAAAAGCAGTAAGAAGAGAAAATCTCGCAGTCATAAAAAATCGTGCCGCTCTCACAAAAAATCTCGCAGCCATAAAAAATCGTGCCGCTCTCACAAAAAATCTCGCAGCCATAAAAAATCCCGTTCTCACAAAAAATCTCGCAGCCATAAAAAATCCCGTTCTCACAAAAAATCTCGCAGCCATAAAAAATCCCGTTCTCACAAAAAATCTCGCAGCCATAAAAAGTCCCGTTCTCACAAAAAATCTCGCAGCCATAAAAAATCCCGTTCTCACAAAAAATCTCGCAGCCGTAAAAAATCGTGCCGCTCTCACAAAAAATCTCGCAGCCACAAAAAATCATGCCGCCGCAAGAAAAAACGCACGCAGAAAAAACCTTATCGTCCTCATAAAAAAGACCCTTGCAAAAAAGACGATTACTGCAGCAAAACAGAGTACTGGAAAGACGGGAACATCTGGGTTGTAAAGAAAAACTACAAGTAACGCCATTTGTAAATAGGCTGCCGGCTAAACGGAAGCCTTTTTCCTCAATCAGATATATGCCACGTGATAAGATATGCAGCCGGTTTTCTTTTGTTGTGTTTCCGAATTTTCTTTCTGTATAATCAGGTCATACGATAAAGAAAGGCGGCCGAAATCATGCATATCTTACGAGCAGACGAACTGAACGCAAAAGACACTTACAAATTGCTTTCGGGCACAGTCGTTCCCCGGCCGATCGCATTTGTCACGACGCGGTCATCCATCAACGGCGCCGTAAACGCGGCGCCCTTCAGTTTCTATAACGTTGTCTCCGCAGAACCGCCGCTTCTGGCCATCTCTGTCAGCCGCGCGGACGGACGGCAGAAAGACACCGCGAGAAACGCAATCGCTCATCGGGAATTCGTGGTGCACGTCAGTGATGAGTCCATTATTGAAGATATTAACAAAACGGCGGCAAGGCTTGATCCTGATGTCAGTGAACTTGGCATGACAGACCTTTCTGTGACAGACAGCGCCTGCATCAGCGTTCCCGGTATAAAAGAAGCAAAAGTCAGGTTTGAATGTATACTCGAACGCCATCTTCCGTTTCAAAATGACAGCGGAGAAACGACGACAGACCTCATCATCGGCAGAGTCGTTTGTTTTCATTTGAATGACCTAGTATATGACGCCGATAAAGGCTACATACGGACAGATGAGCTGAAGCCTGCGGCAAGGCTCGCGGGGAATGAATACGCCAGACTCGGGAAGACATATACGCTTGTCCGCCCGACCTGAAGCAGGAACCATTATAATAGAAGAAACTAGTCAAAAAGACCCCTTTCGAAAGGGGTCTTTTTTGAGTCTTTTACCATTAAACTCAGCCTAATGTCTTATAGAATGCTGAAACTTACAAGGCCCTCACCCGTATGAAACGAGTGACACATTTTTAGGAGGAGACGATGGATTTCATTCAGTTACTGATTTTTTCAATCGTATTTATTTTGCTCAGCCTTATGTTTCAAGTATTTGCCGTCAAAGTTCTTCATTTTCCAAAGGCTGTTAAAAAGCAGAAGCCGATAAACGGCACACATCGATTAATCGAAATCACACTGCTTATTACGGGCATCGCAGCGGTGACTTTTTTCAATGAAATGTACGTATTTGCCGGAGCTGTTTCCATGCTATTTTGCTGCAGCGGCTTAATGGAATGGCGGCACCGGCGGGAGGAAAAGCAATATGTGTACGATTCGTTTTACGCGGGTCTTTCTGCCGCTCTTGGCGTGCTTATTTTTTTCATCAGTTAGCGTATCATGCTCTATACTCCTGCGGCCGCTCCGTCGCCGCGCGGGTCGGCCCCGCCTTGGAGAAAGCCTTCTTCATCAATGACGATCGCTGCCGCATGGCCCATAAGCCCGTCAAAATCACCAACGGTCTCGACGCGGTGGCCGCTCTGCCTTAGGGCTTCTCTCGTTTCAGGGCTGATTCTGCTTTCAACCCTCAGCCCTTCATACTCCTCTCCCCATGTCCGTCCCCAGACCCAGCGAGGCTCATTGATCGCCTGCTGCGGGTCCATTTTGTAATCAATGATGCGCGTAATCATCGCTGTCTGAGTTTGCGGCTGGCCTTCTCCTCCCTGGGTTCCGTACAGGATGTGCGGCTTTCCTTCTTTACAGGCCATCGCCGGCATGAGGGTGTGGAACGTCCGCTTGCCGGGTTCGAGCGTATTGACATGGAATTCATCCAGCGAAAAAAATGACCCGCGGTTTTGCAGTAAAATACCCGTCTCCCCCGCCGTAACGGCAGATCCGAACTCGAAATAGAGGCTCTGTATAAAGGAAACGGCATTTCCTTCCGCATCTCTGACGGCGGCATAAGCAGTGTCGCTTCCGACCGGACGGCTTACCGCCGGCGCAGCCGTGTAACCGATTTCTTCCGCCAGCTGCTTTGCATACCGTTTATCAAGCAGCCGATCCAGCGGAATATGAGAAAATGCCGGATCTGTCAGCACTTCATTCCGGTGCTGAAAACTCTTCTTCAGCGCCTCGATCAGCAGATGATAATATTCAAAGGAACCGTGTTCAATCTGAGAAAAATCATAGTTTTCCAATATATTGAGCGTCATTAAGCCTGTAAAGCCCTGTGAATTCGGCGGAGCCTGATAGATGCGGTACCCGCGGTAATCAGAGGATACCGGGTTCGTCCACTCGCCGCGGTGGGCTTTAAAGTCATCAAGTGTCAGACGGCTGCCGTTGTTTTGCAGAAAGGATGTGATGCTTTGAGCGAGATCTCCTTCATAAAAAGCGCCTCTGCCTTTCTCGGCAAGCTGTTCCAAGCTGGCCGCCAGATCCTTCTGGACAAACCGTTCACCGGGCATGGGCGCTTTTTTGTTTCTCGTAAAAATGGCCGAGGTGTAAGGCGTCGAGGCTAAAAGAGCGAGATTGTGTTCTGTGTGGGCGCACTGGTCGGCGGACACTGGAAATCCGTTTGCCGCATAATCAAGAGCTGGCTTCAGCACCTCAGCGAGAGAAAGACGCCCGTACGCCGAAAGCACGGCATCCCAGCTGTCCGCCATGCCCGGAACGGTAATGGCGCTTTCTATCCCGCGCAGAGGGATCGCTTCTCTGCCCCGATACAAGTCTCTCGTCACATGCTTCCCTGAACGGCCGCTCCCGTTATAAGCTTTGATTCGTCCCGTTTCTTTATGGTAAGTGAGCCAAAATGAATCCCCGCCAAGACCCGTCATATGCGGATACACGACTGCCAGGCAGGCGCTGACCGCCACTGCCGCGTCAAACGCGTTTCCGCCCTTTTCCAGAATGCCGGCCCCCGCCTGAGAAGCAAGATAATGCGGACTGACGACCATTTGTTTCGTTCCGATGGTTGAAGTATTCATGGCAAGCCCCTTTACAAATTTTCTCAAGTATAAAAAGCGGCATCGCCGGCATCCACTTTCCTGAAAGAAAAGCTCACACACTATTTACTTTCCGATAAGAAATAATCCTCAATCATTACGTAACGAAAACATTAAAAAAATTTCTCCTTCATACCGTAACATTTCATGATACAATAATATCCACCAAATGAAGGAAGGTGAAGCCGGTTGGAACATGAGTACAGCATTCCGAATCTTGTCCTTGATGAAACGGATAAACAGATTCTCTCGATTTTGCACGAGGAAGGGAGGATTTCCTATACAGACTTAGGAAAGCGGGTTAACCTGTCGCGAGTGGCGGTTCAGCACCGCATTCAGCATTTACTGGATGCCGGTGTGATTGAAAAATTCACCGCTGTCATCAACCCGGCGAAAATCGGCCGTCATGTGTCCGTGTTTTTTAACGTGGAGGTGGAGCCGCAGTATTTGGAGGAAACCGCATTAAAGCTTGAAAAGGAGCCGGCGGTGACAAGCCTTTATCATATGACCGGACCGAGCAAGCTGCATATGCACGGCATTTTCGCAAATGATCAGGAGATGGAAGAGTTTTTGACAAAACGGCTCTATACGCAAAAAGGCGTCGTCAGCGTCGACTGCCAAATGCTGATTAAACGGTATAAAAGCAGAACGGGCATGAAGCTGTAAGGAGGACATAGCCATGAAACATCCCTATTGGGACATTACGGCGGCGATGGTCCGAACGGGCATTCTCGGATTCGGAGGCGGCCCGTCGGTGATCCCGCTCATCCGCCATGAAGCCGTCAATAAATACAAATGGATAGATGATGATGAATTCGGAGAAATATTAGCGATCGCTAATGCGCTTCCCGGACCGATTGCCACAAAAATGGCGGCGTATCTGGGCTTCAAGCTGAAAGGCACGTTAGGCGCAATCGCGGCAACCCTCGCACATATTCTGCCTACATGTCTCGCTATGGCGGGCTTGTTTGCGGCTGTCAATGTCTTAAGCCGCTCAGCAATCGTTGCCGGCATGATTGGCGCCGTAACACCGGTGATCGCCGTCATGCTCGGCATCATGGCGTACGAGTTTGGCCAAAAAGCGCTTAAAGGTTTCGGCTGGGTCACGGGCATCCTGTTTTTTATCATCGCTTTTATCGGCCTGCAAACGTTACAGATCAATCCCGGCTTTGTCATTATCATTTTCTTGGCGTACGGCGCGTTTCATTTTAAATTAAAGGACAAAATCACAAATAAACGTTCAAAAGATAAAGGAATGTCTGCCTCATGATCTTGATTTATGTATTTATGGCGTTTTTTGTCGCAAACGTACTCGGATATGGAGGCGGACCGGCGTCGATCCCGCTGATGTTTGAAGAAGTCGTCAACAGATACAGCTGGCTCTCAAACGATCAATTCTCAAATATGCTCGCACTTGCGAACGCATTGCCGGGCCCGATCGCAACCAAAATCGCGGCGTATGTCGGCTACAGCGCAGGCGGATGGCCCGGGTTCCTGATTGCGCTGATCGCCACCGTCGTACCGTCGGCGCTCGCATTGATCGTGCTGCTTCGCATCATTCAGCGCTTCCGCCAATCCCCCGTCATCAAAGGTATGACGCTGTCCGTCCAGCCTGTCATCGCCGTCATGATGCTCATTCTTACCTGGCAAATCGGCGCAGACGGCATCAAAGCGATCGGCTGGGTACAAGCGATAGTGATTGCGGGGATCTCCCTCCTTGCCTTGACAAAATTCAAGATGCATCCGGCCTTCCTGATTATCGCGGCGTTTTTGTATGGAGGGCTTGTGATTCCTCATTTATAAAGAAAAGCACCTGGACAGGTGCTTTTTTATTTTGGCCCCGCAATGCCGTTTGATATGACAACTGTTTCTTCGCCTGCATCACTCTTGATGATTTGCTTGACTTGCAGCGTTGCGCCTGCCATTCTCACAGATTGCTGAACCTGAGGCGAATTGGTTTCAGCCTGTACCCAAACAGAAGTCGGCGCTTTCCAAGCTAGAAAGAGTGCAAGAATCAATATACCAGAGATAACCAGCAGCAGCTTCATATCGCATCACTTCTTTTCAATAAACGGCTCGCAGCGGACAGAGCCTGTTGATCATGAAGAATATCACCCGGACGATTGCCTTCTCCCAGCACATAGCCTTTAAAGGACATCCCCATAAAATGAAAAATATGTTCAAATTGCTGAATCAGCGGCAGCCCTTTTAGTTTAGGATTGTCCCCCCCCACTGCTGTTACATATGCCTGCTTCGCTGACATTTGCTGTTTAAAATCAGGAAACCTCGGATCTCTCAGCGTCTGTGACCAGCGATCAATAAACAGCTTTAATGTCCCTGACATGCCAAACCAATAAATTGGGGTGGCGAATACAAGAATATCGCACGGCAAAATCCGCTCAATAATAGAATCGCAGTCATCTTGAACAGGGCGAAAGCCGCCTTGGGCGTGACGCAGATCTTCAACTGGCCGTATCCGATATTTCCGCAAATGAATGTGCTCCGCATCGAATCCTTGAACAGCCTTCTCCGCAAGAATATCCGTATTTCCGCCAGACCGGGTTCCGCCATTAATAACCGCAATTTTCATGATGCATCTGCTCCTTTGTTTACGAATGATTTTCTTCATCATATAATGGATTCATCAATCAATACAGATGATTATTTCGATTGTTTCAATCGATAAAACCGATTTAGAAAGGGCGAGATCAAATGGAATTGAAGCAGCTGATCACCTTTATTACCGCAGCAGAACACGTAAACTTCACCCTAACGGCCAAGATGCTTAACTATGCACAATCAAGCGTTACCTCTCAGATCAAATCACTGGAAGAAGAAATCGGGACTCCTTTATTTGAACGGCTCGGCAAGCGGCTTTTCCTGACAGAAGCCGGCAAAACGTTCAAATCCTATGCGGAGAAGATCATTGCGTTAACAGAAGAAGCAAAAATGGCCGCAAATCAAGCAAGAGAAACAACCGGAACCTTGAAAATCGGTGCGACGGAAAGCCAGTGCACATACCGCCTTCCGCCTATCATAAAAGAATTCAAACAGGCTTTTCCTCAAGTAAAGCTTATATTCAAACCGTATATTTCCAACGAACAAGCGAAAGAACAGCTCTTGCAGGGCCAGCTTGATATCACTTTCATTTTGGATGTGAATCGGTCGGAAGACGCACTGCACGTTGAATCTCTGATTCAGGATGAAATCAAAATGGTAGCCGCCAATGACCATCCTTTTCCAGCAGACTCACCAGTAACATTGAAGGATCTTCAAAACGAAACCCTTCTGCTGACAGAGGACGGCTGTTCATATCGCACGCTCTTTGAGAACACTTTACATGACGCCGGAGTCTACCCTAATAAATTAGAATTCGTCAGCATAGAAGCCATCAAACAATGCGTGATGGCCGGACTCGGAATTGGACTATTGCCTGAAATGACAGTAAAAGACGATATTGCCGAAGGACGGATGAAAGAACTCAACTGGCAGAATGAATGCCCCGTTTTTACTCAACTAGCATGGCATAAGGACAAGTGGATGTCTGCACCATTAAAGGCATTTATCGATTTGACGCGAAAAACATTCAAATAAAAACCTGCTGCAAGGACGACAAAGTTTTTAATAAAGCGGACACCAGGCATACAAAAAAACACTTGGTGGCTTAAAGCCCCAAGTGTTACACGTGATTTTTCCGATAAAACGTTCGCAAAACATGCGTTTCAAGGTCAGCCAGACGGACAGGGATCGGCAGCCTGCTTTCTCGATTGATCATTTTCATTGTGATCTGATAGCTGCTTTCTAAATCAATGTTATGTCCGCAAGACAAGAAGATAGGCTTCACGTCCCGCCGTGTTCGCAGCGCCCGGCCATATACCTCGCCGTCAATGAGAATATCGGTGTAGGCGCCTACTTCATTTTCAGGCATCTCAAAATCGCAGCCTTTGATTTTAAGATAGGTTTTCGCAATCCCAATCGTCGGCTTTCCCAGAAAAAAAGCCGCATGGGTGGCAACGCCCATATGATTGTAATGCAGATACCCGTTGCCATCAAATAAAAACACATCCGGCTCCGTCTCCAGCTTTTTGGCCGCTTCGATGATCAGCGGCAGCTCGCGAAACGCAAGAAAACCGGACACATACGGCACGCTGATTTTCCCCATGCTGTGCACTTTTTCAATCACTTCTGTTGTATCAGCGTCAATCACGATCATACTGCACACTCCGTACGGTTCCCCGTCCTGCTCCCAATAAGCAAGGTCGACGCCTGCGCATGTATTGACGGAGTCTGGATGGATGACGGGGGATAGGTTGATTTTATGTATAAGGGATTGTTGTGTTCGAATAAAATCTGATTCATCTTTTTGTTCAAAATCGTGAATTTGATGTATTTTCATTTCACTTGTTTTCCTCTCTTCGCGCTCAATTGTCCTGCATGTCGATCTAGCGAAGACTCCTTATGCTTCATTGAAAAAAGCAAATAGTATAATCTGCTTTTTATTAATATTCATTTTTCATTTCTTTCATAAAAATAAGATCCAATTGTTTAAGTAATTCTTTAAGTTCAGTACACTAGAGGATTTTCCCAATCTTCGTTTTTTATCAGTTCAATGCCATAACTGCCGGTTGGATCCCCTTCTGGGTACCATCCTACGTCAAGCAGCAAATTTTTAGTTTTATGAGAAATCTGCAGGAGATCTTGATTAAAGTCAAATAACCAAGCATCATCATTTTCCTCTAGAGTTTTAGGGTCAGTATCTTTTAATGTAATATAATCAACAGTCCACCCCGCCGGTATCTTAAGCCTTAAGAAATTGGGAACATGTTGGCTTAGCTGCTGCAAACCCTCTAAAACCCCATTTCCCACAGTCCAGATTTGATATTCTAACTCTTCCAATAATTGTTCTATTTCATTAAAAGATTCATCTTCATAAATCTTATCTGTTTTTAAGCCCGCTACTATGACATGGTATTGATCATTTTCAAATATTACCTTAATAACAGCATTACGTTTTTCATTTTGTAGTTTTAGTAATTCATATTTTTCTCGCATTCTTTTTTCTGAACTTAAATTGTTCAGTACTACAGACCAGCCATTACAGATTTTTAATGGCAGCAATTGAGAAATATGGTCTCTGTCCATCCTGCTTCTCCTCGTATTCCACATTGTTAAATTATTATAAAAAAACTTGCCGATAACAACACGGCAAGCTCTTAACTATAGCAATTCTAATACATCAGTAAACAAGGCATCTCCTAATGTTAATCTCCTGTTGAAAGGCTGTATATGTGGCAATTCACTCCACTCATACACAGTATCGTAGTAATCATACAAATAACTGAGTTCGATAAACCCTTTCTCTTGCATTATTTGATTAATATAGTTCGTTCCCTGAATGAATTCTAAAGATTCAGCGGTTCCTACAATGTCATAAGCGCCATCTATTAAATCGTGTCTTAGGGAATAACTATAATCTAATACATAAACAGGAACCAATTTAGATACTTTCATATTGATTTGCTGTTCTAAATGAAAACCATTTTCCCCAGAAAGATCTTGCAAATGGATATCAATTTCTCCTGAAGGATTGTCTAAATCTCTAACTTCAATTTTTTTCAAACCTTTTATTTGATTAAATTCATCAGGTACTTTTATTTTCTCTGCGCATTTGCTCTTGTACCATTCGTCTAATTCCCTATTCACAAATAGACGATGAAGCAATTCACCGATTTCAGGGTATTCATTAATAAATCTGATTCCATGTTCCATAGTTTTAACCATCCCATCTTCTTGAAGGCTCGCCTTTTTTCGTCTGCTTACCAGTTACAGGATCAAACTCTCCTAAATGCTCTGTTCTTCTGCGGTTCCACTTTTCTAATTTACCATGCTGGGAATCCCATTGCCAATTAAACCCATCTCTATCTGTCCAAGATTTTCTTTTTAATCTTTCTTTTATTTGTATCATACCTCTTTCTTCCATCCAGTTAGTTGGTTCTTTTAAACGATATCCATTTGAATTGTCTCCAACTATCTTCTCTCTATCAGCTAGCGCAGCATTGTATTCTTCAGTCCGTTTCTTTTTACTGTAGTTAGTACCATTATGAGCAACATAATCATTTTGAGTCATCCCCTCAGGTTTTTCCAACCATTTTGGTTTTTTTGACTGGCTACTAGCCATCTTCACAATCCCAAGTTCTTTAACAGCCGTCTTTTCCACATCGACACGGACTGTTGGGAATCCGTACGTAAAGCCGTTCGCTGTTACTGGGCGTTCTGCGTACACGCGGACGTTTGTCGGGACTTTGAATTGTTTAACTTTTTCTAGTGTCTTGTTAGCTTTTTGAACTTTTGAATGGGTTGCAAGCGGTATGCCTTTGTTTACATGCTTCGCCAGTGCGCCGGCACCAACCAAACTCAGCGCAGCTTCCAGCGCTCCTTGCTTCCGTTTGTCCTCAGACACTTTATTTCCGAACATATCTCTGCCTGTGACGGCTTCTGAGAATCCGTTTGAGGCGACGAGGCCGTATGCGCCCATTTCTGTCATTTTGAGAATGTCTAAGGATTTTCCGGTTTTATAGGCATCTAAAGCATGTTCTGCGGCAATGACGGTTTTTCCGGTTTTGTAAATGGCTTTTCCGCCTTTGAAAGCGCGGCCCGCCCACCCGACGACCGGTATGAATCCGGCGGCGGCCATCGCTCCTGCTGTGACGCGTTCTGCGGTGGAGAGTTTTTCGCCGGTCACCGGATCAACGCCTTCGGCTGCTCTTTTATAATCATAATAGCCGGTGACTTCGCCGGTAAAGTTGCAGATGCCGTCCCATGTTTTTTCGTACCATGGTTTATTGGCTTCTTCTTCAGCCTTTTCCTGAAGCCGTCTTGCTTCGGCCTGCTGGGCTTTTGCGTCAATATAGTCCGTGCCCTGTTTTTCTGTCGCCATGACGCTTTTGTAGATTTCATTGCTGTGGAAGGCTTTTTTGTCATAGTACATAGGGGAGGCGCTTTTCCCGTTGCTGGTGGCCTGCATGAGAACGGAATATTTGCTGAGCACTGCGTTGTCCAGAGATTCTAAGTTTTGATATTCAGCGGTCAGGGATTCATCAAGCGTATCGACTGCCGTGATCGTGTCACGTCTGGTTTTCTGGGCATCACCCATTTTATCTGCGTAATCATCCAGCGTATATGTATCGAGATGAATAATATCGCTGATGCCAGACAAAATCGAATCGATTTCTGCTTTATGAGCGGAGACAATCTCTGAAGCTCTCAAATCCGCATTGGGCAGCTCATGCTCTAAAAACGAAGTCTCCGCATATGAATCGCTGAGTTCTTGATCTTTAATGTCACCTGAAATGCCATTTAAAAACGCAATTTGAGCAGAGACAAGCGTCAGCCAGCTGTCGGCGATTTCCGCTTGTCCCTGAAAAAAATCTTTTATATTGTCTGCGCCTTTCCCTTTCAAAGCATCACCCAGATCGGCCACGCCTTGAAAGGCTTGTTTGAGCGCACGCAGCTGTTCTTCAAGGGCTTCGTATTGTTTCTTTCTCTTATCTGCTTCGTCCGTTAACGATTGTGATTCAAACACTTTGCTCATCGGCAAGTCCTTTCTTTCGTTATTTTACGGCGATCGCCTCGTCCTGTTCCTTCAAAGAATCTACGTTGTCTTTAACGTCCGCGATATTCTTATGAACGGCCTGCTTGTATTCGCTGATCATCGATACAAGCTTTGCCTCGCGTGATTGGTATTTGGAGGTATAGTCGAGCTTGTTTTTTCCGTTTGAACCGGCGTTCCCGATAGAAACGGCCTCCAAAGCGCTGCTGACGGATTCAAGCTGCTTCATGACAGCTCCGTATTTGAGTTTTATTTCTGCCATTAAAACCAACTCCAGCTTTTTTTGATTGATTGTATTTTTTCTCCGACCGTGTCAAGGGCTTCTTCTCCCAGCGTCAGCAGGTGCTCTGCCTCTCTCGCGATGCTTCTGGCGGCAAGGAGCCCTCCTTTTTCAATTTCAAGCTGTGTCATCTTTAAGCCGATTCGGTAAATATAACCGTCGTATTTGTCTGTGACGATTCTGTATGCTTCTGTATGGGCCTGATCGCGCCGGTCATCAAATTCTTCAGCAAAAGTGCCGGTCCAATGATGATCCAGGTGCGGCCTGAGGATGTCTCTGATTTCAGACACGCCCTCTTCCTGCAGAGATTCTATCTCTCTTTTCGCTTCTTTTAATTTATCAATTTGGTGTTCGATCTCGCCCAGTTTATGGCTGATCGTGCTGTTAATATGGCTTAATGTGCTTGAATGGCTCATCTGTTTTCACCTCGTCTTACGCAAAAAGTCGTACAAAAAGCACAGACTTTTCCATACTATATTTCCATATATTATATTTTAAAATAGACAGAAAGCAGCTTAAATAGGTTAAATGACTTATTTTCAGCAGCCGAGATGCTCACCATTAACGCCAAAAGACTCACATAAACGGCATATCCATTCATTGATCTCCTCTATGTATCCATGATAAATTCCCTAAAAAAAGGAGACAGTGATTAACCGTCTCCTTTGCCTTGTATCATGATTCTAATACTGTCGTTAACTGCAGTCCCAGTTGTACAAAACGTTTGAGAAATCTTTTTTCTTCAAATCTTCCGGTCTGATAAAGAAATTGGCGATTCCCACATCTCCCCACATCGAATCAATGTCATCATCTGAATCAATTTGCAAGAGCAGAATCGTATGGTTTTGATGGGAATAAGACCGCGGATCTTCCTGGGTGAAGGACGCATAGCCGCCGATTTTATGGCCGAAGGCGTTCGCCGTATATTCGTCATACACCTCATCGTCAAACTGCTCGAAATAGTCGAAGGCATCCATCCCGGCATACTGCCTGAATTGAAAATCAGACGGGAGCACCCATTCAGCAGACAGCTCAGGGGTGATCAGCGCTTCGGATTGAATCGGAAAATCGTACTCCTCTTCAACCTGAACGAAAGAAAAATCATCCATGAGCTCCTCTTCCCGATCTGTCACATGCTCAAAATATTTGACGGAGAAACCCGTTTGCGCGCACCCGTCGTCAAAATTCAAACCGTATACGTCATCACTGACCGATATGTAAAACTGAAGAATGCCGGTGTCCGGAAAATCAGGTAGTCGGGGCATATCCGCAAAATTGATTTGGGCGAGAAGTTTCATCGGCCTGCCGCTTTCATCTTCAGGGTATGGTTCATGTTTCGGAAAATAGGGGTCTCCGGCGATTTTACTGTCATACCGTCCCGTTTCAGCTTTTTTGACGTGCAGTTTGATAAAGGGCCGTGCTGACGTTTCCAGCAGACCGCGGGATGATTCCATTTGCTTCGGCAATTTCCATGTGTTTTCCACGATTAATATCTCCTTCGTCTCTAATGATTGTATGATAAAAGGCCGGCGCGGACCGCCGGCCTTTCAAGTGACAGAATCAGTCTGAGGCACGACGGCTCTTCTTCCGATTGAGATATATTCCACGCCCGCCTGTTCCGCTTCCTCAAGCGAGTGGCAGTTTCTCCCGTCGAAAATAACCGGGGTTTCCATCAGCTCTTTGTACGCTTCAAGCGGGAAGTGTTTAATTTGTTCCCAATCTGTCAGAATCAGGACGGCATCCGCTCCCCTGACGGCTTCTTCTATGGACTCCCGATAGGAAACCGCAGCCGGAAGCAGCCCGGAAGCCCGGAATGAAGCGATCGGATCGTACGCTGTCATCCGGGCGTCAAGAGCCGCCAGACGATCCGCAATGACAATGGACGGGGCATCCCGCATATCATCTGTATTCGGCTTAAAAGACAGCCCTAATAACGCGATGGTTTTCCCCGTCACACCGCCCAGCCTGTTCAGCACTTTATCAACCAGCATGGACTGCTGGTTATTGTTGACTTTAATGACGGACTTCAGCAATTCAAAATCATGCTCCACATGTCCCGCGATCTGCACGAGGGCGTTTGTATCCTTCGGAAAACAGGAACCGCCGTAACCGATGCCGGCTCTTAAGAATTGATTGCCGATCCGTTTATCCAATCCCATTCCGTGTGCGACTGATTCCACATCCGCACCGACTTTTTCACATATATGAGAAATTTCATTAATAAAACTGATTTTTGCCGCTAAAAATGCGTTTGACGCATATTTGATCATCTCAGCGCTTCTGATGTCCGTATGATATACCGGAATCGCAAGCGGCGCGAAAACCCGGTCAAGCGTTTCCCGCGTCTGCCGGTCTTCCGTCCCGATCACGATGCGGTCGCCGTGAAAGGTATCGTGAATCGCCGAACCTTCACGGAGAAATTCCGGATTCGAGGCGATTGAAATGTTCACGTCCGCTCTCAGCCGTGAATGAATAACTTCGCTGATCCTGTCATTCGTTCCCACGGGAACCGTGCTTTTTGTCACGACGATCGCATCTTTAGAAATATGTTCGGCAATCCGTTCGGCGACATTTTCAATATAAGTAAGGTTTGCGTGCCCGTCTTCTTTTTGCGGCGTTCCGACCGCTATAAAAATAACGTCCGCTTCCGCAAGCCCTTTTTCGTAGCTCGTTTCAAATGCCAGCCGATGCCGGCCGATATTTCGTTTCATCATATCTTCAAGGCCCGGTTCAAAGATAGGGGACAATCCCTTTCTCATCTGCTCAACCTTACGTTCGTCAATATCTATGCATGTTACGTCATGGCCGATTTCTGAAAGAGACACTCCTGTCACAAGACCGACGTAGCCTGTTCCGATCACTGTTATTTTCATCGTGTTCCCCCAACCGTTTAGAAATTGCTGCTGGGCAGCTTACCGTTATTATCATATGATCCCGGCGCCGGCGGAATGCCGGAAGCCTGAGGCCATGATAGGAAAAAACGGCGCCGGCCGCTGATAATAGCATAAGCATAAACGAATCATCTTGCAAAACAGCCGCTTACGCTTCATTTAAACGGGATGGAGACGACGATTAAAAAAGACCCCAGCGCTTACGGCGGGCCACAGGCAGCGGAGGTTCCTTATAAACGGCTTTGTTTTCAGCGAGAAGCGCCGCATTTTCCGCGAGCATGTAAATCAGCTCCGCCCCTGCTTCTTTTTTCAGAACGCCGAGCGCCTCCTGATAATAAAAATTCCTCGGTCCGAGATTATGGGCGTCAGATGCGAGAAAGTGGATCAAATTCGCTTCCATCAGCTGCAGCGAAAAGGATTTCGCTTTCCGCCCGAATGCTCCGGCAATGCAGCCGGCCGTCACTTGGGCGGCCGCCCCTTTCTTCACAAGACTGTAAAGGACGGAAGGGTTTTCGCGAATTTCCCTGTTCCGCTCCGGATGGGCGATGACGGGGACATATCCGTTCAGCTGCAGTTCATAAAACAGCCTTTCAGCGTAGGCCGGGACATGATCCGCCGGAAATTCCGCGAGCACATACTTTGTATTATGGAGCGGGGCAAGCGAGCCGCTTTGAAGACCTGCCAGCAGATCTCCGTCTATTCTGATTTCCTGGCCGGGCAGAACAGTCAGCGGAATGCCTTCCTTATTCAAACGTTTGTTTAACAGGCTGACCGCTTCGTTGACCGTATGCCGATCCGTGTCATAGCGGTATTTCACATGATGCGGCGTCGCGATGATCGTATCAATCCCCTGTCTGACCGCTTCTCTCGCCATCTTCAGGCTTTCTGTATCATCCGCCGCGCCGTCGTCTATGGAAGGAAGGATGTGACAATGGATATCTATCATATTTCAACCCCTCCTTAAAAAGAATGGACCGCGCCCATTGTGACATTATTGTCCGTAATAGGCGTAGTCCGAATGTTTCGTTTGTTTCTTCCCGTTCATAACGGCCCCAAGGAGCTTGCACGGGCAGTAATCGAGCGCTTCTTTCGCCTTGGCCGCTTTTTCTTTGTCCGTTTTCCCGCTTGAGATCACCATAATGGCCCCGTCAGTGTAGCTGCCTAATATTTTCGTATCAGCTACGGCCAAAACGGGAGGCGTATCCAAAATCACCTTATCATAAACTGCGGCTGCTTCTGACAGAAGATCTTTCATGGCACCCGTCGATAAAAGCTCCGCCGGATTGGGCGGGATCGGCCCGCTCGTTAAAATATCCAGGTTTGCTTCATCAGCCGGCAGGACGGCTTTCTGAAACGGCAGCTGTTTTAACAGCAGCGACGTTAATCCGGTTCCGTTATCCAATTTGAAGGTGAAATGAACCGTCGGTTTGCGCAGATCCGCATCAATTAAAAGCACTTTTTTCCCCTGCTGTGCAAATACGACGGCAAGGTTGGCCGCGGTTGTCGATTTTCCTTCTTCCGGACCGGCGGATGTGATCAAAAGGGACTTCACCTCCGTATCAACGGAAGAAAATTCAATGTTTGTGCGGATCGTGCGATATTGTTCTGAGTTGATGGATTTCGGCTCAGACATCGCAATCACGCTTCGTTTTCCGGGTTTGTCTTTTTTACGCGTCAACATGTCCGCCTCCCGCTTGTTTGGTTTCCGCCATCCTCACATTTTTGGCAACGCTGTCTTTTGTACTGATTGAAGTAACCGTTCCCAGGATCGGGATGCCGAGCAGCGCTTCCAGCTGTTCTTCCGATTTGATCGTATTATCCAGATGTTCCAGCAAAAAGGCGAGACCGATTCCGCCCAAAAGTCCGGCGGCAAACGCAATCGCGATGTTCAGCTTACGGTTAGGCTCTGCCGGTGACTGGCTGTCCGACGCTTCGGCCTTTGAAAGGATGCTGACATTATCAACGTTCATGATGGCGGTGATCTTGTCCTGAAAAACGGATGCAACCGCATTTGCCATAACGGCCGCCCGCTTAGCATCCGTATCCCGAACGGCAATCGTCACGACTTGTGAATCCTGCTCGCTGGATACCGTGATTTTCGATTCCAGCTCTTTCGAAGTCATGGACAGATGCAGCTGTTTAATCACCTCATCGAGGATGACCGGGCTTTTGATGATGACATTATACGTGTTGATTAATTGGAGGTTGGTTTGAACGTCATTGAATTGGACTTCTTTTTGATTGTTTTTGGATTGGCTGACCAAAATTTGAGTTGAGTTTTCATAGACCGGCGTAAGAGCGAAGAAACTGATGAGACCGCCTGCGGAAGATGCCGCCGCGGTAATAATAAGTATAAACAGCAGACGCTTTCTCAGTATTGCGAATATTTCCTTTATGCTTGCAGATTCTCCCATATAACCTCCATATCACTTTCCGTGTATTCCCATTCCCTCCAATGATCTTTTCCAATTACGATTATACAGCTTTGAACTGTCATTTCTAACCTTTTCAAATGACAAAATTCGACAAAAATAGACAATCACTTCAATCTGATTTATATTTGTAAGCGCTTTAAATGCTGGTGTCACAGGAAGATTAAAAAATCCCGCGGCCAAGAGCCTGCGGGATTTTATGTTGCATATCCATTTTTAATATAAGAAATCAAATTCTCAAGCATTTCTTTTGTGGTCATCTCAGAGGACTGCTCACCGATGTCGTGCGCATGCATTAAAATCTTCAGAAACTCCTCTTGATCTAACTTCGTTTTCTTCATCATTCGTTTCCTTTCGGCTTCCATTAAATTGAAAACAAGATTATTATATGCTGTCGGGTGCTGTTTTGCAATCTCTAATACATCATTCGACACATTCGGGTTTTTATGTCCTTTTTTAGGAAAAACTTTTTCCGGGCCATGTGTTGCGATATAATAGAGGAATTGGAATCTTTTTATTTTGTGACTCGTTAGGAGCGATAATCATGCTTCAGGATATGATTGCTAAAGAAGATGTGCTCGCAGCGGCTGAACAGCTTAAAGAACTTCTTCCTTACAATGAAGACAATGTTCAGCTGATGAAGAAAGCACTCATTTTATATCGGCAGGATTCCGTCTATCGTATACAGGTTCAAACCCCGACAGAGATTTCCGCATATGTGCAGGATGTTGTGCCTGTAAGGGTCACGCTGAACTTATTTTTCATGGTGAAAAGCGGCTGCGCATGCCCGTCTGAGGCGATCTGCCGCCACGTGCTCGCCGTTTTTCTTTACGTATATGCCCAATTCGAGCGGGTCGGTACCTTTACCGAACATTGGCTGGAAAGAGAAAAGCTTGAGGAAAGCAGGGAGCTTGTCCGCCGGCAGTTTCAGGAAAAAGTGCTGCCGAATGAAGAGTCGCTGTCAAGCTGGCTCGCTTTTTTTGATTCGGAATTCTCGCTGTGGGAGGCGCGGACGCCGGCCGGAAGCCAGACGATGCAGGGCCTTTATTACGGCTATCTGTCAGCGCTCAAAAAACACGCCCCGAAAAAACCCGAGCTTAAAAGCTTATATCAGATTCATTCGGCGCTTGCCGTCTGGCTTCACATGTTCACTTTGATTGAGTCAGGCAGATTGGATGCCGAAAAAGATTATTACAGCATTAATCCATACGTGGAACAGCTGATGGATACGATTTATTCCTCCATTGACAGACTGAAAACGTACGCCTTGTCTTTTTCACTCGATCCTTTTTTAGACCGGACGCCTCCGGTGCTCCGCAGACTGCTTGTGAAAGAAGAGCTTTTTCAATACGAACGCCTCCGGGTATTCGGTGAAATGTGGAGCGCGCTTTTGAACCGGCCGAAATGGGTCGCGCGTGAACAGGAGATTCTCGAACAGGAAAGCGGGCGCCGTTTTTCGCCGGAAGTGCGGTTCGGACGGCTTCATCTGGCCTTTTTGCAAAAAGATGATGAAGCGGTCTTTGAAGATATGTCCCGCTTCCCTCCTGAAGCGCTGCCGTACACTTTTCAATGGCTCGGTGAACTCACCGCGAAAAAAGACTGGAAACGGCTGAAAACATGGTATGGCCGGATCGAACCGCTTGCCGTGAACTATACGAAGCTTGATAAGCCGTTTAAAGAAATGCGCGACATCATCGGAGAGCTGTTTGCGCTGTTGGCGGATTATGCGCGGCACTCACGGGATGATCAGCTGTTTGAACGGTTTGCTTCCGGCTGCCTTCCCTATACCTTTACCGAATACAGCCAGTACCTGTACGAAAAACGGCGGTACGCGGAATGGGTGGAGATTCACAGCCTCGTCGGTTTTTCCGTCTGGGAAATTGAAAAGGACATCCTGAAGGAAATTGCCGCCAGTGATCCGGAAGCGCTCATCCCCTCCTATCACCGGGCGGCGGCCTTTTTTATCGACCAAAAAAACCGCAGCGCCTATAAAGAGGCTGCGCGCCACCTGAAAAAACTGCGGACGCTTTATAAAAAGGCAAAAAAACAGCAGGTATGGGAGCGTTATATCAGCCGGCTGAGCGCAAGCTACAAGAGGCTGCGCGCCCTTCAAGAAGAATTGCAGAAAGGAAAGTTGATTGATGGCGAGTCTTAAGGAAATTTTCATTCATGTAGAACAAATGGAAGATTGGACATTTACGCTGTCAAGCCATGATGAGAAGGAGCAGCCGCTTACTCTCAGTCAGATGAAGACTCATTTGTTCCAATGGCATGAGTCCACCTTTTACGGAACGTTTCTTGAAGACGTCAGCTTCATCGGCACTCCGGCCGTTCTGCTCAGCCCGTGGATGACCGTCGAGCTGCTTGGAAAAAACTCGTTCAATTCATTCAGCACCGTGCAGCTGACAAAGGAAACGGAACCGTTAATCGAAGCGGCTTCGACGATATACGAATTTATTGCCGACGGCGATTTTCTTCCGGATTATGACGCATGGCAAAATGGTGTCCTGCGCTTCAAAGACCGCGAGCTTTTGCTTGAAGGCTTTACAGCAGACTGGTTCTCAGCCGCGGTACAGGACTACATTCAGTACAATGATGACCTGCTGGAAAAATGGAGGCGGATCGAAACCCGTTCGCCGGCCGTTCATACGTTTAAAGGCTCCTTTTTGGATGAAGATGATTTTCTCGAGGGAATCGGCTGGCATGACGATCTGACGCCGTTTACCGTCGGGCTCCGATTAAACGAGCCTGATTTCGACGGTGACGACTGGAAAATCGAGATGTTTTTACGTGAGAAAAAAACCGGCTCCATCACCTTTTTCGACGGATTGAAGGGTCTGAAAAAAGCGTGGCAGGCATACAGCGGAAAAATCGCGCGCGAACAGGACCGCTTCCGCAGAACGGTTCCCTGGCTTTCGTTTGATTCAGGAACGACGCTGATCTCTGAAGAAGAGGCTTGGATCTTCTTATCGGAAGCGAGTGAGACGCTTGTCGATATGGGTGTGGAGATTCTTCTCCCATCATGGTGGCAGATTGTCCGGGACAGCAATATGATGCTCAAGGCGAAAGTGTCATCCTCCCCGCGGGGCGAGTCCTTCGTCGGCATGAACGCTCTGCTTGATTTCAACTGGAGATTCGCCACAAACGGAATTGAGCTGACAGAGGATGAATTCAATGAGCTTGTCGCAAACAACAGACGTCTCGTCAACATCCGCGGTCAATGGGTGAAAATTGATCCGCAATTTATTAAACAGATGAAAATACTGATGGAAAAAGCGGAATCTGAGGGCCTCCACATGTCCGACGTGCTGGCGCGCGAACTGATGGATCACGGGGAAAACGGAGCCGAGGACACGGACATCATTGACTCATCGGCATTTGCCGGGATCAAGATCGAATTATCAAAGCATCTCAGAAGCCTGATCCGCAAACTGACGGATGCCGGGGATCTGCCGAAGCATGAAGTCAGCGCCGCGTTTCAGGGCCAGCTCCGCCCTTATCAGATGTACGGCATGAACTGGCTTCTGTTTTTACGGGAAAACGGCTTCGGCGCCTGTCTCGCAGATGACATGGGACTTGGAAAGACGATTCAGATGATCGCTTATTTTCTCCATGTGAAGGAAAGCGGCCGGCAAAAAGCGCCTGCCTTAATCATTGCGCCGACATCGGTGCTCGGCAACTGGCAGCGTGAGCTCCAGACCTTCGCGCCGCAGCTGAAGGCCGTGCTTCATTACGGCCCCCGCAGGCCGAAGGGCGAAGCATTTGTCCCGGCCTATCAGGACGCGGATGTCGTTCTTACTTCTTACGGCCTCTCGCACGCCGATCAGGAAGAGCTTTCTTCCGTGACATGGAGCACCATCTGCCTTGATGAAGCGCAAAATATTAAAAACGCGCATACGAAGCAGTCCCGCGCAATCAGAAAGCTGAAAGGCGTCCATCATATTGCGCTGAGCGGAACACCGATGGAAAACCGCCTGACAGAGCTTTGGTCGATCTTTGATTTTATGAACAAAGGCTATCTCGGCAGTCTGACCGGCTTTCATAAACGCTATGTGCTGCCGATTGAAAAAGACCGTGACGAAAAAAGAATCAACCAGCTTCAGCAGTTAATCCGGCCGTTTTTACTGCGCCGGACAAAACGGGATGAAGAAGTGGCGCTTAATCTTCCTGACAAGCTGGAACAAAAAGAGTTTATCCCGCTCTCAGCCGAACAGGCATCCCTTTATGAACAGCTTGTCAAAGATACATTTGAACATATGGCTTCTCTGACCGGGATGCAGCGGAAAGCGCTGATTCTGAGCATGCTCGGCCGCTTGAAGCAAATATGCGACCATCCTGCGCTCTATTTGAAGGAAGAACAGACAGAGCTGTTAAACGGGAGATCCGTCAAACTGGAAAAGCTGCTTGACTTAATGGCGGCGATCCGCGGACAAGGGGAAAGCTGCCTCATTTTCACCCAGTACATTCAGATGGGCAACATGATGAAGCGCCTCCTGGAAAAAACATTCGGAGAACCGGTTCAGTTTTTAAACGGCAGCCTGTCCAAGCAGGAACGCGATTCTCTCGTCGAACGGTTCCAGAAGAAAGAATACCCGACGCTGATTTTGTCACTGAAAGCGGGCGGAACCGGCCTGAATCTGACGGCTGCCAATCATGTCATTCACTATGACAGGTGGTGGAATCCGGCGGTGGAAAACCAGGCGACCGACCGCGCCTACCGAATCGGCCAGGAACGGTTCGTCCACGTTCACAAACTCATTACGACGGGAACGATTGAAGAAAAAATTGATGCCATGCTCGAAACGAAACAAACGCTGAACGATCAGATTATCCAAAGTGAAAATTGGATTACCGAGCTGTCATCCGATGAGCTTGAAGAATTATTCACCCTCAGCGCATCGGCGCAATCACATTAAACGCAAAAAGACCGGCTCTCTCGGGAAGAGCCGGTCTTTTATGTCGTCCTTACTGTTACGCCGCATTTGCCATGAATGCGTCACGCCAGTCATGAACAGTATCGCCATACCTTTCACAGTAAATTCCTGATCATATACGCAACGCCGTTTTGATCATTTGTCAATGTAACGGCATCAGCGATCTCTTTAATATCTTCTCTCGCATTCCCCATCGCTATGCCTTTTCCAGCCGCCTGAAGCATTGAATAGTCATTTAAGCTGTCACCGACCGCGGCGGTTTCAGCCATCGGAATGCCGAGCTTTTGCGCCAGCCGTTTGAGCGCCTGCCCTTTAGAGGCGTTTCGAGACGCCAGTTCGAAGTTGTGATCGGCAGAGCTGACAAGGGTGAGATCTTTCTGACCGCTGAATCGGTCCCAGCTCGCTTTCAGCTTCCGCTCATCAAACGAAAATCCGAGAATATTATAAAAATCCAGATGCTCTTCTTTCTCAAAGAGCTCACGGTATGAATGAATGTAAGCAAAGCCGGACTGGCTGTATTGCACTGAAGCCGCCTGTTCCAAAACAGAAAGATCGGTTTCCGGATTGGCGCTTTTCACCCGGTCCATTTCGATATCGAGCAGCTGCCTGCCGGTTTCAGGCGTATAGATGGCTTTGTTTGTAAACACCTCATAATAATATTGATTCTCTTCAAGCCATGACAAAATGCCGCGGGCTCTTGATTCTTCAATCGCTTCACAGTGGTACAGGCTGCCGTCAGGAGCATGAATGGCGGCTCCGTTTGCGCTGATAATCCAAGTTTTTATGCCGAGCGGTTCGAATATGGAGTGCACATCAAAATGCGCGCGTCCAGTGGAAACCACGATTTCAATTCCCGCTTGCCGGGCTTCCCTTAAAGCCCGCTTGTTTTCATCGCTTACTTGATGACTGCTGTTCAGCAGTGTGCCGTCCAGATCTATGGCAATCAGTTTCACATGTCCTCATCCTCTTCTTCAGATTCAGTTACAAGCAATTCTACGCCGTGCCGGTCGAGCAGATCGCAAAAATCCTGATCAGGCAGCCGATCGGTAATCAGCAGGTCAACCTCGTGCAGGTCTGCATACTGATAAAAACTCGTACGGCCAAGCTTGGAGTGATCGCTCAGCGCAATCACCTGTTCAGCCTGTCGGATCATTTTACGCTTTACCATGCCGTCTTCTTCATGCGGAATCGTCAGGCCGTTTTCCGAGATGCCGACAACGCCGATCAGCACCTTATCAGCGTGATAATCCCCCAGTTTTTCTACGACGGAAGCCCCGTATAAAAACCGGTGTTCCTTCTGGAGCTTTCCGCCGAGCAGGTGAATATCAATTCCCTCTTTTGCGGAAAGGATATCGGCCTGATTGATCGAATTTGTAATAACAGTGCAGCCGGTGACATTTATATGCTCCGCGCAGGCCTGAACGGTTGTCGAGGTGTCCAGGATGATCCGGTCTCCTTTATGGATCAGGGATGCGGCCAGCTTGCCGATTTTGTTTTTCTCTTCAGAAACGGTTTTCAGCCGGCCCGAATAGCCCGGAACTTCCTGATTCACCGACGGCAGAATCGCGCCGCCCCGTGTTCTGATAATGGCCCCTCGCTCTTTCAGCTTTACAAGGTCCCTTCTTGCGGTATCTCTTGAAATATGAAGCAGCGAACATATCTGTTCAGCGGTGATCCGCCGGTGCTGTTTCAAATATTCCATTATCGCAATCAGTCTTTCTTCTTGATACACGTCCTCATTCCCTTTTTTCGTCACTTATCTGTAAGTAATTATAAGTTTTTATCCCAATATATTCAATGTTTTTAAGTATTTATAAGCAAAATCACTTCTTTTTAACCATTTTTCAGCTCCCGCACAAAAAAACCAGTCTTTCGACTGGCGAGTGGGAAGGAGGTATTGCGGGGCCCGCTGAAAGGCGGGAAATCGAGGAAAAAAGCATGCTATTCAGCCAGCGGCTCTTTCCGTTTTTGATCCATAAACCGAACGGTATCAGCCATGACCTCGGTCACATAAACTTTTACGCCGTCTGTCTTTTCATAGCTTCTCGTCTGGATTCTGCCGCTTACACCGACCATTGACCCTTTTTGGCAGTACAATGCCGTGTTTTCAGCGTTTTTTCTCCAGATGGTGCAGTTGACGAAGTCGGTTCCGGTTTCACCCGACGCGCTTTTAAAATTGCGGTTTACCGCCAACGTAATATGCGCGACGGGAATGCCCGCTGATGTAAAACGGAGCTCCGGATCTTTCGTCAGCCGGCCGACAAGCATAACGTGGTTAAACAAGCCGTATCCTCCTCTCTTTTTCGAGGCTGGCTTCATTGTAGTACAAGGGCTCATGAAAGCAAAAAGCGGAAAAAGCCGTTATCCGTTTAGGCTGCTTTTATGTTTTTGTTTTTCTTTCTGATAAAAAAAACTTTTGTTTTTGACCGCTTATGTAATATGTATTTTTGAGCAGCCGCGAGAAAAGTTTCGTTTTGAGCCAGTCTTTCTCAAACATGCGGACAAACTTTCCGCCGTCCCATGCGAACCAGTAAAAACTCAGCTTTTTATCAGTCAGTGAAAGCTGAATTTTATACTGTTCCATGCGGTCTTTTGTTTCATATAAAAAGACGACATTTCCCCTTCTGTTAAGATGCACCTCACAATCTTCCTTTTTGCATACCAAGTAGGAATGATCGTCTTTTCGCCTTGAACCGTCTTCTATATAGATTTCCTTCAGGCGCAATTGATTCATAAGCATCTCTCCATGACCATATTCTTTTACATTATAATGAAAAAATAGAAATGATTAAATGTTGACCGCCTACAAAAATGATGAAGCATGTCTTACAGCATTTTCCCGGGAAAAATGATATGTGTTATAATAAATGAACGAAAAACATGGACAACAGGGGTGAAAATAAGAGATGAAAACCTTTAAACTGGTTGATCTGAATGTGGAACGTTTAGATAAAGACGATCAGCCGATTGAACAGTTTCCCCTTTTAGACGGATTGATTATCAACAAAGAGGACGGAGAAAATCACTGGTTAATTGAAGCACTGGTCCCGGCCGAACACTTTTCTTTTTTTGACATGCTGATGAAAAGCCAGAAAGAAGCGAAGGTGTTTGTAACGATTACGAAAAAAAGCAACCGCCCCGCCCAGCTGACGGGAAGCATCAAAAATATCGTGGAGCTGGAAAAGAGTATACAAGTTTTAATTTACGGTCAAATGGTGTCAAGAAACCACCCCGGATCAGAAAGCATTCTGGAGTCGCTCGTAAAAGAAGGCTACTCGGGCAGCCGGCTGATTGAAGCGTTTAAACAAAAATTATAATCATAAAAAAGGCCGGACGTTAATCATCCAGCCTTTTTTTGTGCCCTAGTCATTGTGAGGAGCCCGCTGTTTCAGCAGATCTCTGATTTCAGTCAGCAGTTCTGTCTGCTGATCTGTGTCTTCTGCTTCTTCAGCCTCTTCTTCTGCTTCTTTTTTACGTCTCAGCTTGCCTATTGTGCGGATCACGATAAAGATAGAAAATGAAATAATGAAGAAGTTCACAATCGTTTGAATGAAGCTTCCGTACTTGATATGGGCATCGCCGAATGTCACCGCCAGCCCTGAAAAATCAAGACCGCCAAGAAGCAGGCCGACAAGCGGCATGATGATGTCTTCAACGAGCGACGTCACAATTTTGCCGAAAGCGCCGCCGATGACGACACCGATTGCCAGATCCATGATATTGCCCCGCATCGCAAAGCTTTTAAATTCTGACCACATTACATTCACCCCTTTCTATACAAAATGGGCTTTTTTATAAGCCCATCTGTTTGTTTTTATTCTCCGAGCGCAAAGGTTAATTCAGCTTCACACACGAGCTCGCCGTCAACTTTGGCAACGCCTTTTCCGCGTCCGATCGTACCGCGTGCACGTGTAATGTCCACTTCAAGCTCCAGCTTGTCACCCGGTTTTACCTGCTTTTTGAAACGGCAGTTATCAATCCCCGCAAAAAACGCGAGTCTGCCCCGGTTTTCTTCTTTAATCAGCATCGCCACAGCTCCGACCTGCGCCAAAGCCTCTACGATTAATACGCCCGGCATAACAGGGTATTCAGGAAAATGGCCGTTAAAAAAATCTTCATTCGCCGTCACATTTTTATATCCCGCCGCCCGTTTTCCTTCTTCGACTTCCGTAATTCTGTCTACCAGAAGAAACGGATAGCGATGGGGAATAATTTCTTTAATTTGCTGAGTATCAAGCATTCTCTTGACATCTCCTTCATCGACAATAGTATGTATAGAAGGTATAAGTGGTAACCAATCTGTACATTTGGAAGTATATTATGAATCAATTTCTTTTTCAACCGCGCTGTAAACTGTAACCAGCTGGCAATGAGCCTCGTCCATTAATGTGTTATGATAAATAAAGATTTTTACCCTATGCAAAGAGGTTGGAAGATGATTGCTAAGTTTACTGAAAAACGCACGCTGGTGATGCTGAATGAGTGGTATGACGCCATGGGAAAACGCCAATTCGATCTAGCCCGTTCCCTTCACGAACAAATCAATCAGCATCTCCCCAAATTACAAAAGAATGCAAAGCTAAATCTCAGATATCAGCTGTTTTTCGCACGGTTTCAGCTGCTGTTTGAGAAAAAAGACGGTCTGACTAAATTGTTCTGCGAGCTGAAGCGGCGCAAAGATGAGATGGATCATGAATTAACTTATTATTTCTATTTTTTCAAAGGGTTATTCCATATGGTGAATGGCGCTCCGAACCGTGCTGTCTGCCGCTTTAAAGAAGCTGAACAGTACCTGCCGGCCATTCAGGACCGTTTCGAAGCCGCTGAATTTTATTATAAAACAGCGGGTGCATATTACATGATGAAGTCGCCTGCGCTCTCCATTCAATATGTCAACAAAGCGCTGGAAATCTATCAAGGTGAATTCGGCTACATCAAAAAAACACTCAGCTGCCGGCTGCTTCTCGCCGTGAATTACATAGACGAGGCACGCTATGAAGACGCAGAACAGCTCTTTAATGAATCCATAAAGATAACGGACCGGATCAATGACAATAACCTGCTGTGCCACGCCTATTATAATTTTGGTTTTTTAAAGACCGCCCAGAAAAAAGATAAAGAGGCCCTCCCTTTTTACAAAAAGGTATTGGGCAATCAGCGTTTCGAGAAAGAGTCTCCCGTTTCCTACCTGCATTGTGTATACGAAGCGGTCAGAGCACTTTTTAAAACCGGATATGCCGCCGAAGGACAAACCGTGCTGCAGAAAGGTTTATACATATCTGAAAAAGTGCAGAACAAGATTATGAAATTGAAGCTGACCGCACTCAACATACTGTACACCGCTCAGGAGGACCCGTACGACCGATTGCAGAAGCTCGTGCTGGAGCTGCAGAAAATTGAAGCGTGGGTGGATTTGGAAGTGCTGCTTCAGGATATTACTGATTACTACAAAAAAAAGGGCGATTTTGAGAAAGCCGCATTTTTTATCATGCGCGGCTGATCAAAACGCCCCTTCTTTTATCTGACTGAGTTGATTAAGCCCAGCATTTGGTCTCCCAATGTAATCGTGCGGCTGTTCAGCTGATAGGAACGCTGAGACACGATTAGGTCGGTCATTTCTTTTGACATATCGACATTTGAACCTTCAAGCGCGCCCTGCTCCATGCCGATTGCCTGCCGGTTTGCGCCGGTAAGCTCTTCAATCGCTGAAGCCCCCGCACCGTTTACGGAAAACAGATTATCCCCTTCCGCATGAAGGGCCTGAGGATTATTGACATTGACGATGCCGAGATTAAACGTCTGCGAACGGGTTCCTGCCGGGTCTGAAGCAGTCAGCGTTCCGGTTTTGCTGATTTTCAGCTGATTCAGCGAACTGTCAATTTGTATGGGTTGGCCGTTCTCATCGAGAATGGGATTGCCTCCCGCTGTCATCAGCTGAAGCAGCCGGTCATTTCCGCCGGCCGGCTTGAGGGAAAGTGAGCCGTCCCTTGTATACATCCGCCGTCCGTCCGCTTCTGCCTGAAGATATTGATAAGGTGAGGTGAACGCGATATCAAGGTCACGGTCGGTTTTTTTGATGCTTCCCTGCCCTGAGTCCAGCTGCGGAGTCATGACCGTTCCGGCGCCGAGACGCAGGCCGGGCGGCGTTTTCCGCATGTTCGGCGAATTTTCCTTTTTGTCATCTATATGGTCATACTGCTGTCTGATCAGCTCGGAAAAGCGGGAGTCCCTCGCTTTATAGCCTGTCGTATCACTGTTTGAAAGGTTGCTGCTGACTGTATCCATCTGCTGCTGAAGCTGATTTAAGGCTGTTGAAGCCGTCAGCATTGATCTGAGCATCATAATTGAACGTCCCCCATTTTGTTACACTTTGCCGATTTCATTTGCAGCTTTATCCATGCTTTTATCGTAAGCCTGAATGACTTTCTGATTGGCTTCAAATGATCTGTATGCTTCCGTCATTTCTGTATACGTGCTCGTCACGTCCACGTTCGAAAGCTCCGAGACGCCTTGCTTTAATGAATACGAGACCTGGGGATTCGCCGCCGCGCTCGGCAGTTCAGAGCCGTCGGCCGTGCTGTATAGGTCATTGCCGTCCCGTTTCAGATTGCGCACGTCTTCTTCCATTCTGATGTCAATCTGCCCCGCCGGCCGGCCGTTTGTCGTGACCGTTCCGTTTTCTGATACGGTGAATTTTTCATTGTCGACTGTAATCGGCTGTCCGTTTGTTGATAAAACAAGGTTTCCGTTTATCGTAAGCTGATTGTTTTCATTTAATGAGAAAGTGCTGCTTTTTGAATAGCGGACGCCGCCCGCGGTCTGCACGGGATAAAACAGCTCGGCGTTTTCATTCGTTTCGGCATTCTTGGGAACCTGATTCTCCATAAGCGCGATATCGGTCGGCTGATCGGTCGTTTTCAGGCTTCCCTGCGTAAACAACGGTTTCAGCTCCTGCATGTATACGCCTGTGTTGACGGAACCGATTTTCGTTTTTTTGTCGCCTTCTATTCGGCTCAGAAGCATCTCGGGAAAGGCGCGGATTGAACCTTGATCCTCTTTGTATCCTGACGTATTCGCGTTTGCGATGTTATTTGACAGCATTTCCGTTCTTCTCTGCTGTGTAATCATTGCGGACGTTGCGGTATATAATCCTTTTAACAAGTCTTCCACCTCTGAAATAGCATTATTTCCAGTTGCCTCACCGGAACATTTGTTCTATAATGAAAATCAGCATTTTTTCTTATTATCGGATTTACATTCCCGTTCGTGAAGGGTTTGACAGAAAAAAACCCCATTCTTTTTCAGAATGAGGTTTTATCATCAGCTCAGTTTGCGTTTTGGAAGCTTGTCCATGTTATCCAGCATGACGCCGGTTCCGACCGCAACACAATCCATCGGGTTCTCAGCGACAAGAACCGGCACCCTCAGCTCTTCGGCAAGAAGCTGATCAAGCCCGTTTAACAGCGCTCCCCCGCCGGTAATGATAACGCCGCGGTCGATGATGTCAGCGGACAATTCAGGCGGTGTTCTTTCAAGAACCTGCTTGGCGGCCTGCACAATGACGGCAACTGATTCACGAAGGGCTTCTTCCACTTCTTTGCTGTTTACTGTAATCGTTCTCGGCAGACCTGAAACCATGTCACGGCCGCGGATGGTGATTTCTTCATGACGTGCGTCTGGGAAAACCGTTGCGACCTTCACCTTAATATCTTCAGCGGTACGTTCACCGATCAGCAGCTTATACTCGCGTTTGATATAATTTAAGATTTCCATGTCAAACTTGTCCCCAGCCATCTTAATAGAAGAGGAGGTGACAATATCGCCCATAGAAATAACTGCGATATCTGTCGTACCGCCTCCGATGTCAACAACCATGTTACCGCTCGGCTGGAAGATTTCCATACCCGCGCCGATAGCGGCAACTTTCGGTTCTTCTTCAAGGTACACATGCTTTCCGCCGCTTTTTTCAGCTGCTTCTTTAATCGCTTTTTGCTCAACGGACGTAATATTCGTCGGGCAGCAGATCAGCATGCGCGGTTTTGAGAAAAGTCCTTTTACATTCAGCTTATTAATGAAATGTTTCAGCATGGCTTCAGTTACTTCGAAGTCTGCGATTACGCCGTCTTTCAGCGGACGGATCGCAACAATATTCCCAGGTGTACGTCCAACCATTCGTCTGGCTTCTTCACCGACAGCCAGCACTTTGCCGCTGTTTTTATCAAGTGCCACAACGGAAGGCTCATTCAGAACAATTCCTTTTCCTTTTACATGGATCAGTACATTTGCAGTACCGAGGTCAATTCCAATATCCCTTGCAAACATCTATTTATATCCTCCTTGATATCTGTTTCACAGTAAAATATCCACATTGTGCCCTAATTATATATATTATCATAATTTATCAAAAAAAAGCTGCTGAACGATATAAGTTCTTGACAAAATTTTGCGGATATTCGCGAAACCGCCCGGAGGAGAAAAAAGGGCCCGGCAGACGTCAGGCGCTACGGCTGCTGAACGGGCTCCCCTTCAAGAATTTCATCCTTCTTGTACTTTAATTTCGTCGCCTCGCCCCCCCTTAAATGTCTGATGGATTTATGATAATCGAGTATTTCTTTTACTTCATTCGCCAAGTCAGGATTGATTTCAGGCAGGCGTTCTGTCAGATCTTTGTGTACGGTACTTTTGGAAACACCAAACTCTTTCGCAATGACACGAACGGTTTTTTTCGTCTCCACGATATACTTACCAATCTTGATTGTTCGCTCTTTGATGTAATCGTGCACACCACTCGACCTCCCCAGTTGGATGTGAGAAGTGTGAAATGAGATCCGTATTCTGTAACAGATTCACTGATGATGCAGCTTCTTCGTTGTCCGATTATATAAGAAGGTTTTAGAAATATGCCCACGATCCCTCACCTCAAACACTCTCTTTGATAGGTTTGTAACAGTGTATTAGCAATGAATTGGGAATATGCTAAAAACTCAATAAGGACAAGGGGCGGGTCATAATTTTCTGCTTTTTGAACGGGGGGTTTACATCCGCGCGATCCTGCTGTAGAATGAAACAGCACAATTAGTTACTTAGGTAAGTTTTTTGAAAAGGAGAACGGAAATGATCCACGTCAACAGACGCCTCATTCATCAAATCAATCAATGCGCCCGCCTGATTACGAAGAAAGCCAATGAACGGCTGGAACCATTCGGCCTGTACTCCTCTCAATGGTCAATCCTATATTGCTTAAAAACGATCGGGCCGATGACCCAAAAAGAAATCTGGTCCTATCTGAACGTAGAGGCGCCGACCGTTACCAGAACGATCAAACGCCTTGAAGAAAACGGCTGGATTCAGCGGGAACAGGGAGAAGACAAGCGGGAAAAGCTCGTCGTCCTAACGAAGGAAGCTGAATTGAAATACGACAGCATCAATCAAGAGATGCTGAAGTTCGAGGAAGACATGCTTGCGGATTTCCAAGATGGAGATAAGGAAGCTTTTTCTGAGTTTCTGAATGTGTTTTTAACGAAATAATAAAGAAAGGGAAGTGCTGTACTTTTGAGTAAATCTGACTCGATCTGGACCAAAGATTTTATTATGGTCGTACTCGTGAATTTATTTGTCTTTGTGTTCTTTTATACATTTTTGGCCGTGCTGCCTATCTATATGATTCAGGAGCTTGGCGGCAGTGAATCGCAAGGAGGGCTTTTGATCAGCCTGTTCCTGTTATCTGCTATTATCACCCGTCCTTTTTCAGGGGCGATTATTGAACGGTTCGGCAAGAAAAGAATGACGATTGTATCTCTGGCGCTGTTCGCCCTGTCTTCTTATCTGTATTTGCCGATACACAATTTCTATCTGCTGCTCGGACTGCGTTTTTTCCAAGGCATCTGGTTCAGCATTTTAACGACGGTCACGGGCGCAATTGCCGCTGACCTTATTCCCGCCAAGCGGCGCGGCGAGGGGCTCGGTTATTTCGCGATGTCTATGAACCTTGCCATGGCGATCGGTCCGTTTCTCGGACTGAGCCTTGTGAAAGTCATATCGTTCCCGGTTTTCTTTACGCTTTTTGCTGTATTTGTTTCTTTAGGCTTGCTGATTGCTTTTATGATTCGTGTGCCGGATCAAAACAACAGCGGAACGACTGTCTTCCGTTTTTCTTTCTCCGACATGTTTGAAAAAGGCGCGCTTAAAATCGCGATTGTCGGGTTGTCCATTTCTTTCTGTTATTCAAGTGTGACTTCATATTTATCCGTTTATGCAAAGACGATCCACCTGTTGGATGTCAGCGGCTATTTCTTCGTCTGTTTCGCCGTGACGATGATGGCCGCCCGTCCTTTCACAGGAAAGCTGTTTGACAGAGTGGGGCCGGGAATCGTCATCTATCCGTCGATTATCGTGTTCTCCGCGGGGCTTTGCATGCTGGCGATGACAAACAGCGCCCTCATGCTTCTCTTATCCGGTGCCGTAATCGGTCTCGGATACGGCTCTATCGTACCGTGTATGCAGACGCTGGCGATTCAGAATTCGCCCGGACACCGTTCAGGCTTTGCGACGGCTACCTTCTTCACTTTCTTTGACAGCGGGATTGCCGGCGGGTCATATGTATTCGGCCTCTTCGTCGCTTCGGCCGGATTCCATTCGATTTATCTGGCAGCGGGGCTGTTCGTCCTGATTGCTTTGCTCCTGTATGGCTGGAGCCAGAAAAAAAGAACGCCGCTTGAAGCGGACGGAAACGTTTCAATCGCAGACTGATATGACAAAAAGCCGGGGGGCAGCCCCCGGCTTTTTTTATTCGGCCGCTCTTTCCCGCACGATTCGCCCCTCCGCTTTTGCATAAGGAGGATGAATGTACATAAGCGCCGTATAACCGAGACATGATAAAATGACACCCGCAAACCAGGAAATATCATAGATGCCGGCGAACGCCGGGACGTACATCCCGATTAAAGAAATAAACGCGCCGAGAAAGGTCGCGGCAAAGGCCCGGTAATTATAGCCTTTGTAATAAGTGTACTGTCCGGTTTCCGAATAAAGGTCTTCAACTGAGAGCTGCCTTTTTCTGATGATAAAATAATCAGCCATCATCACCCCGGCCACCGGTCCGAGCATCCCGCCGATGAGTCCGAGAAACGCATATACATTCGTGGCGCTCTCCATCAGCTTCCACGGTATTGTGAACAGAGCCAAAACGGCGGTCAAATACCCTCCCCTTCTGAATGTAATATACTTCGGCAGGACATTCGCCAAGTCATAGGCCGGTGACACGATGTTTGCCGCCACGTTAACCGAGACGGCGGCGATGCAAAGTGTGATGACCGAAAGAGCGATGACGAAAGGATTATCAAACCGGGCCAAAATCTCCACCACATCCCAAATCGGTTCTCCGAATGCTACCTGTGATCCGGATGTCACCGTGATGCTTGCAAACGCAAACAGCGCAAATGTTCCCGGCAGCCCGTAAAACTGGCCGCGAATCTGTTCTTTTTGCGACGCGGCGAACCGGGTGAAGTCAGGGATATTCAGGATCAGCGTCGCCCATATTCCGATAATTCCCGTCACTCCGGCGGCGAACGGCCAAAACGTTTCAGAAAAGGTATGGAACTTTCCCGGCTGTGAGTAAATCGGACCGAGCCCGCCGGCAATATCTATCGCCCACCAGACCATGCCGCCGAAGACGAGATATACAAGCGGGCCCGCCCACACTTCAAATTTTTTGATCGATTCCATGCCGTGCCGCAGCACAAGCAGATGAATGCCCCAAAAGAAAATGAACGACAGAAAGCCCGGCAGATGAAGCCCGAATATATTCCAATCTCCGCCGAGACTCCCCCAGCCAGGCCATATGTTCAAAAGCAGAATGTGTAAAGCCGTGCTCCCGGCAAATGTTTGAATTCCGAGCCACATGATGGCTGTAAACGCCCTGAGAAGCGCCGGAATGTTAGCGCCGTATATTCCGTAAGAAGCCCTGATAATGACCGGAAAAGGCAGGCCGTATTTCGTTCCGGCATGGCCGTTCAAGGCCAAAGCGGCGAACAAAATCAGTGACGCCGTCACGATAATGGCGAGCACCTGCCACGGAGAAAGGCCGATCGCAATGAGCCCGCCCACAGTCGCGTAGGTCGGGATATTATGAATACACCCCATCCAGATGGATGCAAAATTCACTGCTTTCCATGTCCGTTCGCCGTCTTCTAAAGGCAGTAAATCTTTGTTGCTTAGCCGATCACTCATTGTTTTTTTCATTTTCTCCCTCCCGAATGTACGTTTTCCTTACATCACATGTGAAAAAATATAACTGAAAATTCCGTAAATAACATTGGTTGCTGTCGACAATAATCGTTTTGATTTTTGAGCAGATTATACAAAAAAAGAGACGGGGAGAGCCCGTCTCTTTTTTTGCGCCTGTTAAGAGGCTTTTTTGAGGAGAACCGAAAACCGGAACGCCATCAAAAGGCTTACGGCGCCGACAACGATAAGAATCGTCCCAAGCATATGAAAATGGCCGGCGGTAATTTCTTTCCCGAAAAGAATGCCCAAAATGACAGAAGACAAAATCGAACCGAGATACCGGCAGGTCTGAAACAGGCCGGACGTTGTTCCGACCATGTCGGCGGGGCTCGTTTTCAGCATGGCCGCCTGAAACGTGACATTTCCGAAGCCGTAGCCGACACCCAGCACGGACAGGATCAGCCCTTTTCCTATCATGGGCGCCTGAAGGAAGAAAAACGTTAACAGCACCGCTCCGATCGCGGTCAGGCAGGTTCCGGCAACAATCGGCTGAAGAAGCCCTTTCTTATCTATCCATTTTCCGGTCAAAGGCGACACCAGAATACTCATGCCCGACATAAACAGCATAATCAATCCGCTTGTCTGAACGGACAAATGCATTTCATCCTGAAAATAGCTCGGAAGCCCGAAAAAGATGCAGTAAAAGAATATATTCAGCAAAATAAATTGAATATACACCGACGATAGTTTCCGATGCGTTTTAAACAGCCTGACATCTATAAACGGCTTCTCCGTTTTCAGCTCGCGCCAGATAAACAGCCCGACAAACAAAAGCCCGAATACGCCTTCTGTATAGTGAGGCTTCGTACTGAAGGACAATAAAAACGACAGGAGAAGGATAATCGCTCCGGCAAACAGAAGTATCCCGATCGTATCAAGCTGGCGGAGCACGCCTTTCAAGCCGCCGATCTCGCGTTTTTCATCTTTCGGAAACATATACATTCCGAGAAAAAAGCTGAGAATGATAAACGGCAGATTGACGAAAAAGATCGCCGGCCACCCTCCCCAAACGATCAGAAAACCGCCGAGAGTCGGACCGAGCGCCGTCATGGCTGATGCAAAGATTGACAGGACGGCCAGCGCCGAAGCCTGCTTCTCCTGTATATTTGAACGGATCAATCCGACGCCGGACGGATATATCGCGCTGCTTCCGATCGATTGAAAAAGCCGCATGATTAGCAATGTCATAAAAGTCGGCGCAAACGGCGCGCCGACCGCCGAGACGGCAACAAGCAGAAGCCCGATCAAAAACAGCTTCTTCCTGCCGAGCATATCACCGAGCTTCCCGGTAACAGGCTGCGCCACCGCGCTGGCAAGATAAAAGGACGATATCAGCCAGGACACCGTTGTAAACGACAGGTGAAATTCATGCTGAATACTGTGAAGCGCAAGAGAAATCATCGACGAGTTCAATGGGTTCAGCATCGTCCCCGAAGCCACGGCCGTCAAGAACAGGACGCGGCTTTTTTTGGAGATTGTCATTTTGTCTGTGCGATAAATTCTTCCGTCGTCCGGCTTCTGCCGATTTTCGGGAAGATAAACTTGAGTGTCGCTTCATGCTGTTCATCGCTGAATGTCGCCATCGCGTCAGTTACGAAAACTTGCTGATACCCGAGCTGAAAAGCTTCCCGCGCCGTGCTTTCCACACCGATGTTTGTCGCAATCCCGCATAACACAATCGTGTCGATTCCCCGTCTTCTGAGCTGAAGATCCAGGTCCGTGCCGAAAAACGCGCCCCACTGCCGTTTTGTTACCGTATAATCGTTTTCTTTCACTCCGATTTCAGGCACAAATTCAGCCCAATCCGCCGGCGGAGCCGAATGGCCCGCCGCCTCTTCATCCGTCAGCGGCTTCAGCGCATCCGCTCCGTCATGAAAATCTACGTTCACAAAGCTGATAAATCCGCCTTTTTCCCGGAACACATCAATTAATTTTTTCGCGTTCGGCACAACGGTACCGCTTTTATCCATCGGCACGATTCCTTTTTGTAAATCAATAAGGACCAAAGCCGTTTTTTCAAATTGCAGATTCAATGATGTTGTCATAATGATTCCTCCTGATGCAGTTAGTGTTTCTCACCCCGTATATTTTACTCTTTCCCGGACAGGATTTCTTCCGCCATGCTCCGGCGCTCTTTTTATGGATATAAAGTCGCATGACACCCCTTTGAAAAAGCGACATTATGAACGCAAAAAACCATGTTAGATAACCTTACACAAAAATGTTTTATCGTTCTTTTTTCTCTATAATAATGAATTAATCACGATTACATTTTGAATGAGACGGAGGAATACAACATGCAGATGGGCGATACAGTATTTATGTTCTTTTGCGCTTTACTCGTGTGGCTGATGACCCCCGGGCTGGCTTTGTTTTACGGCGGAATGGTAAAAAGCAAAAACGTGCTCAGCACGGCAATGCACAGTTTTTCTTCCCTCGCCATCGTATCCGTCGTTTGGGTTTTGTACGGATATTCACTTGCTTTTGCCCCCGGGAATACATGGCTTGGCGGGATTGAATGGGCCGGGCTGAAGGGGGTCGGCTTTGAACCCGGAAGTTACAGTGATACGATCCCGCATTCATTATTCATGATGTTCCAAATGACGTTTGCCGTACTGACGACGGCCATTATTTCCGGAGCATTTGCTGAACGCATGAGATTCAGTGCTTTTCTTGTATTTTCCTTTTTGTGGGCTTCCCTCGTATATACGCCCGTTGCGCATTGGGTATGGGGCGGCGGCTGGATCGGCCAAATGGGCGCTCTTGACTTCGCAGGCGGAAACGTCGTCCACATTTCTTCCGGGGTCGCCGGGCTCGTGCTGGCGATTGTGCTCGGGAAACGCAAGGACGGCACGGCGGCTTCGCCTCACAACTTAATTTACACGTTCTTGGGCGGGGCGCTCATTTGGTTCGGATGGTTCGGCTTCAATGTCGGCAGCGCCCTCACGCTTGACAGTATCGCGATGTTTGCCTTCATTAACACAAACACCGCGGCTGCGGCCGGAATTATCGGCTGGATTTTAATCGAATGGATGCTGAACAAAAAACCGACCATGCTGGGTGCTGTATCAGGCGCTATTGCCGGGCTTGTCGCCATTACGCCGGCTGCCGGGTTCGTTACGCCGTTCTCTTCCATCGTAATCGGCTTCATCGGCGGGCTTGTCTGCTTCTGGGGCGTGTATTGGCTTAAAAAGACTTTCGGATACGATGATGCGCTTGACGCTTTCGGCCTGCATGGAATCGGCGGGACATGGGGCGGCATCGCGACCGGTTTATTCGCCACCACTTCCGTCAATGACGGCGGGGCAAACGGGCTGTTTTACGGCGATCCGGGACTGCTCTGGAAGCAGATTGCAGCCATTGCGGCAACCTACGTATTTGTATTTATTGTCACTTTCGTTATCATTAAAATTGTAGGTCTGTTCATTCCCCTCCGCGCCAGCGAAGAAGAAGAGTCACTTGGGCTTGATTTAACGATGCACGGGGAAAAAGCATATCAGGACTTATAAAGTGAGGAGTGGCTTAGATGAGCGGTCAAATGTTCAAGGTAGAAATCGTTACGCGTCCGGCTAAGTTTGAAACATTAAAACAGGAACTCGGTAAAATCGGAGTCACATCGCTGACCTTCTCCAACGTACACGGCTGCGGCCTTCAAAAAGCTCACACCGAACTGTACCGCGGAGTCAAAATTGAAAGCAATGTGTATGAACGGCTGAAAGTGGAAATCGTTGTCAGCAAGGTCCCCGTTGATCAAGTCGTGGAAACGGCAAAAAAAGTGCTGAAAACGGGAGAGCCCGGAGACGGCAAAATATTCGTCTATGAAATCGGAAACACGATTAATATCCGCACCGGAGAAGAAGGACCAGGAGCTTTATAAACAGACAGAACGCCCGGAGACAGAAATATCCCGGGCGTTTTTTCCGGCTTCATTAAAAAGAAGAAGCCTTTTTTTCATGCGGGGCAGGACGCTTATGCCGTACGGTTTGTTTTTTCGCATATGTACTGATATTGACCAGTATGCCGCACAAAAACAGCGTCATAATCAATGAAGAACCGCCATAGCTGATAAACGGAAGCGGCACACCCGTAACCGGGAGGAGTCCGCTCATCGCTCCCAAATTCAAGACAACCTGAAACATCAATTGAAACGTAATTCCGATGGCAAGAAGCTTCCCGAACGGGTCATCAGCCCGCACGGCCGTTTTTACGCCGAGAAGCATTAACGCAAAATATAATCCCAAAACGATCAGAACACCGAATATCCCCAGCTCTTCACTGATCACGGCCATAATGAAATCGGTATGCGCCTCAGGCAGATAGTTCATTTTTTCAACACTGTTTCCAAGCCCTCTTCCGAAAAACCCGCCTCCGGAAATAGCAAAATAGGATTGAATCAGCTGATAGCCGTCCCCGTTCGCGTCACCAAACGGATTGGTAAAGGAAACGAGGCGCTTCACACGATAGGAAGCAGAAAATGCGAGATAAACAACCCCCGACACCGCCGTCGCGCCGAGCACGAACAGATGGCGCTTTTTCAAGCCGGCACATAATAAAATCGACCCGCACGCCGCCAGGATTAAGGAAGCCGTCCCTAAATCAGGCTCCGCCAATGTCAGCAGAAAAGCGGTCCCCAAAATCACTAAAGGCGGCAGAACCCCTTTCACAAATTGATGAATGTACGGCTGCTTTTTCGTATAAATCGAAGCGAAATACAAAATCATGGCGATCTTCGCCAATTCAGACGGCTGTACGACAAGCGGGCCCGCTCCCAGCCACCTGCGGGAAAAATTCCGCTCCAGCCCGATTCCCGGTATCAATACGAGCAGCAGCAATACCAGCGAACCGACCACAAACAGCGGTACAAGCCGCGCATACCGCTTATACGGCAGACAGGCGGCAAATAGAAATAAGCATAATCCGATCAGTAAAGAGGCACTTTGTTTATGGAAGAAATAGGATGGATCTCCGTACCGCTGAGACCCCATCACATCACTGGCGCTGTACACCATTAACAAGCCGAATCCGCAAAGCAGCATAATGACAAACACAAGCGGCAGATCGGCGTTTTTCAAACGTTTCAGCAACGGACAAAACTCCTTCGGCTATTCTTTTCCCGCATACTTGACGCACAGTAATACAGTCACGTTTCATTCTGTTTACTTTTTTATGATTATTTTTAATACCAATTGTGTCTCATAGAAAAAAGCATTACACTGTTCATATAAAATAAAGATAAAAGGTGATATTTGTGAATTACGAACTATTTAAAGCGATCAATGGTTTGTCGCACCATAGTGCCATTCTCGACTCTATCATGGTATTTATAACGGAATACGCCATTTACGCCTACGCCCTTTTCCTGCTTGCCATGTGGCTGTTCGGAAGCACAAAAGGCAGACAAAACGCCCTGTACGCGGGCTTCACGGGTGTTGCGGCGCTTATCATCAACTACCTCATCACGAAAGTCTATGTCGAGCCGCGCCCCTTTGTCGAGCATACGGTTCATACGCTGATCCCTCATGCCGCGGATGCTTCATTTCCGAGTGACCATACGACAGGCGCTTTGGCGATTTCAATTGCGATTCTGTTCCGCAACAAAAAACTCGGCTGGCCGCTTGTGATTTTCGGCCTTTTGACCGGCTTCTCAAGAATTTGGGTCGGCCACCATTATCCGATCGATGTGCTCGGAAGCATTATCGTTTCCCTCATTGTCGGATTCCTGCTGTTCAGATTTTCAAATGTGCTTCGTCCGATTGTCGATCTGATCGTGCGAATCTATGAAAGTATCGTTCATAAAAGCAAATCGACAAACCATAATATATAAAAAAAGCCGGCGTCTGTCACAGACTGCCGGTTTTTGTATGTTTGGCTGTATGCTTTTTCCTTTGTAAAGCACAGAATGCGGCAATGCCGAGACTGTCAATCATCACATCGCGGAGGCATCCGTTTCTGCCGAAAAAGAGCTGGACGATTTCTGTCAGGAAAGCGGCGGCCAATGCATACAGCACCGCCCTCTTCATGCGCCTGCGCTCCCTGAAAAACAAATAGGCGAGCACAAAAAATGAAAACGCGTGCCCAAGCTTTTGAATCGCCGCTTCCGGTATGGCGAGCTCCGCCATATCGAACACAAAGAAACCGGACACATCCGGATGGGACGTGAAACGGAAGGACACCGTCTGCGACACAATCATATCGTGAAAGCTTTCAGTCAAAGCAGAAACGAAAACAAAGACGAGCCACCCGGCCGCCAGACATTTATTCATTCAGCATCTCCTTCGTTTTCTACTAGTATAAAGGCACATGCGGCAATATGAAAAGCGCCTATCAGAGCTGATAGACGCTTTGGGATCAAGATTACTTGCCCGAATCTTTCATTGAGCCGTCATCTTTACCATCTGTCTTGTCTTTTGTGCCGTCCTCTTTGTCACCTGGTTTTTCTTCGGTTTCTTTTTTAGGCGTCACATCTTTTTTCTCGGAAGACTGCTGAATTGACCCTTCCGTTTCTTCTGTTACAGCGTTTTTCTCTTCAGCCGCCGCTTTTTCAATTGATGTTACCGGCTTGTCCATAAAATTGAGCGGGTTCATCGCTACGCCGTCCTTGCGGATTTCAAAGTGCACGTGATTTCCGCTTTCTTCACTGTAAAGATTTTTTCCGGATTTACCGATGACCTGGTTCTGCTTTACTTTGTCGCCCTGGTCCACGCTGACTTCAGATAAAGACTGATAGACAGTAGACAGGCCGTCTGAGTGTTCAATTTCAACCACATACCCCAGTACCGGGTCTTTAGCAGCTTTAACAACCGTACCGCTCAGAGAAGCAGAAACATCAAATGATTTTCCGTCTTTCTCAGCTAAGTCAATTCCTTTACTGAGGCTGTACGTGTTATTATAGTTAACAAGTGCTGCTTCTTTCTCTTTTTTTGCGGCATCAGATTCGTAAAACTTTTTCACAACAGAAACATTTTCAGAATGAGCAGCCGGCATTGCGACGTTTTCCATTGACTTGCCTACTTCGACGGCATCGTCTTTGCCGCTGTCATACGCGGAGTTTCCGCCGTTGTTCGTCAGATTGTCCTTCACATCATTCGAAACGGATTGATACCAAAGGACAGCTGTTAAAATGACGGCCGCACTGACTAAGTAGATTGCAGGGAATATCCAGCGTTTGCGAAAAAACCGCTGAAGTTTTTTGACTTGAGAAGTTTTCTTTTCTTCCTCTCTCATTTGTTCATCACCTCAGCAACATTCTGAACACTTTTCTGAAAATATATACACATCCATAAAAAACTTTTTTGGAAGTAGTATGTGCAGATTGCACTTAATTATGTAATGAAATGTGAAGGGAGATCCCGGAATATGAATTTGACCCTGCGCAAAGCCGTATTGGAAGATTTAGATGCGGTGGTGGCCATATACAACTCGACGATTGCCTCACGAATGGTAACGGCTGATACGGAAGAAGTGACGCCCGCAGACCGGATGGATTGGTTTTTGCGGCACACGGACCGGCGCCCGCTGATGGTCGCGGAAGATGAGACCGGCAAAGTGGCGGCCTGGATCAGCTTTGAAACGTTTTACGGCCGTCCGGCCTATGACAAAACTGCGGAGATCAGCATCTATCTGCATCAGGATTGCCGCGGCAAAGGAGCAGGAAGCTTTCTGCTGAAAGAAGCCCTGGCACTCGCTCCGACAATCGGCATCCGCAGCCTGATGGCTTTTATCTTCGGACATAATGTGCCGAGCATTAAGCTGTTTGAAAAATTCGGTTTTACCGAATGGGGCGTATTCCCGGGTATCGCCGAAATGGACGGAAAACGATATGACTTGAACATTTTAGGGAGAGAACTGTCATGATCACCATCGATAAAGACAAAGACGAAAACCAGCCGCTCAATAAAAAAGCCCGTTCCCTTGCCGACATCGCCAAATGGGGAAAGATCACCGCCGTGTTTCTGATCATCACGGGCTCTCTTTCCGCTCTGTCAGCCATTGTGACGCTGCTCGGAGCCATTCCGGGTGTTCTGCTCATCATTTCCGGCGTCATGCTGATGCGCTCGGCAAAAGCGGCTGCCGCCCTTCAGGAAGGGCTAGAAGAAAACGCGGAAGAAAATATGCTTGCACATTACGCGTCATTTATCAAAATGCAGTTTTTTTACGCGGCATCCAGTGTGGTATTGGGCATTCTCGCTTTTATTTTAGTCGTCATCTTCGCTGTCATCGGAATTATGGCTTATTACAGCACTGATACGTATGACACGCCTGATTCATATTACTATGAGAACGACCCTGTGTTTGAATGACAAAAAGAGCTGATCGCGCGTCAGCTCTTTTTTAATAAAGCATTTCTTTTTTCCGGTCTTCTTCCGTTAAAAATTCAATAAAGCTCTTCATCGCAGACGGCTCCTCGGCAATCAGCCGGGTATAGGCGCTTTTCCGTTCCTCAGACAGAATATCGCTTTTTCTGATCCTGTTCAGCATATAAAGGCGGATCGTTTTTTGCACCTGTTTCCGCTGATAGCCGGCTTCCTTAAAAAACGCAAGACCCAGAGCCGCAAGGAGGGCAAAAATGCCGGCCGATACGAGAGCTCCTCTCCCGGAAGGGGCCTGAATCAAAAGCGATGCCAGATGAAACAGACTAAAAGCGGCGAGCGGGAAAGCAAGAAAACGGTAAATGATGCTTTTTTTCATCAGCGGCGCGATGGCGATTTGTATTTTCTGAATTTCTTTTTTTATGAATCCCGGCAATTGTTCCGCATGCTCCAGCTTCATGCCCTCTCCCCTTTGCTGTCATTTTTGTCTTCTTTTTCATATATGCATATTTTACCGCACCCGGAACTTTCTTTGAAAGAAAACTGCATTCATCTTTGATTCCGGCTCTTTATTCTTTCAAAATGTCAATGTTATAATTTGAAATGGGAATCAGATTGCTGCACTTGTCGGAATACTAATGGGCACAGTCTTGATAAATATGATATAGCGGGGTTGCAAAGTGAGCATTTCATTTATTTTATTCGGATTTTTTTTCGTTTTAAATATACTTTTGGCCATCATCATGATTTTCAAAGAAAGACGCGATGCCAGCGCTTCATGGGCTTGGCTCTTGGTTCTTTTTTTTATTCCCATTTTAGGGTTTATTTTATACCTGTTATTCGGCCATAACCTGAGACGCAAGCATCTGTTTCAATGGGAAGACCGTAAAAAAATCGGAATAGAAAAGCTGCTGAAGTTTCAGCTGAAAGATCTGAAGTCGAGGCAATTCCAATTTAACAACAGGGCGACTGTGGATAATAAAGACCTCATCTATATGCTTGTCATGAACAACCACGCAGTCTTTACAGAGGATAATTCGGTGGAGATTTTAACGGACGGGCGCGATAAGTTCAAACGCTTAATGAAGGACATTTCCAACGCAAAAGATCACATTCACCTTCAATACTATATTTATAAAGGTGATGAACTGGGAAAAAAATTGCGCGATGCCTTAGTGAAAAAAGCACGGGAAGGCGTAAAAGTCAGAGTGTTATATGATGAACTCGGTTCAAGATCACTCAGAAAAAAATTCTTCAAACCGCTGCGGGACGCCGGCGGCCATGTGGAAGTCTTTTTTCCTTCCAGGCTTCGTCCGATTAATTTGCGGCTCAATTATCGGAATCACCGCAAGCTCGTCATCATTGACGGCGAAACCGGCTATGTCGGTGGCTTTAACGTCGGAGATGAATATCTCGGCCTGAATCCGAAATTCGGCTACTGGCGCGATACGCACCTCAGACTTCAAGGCACGGCGGTACACGCCATTCAGACACGGTTTATTCTCGATTGGAACCAAGCCTCCCATCACCATACGCTCACTTACGTTCCGAATCATTTTCCGGAATGCGAGCCGAAGGGCAATGTCGGGATGCAGATTGTCACGAGCGGACCTGATTCAGAATGGGAACAAATTAAAAACGGCTATATCAAGATGATCTCAACGGCCAAACGATCGATCCTGATTCAGACGCCTTACTTTATTCCAGACTCAAGTCTTTTGGACGCCCTCAGGATCGCCTGTCTGTCAGGCATCGACGTCAAAATCATGATCCCGAACAAACCGGATCACGCTTTCGTTTACTGGGCGACTTTATCTTACATCGGCGATCTTTTGAAAGCCGGAGCCTCAGTCTACATTTACGATAACGGCTTTATTCATGCAAAAACGATTGTCGTTGATGATGAGACGGCTTCAGTCGGTACGGCGAATATCGACGTCAGAAGCTTCAGACTTAATTTTGAAGTCAACGCCTTTATTTATGACGTCACCATCGCGAAAAAACTCATTTCCTCATTTAAAGAAGATCTGCTCGTCTCCAGAAAATATACGTATGAAGAATATCAGGAGCGTTCGCTGCGGATCCGCATTAAAGAATCGATTTCAAGACTTCTGTCGCCGATTTTGTAAAATGATAAGCATTAGCTTATTTCACCTTTAAAAGACGTGTATAACCATAACAATTTTGGTTATACACTCATTTAAAGGTATAAACAGCCAAATTTCCATGAGTATTCGCACTTGTCTTTTTATAAATTTAAATTAAACTATTTTTAAAATTGGAATATACATTGATTAATTTATAATATATAGTAAAATATTTCATAAAAGGAGGAAATTATCATGAAAAAAATCTCAATTTTATTATCGGTTGTTGTTCTTTCACTAGGCCTTCTGAGTATTCCGGTTGGTAAAGCTCAAGCAGCTACAGGCCCGTGGACTGAAGTTGGAAAGAAAGGCTGTAAGGTCAGAGTTTGGGTTGACGCTTATACATATTCTAAAAAAGCAGCTACAATTGATTGGTATGGAGAAACTAACGGTAAATGCGGAACATTAAATTATACTGCTTATCTTAGAGTCTCAGAGGGCGCTTCACAATATCAATTAAAAGGCTCATTCTCAAAAAGAACTCCTACAAAATCATTCTCTATCAATAAATTAAGAAAAGAACACTTTAGCAGAAACCGAGTTGCGGTTACACTTAATATTGGATCTTATGAAGTACAATCACACACAATAACTGTTAAATGGTAGCATCATAACCCTTCTTTCTGGAACTGACTTTTTTTAGATTCTTACTAAAAAGCTATTTACCGCTGATAGAATCAGCACTCTTTTGCTTTTTGCACTATTTAATTGAAGATGAATAAGTTATACAACAAGTAGTTCATAAATAGAGCTTTTTCAGTTGGTTAATGACGATTATGTCTACTTGTTGAACACCATCCCTTCAATAGACAGTCATAACAGGTAAAAACGGACACGGCTTGAAAAAACACATTTTATATTCAAAAGAATGACCGAATAGTGTATAAATGAAAAGTGAGTATTTTTTTGTAAAGGAGTGCCATAGTTTGAAACCTGAATCAGTGAATCGTTCGCTTATTTCTATTTCGAAATGGGGAAAAGCGACAGGTATTTTATTTATTATTATAGGCGCGTTTGCGGCGCTGTCGGGCGCGTTTTTCTTTTTAATCGGAGCCATTCCCGGCGTTCTGCAGATCATTGCCGGCATTTTTCTGATGCGCTCGGCAAATGAAGCGGGACAGATGGCGGCGCAGTTCAATGAACTGACAGAGGAACATATGCTGGAGAATTATGCAAAGTTCGTGAAAATGCAGGGGATCTATCTGATCGTGACGGTCGGCTTGTCCGTTCTCGGTATCGTTCTCTTCATTGTCCTCATGACGCTCGGCATCGTGGACGGCGTATTTAATAATATTGATGCCAATACATATTAAAAAGGAAAATCCCGGCGCATCCGCCCGGGATTTTTTCTTATTCCGCTTCTTCGACAACGGTAAAGTTTTTCTGCTTTGGATTTGCCAATACGGCGAACAGCATTGACGCTGTATGCTCCAGCGCGCTTTCCGTTCGGGTCATGGACTCCGTGCTCTCAAGGTCTTGTAAATTCTCGCCTGCTGAAGCGCTGTATGCAGATATTCTTTCGGCAAAAAAGTTTTTTCAAATAAAACTTTTCCTCAGAGTTTCAACTGAAATCACTCAGTTCTGCGAAATAAGGCTATGGCGGTACAAGACCACTCATCATACAGTTTTTTGGGTCTTTGTAATTAAATTACAATTGTTCTTAATATTCACTCATGTATTCATGCTATTATATTGAAAGGAACGATCAAAAGCGTTGGCGTTTGTTAAATATTTACGAGTGCTGCCTCATGTCAAAGTCAGAAAAAATAGTATAGGAGGTAACATATGTTTAAGTTTAAAAAGAAATTCTTAGTGGGATTAACGGCAGCTTTCATGAGTATCAGCATGTTTTCGGCAACCGCCTCTGCAGCTGGCACAGATTACTGGCAAAATTGGACTGACGGGGGCGGAACAGTAAACGCAGTCAATGGCTCTGGCGGGAATTACAGTGTTAATTGGTCTAATACCGGAAATTTCGTTGTTGGTAAAGGCTGGACTACAGGCTCGCCATTTAGAACAATAAACTATAATGCCGGTGTTTGGGCGCCGAATGGCAATGGATATTTGACTTTATATGGCTGGACGAGAGCACCTCTCATCGAATATTATGTAGTGGATTCATGGGGTACTTACAGACCTACCGGAACGTATAAAGGTACTGTAAAGAGTGATGGAGGTACATATGACATATATACAACGACACGTTATAATGCACCTTCCATTGATGGCGATAACACTACTTTTACGCAGTACTGGAGTGTCCGCCAGTCGAAGAGACCAACCGGAAGCAACGCTGCAATCACTTTCAGCAATCATGTTAACGCATGGAAGAGCCATGGAATGAATCTGGGCAGTAATTGGGCTTATCAAGTCTTAGCGACAGAAGGATATAAAAGCAGCGGAAGTTCTAATGTAACAGTGTGGTAACAGCTCATCTTTAATGAGGGGCAGCTAACGGGCTGCTGATCGTTCCTTGAGAAATTTTATAATGATTGTGAAGAGGCGAACGGTTTTGGCATTACCGGAGGCAGGATATTCTCCATCAGTTTTTTTAGCGCGTATTAAAATAAGAGTTCCGTCTTTTTTTGGTAACCCGCTTACAACAGACACCTTCACATAAGCCTTAAGCAAAATAAAAATATCCCGGTTACCACCTCCTTTAGTTTCGGAGGATTTCTTCATTAAACAGATCGCAATCCCGCATCCAAGCTTGTCTGAATATGAAGCCAAAACCGTGATTTCCTCATTATCCATTGTAACCATTTCCGTTACACCTCTAGCGGCATGAACCCATCTCTTTTTAACAAAAGAGATGATTCATTACATCATAAAGGGACTTGCTCGCAAGTTCATTCTCCATTGCCCGCTGTACGCTTCCGAACGTCTCATCGAGCGCGCGCTGAATATTTTTGCCGACCGGACAGTCGGGGTTCGGATTGTCGTGAACCGCAAAAAGCTCTTCCTTATTCTGCACCGCCCTGTAAACCTCTAAGAGGGTGATCTCCGACGGATCTTTTTTCAGGCTGGCTCCCGGAACACCCGCCCGGGATGTCAGAATACCCGCTTTTTTCAGCTGGCTGATCGTTCTCCGCACTACGACGGGATTGGTGTTTACGCTGCCCGCAATCATGTCCGATGACGCCCGTTCATCCGTTGAGATCAGCGATAAAATGTGAATGGCCACAGCAAGACGGCTGTTAATCATGTTTTTCACCACCGTTGTAACCACAATGGTTACATTTCATTTGTTTGTCAACTACTAATATACACTAAAACGGGCGGCAGGATGAAATCAAGTTGGCAATAGAGGGTAAACAGGCCGGCGGGAAACCGGCCGGAGAGGGATTAAAATAAGAAATAACGCTGTCCTAACGGAACATAACTGACGGGCTGGCATGCCAGCTCTTCTCCGTCGGCGAACACCTGATAGGTTTTCGGATCGACATGTATATTCGGCATCGCGTCATTCAGCTTCATGTCGAGCTTACTCAGCTTACGGATATTCCGTACGGGAGAAATCATTTTTTCAAGGCCGAGCTTTTCCGGCACACCGTTTGCGATACCGGCCTGGGACATAAATGTAATAGAGGTATTTCGGTTTGCTTTACCGTAGGATGCGTACATCTGCCGCATAAACACGGGCTCAGGCGTCGGAATGGAAGCATTCGGATCTCCCATCTGGGCGCGGGCGATCATGCCGCCTTTGAGCACAAGTTCAGGTTTGACGCCGAAGAAAACCGGGTCCCATAGTACAAGGTCGGCAAGCTTTCCTTTTTCAACGGAACCGACTTCATGGCTTAGGCCGTGAGTGACAGCCGGGTTGATCGTGTATTTGGCGATATAGCGTTTGGCGCGCACATTGTCATTGCCGTTTTCTCCTGATAGAGCGCCTCGCTGTTTTTTCATTTTATCGGCAACCTGCCATGTCCTGATAATCACTTCTCCCACCCTGCCCATCGCCTGCGAGTCAGATGACGTCATGCTGATCGCGCCGATATCGTGCAGAATATCCTCCGCCGCAATGGTGGCCGCTCTGATGCGTGAATGACTGAACGCCACGTCTTCAGGCACTTTTGAATCTAAATGATGGCAGACCATCATCATATCAAGATGCTCGTCCATCGTGTTGACGGTATATGGAATCGTCGGCGTCGTAGAGGACGGCAGGATATTGGCGTAAGATGCGAGTTTCATAATATCCGGTGCATGGCCTCCGCCGGCTCCCTCTATGTGATATGTATGGATAACCCGGTCGCCGATCGCATCAAGCGTATTTTCTAAAAAGCCCGCTTCATTTATCGTGTCTGTGTGGATCGCCACCTGAATGTCCGCCTCATCCGCTGCTTCCATGCAAGCTTTAATGGCGCTTGGCGTTGATCCCCAATCTTCATGCAGCTTCAGGCCGATCGCGCCTGCTTCCACCTGCTCGATCAGCGGCGCTTTATCGGATGCATTTCCTTTTCCTAAGAAACCGACATTGATCGGAAACTCCTCGGCCGCTTCCAGCATTCTCGACATGTACCATGCACCGGATGTACAAGTCGTCGCTTTACTTCCCGTCGCAGGACCTGTTCCGCCGCCGAGAAGCGTGGTCACACCTGAAGAAAGCGCGACTTCCATCTGCTGCGGGCAGATAAAGTGGATATGCGTATCCACCCCGCCGGCCGTTACGATTTTCCCTTCGCCGGAAATGACTTCTGTTCCGGCACCGATAATCATGTGCGGGTCCACCCCATCCATCATATCAGGGTTGCCGCTTTTCCCGACGCCGACAATCCGGCCGTCCTTCACCCCGATATCCGCCTTGACGATTCCGGTATAATCCAGGATGACGGCGTTTGTAATGACCAGATCAAGCGCTCCGTCTTTCCCGGTGATACGCCCGTTCTGCCCCATGCCGTCCCGGATTGTTTTCCCTCCGCCGAAAATCATTTCTTCCCCGTAATTCGTGAAATCTTTTTCGACTTCAATCCATAAATCCGTATCTCCGAGTCTGACTTTGTCTCCCGTTGTCGGTCCGAACAGTTCTGCGTATTGCTCACGTGACATTTTCATCGGATCGCCTCCTCCATCCATCCGGCTTTTTTAAGATTTGACAGCGTCTTCTCTTTTCCCCGCTCATCCATATACGTATCGGCCATGCCGTTGAGGCCTCTGACCATTTTTCGCCCTCCGATTTCCACGAGCGTGACGGCTTTCTCTTCTCCCGGTTCAAAACGGACAGATGTGCCTGACGGGATATCAAGGCGCATGCCGATTGCTTTGTCCCGATTGAAGGAAAGGGCGCCGTTGGCTTCGGCAAAATGAAAATGCGATCCTACCTGCACTGACCGTGTTCCGTTATTGGTGACTGACACCTCCAGCGTCTTCCGGCCTTCGTTAATGGTGATGGTCCCCTTTGCGACTTGAATCGCTCCCGGCTTCATGACTTCACCTCCGCTTTGATCGGCTGATGAACGGTGACAAGCTTAACCCCGTCCGGGAACGTCGCTTCCACCTGAATGCTGTCCAGCATTTCCGCAACGCCTTCCATAACGTCTTTTTCCGTCAATACATTGCGGCCGGATTCCATCAGCTCCGCAACGCTTTTTCCGTCTCTCGCGCCTTCCATCAGATAACAGGTCAAATATGCGGCGGCTTCGGGATAATTCAGCAGGACGCCGCGCGCCTTCCGTTGCTTAGCGAGCTCTCCCGCCGTAAAAATAAGCAATTTTTCTTGTTCAACCGGTGTCAGTTTCATCTGTATTCCCCCTTAGTGATAGTCAAACGCAATCCGCATGGTCATACCGAAACGATGCAGGCGGCCGTTACCCCCTTCACCTCATGAAATGTCAAGTGATAAAAGTTATTCGACGGTGAACGGCCCGATTCCTTTTGCAGAAATGACCGATTTCTCATTTTTTTCTTCAACAAACGTTTAATTAAATGTGAAGAAAGGTTACATTCTTTGTGAATATTATAAAGAAATCGCCGGGGAATTTATAGAATATTTAAAAATTTAGTGAATATTAACCAAACGAACTGGAATTTTTGTCATTTCTCATAACAAAAAGCCCAAAATATTTTGGGCTTTTGCTGTGTTTCACGATCAAATTAATCATCACTGAGTTTATCTTTCGTTTTACCGACACCCTTTTGCAGGCTGCCTTTCGCTTTGTCTTTTTTACCTTCCGCTTTTAAGTCGGACTTGTTTGCCATGTCGCCTGCTTTGTCCTTTGCTTCCCCTTTCATTTTGTTCATGCCGCCTTTTACTTTGTCTTTTAAACCGTTATCTTCACTCATGATCTCTTCAGCTCCTTTTGTTTTTGTGTACTTGTTTTCTTCCCTTTCAGCCTGATAGCAAACATTTCAACTCTCAATTATTGATTTCACAGCGTTCCCCGTAGCGGATCACTTTGTAAACGGCCAATCCGTCTGACAGCTTATTATCCCCGTATTGCACGGGCAGAAGAGCAAAGAAAACATAATAAGTTGAAAAATAGACAAATTGGTAAAAAAATAAGTTTGGCTCAAGGACATCTTTTATGATCAGCAGATTTATTAAAAAGATAGAAGCGAGATTAAACAGACAGCCTCCGGAATAGACGAGCGCGCTCGTCAGGCGGTTATCTATCCGCAATTCGCCGAACTTGCAGAAAGAATCTATGAAGTAGATACGCCGAACCTGAATCGGCCCTACTTTTAAAAGACGTTTCCCCATTCCGATATCCAATGACGCCTTGCCTCCGAACAGCATGGCCATAAAGCTGTGTCCCGACACATGGATGACAGACACCATCGGGAGAATGATGAGAAATGAAACGAAAAACTTTATCATATCATTAAATCCGAACAACAAATCCCTCCTTCCCATCGTACTTTTTTCCCTCTTTTGCGATTTTTCCGATTTTTTCTATGATCAAACGTCCTGATGTGCATAAAAAAATAACCATCTGCTGATCAGATGGTTAAGAAAATTATATATCGTATAAACACTGTTCTTTTTGAATGTTTTCTCTCATGCGAATCGCTTTTTCATAAAAATACGCCGCTTCTTTATATTGCTCATGTGCGCTTGTGTAAACGGCGGCCTCCAAGGCGAAATCTTCAATATACACATACAGCGATTTTTCATTCATATAGTCAAACACTTCATGAATTAAATCCATATTGAGAGACTCCAAATAAAGCGCTTGTAAAAACTTATACTTCTCTAAACTGAATCGGTCGCCGCGTTCTTTCGCGATCATGATCCCTCTTTCATAATAGGTAAGGGCCGCTTGGTCATCATGCAGCCTGAAAAGGGTGTGCGTTAAGCTGAACAGCGCCTTCGGAAGCTGTTCAAGCTGATGCTCTTCAAAAACGGGAACCGCTTTTCTAAAGTACCGGGCCGCTTCATCCAGATCCCGCTTTTCAGAATAACAATTCCCCAGATTGTAAAGCGAAGACCCGATCAGGCGGGGCTGTCCTTCAAGCAAAGAAAGGCGGAGGGCTTCGTCTAAATGCTCAAGCGCTTTGTCGTAGTTTTTGCAGTCGATGTAGTTTCCTGAGATGACGAAATGGCATTGAATTCTCCGCACTCTGTAAAAATCGTGTTTCATATACGTATCCAGCGCCTGAATCCCGTGATTCATGGAAAAATGAGTCTGCTTCATGACGTAAAACACTTCAGACATCTTGAAATGGAATTCCGCCCTCTCTATATCATCCTCGACAAATGAAAGGAGTTTTTCCGCTTTCCGGTAAAAAGAAATAGCCGCAACATAGTTATTGTGATCGAATTCATACATTCCTCTGAACAAATGGAAATAATACTCAGACAGTCCTGATATACTGTCCGTGCTTTCGATCGTCTTTTGCAGCTCGCTGTACTGAATCTGTGATTGTTCGGTGCATTCCGGCTTGACGTAATCAAGCATAATATGATGGCGGTAGCTGATCAGCTGATAATATAACAGCAGCAGCTGGTCTTCCTCCATACGTTGTATATCCTCATCAATTTCCTCTTTCAGCTTTATGGCATCAGCCGCTTGAAACGCTAAAATGTGCTTGTACCATTTGTTGATCTTGACTCCAACTTGAGATGACGGAATCTCGTATGCGGTCATGCCCCTTTCACAACCTTTTCTAATTTCTATTGGTTATATTTTAACATATTGTATGGCTTTGGAATTGCATAACTTGATTGTCCTGCATCAAAATTCCTATCATATATTTCGGCTGTCACCGGTATTTTTTGAACAGACCGCTCTCATAATGTGAATAAAAAAGCCTGCCCTTGTCCGGGCAAGCTTTTCTTCATCCGCCTATATAAGACATTTCCACTTTCTTTTTCCCATCCGTTTTAGAAAGCGCGCGGTCAATTGAATACTGATCCGTGCGATTTCTCCAGACAGAAGCGATGGATTCCGTCAATTCATCATCGGTCAGACCGCCGCGCACGAGTTTCCGAACATCATAGCCGCTTGACGCAAACAGGCACGTAAACAGCTCGCCTCTCGCCGACAGGCGCGCTCTGTTGCAGGAGGCGCAGAATGCATCCGAGACGGAGGAAATCACGCCGATTTCGCCGGAACCGTCAAGATAGCGGAACCTGGAAGCGACCTCCCCTTTATAATTCGCTTCTATCGGCTCCGTCGGCATGTGCTGGTTGACCAGATCAATAATCTCGGCCTTCGTGATCACGTCTTTTTTATTCCATTGATTCGTATTGCCTACATCCATAAATTCAATAAACCGGAGAATATGACCCTTTTCTTTAAAATAGCGGGCCATCGGCAGGACATCTTTTTCATTGACGCCCTTTTGAACAACCATATTGATTTTCACACCGAGTCCGGCCGCTTTTGCCGCCTCAATGCCCTCAAGCACCTTTTTCACCGAAACGCCGCGGCCGTTAATGGCCTTAAACCGCTCATCCTCTAAAGAATCGAGGCTGACTGTCACTCGATGCAGCCCCGCCTGCTTCAGTTTTTCCGCATACACGGGAAGCAGAGAGCCGTTTGTCGTCATCGCGATATCTTTAAGTCCGGGGATGCGCGCAAGTTTTTTGATCAATTCAGGCATATCTTTTCTCATGAGCGGCTCTCCGCCCGTCAGCCTGATTTTTTCAACGCCGAAGCGGCCGACAAACAGCTTCGCAAGCCGCTCAAGCTCCTCGAAGGAGAGCAATTCCGTCTTTTGTAAAAATGGATAATCCGGTCCGAATAATTCGGCTGGCATACAGTACGTGCATCTGAAGTTGCAGCGGTCGGTTACAGAGATACGAAGATCCCTGAGCGGCCTTTCCCTTTTGTCTGTCACCCGGCGCGTTTCTGTATTCATAAGCCCAAGACCCCTTTCTATTGTTCAACCCGTTCAGGATGTGTGTATACGTTAAATGATCCGTTTCTGACAAAACCGATCGCGGTGATGTTCAGCTCTTCCGCCATTTGCAGCGCGAGCTCCGTCGGCGCCGATTTTGAAATGACAATCGACACGCCGATTTTTGCGGCTTTTAATAAAACCTCTGAGGAAATCCGGCCGCTGAAGACGATCAGCTTGTCACGGACGGGCATTCCGTTTTTCAAACAGCAGCCGTACAGCTTATCCAGCGCGTTGTGGCGCCCGATATCCGTCCTCATCAAGAGCAGCTTTTCCGTATCGCACAGCGCTGCATTATGGACGCCGCCCGTTTCCCGGAAGGTGCCGCTTCCGCTTTGCATCTCCTTCATCAGGCGAAGGCACGTCTCAGGAGTTATGGTAATCCGGCTGACGGCGGTTTTGGCCGTTTTCACATCCTGCTGAAAGTAAAAATGGCGGCCTTTCCCGCAGCATGAACCGATGACCCTCTTCGTATAGTCTTTTTGCTCAAGCACTCCGGGATTCGTCAGTTCAACATATGCAAACCCGAGACTTTCATCTATAGTAAAGCTTTTGATCTCTTTTTCAAAACGAATGACGCCTTCTGATGCGAGAAATCCGATGACGAGTTCCTCTAAATGGTCAGGCGTGCAGACGAGCGTAACAAATTCCTGCCCGTTCACCATGACGGTAAGCGGATACTCTGAAACCATCCGATCTGCCGTCTTTGTTAATACCCCTTTTTCATAGCGGTATATGTCTCTTACCGCTGTTGTTTTTTCATCCACTTTTTTCCCCTCCGCAGTATCCTTCTCTTTTATTCTTCCACAATCCCTGTATTTTGTCGAATTTGCGGTTTAAAAAAAGAGCCCTCTTCGGACTCTATGTTTCGTTGCGATGATGTCTGCTCAAAATGGTGAATAAAATTACTGCGGCGATAATGGCCAATATACTGACGAATATGAAGGCGGCAAGCTTCAGAAAAATCCCCATCAGAACAAAAACGACTGCCGCCAGCACCAATATAATGCCTGCTCCTTTTAACAACAGCGTTCATCTCCTTTTATCCGTATCATTCCCGCGGTTCCGTTTTCTAAACAAAAAAAGACGCCGCGCGGGCGCCCTTTTTTAACCTATTCTTTTGCTAAATCCTTTGCAGCGTCTTCCCAAGCCTGTTTGAACTCGTCCGCGCTGTCAGCTGAGACGTATGTGCCGCCTCCCGCTTCCGCCGCTTTTTCAAGGCTTTCGCTTCCTTTCATGCCGAAGTTGAAGCCGATGATATTGACGACCGTGTTGACATTCGCTTTACGGAGCTTTTGAATTTCGGCCTGAGGATTCCCGCCGCATGTTTCTTCACCGTCTGTGATCAGATATACGACGTTTTTCCCTTTAGCGCCGGCCCGCTCAAATTCTTCACGTGTATCAGAAAGCGCTTTCGCTATCGGTGTCCAGCCGGTCGGTTTAATCTTGCTGAGTGATTGCTCAAATGGAGTCACGGCGTACGGCTGAAGGCCGTATAACGTTTCTGTCGCGTTACATGATACGGCTTTGCCTGAGTTTTTATTATTGCCCTTATGCCCGAATACCCGAAGCATCAGATTCGTGTCTTCAGGAAGAACTTCCGCAAAAGAAGTGACAGACTCTTTCGCAACATCTATTTTACGCTCTCCCCCTGTTTTTTGTATCATGCTCCCGCTTGCGTCAAACAGCACGGCGACGTTTGTTTCTTCGTGCTTTTTCTCAGCTGCAAAAACAGGCGATCCGAGTGAAAGCGTCAAAAGTCCGACAATCCCCGCAGTGAACATTTTTTTCATTTCCTTCATTCCTCTCCGTTTGTTTTTGGCCGATGGGCCCCCGGCTCTTCTCTATGCTAGATGAGGAGTATGCAAAAAGATATAGGGCGGGATTCCTTTTGTATAAGCGGCTGTACGCCGTTAAAAATGAACAGAATTATGCGCATCATCCTAAAAAGATTGGATAAATGATGACAGATTTAATGCCTTTTTCGCCCTTTTTGTAATATAAGTCCGGAATCTGATTCTTTTTACAGTTTTCTCTTCATCTTTTCTTGAAACTTTTGTTAAATGGAACATAAAAAAAAGGGCCGCTAAACGGCACCTTTTCTTATTTCGCTAATGAACTCGCTTCCATCGTAAAGATGCGGTTCATATCCTTTTGGCTGTGAGCTTCGTAATATTTTCCTCCGCCCGCACCGGCAATTGCGTGAAGCTGTCCGTTGAAGCCTTCTTTAAAGTCAAAGCCGATCACGTTGACTTTAATATGATGTTTGCGAAGTTCTTTCGCTGTCTTAATAGGATCTCCGCCGCATGTCTCCTCACCGTCTGTCAACAGGTAAACGGATTTAAAGCCGAATTTATGAACGCCGTTAAAAGAAGCCTTCGCATCTTCTAATGCTTTTGCAATCGGTGTCCAGCCCGTAGGCCCGATTCCGTTCAGAGAATTGAGGAAGCTCTGTCTGTCAAACTTTTGGAATCCGTATACACCGCGAATGGATTCACAAGATTGAACTTTGCCGGAGTTTTTATTATTGCCTTCCGAACCGAAAACCGTCATTCTGACCTGTGATGTAGACTTAATTCGATCTGCAAAACGGACGATTTCATCTTTTGCCATATTGTATTTGGAAACGCCGTCAATCCGTTTCGCCATACTGCCGCTTGCATCAAGCAAAATGGCGATATTGTTTTTAAATAAAAATGTCTTCTCGTTTGCATTCTCGGCAGCAAAAGCAGGAGATGCAGCAGTCAGCATCAATCCGAGCATGATTATGAGTGAAAGTGTTTTTTTCATTGCTTCTTCCCCTTTTCAATAGATTTACGTTCAACGCCGAACAATATTTATCGTAAATGAGATGAAAAGGGAAATAAATAGGACGGCGTTCCTCATTATTTTTGCGTATATTCACATAGATACGGCATTTTTATCAGTGATTTTCACCCGGCGCTCAGCCTTCAGACGGCATTTGTCAGCCTTTAGGCTTTCGTTATATGAGTCTGTTGGTTGCTTTACCGTTTATGGAATAGTTTTCAAAAAAAACAGACGCTCATGAAAGCGTCTATTTTTTCGCCATATATTTGTTTAAAAATGAATCTGCTTCGGAAATGTCCACTCCCTGATAATAATGCTTGACGATGTCCGCCACGGATTTCCCCTGCTCCGCCATGTAATTGGCCCCGTACTGGCTCATGCCGACGCCGTGGCCGAATCCTTTTGTCGTAATGGTGATGCTGCCGCCGTTCCGTTTCCATTCAAAGTCGGCAGAACGGAGTCCGAGTTTTTCCCGGATGTCTCTTCCCTTCAGCTTTTTGCCGTTTATGACGGCCGTCGCCACTTGATGGCCCGGCGTTCTGGCTGTAATCTGCCCTACCGTGTTTTGCCCCGAGAGCTGTACGCCGAGCTTTTGCTGAAACTCCGGCACACTGAAGGTCTGGGTGGCGAGATATTTCGGCGATTGCTTATCCCACGGACTTTTCACGCTCTTTAAATAAGGAATGGCGCTTGTCCAATAGGCTTCCGCATTTTCCGTATACCCGTTGCTCGTAGAGAAGAAAGATGCCTCAATCGGCTTGTTGTCGTACGTTAAAATCTTTCCTTGCGTGCCTGCGACCGCGTTTGTGATTTTCTTGAGGTTGTGTGCGTACTTAGAACCCCATTCTTTTTTCAGCTGGCTTTTGCTTTGATAGACTTGGAACATTTGCGTATCATCCACCAGTGATCCTTTCGGCGCCTGAACGGCTGAGTCAGCGACCATCAGTCTGACGATGAAAGTCCGGGCGGCGAGCGCCTGGGCTTTTAAGGCTTCCGGTTTAAAGTTTGCGGGCATTTCGGAAGCCACGACACCGATCACGTACTCTTCAAGCGGAATGTTCTCTACAGAATGTTTGGATGTCCGATAAACCGGAATGGATACAGGTGATTCTTTCAATGTTTCTGCTCCTTTTGTTTCTCGTGTGGTGTGTGCTGTTTTGTGTCCGGGCTCTCTGTTTACGGCTGCTCCTTTTTCCGCCTGAAACGGAAGAACGAGAATGGTGGGAACAAGAAGAATAAGTATACACAGCCCGGATAGTAGAAATACAATCGGTTTCATATATCAGCTGCCTCCTGCTTGGGATTCGACTCTACTTCATCTTATGGGCAGGGACAAGCTAATATGACTTCCTTTTGGACAGAATCTTTATTCCGTTTTTCACGCGAAAAACGTATTCTTTTTTGAAAATCAGAGCATAATAATGATGATAAACCATAAAAAAACAGTATGCCAGATTGACATACTGTTTTTACAGCCATTATGCGTTTAGGTCAGTTACGACTTCTTTGCTTTCTTGTTCAGCGGCCGTTTCATCAACGACACGCTCGATGTCAGCGCCGAGGGCCGCAAGTTTTTTATGGAAATTCACATAACCGCGATCCAAGTGCTTCAGTTCCGTGACGCGTGTATGACCTTCAGCCACTAATCCCGCAAGAATCAGCGCCGCGCCCGCACGCAGGTCCGTAGCGGCAACTTCTGCGCCTTGCAGCTGTACAGGACCGTTAATGATCACAGAACGTCCTTCAATTTTAATGTCGCCATTCATCCGGCGGAATTCTTCAGCATGCATAAAACGGTTTTCAAACACAGTTTCAGTAATCATGCTTGTTCCGCTCGCACGGAGAAGCAGCGCCATCATTTGCGACTGCATATCAGTCGGGAATCCTGGGTGAGGCATCGTTTTAATGTCGATCGGCTTCAGCTGGGCAGGACCGATGACACGAAGGCCTTCTCCTTCATCCGTAATTTTGACTCCCATTTCTTCCATTTTCGCAATTAAAGACGTAAGATGCTCAGGAACCGCACCTTTTACTAATACATTTCCTTCCGTGATAGCCGCAGCCACCATGAAAGTACCCGCTTCAATACGGTCAGGAATGATGTTGTGTCTTACGCCGTGAAGCTTCTCGACACCTTCAATTTTAATGGTGCCTGTGCCGGCTCCGCGGATTTTTCCGCCCATCGCATTGATATAGTTCGCTAAGTCAACGATTTCAGGCTCTTTTGCCACGTTTTCAAGCGTTGTTGTTCCTTCAGCTAAAGCAGCTGCCATAATCAAGTTTTCTGTCGCACCCACACTTGGGAAATCTAAATAGATTTTTGCGCCCTGCAGACGGCCTTCCACTTCTGCTTCAATAAAGCCGTTGCCTACTTTGATTTTTGCACCCATTGCTTCAAAGCCTTTTAAATGCTGATCAATCGGTCTTGAGCCGATTGCGCAGCCGCCCGGAAGCGCTACTCTTGAATGACCCGTACGGGCTAACAGAGGGCCCATAACAAGCACTGACGCGCGCATTTTGCGCACATATTCAAAAGGTGCTTCTGTTTCTAAAGCGTAAGAAGCGTTTACGGTAACTTCATTATTCTCAAAATGCACATCTGCTCCTAAATGACGCAACACTTCATTAATTGTATATACATCGGAGAGCGTAGGTACATCACATATTACGCTTTTTTCTTCACTTGCTAATAAAGATGCAGCGATAACTGGTAAAACGGCATTTTTTGCTCCTTCAACTTTCACTGTGCCGTTTAACTTCTGACCGCCGCGGACGATGATTTTTTCCAAGGTATTCCCCTCCGCGTCCCTATATTCTCTATATTAATATTCAGTCGTCACGATTGGTGTGCCAACCGTAACGGTATGTTTTCCGCCCATTCCCGCACTTCTAAGCGCAACTTGCACATTCATCTTATGTTTCGATGTCATGATGTAATCTGTCCACTTATATGTAAATGCAGAAACAGAAACGAAATGAGGCTCAACTACATGTTCAACTGGACTTGCTTCAAATTCTTTCATGAGCTGTTCTGCTTTTTTTTGCAAAACAATACTCATATTATCATTTAAATGACCCTTTAGACAAGTAAAAATAAATACTTTATTTTGAAATATGTCATGTGCCTGCCGTTCAAACTGTTCATATGTATCATTCCAGTTTTCCGGTTGCTCCGGGCTCATTTGCTCATATAATAAATACGAAGTTGGGTTCTGGTTTTTGAGGGTAGTGACGAGCTGCAGTTTAAAAGTTGTGTGATTTTTTTTGTCAGAATACGTGCCGACGGCCTTTACGATTTTATCTTCCCGCGCGGATTCCCAATGATATTGCGGATACTGTGTCTTCAGTTCTTTTACCTTGTCATCAAATTCACTCAGTGACAGGTTCAGATTTTTTTTCGCATGAAGCGTCCATTCATCCACAGTGACCTGCTGCCGCTCCATTCCTTCGGCAATCTGGGCAAGCGGAGACAGCTCACTTGCATGAATGGAATGAAATACCGCTATTAAGGCGCTTAAAAAAACAAAAAACAAGATGATGCGGCCTGCTCTTTTTTTCTTCATATCGATCTCTCCCCCTTACTCCCATTTTTGCCGGAGCCGGGGAAAGCAATACATGGAAAACTTCGTCAAAACTCGCCAAGCGGGTGAAGAAAAATTGGTTTCTCACCCAGCGATTCCCTTCATTTCAACAGACGAAACATCTTAAAATAAGTATGGAAGCTGTTTCGAATAGGTAAGATAATCTAAAAAGAAGTTGGCGACTGCCGTACCGATCGCAATGGTAAGAAGAATGATCAGCAGCCTCGCCTGCACTATTTTTCCTTTTCGGATCAGCGGATCAAAGTTGACGGCCTGAAGCGCCCACCATGTCACCGCAATGCATACCAGGTGAACCAGGATGCTGATTGCGGCCTGCTGCCCCAATACATTCACAAATTCCATCTCCTTTCATTTTTTCCGCCCCTCATATCCTCTCTTATTATATAAGAAGAAGAGAGAAAGATGATCATTTTTACATCAGAATTTTTATCCAAAATTAGGGGCAATCCCCGCTTAAATGTCCGTTCTCCGGTATGATATACTTTTTTGGAAAGGAGATGGGAATATGAATCATTCCTTTTTTCATCCGGAAAAGCAGTATGGAGAAACACTTCCCGTATTTGACCACGAGTGGGAAGCGATAGCATTCTACTATGATTATAGACAGTCTCAAACAGAGGAACTGAAAGAATTATGTCAGTTTTTCAACATTTCTCTTGATTATTCACCCGGCAGCCTGCTGGCAGTGGAAGCTCTTTACTTCCGCAGCATAAAAGAGCTGCTTTTGGCGGATTGGAACCTGCCGATTGACGAATTTGAGAAAATGCTCAGTGTGTATGTCATCGATTGCGCCATCAGACATCATGACGATGCCGAATGGGTCGTCAAACCTTATCCGTATACGGACGGCGCTTATACGACGGGTGTGCGGAGAGGAAACAAAACGTGGCACACCGACAACTGCTGCGAACATTTATATCTGCAAAAAGAAGAGGATCATCCGCTTATCGGCGTCTATGAATCTCTTATGCGTTAATATAGAAAAAGAATCCTTCTCAGACAGCCGAGAAGGATTCTTTTTTAGTTTCCTGCAACATCCAATCTGTTTACAGCCCGCTGTAACGCAAGCTCAGCCCGACGAATGTCAGTATCATCTGATCGTTTGTTCAAACGGTCTTCCGCCCGCTTTTTCGCAGCAAGGGCGCGCTCTTTATCAATGCTTTCCGCTGTTTCAGCGGCTTGTGCAAGGATAGTGACCTGATCAGGACGGACTTCTAAAAATCCGCCGCTGACAGCCGCCAATTCGGTCTGCCCGTCTTTTTTAAGGCGGACAGCGCCGATTTTAAGCGGAGCCACGGTCGGAATATGGCCAGGCAGGATACCGAGATCACCGCTCTCGGCTCTTACACTCACCATTTCAATATCAGCATCATATACTGGGCCGTCGGGAGTAACGATATTGACTTTAACGGTCTTCATGCTTTTACCCTCCTAGGACCAGATTAAACTTCTACACCCATCTCTTTTGCATTCTCAATGACTTCTTCAATGCGTCCCACAAGACGGAATGCATCTTCCGGAAGATGGTCATATTTACCGGAAAGGATTTCTTTAAAGCCTCGTACCGTTTCTTTAACAGGCACGTAAGAACCCTTTTGTCCCGTAAACTGCTCAGCTACGTGGAAGTTTTGAGAAAGGAAGAACTGGATACGGCGTGCGCGGTGAACGACAAGCTTGTCTTCTTCACCTAATTCGTCCATACCGAGAATCGCGATAATATCCTGAAGTTCTTTGTAACGCTGAAGCGTTGACTGGACTTCACGCGCCACCGCATAATGCTCTTCTCCGACAATTTCCGGAGCAAGCGCGCGGGAAGTGGAAGCCAGCGGATCAACCGCAGGGTAGATACCCATTTCAGTTAATTTACGCTCAAGGTTAGTCGTTGCATCCAAGTGAGCGAACGTTGTCGCCGGCGCCGGGTCAGTGTAGTCATCGGCAGGCACGTAGATCGCCTGGATAGATGTAACTGAACCAACGTTTGTAGACGTAATACGCTCTTGAAGCTGACCCATTTCTGTCGCAAGCGTCGGCTGATAACCAACCGCAGAAGGCATACGGCCGAGAAGCGCGGAAACCTCTGAACCCGCTTGTGTGAAACGGAAAATGTTATCGATAAAGAACAGTACGTCCTGTCCTTGTTTATCACGGAAATGCTCAGCCATTGTAAGACCCGTCAGTGCTACACGCATACGTGCGCCCGGCGGCTCGTTCATTTGTCCGAAGACCATGGCTGTTTTCTTGATAACGCCTGAATCGCTCATTTCGTAGAAAAGGTCGTTCCCTTCACGAGTACGCTCTCCTACACCGGCGAATACGGAAATACCGCCGTGCTCTTGCGCGATGTTGTTGATTAATTCCTGGATTAATACGGTTTTACCTACGCCGGCGCCGCCGAACAATCCGATTTTACCGCCCTTGATGTAAGGAGCGAGCAGGTCAACAACCTTAATTCCCGTTTCAAGAATTTCAACCTCAGTTGAAAGCTCATCGAATGAAGGAGCTGATCTGTGGATCGGGTCCTTTTGAGCATCCGCAGGCAGCGGTTCATTTAAATCAATTTTATCTCCCAGTACGTTAAATACGCGTCCGAGAGTCACATCACCGACAGGAACGGAAATCGGCGCACCTGTATCAACAGCTTCCATTCCGCGCTGAATTCCGTCCGTAGATGCCATGGCAATTGTACGGACTGTATCATCACCTAAATGAAGAGCAACCTCTAGCGTTAGGTCGATGCCTACTTCATTTTCGCCTGTAGCTGGCTGTGAAACTTTAATCGCATTATAAATCGCAGGCAAGTGGCCGTCCTCGAAACGTACGTCGACAACCGGTCCAAGCACCTGACTTACGCGTCCTTTCTTCATCGCTATCCCTCCTGACAAAATCTTTCTATTCTAAAGCGGCTGCACCGCCGACAATTTCGGTAATTTCTTGTGTAATCGCCGCTTGACGCGCGCGGTTATATGAAAGCGAAAGTGAATCAATGAGTTCTTTCGCATTATCAGTCGCATTTTTCATTGCTGTCATTCTCGCAGCGTGTTCACTTGCTTTACTGTCAAGAAGCGCGCCGTAAATTAAGCTTTCCGCATATTGAGGAAGCAGCACTTCGAGCACCTCTTCTTCATCCGGTTCGAACTCGTAAGAAGCCGTGCGCTTCCCGCCGCTCGTTCCGAAATCCGTTAAAGGCAGCACTTTTTTCTCCGTCACTTCCTGTGAAATCGCACTGACGAAATGGTTATACACCAAATGCAGTTCATCAAATGCGCCGTCGATAAACATTTGAACCGTCTGACGGGTCAAATCTTTAATCTGAGCAAAAGTGACCTCGTCGCCAAGCCCCACTAACTCAGACAAAATCGGCATCTCCCGTTTTTTGAAGAAATCGCGGCCGACTCTGCCGATTGCAATCACCGTGTATTCATCTTTAGACTGATGGCGTTCTTGAATGGTGCGGTAAGCGTTTCGCAAAACCGAACTGTTAAACGCACCCGCAAGCCCGCGGTCAGACGTAATGACGAGATACGCCGTCTTTTTCACTTCTCTTGAGACAAGCATCGGGTGTTTCGCGTTTTTCGCGCCTTTTCCGACGTTAAACACAACCTCCTGGATCTTATCCATATACGGAGCAAATGACTTCGCGTTGGTTTCCGCACGGTTCAGCTTCGCAGCGGATACCATCTGCATGGCTTTTGTAATCTGGCTTGTTTTTTTCGTTGACGTGATCCTTGACTTAATATCGCGTAATGAGGCCAAAGATTTCACCACCTTTATTCTTCATTTGCGTAAAAAGAGAGAAAAAGAGAACCTTTTTCTCTCATCTTCTAAGGGTTAGTTGCTTGGTGCAAATGTGCGTTTGAAGCCTTCGATTGCAGCTTTGAAGTCTTCATCAGCAGGAAGGTTTCCTGTTTTCGCAATGCCGTCAAGCAGATCTTTATGGTTTTGATCAAGGTACATGTAGTACTCTTCTTCAAAACGTCTGATATCCGCAACCGGAATATCATCAAGATATCCTTTTGTCAGCGCATAAAGAATGGCTACCTGTTTTTCAACCGGAAGCGGCTTATTCAAGTCTTGTTTCAGCACTTCAACTGTACGCGCACCGCGGTTCAGTTTCGCCTGAGTCGCCTGGTCAAGATCAGATCCGAATTGGGCGAATGCTTCAAGTTCACGGTATGAAGCAAGGTCAAGACGCAATGTTCCCGCTACCTTTTTCATCGCTTTGATTTGGGCTGACCCGCCGACACGGGATACGGATAATCCGGCATTGATCGCAGGACGCACGCCTGAGAAGAATAGGTCGGATTGAAGGAAAATCTGTCCGTCAGTAATGGAAATGACGTTTGTCGGGATATAAGCGGAGATATCTCCTGCTTGTGTTTCGACGAACGGCAGCGCCGTAATTGATCCTGCGCCTTTAGCGTCACTCAGCTTGGCTGCGCGCTCAAGCAGACGGGAGTGAAGATAGAATACATCCCCAGGGAATGCTTCACGGCCCGGCGGACGGCGAAGAAGCAATGACAGCTCACGATAAGCGGCTGCTTGTTTGGATAAATCATCATATACGACGAGAACGTGCTTGCCGTTGTACATGAATTCTTCACCCATTGTCACCCCTGCATACGGTGCAAGGTAAAGAAGCGGAGCCGGCTGTGAAGCGGACGCCGTCACGACAATCGTGTAATCAAGCGCGCCATGCTTACGAAGTGTTTCCACCACGCCGCGCACTGTAGATTCTTTTTGACCGATCGCTACGTACACACAGATCATGTCTTGATCTTTTTGGTTTAAGATTGTATCAATCGCAACAGATGTTTTACCTGTCTGACGGTCCCCGATAATCAGCTCACGCTGTCCGCGGCCGATCGGAATTAACGCGTCGATCGCTTTGATACCCGTTTGCAGCGGCTCATGTACCGATTTACGGTCCATTACGCCTGGAGCCTGGCTTTCGATCGGACGTGTTTTGCTTGTCAGAATCGGACCCAGTCCGTCTACCGGCTGTCCGAGCGGGTTGACGATACGTCCGATTAATTCTTCACCTACAGGAACTTCCATGATGCGGCCCGTTCTTTTGACCTCATCACCTTCACGGATATCTCTGTAAGGTCCTAAGATAACGATACCTACGTTGGATTCTTCAAGGTTTTGAGCCATACCCAAAACGCCGTTTGAAAACTCAACAAGTTCACCGGCCATACAATTGTCAAGGCCGTGCACACGCGCAATACCGTCTCCGACTTGGATGACTGTACCTACGTCATGAACTTCAATTTCAGATTGGTAATTTTGAATTTGCTGCTTTATCAGCGTGCTAATCTCTTCAGCTTTGATGCTCACTTAGGTTTCACCCCTTCTATCGATTTCCTCCGGCAAGTTGACGTTCCATGCGCTCAAGCTTTCCGCTTACGCTTCCGTCATAAATCCGGTTTCCAATGCGGACTTTAATGCCGCCTATTAAATCCGTCTGCACTTCATTTCTGATTCTGAGCGAAGCGATTCCGGCTTTTTTTGCAAACACTTGAGACAATGATAACATTTCCGCTTCTGACAGCGGTTTTACTGAATAAACAACCGCGTCCTCTGTCTGACGGGCCTGATTGGCAAGTTTGATAAACTCGTCTGTGAGATCAGGCACAATCGAAGACCGGCGGCGGTCAATCAGAAGAAAAATCGTATGCAGCACAGACTCAGACAGTGCGCCGAACGATTGCTGAATCAGCTCTTTTTTCTTAGCGGCCGATACCTTCGGATGGCTTAACACTTCCTGTAATCCGGCTTCGTTCCGGAACACTTCTTTTAGTACGGTAAGCTCTTCTTCGATTTCATTGATTTGAGAAGTCTCAACGGCAATGTCGAAAAGCGCTGACGCGTATCGTTTAGAGACAGCAGATCCACTCATCGGCTTTCTCCTACCTCTTTAAGATAGTCCTGAATCAGTTGTTCCTGGGCTTGTTCATCAAGCTCTTTTTCAATCACTTTCGATGCGATTAAGACAGAAAGTGATGCGACTTGCTCGCGAAGTGCGGAAACCGCTTGTTCTTTTTCTTTGACAATTTCGGTTCTCGCCGCTTCTTTCAATCTTTCAGACTCGGCGCGTGCAGCCTGGATAATGTCTTCCTTCTGCTTTTCACCCAGTTTTTTCGCATTTTCAATGAGTGATTGTGATTCCTGTTTCGCTTCTTTTAAAAGAACGCGCTGCTCTTCAATCAGCTTCTGCGCTTCTTTATTTCTTTCTTCAGCGGACGTAATTTCGCCGGCGATATGATCTTCACGCTGTTTCATTATATTTAATAGCGGTCCCAGAGCGAATTTCTTGAGAAGCGCTAATAAAACTAACATAGCTAACAATTGGAATAGGATATCTCCGCCGTTAAACGACAGTCCTAATTCAAGAGGTAATTGAGACATCTACTACGGCAACTCCCTTCTGCAGGTTTTCTCTGCTGATAAAAAGCCGTTTCGGGACGGCCTGCTTATCAGACATAAAGCAATGGCGAAGGTTCTCTTAGAGTGATCTTCGCCATTTTTAGTTCATATAAGGCTTTTTTGCTTAGCCAAAGAACGCTAAGAACGCGATAACGACAGCGATAATCGGAAGGGCCTCAACCAATGCGATACCCATGAACATAAGAGTTCTAAGTTCTTTTCCTGCTTCCGGCTGACGGGCGATTCCCTCTACCGTACGTGAAACGATCAGACCGTTACCAATACCTGCACCAAGTGCGCCTAAACCGATTGCAATTGCAGCTGCTATTAAATTCATGAAAAAGTTCCTCCTTTAAAATGTTATCCGAATGGATATATGATTTTAATGATCATGACTGATTTTGTGTGACATGTACACCATCGTCAGCATCGTAAAGATAAATGCCTGGATGGTACCGATGAACAAGCTGAATGCCTGCCATGCAAGCATCGGAATAATGGCTCCGACTGTGCCGACCAAACCGAGAAAGAAACTGTTTGAGTAGAAATTCGTCGCCAGATTCGCAAGCAGGCCAAGAAGAATTTCCCCGGCGAAAATGTTACCGTAAAGACGAAGTCCGAGTGTCAGCGTATTCGCAAACTCCTCAATGATCTTCATCGGGAACATAAGCGGAACCGGTCTGAGGTAATCCTTAGAGTATTCCTTCAAACCTTTCATCTTCACGCCGTAATAGTGCGTTAACGACACAACCATAACGGCTAGAGTCAGAGTAATAGCCGGATCGGCCGTCGGTGATTTCCACCAAAGCTCGTGTCCGACCGTTACAGAAAACGGCAGCCCTAGCATATTTGATACAAATATGTACATCAGCAAGGTTACACCAAGCGCCAAGAAGTTAGCCCCTGTTTTTAAATCCATTGTACTGCCTATAATATTGCGGACAAAATCAACAATCCATTCCATGAAGTTCTGGGCTTTTCCCGGACGGATGGACAGCGTTCTTGTAGTAAGAATCGCAATCAGCAGCACAATCACACTTGCCACAGTAATCATCAGAATGTTTGTCAGATTAAAAGTAAGACCAAACAAATCAATAGTTCTGTAATCGTGATTCAATGGGTTTTCACCTCTCTTCCATTGATGAACGTTTGAGCTGAATAATGGAATCTATCATAATGACGGGATAAATTGTCATTAATCCAATAATCACACTTGCCACACTGACTTTATCGGGATATTTAAAGGCGACAGCCATCGCAAGTATCGCATTGCACCAACGCGCTGCGCTCCCGAGTGATCGTATGGACTTTCCTTTCGCCACGGCCTTGTCAAAAGCATTCATTCTTCTGGTCAAGAGCCACAAATTAAACAAACTGAAAACAGTTCCCAAAAAGAGGCCTAAAAAAACAGTTTTATACGCCGTAAGACCATATCCCAGCAAATAGATTGCTAAGATTACAAATACATATCTCCGTTGTCTGCTGAATGTAAGATTGGGATCGTCCATCAACTATCTGTCTCCTGATGAAAATGTAATATAATTTCTGGATACGGCAAAACATGCGGTTAACCCTTGCAGAAGGCCTTTTTTGTCCGCAAAACGGCCTGTTCGAAAAAACCACTCATCCTCCTGATGCCACGGGATGCTGTTTCATTCGCTTAGATAAATCCTCATATAACGGGTTTTTTTGGAGGATTTAAAATGAGGATGGATACTAGAAATGAAAGGAATGAAAACCTTCTCATAATACCCTCGTTTAGCATACAATAGCCCCTAACATGTGTCAATCTGTTTAAAGTTAAAAAACTTTTTATACCGGAAGCATACACAGAATGTTCACAAATTCACCTATAAATGTATGAACTCTGCCCATTCAGCAAATATCTGGATAAAAAAAGAAAACCCCCTGAATGAGGTTTTCCGATTTATTTGGTTCCGTACAGTCTGTCACCCGCGTCACCGAGGCCCGGAACGATATAGCCTTTTTCATTCAGTTTTTCATCAAGGGCGGCGATATAAATATCAACGTCAGAATGATGTTTCTGCAGCTCTTCCACGCCTTCCGGAGCCGCTACAAGACACATAAAACGAATGTTTCTCGCGCCGCGCTTTTTCAGGCTGTTGATCGCTTCCACCGCAGAGCCTCCCGTAGCAAGCATCGGATCCACGACAATAAATTCACGTTCTTCTACATCAGAAGGAAGCTTGACATAGTATTCCACCGGTTTTAAGGTTTCCGGATCACGGTATAATCCGACATGTCCCACTTTAGCGGCCGGGATTAATTTCAGCATGCCGTCAACCATTCCGAGACCCGCTCTCAGGATCGGCACGATACCGAGTTTCTTCCCTGAAATCACTTTGGATGTCGCTGTTTGAACAGGTGTTTTCACTTCCACTTCTTTAAGAGGAAGATCACGTGTAATTTCAAACGCCATCAGTGATGCGACTTCGTCCACAAGGTCTCTGAAATCCTTTGTGCCTGTATTTTCATTCCGAATATATGTCAGCTTATGCTGGATTAAAGGATGATCAAATACGTAAACCTTTCCCATACTGTGTTCAGCTCCTTTTTTGTTGTCCGAGTGACTTTTTCACACTTCTATTGATTCTACAGAAAAAGACAAACAGTTTCAAGAAAATCACAAAAAAACCCGCCGGATTAAGGTTCCGGCGGGTTTCTTCCTTATTAATAGTCCAGTTCTTTATATAAAGGAAACTTTTCAGTCAAGGCAGATACGCGCTTTCTCGCTTCTTCAAGTTTTGCTTCGTCTTCATGATTTTTCAGCGCGAGGCCGATGATGGCGCCGACTTCTTCAAGCGCGTCACCGTCAAAGCCGCGGCTTGTCACAGCTGCCGTACCGAGACGGATTCCGCTTGTGACGAACGGTTTTTCCGGATCGTAAGGGATCGCGTTTTTATTAGATGTAATGCCGATTTCATCAAGAACGTGTTCAGCGACTTTTCCGGTCAGTCCGAGAGAACGGAGGTCGACAAGTACAAGGTGGTTATCCGTTCCGCCTGATACGAGCTGAATGCCCTCTTTGTTCAGAGACTCAGCCAGGCGCTTCGCGTTCGAGATGACGTTTTGCGCATATGTTTTGAAATCATCTTCAAGCACTTCTCCGAAAGAAACGGCTTTGGCCGCGATGACATGCATAAGCGGTCCGCCTTGGATTCCCGGGAAAATGGATTTATCAATCTTTTTGCCAAACTCTTCACGGCAAAGGATCATTCCTCCGCGGGGTCCGCGAAGTGTTTTGTGAGTCGTTGTCGTTACAAAGTCAGCGTAAGGAACCGGATTCGGATGAAGACCGGCTGCGACAAGACCCGCGATATGCGCCATGTCTACCATGAAGTAAGCGCCGACTTCATCAGCGATTTCGCGGAATTTTTTAAAGTCGATCGTGCGGGGGTATGCGCTCGCTCCGGCTACGATGAGTTTCGGCTTATGCGCCAGCGCTTTTTCACGCACATCTTCATAATCTATATATTGCGTGTCTTTATCGACACCGTATTCTACAAAGTTGTATTGAACGCCGCTGAAATTAACCGGGCTTCCGTGTGTTAAGTGGCCGCCGTGGGAGAGGTTCATCCCGAGCACCGTGTCGCCGTGCTCTAAAATCGTGAAGTAAACAGCCATGTTCGCCTGAGCGCCTGAGTGCGGCTGAACGTTTACATGCTCAGCTCCGAAAATCTCTTTCGCGCGGTCGCGGGCGATGTCCTCAACGACATCAACATGCTCACAGCCGCCGTAGTAGCGTTTGCCGGGGTAGCCTTCAGCATATTTGTTTGTTAAAACAGAGCCTTGTGCTTCCATTACCGCTTCCGTCACGAAGTTTTCAGAAGCAATTAATTCGATCTTAGTCTGTTGACGCTTACGCTCATCTTTGATGGCGTTAAACACTTGTTTATCTTGTACAGGTAAATGTTTCATCAGCGAGATCCTCTCCTATCCGTTTCCTGTTCTTTATTTTTACCACCCTTATTGTACATGGTTTTTCAGGTGAATGTAACAGCTTATTTAAAAAAATCACAAAATTTAATTAGAAAACACGAACATTATACAGGAAAAGCATTTTCATCATTCGCATTCATAAACGGCGCGAATTCCGCCTATCAGCTTCGGTCTTGTCCGGGCCATCGTCACATGTGCTTCTCCAAGCTCACGGCTCGATATCCGGACAGGGACGGCAACGGGTTTCAGATGCATGCCGATGAACGTATCACCGATGTCAATCCCGGCGTCAGCCTGAATCGATTCAGCGAGCACTGGAGAACGCATCTGCCGGTATGCATAAGAGGCCATCGCTCCGCCCGCTTTCGGGACGGGGACGGCTGAAACAATGGGGAGCCTGAACCGCTCGGCCGTTTCCGCTTCAATGACAAGCGCCCTGTTTAAATGCTCGCAGCATTGAAAAGCAAGATGCACACCCGTTTTTTCCTTAAACCGGTTAAGTCCGCTGTATATCAATTCAGCCCAATCCCCGCTTCCGGCGGTGCCGATCCGGCTTCCGGCGGCTTCACTTGTACTGCACCCGATCACCAGCAGACTGCCGTCCGTCAGTCCTGCCTGCTCTTGAAACTCAGTCAGCATGTCCGTCCATTTTTGCTTCATCTCTTCCATTGTCCAGCACCTCTTACAGATTTTTTTCTTCGTAATCTGCGATTTTGCCGATCCGCCGTTCGTGGCGGCCGCCCGTAAATTCAGTCGTCAGCCAGACTTTTGCGATTTCGCGCGCCAGCCCCGGGCCGATGACGCGTTCGCCCATCGCAAGAACATTCGTGTCATTGTGTTCACGCGTCGCTTTTGCGCTGAAGGTGTCATGGGCAAGCGCACAGCGTATGCCCTTTACCTTATTTGCGGAGATGCTCATGCCGATGCCTGTGCCGCAAATTAAAATTCCCCTGTCAGCTTCGCCGTTCACCACTTTTTCCGCTACCGGAAAAGCGTAGTCTGAATAATCGACAGAGCCGGCGCCGCATTCACAGCCCATATCAATGTATTCAATCTGCAATTCATCCAAAAGACTTTTTATTTCTTCGCGGATATGGACGCCGCCGTGATCTGACGCAATAGCTACTTTCATTCATTTACCTCCTAGGTGTGGCTGGGCGAAGACAGCCCAGTGTGCTTGTCCTTTTTATTACGAAATCCGTTGATTTCATTCTACTCTTTCACATTCGTTTTGCAAATGACCTGTTTGCAGATTTTCTGACAGATTACTTGCTTTTCCCGTCAAGCAATTGATCAGCCAAAAGAGTCAGCAGCTCCTCCAGTTCGTCCCGCGTCTGTTTATAAACATCAAGCGGACCGCCGAACGGGTCAGAGATATCGCCGTTTTCCCCCGTTACGTATTCTTTAATGGTAAAGACTTTGCCCTGACTGTTTTGATATCGGCCTTCAATCAGCTGTTTATGCTGTTCGGTCATCGCCAGCACCAGATCGGCCGTCTCGATATGTTCTTCCGATAAGGGAGATGAACTGTGATTGAGGGCGATCCGTTTTTCAAACAGCGCTTCTACGGCATGAGCCGACGCTTTTCCGTGCGGAGACGCGAATACGCCGGCCGAGCTTACGCTGACATCCAGCCCTTTCGTTTCTGCTATGGATTTAAAAAGAGCCTCAGCCATGGGACTGCGGCACGTATTGCCTGTACAAACAAAGATTATTTTCATGTCCGTCACCTCTTACTGCCTATTATAAATGAAGAAAAAAGAAACGGCATCTTCGTTTCTTTTTTTACGTATCTTATATCGGTAAAAGCAGTTTCAGCCCGAATCCGATCAAAATGGCTCCGCCAAGCGCTTCGCTGTAGGAGCCGAGCCACGACTGCACCTTTCTTCCCGCCAAAAGGCCCGCCCATGTTAAAACGGTGCTGAAGACCCCGAACAGCGTAACGGCCAGAAACGGATTGGAGCCGTTCATCCCGAGACTGAGCCCGACAGAAAAGCTGTCCAGACTGACACCGACCGCAAACAGCAACAGTCCCGAGCCTGCCGGAGATATGAGCGGCCCGTCCGATTGTTTAAACGCGGCGATCATCATCTGCACCCCTAAAATGAAAAGAAGAGATCCGCCGATGTAAACGGCGAGCATCCCCAGAAAACCGGACAGCAGATGCCCGGCCGCCATTCCCACAAGCGGCATCATGACATGAAACAGCCCGATGACAACCCCTATATGAAAAATCTGTTTTTTCTTCAGCTGAATCATTCCCATTCCGAGCCCGACGGAAAAGGCATCCGTCCCCAAAGCAAATGCCATGATGCTTAAGGAGACAAGTTCCCCGATGAATAGATTCGACATGAATAAAAACCCCCTTGGACGTGCCCGCTTGTTTAGCTTATGCATGTCCGATAAGGGGTAGAACAAGTTAATGGATAACGGTGCCGCCTGCGGCTTTCATCAGCCTGTTCATAACGGCGAGCCCCACTCCGGTATCCGGAAAGGACTCAGAAATAATCATATCCACTTCCGCTTCATCAAAGCTGCGGAGCGCATCGTATAAGGCGGACGCCACTGTTTCAAGGTCGGCGCGTCTGCCGCAGACCTTGATATAATCAGCCTGGTAACTATCGGCGTTCTCTTCTGTTGTCAAAATGCCGATTCGTTTTCCCCGGCTTTTATATGCGTCTGCCAGTTCTTGAATTCTCCGGGCGCCGCCGTCGGCAATAGCCATCGGCGCAGAAGGCGCGTAATGTGTATATTTCATACCGGGAGAAATAGGAACCTCATCTTCTTCGGTCAGCCCTTTATCCACAAGAACCGGACCGGCGGCGGATTCAATCTGCTCTTTTGTCACGCCTCCCGGACGAAGCAGCACGGGCTGTTTCCCCGTACAGGACAGAACGGTTGATTCCACTCCGATTCCCGTCGCGCCGCCGTCCACAATACCGGCAATACGGCCGTTTAAATCATGAGCGACATGCTCGGCCTTCGTCGGGCTCGGTTTTCCTGATAAATTGGCGCTCGGCGCGGCGATCGGCAGTCCGGCCGAGCTGATGAGGGCTAATGCTGCCGGATGATCAGGCATTCTGACCGCTACCGTCTCAAGTCCCGCGGTGACACGGGGTGACAGCGCACCGGGCTTACACGGCAGGACAAGGGTCAGCGCCCCCGGCCAGAATAGCTCCATAAGCTTTTTCGCCGTCTCAGGAATATGGCTGATAAAACGATCAAGCTGGCTGATATGGGATATATGCACAATCAGCGGGTTATCGCTCGGCCTTCCTTTCGCCTCATATATTTTCGTTACGGCTTCCGTATTTTCAGCGTTAGCGCCCAGTCCGTAAACGGTTTCTGTCGGAAAAGCCACAACCTCATTCTGCCGGAGCAATTCCGCGGCTTGTGTAATTTGGGGATCGGTTGTGGATAATTCTGCGGAACAATCCACAAACCATCTTCTTGTTTTCATGTATAACCAAACTCCTTATTTTAAAGCGGTAAAACTTTATTTTCTCTCGTGTATTCCTTTTGAAAGTATAAAAGATGTCCTTTAATAAAACAAGTGTTATCCACAAACTGTGGACAACACTTTTTAATAAGTGGATAACCTTGTGTATAAGTTAGATCAGGCAGAGGTTTTCACCATTAAAAACGAACCTTCTGTGCATAACGAGTTGCGGAAATGTTCGGACGTATACAGTTCATCAGGCGCATCGGCGCACGCTTCAAATCCCATCACATTCAGAAACTCAGCGGATGAGGGCTGATTGGCGACTAAGTAGACATCTTGAATCTCATGTTTTTTGCACAGCACATCCATACTTTGAAACAGCGTAACGATATGGCTTTGATTCAGCCTGTCCGACATGACGAGTGAACGGAGAAGCCCTTTTCCGCCGCTGAATTTTTCGATCCCGAGACAGGCGGCAATCTTTTTTTCGCTGTCTTCCAGCACGATAAACCGGCTGATCTGCTGATCGATTTCCGCATGTGCCGTATCAGACTTTTTCAAAAAGGCCTCCAGCGCCTCCGTATCTTGATCTCTTGCCACTCTCAGCTGATAAAACATATATTTCCCTCCGTTTCGATCAACTCTTTCTTCCAATCTATGAATCGAATCCGGATTTATGCCTTTTGCTTCAGGAAAATAGATCTGAAATCCAATCGACGAGGAAAAACTTCACTTCGGTATCATCATCATCTTTATTTTCTTTCTTCGCTTTATCAGCCTTTGCTTTTACGTCATCCAGCACTTTTTCTGTCTGTTTCTGCGTTTCTTCCTGCTTCTGTCCGCCGTCTTCCTGATCTTTCACCGCTTCGCCGTTTGAGAAATCAAGGAAGCACAGCGGCGGAAACAAGACGCACCACCAGTTGGCGCCCTCGCCATTGCCGAGTGTAATTAAAATCGCTTCATATTTTCCGGCCGGATAGACCATATTGCCGTACAGCTTTGTCGGAAACGAAATTTTATTGAATTGAACTGAAACGGATTGATGCGCACCCTTTTCTTTCATCGTTTGTTTGGCGATTTCTTTAATTTCAGGAAGCTTCGAACGAATGAGCCGCCGCGCTTCTTCAATGGAAGTGATATCTTTCACCCAGTCCGTGATTTGCTCGTTTACAGCATCTCTGATCTGGCGCTTGAGCTTTTGATCCTCATCGTTATCACTGTTGGCCAAAATCCTGAGCCGGATCGCTTCATCCGGTATGACGACGGGCTCATCGGCTGATGCCCGCGCCGTTTCTTCTTTTGTCAAACCCGCAAGCGCTCCTGATAATAAAAGAAAAATATATATGCAGATCATCATTGTCTGTTTCATCGGTCCCCACCGTTCCTCTCCGTGCTTTTTTTATCTAGTCCCATTATGGACATGACGGAAAAGGTTTAAACCGGCGGGAAGAAAAAAATCTAGCAAGCTGATAATCTGCATTGACAGATTCAAAATATGGTACGATATTATTTTGATAGGAGGTTTTCAGATGAAATATAATTACACCGTGCTGCTGTCGGCGGCATGTATGTCTGTCATTTATTCTATTTTGTATGTTCATCAATTCATTATCGCGGCTTTCATTTCGATGGCGTTTTATTTTTTGTTTCCTTATTTGATTTTTGCGCTGCCGCTTCAATACTTTCTGAATAAAAAGCCGAAGAGATTTCATCCGCTGTATTTTCTTTATTATTTGGGGGTGTCGTTCATTGCAAACGGGATCATCTTCGGTCTTTTGCAGCCGTCAGGCCAATCTCTGTTTTCTAATTCAGCCTTTTATATCTTTGCGGTTTTAACAGCCGTCGTCTATTGGGTATGGGATTCCGTATTGCTGCAAAGACAAAATCCGGCTACAGAAGCGTAATCAGCAGACAGCCGGCTGAAGGGAGAGCGGCGCAAAAGAAAACGGCGGCCATCTTTAAACGGGCGTGCCGTCCTTCTTCTGTTTCAGAATGATAATTGGCCCGCTGCTCCGCTCCGCTTACGGCCAGCCCGGAAACGATGACCGCCGCGACGATAAGAACAGCCGTAACGGCGCCGAAAATGATGTCAAAGCCAAACGGCAGGACAAATCCAGCCGCATAAGCTGCGGCGGCGATTATACATCCGAAGGCGAACGCTTTTTTCAAGGCGGATGCCCCTTTCATTTTCTTTCCATTGTAACAAAAGCCCGCCGTGTGCGTCACCGGCGGGCTTTTTTCATGATGTGATGACCGCGGATACGGTTCTGTCTTTTCCGTTGATGTCCTGTACGACTTCCACTTCCGCATTCGGAAAGGAATGACGGAACAGGTCTTTCACGGCTTTTCCCTGATTATATCCGATTTCAAAGACGACAAGCGCTTTATCTTTCATGACAAGAGGCAGCTCCTCCATAAACCGCTTGTAGAATTTCAAACCGTCACCGCCGTCCGTAAGAGCATGAAGCGGCTCATGGAAACGGACGATATCCGACAAATCCGCCATTTCTTCTTCAGAAATATACGGCGGATTGGAAACAATAATATCCGCTTTTTTTCCTGATGAAATAAAAGGAGTTAACAGATCTCCCTGCAAAAAGCACACGTCCGCTCCGAGGTTTTGCGCATTTCTTTCCGCCACCTGCAGCGCTTCTTTTGAAATATCCGAAGCCGATACTGAAAAATGTCCGCATTCAAGCGCGAGCGTCACCGCAATGGCTCCGCTCCCCGTTCCGATATCAATGACGTTCAGGCGTTCCGCCCCGGAAAATACCCGCTTCTGTCTGTCCAGCAGATGAAAGACGACTTCTTCCGTTTCCGGACGCGGAATGAGAACATCGTCATTCACAAAAAATTCCCTGCCGTAAAACTGTTCTTTCCCGATAATATATTGAATCGGAATACCTTCTTTATGCATCTCCACGTGCCGTCTGAAACGGTAAAGTTCGTCCTCGCCGACGGGCTCCTGCAGACTTGCGAGAAGTTTGCTCCGATCCATTCCGATATCATTTAACAGCAGCAGCTCGGCCGCGTTTTTTTCTCTTCCCGCTTCGGTTAAATAAGAAGAAGCCCAGCTTAGGGCTTCAAAAACGGTCTTCATCTTAATTTTCCGCCTGCTGGAGCTTGCTTGACTGGTCTTCTACGATTAACGCTTCAACCACTTCATCAAGCTTGCCTTCCAGGATTTGATCCAGCTTTTGAATCGTCAGGCCGATGCGGTGATCCGTCACACGGTTTTGCGGGAAATTGTATGTGCGGATACGCTCGGAACGGTCGCCTGATCCGACGGCTGATTTACGGGTCTGATCATATTCAGCCTGAGCTTCCTGCTGGAATTTGTCATAGATTCTGGCGCGGAGCACCTTCATCGCTTTTTCTTTATTTTTAATCTGAGATTTTTCATCCTGACAGGATACGACGACACCGGTCGGTAAATGCGTCAGGCGTACGGCCGACATCGTCGTGTTTACGCTTTGTCCGCCCGGTCCGCTTGATGCGAATGTATCGACGCGGATGTCTTTTTCGTGGATGTCCACTTCTACTTCTTCCGCTTCAGGAAGACACGCCACCGTCGCCGTGGATGTATGAATACGGCCGCCTGATTCCGTTTCCGGAACACGCTGTACGCGGTGCGCGCCATTTTCATACTTCAGCTTGGAGTATGCGCCTTTTCCCGTAATCATAAAGATGATTTCTTTGTAACCGCCCGTTCCGGTCACGTTTGCTTCCATGACTTCAGTCTTCCAGCCTTGGATCTCGGCGTAACGGGAGTACATTCTGTAGAGATTTCCCGCAAACAGCGCGGCTTCTTCTCCTCCCGCTGCTCCCCGGATCTCCATAATTACGTTTTTGTCATCGTTCGGGTCTTTCGGGATGAGGAGCACTTTCAAACGCTCTGATAAGGTTTCCGTCTCTCCCTGCAGTTCGGAGATTTCTTCCTTCACCATTTCTCTCATATCGGCATCAAGCTTTTCCTCAAGCATCGCTTTCGCATCGGCAAGCTGTTCTGATGCGTCTCTGTATTGTCTATAGACTTCAACGGTTTCTTGTATATCAGATTGCTCTTTCGAATATTCTCTAAGCTTTTTCGGATCGTTGACCACTTCCGGATCACTTAAAAGCTCATTTAATTTTTCGTATCGTTGTTCAATTGACTGTAAACGGTCTAACACGGTCTTCACCTCTGTTTTCCTGTGCGTAACATTCTCATTATAGTATAGGGCTTATCACCAGTCAAAAGCAATTCGCCTCTGTTATACTGAAGCAAAAAAGGAGGGGCGGATATGCTGAAATCCATCCACCATATAGCAATCATATGCTCTGATTATGAAAAGTCGAAAGCTTTTTACACCGAGATACTCGGTTTCGGCATTATAAAAGAAACATACCGAAAGGATCGCGGATCTTATAAACTCGATCTGGCGCTGGACGGCGTGTATGCGATTGAATTGTTTTCCTTTCCCGATCCGCCCGAACGGCCGACCAGACCGGAAGCCGCGGGTCTCCGGCATCTCGCCTTCACCGTAAACGATCTTGAAGCAGCCGTCAGGGAGTTAAAGGAAAAGGGCGTCGGCACAGAACCGATCAGAACCGATCCGCTGACGGGGAAACGGTTTACCTTTTTCTTCGATCCCGACAAGCTTCCACTTGAATTGTATGAAGCGTAACGTTTTTTGAAGAAATGCCGCTTTCTTTGGCGAATTCCTTCTTGTTTTGTCTAACATGAAGGGAACGCCGCCTCATGGTCGAATACCTAGCAAAAAGGAGGTATGTGATCATGAATACAAACATGGCCGCGAAAGAGCTCGGTGTCTCCGCAAAAACGGTGCAAAGGTGGGTCAAGCAGCTGAATCTTCCGGCTGAGCGGAATGAGCTCGGACATTATTCCTTTACACCTGAAGATCTTGATGTGCTGAAATCGGTCAAACGGCAAATTTCTGAAGGCACTGCCCTTCTGGACGTTCAAGTGCCCCGGCAGCCGAAAAAACGGACAGGCTTCATTTTACAGCGTCCGAAAATCAATGACGGCGCTGAACAAAGGTTGGCAGAGCTGGAGCGCAAACTGGATATTCTCACGAAAGAGAAACAGGATGAGAACCATCTGCTTTCAAGGATAGAGGAGCTTGAACGCCAGCTGAAACAAAAGGCGGATGAAGGGGTGTCTTATCAGCTTCTTCAGCACAGACGAGAAATTGACGACCTCAATACCGAATTGCAGACATTGGCCTCCCGCATCCAGGAACTTGCCCAGACAGCTCCCCTCTCAGAAACAGCCGCTTCTTCAGAACATAAGAAACCCAGAAAAAAAACGAAATTTTCGCCTTTTAAATTTCAATTCTAATCAAAAAAGCTCCCTGAAACAGGGAGCTTTTCATTATGCAGTCAGCGCAATGATGATCGGCAGTGAGATGAGAGATAAAATCGCACTGATCACGAACGCGGACGCAGTTTCTTCCTCTTGTTTTTCGAAACGTGTGGCAATCATCGCCGCTACCGCAGATCCAGGGAATGCAACGAGCAATACCGCTTTCGTGATCTGGTCAGCCGGAAGTCCGACTGCAAGAGCGATCAAGTACATCAGCGCAGGCTGAACGGCAACTTTTAACAAAGCGATACCGAAAGCCGGCAGACTGAGCTTGATGTTGCGGATACCGACAGTTACACCGACGGCAAAGAGTGCAACACCTGATGTTGTGCTTCCGAGCTGATCAAGCATTTTTTCACCCAAGCCAGGGAGTGTTACACCGCAGAGTACCAGGATGATACTGATAAGCGGTGCAGCCGCAAGCGGTTCGGAAAGACCGTGAAGAATAGACTTACCAGTCATTTTCCAGAAGTTCTCGTTTTCGCTGTCTTGTTTCTTAGATGACTCTCCGACAGTAGCGATAATGATCGCAAGCGGGTCAAGGATGGCGTTAACCACGATACCCGTAACGGCGATAGGAATCGCTACTTCGTTTGCTCCGAATAAGCTTCCGAGTACCGGAATACCCATAAATGCAAATGTCGGCTGTGCAGAGTTTAAAGAAAATACAGATGAATTCGTTAAATCATACTTGAAGATAAATTTGCAAACTAACAGAATGACGATAAAGAATCCGACAATCCCAATGATCAAAGCGATCATCAAAGGAACCTGAGATAAAAACGCACTTCTTGAAGTGGTTAAAATACTTGCGATAAAATGCGCCGGAAGCGCGTACTTCGTAACTAAGGTGCTTACCCCTTTTGCTGACTTCGCGTCATAACTTCCGAAGCGACCTGCGAACCATCCCAGCACGATCACGAAAAAGATCGGCGCCAGGAGGATTAAAATATCTAAGAAGCTCAAAATATTCTCCTCCAAATCCTTAATGTCCGTATACTTTAGCCTTTACATAAAAGCTTTCCCTCGGACTGTAAAATTAATCGTAAAATTATTTAGCGATAACTTGTTTATATTGCGGTTTCCACATTGCATCAAGAACGGCTTGTTCTACATTCTCAGGAATGCGGTTTGCCACGCCTTCTTTAATGGCAGTTTCCGCTACGGCGATCGCAACTTTAATTGAAACTTCTTGTAAGTCGCTCATGCTCGGCAGAAGGCCTGCACCCGGTGTTTCAAAATCAACGCTTTCTGCGATTGCGTCAGCAGTTGCCGCAAACATTGCAGGAGTAATCACTTTCGCTTCTACAACGATTGAACCGAGACCAAGTCCAGGGAACGCGAACGCGTTGTTAGATTGTCCGATTTCATGAGAAACGCCATTGTACTCCACATTGTCAAACGGGCTTCCTGTCGCCACAAGCACTTTGCCGTCAGTCCATTTGAAAAGATCGCTAGGAACGGCTTCAGCAAGCGGTGTCGGGTTAGACATCGGCATGATGACCGGACGCTCAACGTGTTTTGCCATTTCTTTGACGATTTCTTCACTGAATGCGCCGCTTTGGCCTGATGTACCGATTAAGATTGTCGGTTTCGCTTGACGGATCACTTCAATGAAAGGAATTTGTCCGTTTTCATCGCGTTTCCAATCTTTAATTTCTTCAGCTGTGCGCAGGTACGGCTCTTGGAAATCAAGAATGTTTTCCATACCTTCAATTAACAAGCCTCTGTAGTCCATTGTGTAGAACGCTTTGTTGGCTTCTTCTTCAGAAAGACCGGCAAGCACCATAGTGTCGCGGATTTGGTCAGCGATTCCGATTCCGGCAGATCCCGCACCGAAGACAACCACACGCTGGTCTTTAATAGACGCGCCTGTTTTCTTCATAGCCGCAAGCACACCTGCAAGCGTAATCGCGCCTGTTCCTTGAATGTCATCGTTGAAGGTAAGAATTTCATGGTTGTATTTCTTCATGATATTGCGCGCGTTTTTGTTTCCAAGGTCTTCCCAGTGAAGAAGAGCTTTAGGGAAATATTTAAGCGCAGCTTTTACATAAGCGTCAATGAAAGCTTCATAACGTTCGCCTTGGATACGTTCATGGCGGTTACCGATGTATAAAGGATCGTTCAGAAGTTTTTCATTGTTCGTACCGACGTCAAGAACGACAGGAATAACACGGCTTGGGTCAATACCGGCAGCCGCTGTGTATACGGCTAATTTACCGATGGCGATGTTGATACCGCCTACACCCCAGTCACCGATTCCGAGGATGCTTTCTGAGTCTGTCGCAACGATCAGATCAATATCTCCGGCAGTGGCATGAAGGTTTTCAAATGCCTCTTCAATTCCTTCCACGTTGTCGATAGAAAGGTAAATCCCTTGAGGTCTTCTGTACTCATGGCTGTATTCTTGAATCGCTTCACCGACAGTCGGTGTGTAAACAACCGGCAGCATTTCACGAAGATGGTTTTGAAGCAATTTAAAGAAAAGAACTTCGTTACGGTTTTGCAAATCATTCAAATACACGTTTTGGCGAAGGCGGTCCGGCTGAGCTTGAAACTGCTCGTATGCGCGTTTTGCCTGCTCATCAAGAGACAGAATGGTCGGAGGAAGCAGCCCGTCTAATCCAAGGCTTTTTCTTTCTTCTGCTGAAAACGCAACACCTTTATTTAAAGTAGGGATAGATAGAACTTCTTTTCCTCTTAAAGTAGTTTCTAAGTTGCCTTCCTTCGTTACTTTAATATTATTCAAGAAAATCTCCTTCTTTCTTCAAATAGTTAACAAAGTTAAGTAATTACCCATTTTGGCTAGTGTGATCGCGATCTGCTATATCTTTTTTTGACAATTATTCGAACAATGTCTCATAACTATTTACATTACTTAGTCATTTTATGCCTGTAAAAATGAAAATTCAAGAGATGAAAATTACTTAATTTTTTCATACTCTTTTTTAAGTTAATTAACTACAATTTTTGAAAAACCGTCAAAAAAACACCGGATTTTTTACCGATGTTTTCATGAAAAGGGTTATTTATCAGTCTGTTTTTTCGGCACTTCGTGATGATGTCTGCATCTCGCTTCGTATGACTCCGACGCGCCGACTAAAATGACCGGATCATCATAGGAAGCGGGCTTCCCGTCAATCAAACGCTGCGTACGGCTTGCCGGCGACCCGCAAACGGAGCAGACCGCCTGCAGCTTCGTCACTGATTCGGCAACCGCCATCAGATTCGGCACCACGCCGAACGGCTCTCCCCGGAAATCCATATCAAGTCCGGCCGCGATGACACGATAGCCTTTATCCGCAAGCGAGGATAAGTCACCGATGATCGATTCGCCGAAAAACTGCACTTCATCTACCGCGATGACGTCCGTGCTTTCACTGATATGATCCCATATTTCAGCCGAAGACGAGATGACGTGGCTTGTCATGGATGTGCCGTTGTGAGAAACGACAGCCTCCTCACTGTAGCGATTATCAATGGCAGGTTTGAACACCTTGACCTCCTGCTTCGCATAAGTCGCTCTTTTCACTCTGCGGATCAGCTCTTCTGATTTCCCAGAGAACATGCTGCCGCATATCAGCTCAAGCCATCCGCTTTGCTTCATTATGTACATAGGCTATCCGCTCCCCTTTTTTCCTGTTTATGGACATAAAAAACAGGCAAGAAGCAATTCTTGCCTGCCTGTAAAATCTATTATTACTTAAGACCGTATTTTTTGTTAAAGCGATCAACACGACCATCAGCAGAAGCGAATTTTTGACGTCCAGTGTAGAATGGGTGGCATTCAGAGCAAATCTCAACGCGTACCTCTTCTTTTACTGAGCCTGTTTCAAATTCATTTCCGCAAGCGCATTTAACTGTTGCTTTTTTGAAATTAGGATGAATTCCTGCTTTCATTGTATCCATCTCCTTCCGCCCTGAATCCCGTGTGGAAACAGAGTTATTATTCCGGAGCGAATCCGGAACGCATATGAGAGAATTATATCAGTCATTTACTGCATTTGCAAATACATTTTTTATCAGCGGCGGGCTGATGATGAAAGGTTTGCCTGCTTCCATTCTTGGTTGATCAGATCGAAGAATTCCTGATTCGTTTTTGTTTTTTTCATTTTTCTCATAAACTTCTCTGCGAAGTCCGGAGAATCAGACATCGATTTGCGGATCGCCCATAGACGGTCAAGATGCTCTTTCGGCACGAGCAGCTCTTCCTTCCGCGTGCCGGAGCGGCGGATATCGATCGCCGGGAAAATCCGTCTTTCCGCAAGAGAACGGTCAAGGTGAAGCTCCATGTTGCCCGTTCCTTTAAACTCTTCGTAGATGACGTCATCCATCCGGGAGCCCGTGTCAACGAGCGCCGTCGCCAAAATGGTCAGGCTGCCGCCCTCTTCAATGTTTCTCGCGGCACCGAAAAAGCGCTTCGGACGATGGAACGCAGCCGGGTCAATCCCGCCGGAAAGCGTACGTCCGCTTGGCGGGATAACGAGGTTGTAGGCCCGTGCCAGGCGGGTAATGCTGTCCATCAGAATGATAACGTCTTTTTTGTGTTCAACGAGACGCATCGCCCGTTCAAGCACAAGCTCCGCTACCTTAATGTGATTTTCCGGCACTTCATCGAACGTCGAGCTGACGACATCGCCCGCTACGGAACGTTCAATATCCGTTACTTCTTCCGGTCTTTCATCAATTAAGAGAACGATCAATTCAGCGTCAGGCTGATTTGTCGTAATGCTGTTAGCGATTTCTTTTAACAGCATGGTTTTACCGGCTTTCGGCGGCGCCACGATCAGACCGCGCTGGCCGAAACCGACGGGAGCCATCATATCGAGAATTCTTGTTGAGAGATAATTCGGTTTCGTCTCAAGCACCATTTGGCGGTCCGGATAAAGCGGTGTCAGCGCGGGAAAATGAACGCGCTCTTTCGCAGATTCCGGATCGTCTCCATTTACCGCTTCAACGTGCAAAAGTCCGTAATAGCGTTCGTTTTCTTTCGGCGGACGCACCTTGCCGGATACTTTGTCACCGTTTCTTAAATCAAAGCGGCGGATCTGGGAAGCAGAAATATAGATGTCTTCTGAGCTTGGCGAGTAATTAATCGGTCTGAGGAAGCCGAATCCTTCCGATTGGATGATTTCGAGCACGCCTTCCATAAACAGAAGATCCTCCTGCTCGGCGTTGGCTTTCAGGATGGCAAAGATTAATTCTTTTTTAGTCAGTTTGCTGTAGTAGGAGATTTTATAATGTCTGGCCAGTTCATATAGTTCTTTTAATTTCATATTTTCCAAAGAGGAAATAGATACGTCTTTCATAAAAACACCACGCTTTTCATAGTCAATGTATTGCTGTTTTCATTCAAATCGGCTGCTTCGCATGATTCCGCCAAAGCACATTCTTTTATAAAACGTTCAGGAACTTCTATCGGTAACACTTCCACCCATGATCGGCGCTTTTTTAAAAAAGGAATGTCTTAATGAGTTTTGAAGGAAGCGAGGACAAAAACTTGAGAAGATCAATATTTATATCGTCTGTATGCGGTAGAATTTGAAAATTTCCCAGTACTCAAAAGAAGGAATGACACAGAAAAATCGCAGCACTCTTTATTTTTACCTCATTTCAAAAAATTATTCAACTTAAATAATGCTTTGACATATAAATGATAGGGTTGACTCTTTTTTGCAAAAGAAAAGCGGGACTTTCCGTCCCGCTTTTCTCTATTTATGGCCGGATCACAAGATTTGGTTTTTTCTTCAGGCTGTGTCTTCCGTCAACGAATCGGACCGTTCCTGATTTCGCCCGGATGACCAGGCTTTCAGTCGTGCCGACGGAGCCTTTGAACTGAACGCCTTTCAGCAGCTCTCCGTCCGTGACGCCCGTTGCGGCAAAAATGGCGTCATCCCCTCTCACAAGATCCTCCATCCGGAGCACTTTGGATACATCAAGGCCCATTCGCTCACAGCGCGCCTGCTCTTCCGCACTTTGCGGCAGAAGCCTGCCGATGATTTCGCCGCCTAGCGCTTTTAACGCAACGGCAGACAGCACGCCTTCAGGAGCCCCGCCTGAACCGAAGAGAATGTCTACTCCCGTATGGTCAAAGGCCGTATTGATGGCGCCCGCGACATCGCCGTCGTTGATCAGTTTGATTCTGGCGCCCGCCTCACGCAATTCAGAGATAATTTTTTCGTGTCTGTCACGATTTAAAATGGTTGCCACGACATCTTCAATGTCTTTATTTTTCGCTTTCGCAACGGCTTTTAAGTTATCAATGACAGGCGCTTCGATATCGATGCAACCTACCGCTTCGGGACCGACCGCGATTTTTTCCATATACATATCCGGGGCGTTCAGCAATGTTCCATGGTCGGCGACCGCGATCACCGTCAGCGCATTCCAGCCGCCGCTCGCTACGATGTTTGTGCCTTCAAGAGGATCGACGGCGACATCGACGCGCGGGCCGTATCCGTTTCCGAGCTTTTCGCCGATGTAAAGCATCGGCGCTTCATCCATCTCGCCTTCCCCGATCACGACCGTGCCTTTCATCGGCACCGTGTCAAACACGTCACGCATTGCGCTTGTCGCCGCATCATCAGCTTCATCTTTTTTCCCGCGGCCCATCCATCTGGCAGATGCTAAAGCCGCCGCTTCAGTGACTCGAACCAATTCCATCGATAAGCTTCTTTCCATTTCAACACGATCTCCTCTCAAAAGTCCGCATTTCTATGAATTTTGGAGCTGTTCTATCTCTTCGTCCGTCAGCCTTTGCCGCCAGATTGTGGCGCCCAGACCTTCGAGTTTTTTCTCAAGATTGCTGTAGCCGCGGTCTAAATGCTCAAGACCGGTAATTTCGGTTACGCCGTCAGCCATGAGCCCGGCGACGACCAGACAAGCGCCTGCACGCAGATCGCTCGCCTTTACTTTTGCGCCCTGAAGCTCGGCCGGACCGGTGATAATGGCCGACCTGCCTTCCACTTTCATATTGGCCCCCATCCGTCTCAGCTCATCTATATGTTTAAATCGGGCCGAGTAGATGGTGTCGGTTACGACGCTCGTGCCGCTGGCTCTCGTTAACAGAGATGTCATCGGCTGCTGAAGATCAGTCGGGAATCCCGGGTAAACAAGCGTTTTTACGTCGACCGGTTTTATCTGCTTCTGCCCGCCGAGCATAAGAAGCTGATCGTCACTCGTCTCGATGTAAAAACCCATTTCCCTGAGCTTCGCCGTTAAAGACTCCAGGTGAGTCGGTATGACATTATCAATAATGACTTCTTTCCCCATCGCGGCGCCGGCGATCATAAAGGTGCCCGCCTCAATTCTGTCCGGAATGATCGTATGCCTGCATCCGTGCAGCTCTTTTACGCCGTCGATTCTGATTACATTGGTTCCCGCGCCTTTGATCTTTGCGCCCATGCTGGTGAGCAATGTGGCAACATCAATAATCTCAGGTTCCTTGGCGGCGTTTTCTATCACGGTTTTACCTTCAGCCAGTACAGCGGCAAGCATGATATTGATCGTCGCTCCGACGCTGACGACATCTAAATAAATCCGTGCGCCTCTCAGCCTTTCGGCGCGCAGATAAATCGCGCCTTGTTCATTGGTGACTTCCGCCCCAAGCGCCTCAAACCCTTTGATATGCTGGTCAATCGGCCGCGGCCCGAGATGGCATCCGCCCGGCAGTCCGATGACCGCCTGTTTGAAGCGGCCGAGCATCGCGCCCATTAAGTAATAGGAAGCGCGGAGTTTTTTCACTTTGCCGTTGGGAAGCGGCATGCTGATCATCGGGGAAGGGTCGACGACCATTTCTCCTTTTTCAAAATGGACGTTTCCGCCGATTTCTTTCAGCAGGTCACGCAGCGTTTCAATATCTGAGATCTCCGGAAGCCCTTCGATCGTTACTTCGGAATTTGCCAGAATGGTTGCGGGTATCAATGCGACGGCGCTGTTTTTCGCGCCGCTGATATGTACGGTTCCGTTTAACGGATCGCCGCCGGCAATATTCAACTTTTCCATGATAGTCTCCTTCCATAAGAAGATAGCTGCGGAGCGTAAATAAAATGGCATTTTATTCTGTCTCTGCAAATAAAGCTCTTGTCCAAAATGTAGCCAATTCGAAGAGAAAGAATACAAGGACATTATAAAATAACAGGAAGAAAATAGCGAAGCTTTGCGGGGCATTTTTAACACAGGATGCACAGAGGCCCGCCGGGTTCATATTCCGGGGAAACACACTCTTCACTTTGATACTGAAGGCCCGCTGCCAAACAGGAAAACATAAGGGTGCGGCAAACGGATGCAACCGGTTTGCCGCCCTTTTCCCCCTTATTTATTCCAGTCAGCCAAGAATTGCTCGATGCCTTTATCCGTTAACGGATGTTTCGTCAGCTGGTGAATGACTTTCAGCGGCATCGTACCGATATGCGCACCGCGTAAAGCGGCTTCAGTCACGTGCTGTGCATGACGGATGGAAGCTGCGATGATTTGTGTATCAATGTCATGAATGTCAAAAATCTGTCTTATTTCTGAAATCAGTTCAAGACCGTTATGGCCGATGTCATCCAGACGGCCTAAGAACGGAGATACATAAGTCGCCCCGGCTCTTGCCGCCAAAAGCGCCTGGTTGGCGCTGAAAATGAGCGTTACGTTTGTTTTTATGTTCAGGTCGCTCAGCGCTTTTACGGCTTTTAACCCTTCAGACGTCATCGGGATTTTCACCGTAATATTCGGCGCGATTTTCGCAAGTTCTTTACCTTCTTCAATCATTTCTTCAGCATTCAGGGAAATGACTTCCGCGCTTACTGATCCGCTCACGACTTCCGTAATCTCACGAAGTCTGTCATGGAAAGACACGTCAGCTTCTTTCGCCACTAAACTAGGGTTTGTCGTAACTCCGGCAAGAACGCCAAGTTCATAAGCTTCTTTAATCTCGTCAATGTTTGCTGTATCAATGAAAAATAACATAAGGAAAGCCTCCCCAGTAATAAATTTTCAGAACTGTAAAACATGATTGCGCTTTCTAAAGGTAAGACATAAAACCGCCTGTCAATGCTGTCAGGCGGTTTATGGATGTTACATCGGATTAAGCTTGGTTTGAAGAACCGAACTCACGCATTTTGCCGATAACCGTTTCTTTGATCGCTTCACGAGCAGGTCCAAGATATTTACGAGGATCGTATTCGTTCGGCTTAGCTGCCAATGTTTCGCGGACAGCTTTTGCAGAAGAAATTTGGTTTTCAGTGTTTACGTTGATTTTAGCCGTACCAAGTGAGATTGATTTTTTAATGTCGGCAGTCGGAATTCCTGTACCGCCGTGAAGTACTAACGGAAGGCCGGTTGATTTACCGATATCTTCCATTTCTTTGAAACCGAGGTTCGGTTCGCCTTTGTAAGGACCGTGAACAGAACCCAGTGCAGGTGCAAGGCAGTCGATGCCAGTGCGCTCTACAAGTTCTTGACACTCTTTAGGGTCAGCATAGATTACGCCTTCAGCGATCACGTCATCTTCCTGCCCGCCTACAGTTCCAAGCTCAGCTTCAACTGAAACGCCGTGGAAATGAGCAAGCTCAACCACTTTAGCTGTAGTTGCTACGTTTTCCTCAAACGGATGGTGAGATGCGTCGATCATTACAGAAGTGAAACCTGCATGAATCGCTTTCGCACAAGATTCAAAGCTTGAACCGTGGTCTAAGTGAATCGCGACAGGAACTGTCACTTTGTATTCTTCCATAAGAGCTTTAACCATGGCAACCACTGTTTTGAAGCCGCCCATGTAGCGTCCCGCGCCTTCTGAAACACCAAGAATAACCGGGGATTTTTCCTCTTCTGCTGCTTGTAAAATAGCTTGAGTGAACTCAAGGTTATTTAAGTTAAATTGTCCAACAGCATATCCTTTTTCTTTAGCTGTATTCAACATTTCCGTCATTGAAACTAAAGGCATGTCGAAAGTCCTCCTTATGTAGCCTGATTTGCTTCTTCTCGAAAAAAGCTTTCCACCTATAGCATGACCATAAAAACCTGTCATATGTAAAACAACAGATCGCTTTTTCTCCATCTCTAGGATACCAACTTTTCGACAAATCGGCAACACAATGACATAATTGTTTCTAATTTTATTAATTCGATTTTAGAGGTAAATATTTTTTCACCGCGTCTCTGATCTCATCAATGTCAAAAGGTTTCGCAAAATGGGTCAGCGCTCCGAGCTCTTTTGATTCCTTAATCATATCGAGTTCTCCGTAAGCGGTCATGATAATGACGCGGATGGATTCGTCGATCATCTTCATGCGCTTGAGAATTTCGATACCGTCCATGCCGGGGATTTTCATATCTAAAAGCACGAGATCGGGCCGTTCTTTCGTTACAATGTCCAGCGCCTGTATGCCGTTGGCGGCCTGAAACGTCTGGTACCCTTCTTTATGAAACACTTCATTGAGCAATATGCGTATACCGTATTGGTCATCTACGATTAAAATCTTTTCATTCATCATTTTACACCCCAATATTATCATTTTCGTCAAAAGGAAGCAGTTGTTTATGTATTCTGTTTGATTTTCACATTTCCTTTAATTATAATAGTCTACTTTCCGACATTTTCTGAGCATTTTCTCTTTTGTTGTATACTGTTCTTGTATGTGTAAAGGAGGTTTCACTCATGTTAAAGATATTTACGACACAGCTTGCAGGCATTTTTTCCCGCATTCAGGATAAGGAATCCGAAGCAATAGAAGACGGTGCGCGCCTGCTGGCGCAGGCAGCCGTCAGCGGTCATACCATTTATTTATACGGCGCAAATGAGATGCAGGGCATTTTGTGCGAGGCGGAGCTCGGCTCAGAACCGATGCCTTCCGTCAAAGCGTTTCCGGATACAGCTGATTCGGTTACAGAAAGCGACAGGGTGCTGATGTTTTGTTCAGGTCCGGGCACAGCTGAAGAACAGGCGCTGGCTCAAAAGCTTTATGAAAAAGGGGTCGGCCTCGTTTGCGTATCTCCTGTCATCAAAGATCAAACCGGGATTGAGGAATTTTGTGATGTTCATATTGACAGCAAATTAAAAATGCCGCTTCTGCCCGATGAAGACGGGACAAGATACGGCTTTCCTTCATTAATGACAGGCCTGTATGTCTATCACGCGCTATCCTTTACGTTAAAGGAAATGATGCAGGAATATGCCTGATGCAGAAAAAAGACTTGCCGCTTTTAAAGGAGGCAAGTCTTTTTTTATTACTTCTGTTCTGCAGCTTGTACGGAAGCGCCGATAAAGTCTTTGAATAAAGGCTGAGGTCTTGTCGGTCTTGATTTGAACTCAGGGTGGAACTGGCAAGCGACATACCAAGGATGATCTTTCAGCTCGATGATTTCCACAAGGCGGCCGTCAGGGCTTGTTCCTGAGAACACAAAACCGTTCTCTTCCATTTGCTGTCTGTATTCGTTGTTGAATTCATAACGGTGGCGGTGGCGTTCGTATACCACTTCATCCGCATACGCTTCGAAGGCTTTCGTGTCTTCCTGAAGCTTACAAGGGTACAGTCCGAGACGAAGCGTTCCTCCAAGATCCTCGACATCTTTTTGTTCTGGCAGAAGGTCGATGATCGGATAAGGAGTGGACGGATCGATCTCCGCAGAGTGAGCCCCTTCCAGACCTAATACGTTTCGCGCATATTCAATGGATGCAATCTGCATACCGAGGCAGATGCCGAAGAACGGAATTTTATTCTCACGCGCATACTTGGCGGCAATGATTTTCCCTTCTACGCCGCGGTCCCCGAAACCGCCGGGCACGATGATTCCGTCTGTGCCGCCAGTCAGCTCTTGAATATTGCTTTCTGTCACTTCTTCGGCGTTAATCCATTTGATCTTCACATCAGCGTCAAACGCATAGCCCGCGTGGCGCAGTGATTCAACGACTGAAATGTAAGCGTCCTGAAGCTCGACGTATTTACCGACAAGGCTGATTGTAATGGTTTTAGACAAGTTTTTCACTTTCGTGACAAGGTCTTTCCATTCCGTCATATCCGGGTCTTTGCATTCTAATTTCATATGATCGCAGACAAGCTTATCGAGTCCCTGCTCCTGAAGGTTAAGCGGGATGGAGTAAAGGTTGTCCGCATCTTCGCACTCGATGACCGCTTTCGTGTCAATATCGCAGAAGAGCGCGATTTTATCTTTCATATCTTGAGAAATCGGCATTTCCGTGCGCACGACGATGATATTAGGCTGAATACCGAGGCTTCTCAGCTCTTTTACGCTGTGCTGCGTCGGTTTTGTTTTCAGCTCGCCCGCCGCTTTGATGTACGGAACAAGCGTACAGTGAATGTACATCACGTTTTCATGGCCGATGTCGCTTTTCATTTGACGGATGGCTTCAAGGAACGGAAGGGATTCGATGTCTCCCACTGTTCCGCCGATCTCAGTAATGACTACATCTGCGTTTGTTTCTTTGCCTGCACGGTACACACGGTCTTTCAGTTCATTTGTGATGTGCGGAATGACCTGAACCGTTCCGCCGAGGTAGTCCCCGCGGCGCTCTTTTTTCAATACGGCAGAATAGATTTTACCGGTCGTCACGTTGCTGAATCTGTTCAGATTAATGTCAATGAACCGCTCATAATGCCCTAAGTCAAGGTCAGTCTCAGCGCCGTCATCGGTAACGAATACCTCACCGTGCTGGTACGGGCTCATCGTTCCCGGGTCAACGTTGATATAAGGGTCAAATTTTTGGATGGTGACGCTCATGCCTCTGTTTTTCAAAAGGCGGCCAAGTGATGCTGCCACAATTCCTTTTCCGAGTGATGATACAACTCCCCCGGTTACAAAAATATATTTCGTCATTTCGTTTGCTCCTCTCTTCGGTCTGCGCTACATTCCTTAAAATGTGCCGTTTTATAGAAAATCATTTCACTAAAAACAAATGATGTGTAAAAGAATTTGGGAGATGAAAATAAGAAAGCTCCCTTTCAATTTCTTGAAAGGGAGCGTAGCACTCTTATGAATTCTCTTCTTTTTGAAGAGCCCAAAATACATACTACATAGTTCGACAATGAAAGTCAAGATCGTTTTGCTGATATAAAATCAGTCTTTGCGATCCTCTTCCTCATCATCATAATCTTCCTCATCTTCTTCAATCATCTCATCTTCAATCTCAAGCTCGTCGTCATCTTCTTCATCGATATCTTCGTCTTCAAAGCTGTCTGCGTCAAGGTCAATATCTTCTTCCATTTCATCGAGATCGATGTCATCTTCATCAACTTCCTCGAATTCATCAAGATCGAGATCTTCCTCAACGGCTTTTTTCGCTTTTTTCTTTTTCGCTTTTACAGTCGGCTGTGTTTCTTCGTCCAGCTGATCGTACGGATACCAGCTGCGGAGCCCCCATGTCTGATCTGACAGAGCAATAAAGCGGCCGTCAATGTTGAGGTCTGTATAAAATTGGGCGATACGGTCGCCCAGTTCCTCTTTCGTAACACCGAGCAAGGAGATCATTTCATTCAGCAGCTCCTGGAACGGAACCGGTTTTTTATGTTCTGAGAAAATTTCGTGAGCGATTTCAACTAAAGCCATCTGCTTCAGCTGTTCCTGAGAATATTGTTTGATACCCAAGGTCGGACACTCCCTTTCTATTACTTATATGTATCTGTTTCTATCCTATAATAAGAACGAATTTGTATTGTTTTGTTCATAAACCATACCTCTCATTATAAACAAATTAAAACAGAATATGCTACCCTAAACAGCGTAATTTAAGAAATTTTAGAGCCTTCCCTTCATAAATCGGCTGATGTGCGAAAACAAAGCCGCCGGCATATGCGCCGGCGGCCCGCTTCTTTCTATAAAGACTCTTGTTTTCCGGCGCCGAATACAGACATGGCGAGCAATTCACTGACATCATAAGTGCCGATCGCGTCTTCGGCTTCTTTCGCTTTCGTCCCGTCACCGAGCATGGTCAGACAGTAAGGACATCCGGAGCTGATGACCGTCGGACTGACAGAAAGCGCCTGCTCAGTCCGGGCCGTGTTGATCCTCGCTCCCGTTTCTTCTTCCATCCACATGAGCCCTCCCCCGGCGCCGCAGCACATCCCGTTTTCGCGGCTGCGCTCCATTTCCTTCAATTGAACGCCCGGAATGGCTTTTAAGATCGCTCTCGGCGGCTCATACACTTCGTTGTATCTTCCTAAATAGCACGAGTCATGGAAGGTAATCGTTTCATTGACCGGGTGAAGCGGTTTTAGTTTCCCCTGTGACACAAGCTCGGCTAATAATTCAGTATGATGATAGACTTCGGCCCGGAATCCGAAATCAGGGTATTCATTTTTGAACATATTATAGGCGTGCGGATCAATTGTGACGATTTTTTTGATTCCGTGTTTTTCAAATTCGCCGATGTTGTGTTCCGCCAGCTCTTGGAACAGAAACTCGTTGCCCAAACGGCGCGGCGTATCGCCTGAGTTTTTTTCCTTATTGCCGAGAATCGCAAAGGATACGCCCGCTTCATTGAGCAGCTTTGCAAATGAGACGGCAATCTTTTGGCTCCTGTTGTCGTAGGAACCCATTGAGCCGACCCAAAACAAATAGTCGAACTCTTTGTCTTGTTTTTTCATTTCTTTCACTGTCGGAATCTCTGTATCAGCCTGCTCCCGCCAGTTCTCCCGCTCTTTCCGGTTTAAGCCCCACGGGTTTCCCTGTCTTTCAATGCTTGTCATGGCCCGCTGCGCGTCGCTGTCCATCTTCCCTTCCGTAAGCACAAGATAGCGGCGCAGATCGATAATTTTATCAACGTGTTCATTCATGACCGGACATTGATCTTCACAGTTGCGGCAAGTGGTGCACGCCCAAATCTCCTCTTCCGTGATGACCTCGCCGATTAAGCTCGGGTTGTAATCAATGGCTGCCGCCGCTTCACGCGATCCTCCCCCTGAGGAAGCCGCGGCGAGCTGATTCGCCTTCGTGTGCTGAAAAACGGGCGCGGGCACCCACGGAGATTTTGATGTCACGGCAGCGCCTTTTTCCGTCAAATGGTCTCTGAGCTTTAAAATGAGGTCCATCGGCGAGAGCATCTTGCCCGTACCGGAGGCCGGACACATATTTGTACAGCGGCCGCATTCGACGCAGGCGTAAAGGTCGACAAGCTGAGAGCGGCGGAAGTCTTCAATCTTTCCGACGCCGTAGCTTTCTTTCGTCTCATCGGTAAAATCGATTTTTTCCAGCTTTCCTTTTGAATCCAGCCTGCTGAGGAACACATTCGCCGGACCCGCAATTAAGTGCGCATGCTTTGATTGCGGCACGTACACTAAAAAGCTGAGCAAAAACAACAGATGAAGCCACCATGAAACATAAAATACGGCGGCGGCCGCCGGCGCTGAAAGACCCCCGAGCACAAACGCAATGGAGGATGCGATCGGTTCCGTCCAAGACAGAGAATGATCGTGCCATAAAAGGTTCATGGCGTTCCCGAGAAGCACCGTCACCATCAGTCCGCCGATAAACAGCAGGACAAGCCCCGCTTTAAACCCGCGTTTCAGTCTGACGAGCTTTTCAATGTAGCGCCGGTAAAACGCCCAGACTACGGCGATTAAAATCAGAAACGTGACGATTTCCTGAAAAAAGGTAAACGCCGGATAAAGCGGGCCGAACGGCAGATGCCGGTCAGGAAGCAGCCCTTTCAGAATAAAATCAATTGCGCCGAACTGAACGAGTATAAAACCGTAAAAAAACAGAACGTGGATGATTCCGCTCTTTTTATCTTTCAGCAATTTTTTCTGTCCGAACACATTCACCCATATCTTATGAAGACGTTCTTTCAGGCGTTTATCAAATTCTTCCCTTTGGCCGAGCTTAATATAAGCGATCCTCGTTCTGATCAGGTAAATGAATAAATAAACGGCGTAAGCGGTTACAGCTGAAAACAGCAGCGCGTTTACCATGAGAAATGCGTTCATCTTGTCTCCCCCTTTGTTCTGATTCCCCTCTTCATTGTCATATCTTTACTTTATCATAAATAATGAATGAGTGTTCAGTCAATAATTAAATTCACATTCTCAGGGCACACTACGGATACTTCGGAAAGGAGCGTCGGTATGAAGGTCATTTTTGTGTTGCTTGTCATTTTTATCATATTGATCGCACTTATGCTGTTTGATATGCTGCTTGGCCGGGCGGCGTACAAAAAACAGGCGTATGAGCCCGTTTTTGACCCGAAAAAGAGTAATATCACACTCATTCACTGCGGCAGCGAGCTTGTGCAGCAGATGACGGCTGATATCCGCCAAGCCGTCTCTTCTATTCATATGATGTTTTTTATTATGAAGAACGACCAAGTCAGCCATGAGATGTTTGATTTATTGAAAGAAAAGGCCCGGGCCGGCGTCTCCGTATATCTGCTGCTCGATTGGGCAGGCAGCCGCCAAGTGAAAAAGCCTTCCATTCAAACGATGAAAAAAGCCGGCGTTCACGTTCATTTTCTAAATAAACCGGCATTTCCGTTTCTTTTTTTCAGGCTGCAAAAACGGAATCACCGGAAAGTGACCGTCATTGACGGCAAAATCGGCTATGTCGGCGGCTTTAATATCGCTGAAGAGTACCTCGGCAAAAAAGCGAAGTTCGGAAACTGGGAGGATTATCACCTGCGGATGACCGGCGAAGGCACGGCGGATCTTCAGACGCTTTTTGTAAGCGACCTGAAACGAAACACCGGAAAAACACCCGAATCACCCGGGGTTTATCCGGCATTATCCGAAGGGAATATCTCTCATAGGACATATGCATCTGACGGTTTTTCGCTTGAATCGCATTATGAAAACTGCATCCGTAAGGCGGAGAAAAAAATCATCATCGGCACGCCTTATTATGTACCGAGCAAAAAGCTTCAGGAAGCGCTTATTTCAGCCTGCCGAAAAGGCGTCAAAGTCATCTTGATCGTTCCGATGAAATCAGATCACCCGCTCGTTCGGGAAACAGCTTTTGCCTATTATCCCGAGCTTCTGAAGGCCGGCTGCCTCATCTATCGGTATTATCAAGGCTTTTATCATGTTAAAGCCTTCATTATAGATGACCGCATCAGCATTATCGGCACGCCGAATTTTGATAAACGGAGCCTGTTCTGGAATGAAGAGGTGAATGTCATCATTCATGATGAAGCCTTTACAAAGGAAGTGCTTTCAACCATAAAGCAGGACATCGAAAAATCCGAGCTTCTCACATTAGAAAAAGTGAAACAGCGCTCCGTCAGACAGCTTCCTGCAGAATGGCTGGGAAAGGCCATATCTTACTTTTTATAAAGGAGAAACCATATGCTGTTCAGATTCGGATTCGTCGCAAACGCCATGTGCCTTTGGGACGCGTCCCCCGCCAAAACCTTAACATATGCGCGCTATACCAAGCTTTCCCGCAGTGAGCGGAAAGACGCCCTGCTTTCTGTGACGAAAGCAAATCTTACCAATACGCTGCGCACCCTCCACTATGTGGTCGGCCACGGCATCCCTTTATACAGGTTCTCAAGCTCAATTGTGCCGCTCGCCACGCACCCGGATGTACTGTGGGATTTTGTCACGCCGTTTCGCCAGGAGTTTCGTGAGATCGGCGGGCTGGTCAGAAAATATGACCTCAGAACGAGCTTTCATCCGAACCAATTCACGCTTTTTACAAGCCCGAAACGGGAGATTACCGCAAATGCGGTCAAGGATATGGCCTATCATTATGACATGCTGGACGCAATGGGCATCGCGGACCGTTCCGTCATCAACATCCATGTCGGAGGCGCTTACGGTGACAAACAAAGCGCGCTTGGCCGTTTCCGCGTGAATCTGAAAGAACTTCCCGATGTCATCAAACAGCGGATGACTTTAGAAAACGATGATAAAACATATACGTCCGAGGAAACACTCAGTGTATGTGAGCAAGAAGGCATTCCGTTTGTGTTTGATTATCACCATTTTTACGCCAATCCGGCCGATGACGCTGATTTAGATGACATTCTTCCGCGGATGATCAAAACATGGCAGCGGATCGGCTTAAAGCCGAAGGTCCATCTCTCCTCGCCAAAATCAGAATCAGCCGTACGCAGTCATGCGGACTATGTGGATGCGAATTTTATTCTGCCGGTGCTGGAGCGGTTCAGACAATGGGATGCGGACATCGATTTTATGATTGAGGCGAAAGAGAAAGACCGGGCGCTGCTCCGGCTCGTCGAAGAATTAAGCGCCATCCGCGGAGTTAAACGCCTGGCGGGCGGAGTGCTGAGGTGGAAGGTATAACCAGGTTTATCACCCGTTCATATGGGGAATTTCCGAAATAACAGACCATCAGACGGAGGAGAAAACACATGAAAAACATTACATCTTTGAAAATAGCCGCTAAGAAGTTCACTTTAAGAAACATGCTTCAGCTATATCAGCTTTGCCACACGGGAGGCCACGAGCTGTATATCTACTCTAAAAAAACAATGTGCAAAATCAAAGATATCATTGAGCTGGAAACGTTCAGAATGGCTCATAAAGAACAAGAATATTTAATTGTAGTGGAAGGAAAGAAAGCGGTGCAGCTTGTTGACCGTTTCAAACATATCATCGAACCTGCGCAAAAAGAAGCCCATTAAATACGGACTACATAAAAAAGGATAGACAGGAGGCTGCCCGGCCCCCGCTCGTCTATCCTTTTTCCATTATTCATGTATCAGCTCGCCGAATTGGGCCTGATGGAGTCTCTGGTACATGCCGCCGGATGCCAGCAGTTCCTTATGATGACCTTGTTCAGCGATGCCTTCTTTCGTGACGACGACGATCCTGTCCGCATCCTTAATCGTAGCCAGCCGATGGGCGATCACAAGCGTTGTGCGTCCTTCAGACAGCTCTTGCAGCGATTTTTGAATGGCGGCTTCCGTTTCTGTATCGAGGGCTGATGTAGCCTCGTCTAAAATTAAGATCGACGGGTTTTTCAAAAACATTCTGGCGATGGAAAGCCGTTGCTTCTGCCCGCCTGACAGCTTCACGCCGCGCTCGCCGATCACCGTGTTTAAACCGTCGGGATACCCGTTTACCAAATCCTCTAAATGTGCCTGGCGGACGGCCTGCCGGATTTCTTCCTCAGACGCATCGAGCCGCCCGTACGCAATGTTTTCCCGCAATGTGCCGGAAAACAGAAAGACATCCTGCTGGACGACGCCGATTTGTCCGCGCAATGATGACAGCGTCATGTCCTTAATATCGATTCCGTCGATGGAAATCACGCCTTCAGACGGCTCATAAAAGCGCGGCAGCAGACTTGTCAGCGTTGATTTCCCCGCTCCCGAAGGCCCGACGAATGCGACTGTCTCCCCGGCATGAATGGACAAATTGATTCCCGACAGAACCGGACTGTTTTCTTCGTAACCGAATGACACACCATCATAACGGATATTCCCTTTTAAACCGGACACATGTCTCGCGTTCGGGGCGTCCTTGATATCAGGCTCCGTTTCCATTATTTCTATAAAGCTTTTAAAACCGGCTATGCCTCTCGGATACAGCTCAATAATCGCGTTGATTTTATCAATCGGACGGAAGAGAACGTTCGTCAGAAGCACAAAAGCGACGAATTCCCCGTAAGATAACGATCCGCGGATCACGAACCATGTCCCGCACAACAGGACGAACAGCGTGACAAATCTTGTCAGCATGTAACTGATCGAGCCGTTTTTCGCCATGATTTTATATGACGTCAGCTTTGTTTTGCGGAAACGCTGATTGTTCACGTCAAACCGCTGCTTTTCAAACGCTTCATTGCTGAAAGCCTGAACAAGACGGATGCCGCCGATATTGTTTTCGACCCTCGCGCTGAAGTCTCCGACGTCTTTGTTCAGTTTTGTAAACGCAGAGGTCATTTTTTTATTAAAATACAAAGCAAGCCAAATGACGACCGGCATAATGATAAAGGTCAACAGCGCGAGCTGCCAGTTAATGAACAGCATCACACCGAACGCGCCCAAAATCGTCATGACCGCGATAAACAGGTCTTCAGGCCCGTGGTGGGCGGTTTCTCCGATATACATCAAATCATTGGTGAGCTTGGACATTAAACTGCCCGTTTTGTTGTTATCGTAAAATTTGAACGAAAGCTTTTGCAGATGGTCAAAAAGCTTTTTCCGCATATCGGTTTCAATGTTAATGCCGAGCATATGGCCCCAATACGTCACAACATACTGAAGCGCCGAGCTGAGGGCGTAGACTCCGAATAAAGCAGCGGAAGTCAAAATAATCAGACGCCAATCCCGCCCCGGGAGCAATGTATCGATAAAGTAATTAACAATCAGAGGAAAACTCAGCTCCATCAATCCGCCGGCGATGGCAGAAAAGAAGTCGAGAAAAAACAGCTTTTTGTACGGTTTATAATAAGAAAAAAATTGTCGCAGCACGATTCCGTCCTCCTTGTGCCTCGTTCCTAATGATAATATTTCTCAATTATACTATACACAAGGAGTTTTAAAAGCGTTTTTTATAAAACGCCGGAAAATAACCGCGCGAAGGATTCCTTCGTTCTTTCCCATAATGTGCGCTTATAGAAACGGACGGGGCTGATTTTCTCAGACTCTCTCATATCCTCCAGATAATGCGCTTCAAGATCTTTGATCGCCTTTTGATCTGTAAAAAAGACATTGACCTCAAAGTTCAGCTGAAAGCTTCTCATGTCCATGTTCGCCGTCCCGACAGAGGCGAGGTTTCCGTCAGTGATGAGCACCTTTTGATGCATAAAGCCTTTTTGATAGGAATAGACTTCGATTCCTTCGCGAAGAAGCTCGGGGAAATACGATCTCGTCGCATACTGGGTTAAAAATCCGTCATTGGTTTCCGGCACCATGACTCGCACCCGGACGCCTCTGGCAGCAGCCTCCTTTAGCGCTGTGCGGATCTGCTCATTCGGCACGAAATAAGGCGTCGCGATCCATACAGATGATTCGGCTGCCGCTATCATGGCATAATACAGATCGCTCATCCGTTCCTTCATATCGGGGCCCGTCGAAACGACTTGATAGACGCCGCCGCTTTCTGCAGGGACCGGGCGGCTGTATGCTTTCTGATCAATCAGCACCTCATCCGAAACGTATTCCCAATCAAGCATAAAAATGCTGTGGAGCGTCTGAACGATTTCTCCTTCGACTTTCATATGGGTGTCCCGCCAAAAACCGACACTTTGGTCTTTGCCGATATACTCCTTGCCGACATTCAGCCCGCCGACAAAACCGGTTTTCCCGTCAACGATGACGATCTTGCGGTGATTTCTGAAATTGAATTTTTGGTTGAAAAAACCGTATTTCAGCGGCAGAAACGGGACGATGTTCACGCCCGCGTGTTTCAGTTTTTTAATGTCTTTGCCGGCCAGCTTCAGGCTGCCGGCCGCGTCGAACAAAAACCGCACTTCAACACCTTGACGCGCTTTTTCCATCATAATCTCCATCATCTTGTGCCCGAGCATGTCTGATTTGAACATGTAATACTCAATATGTATAAATGATGCTGCCGACCTGAGCGCTTCAAACAGCTCCGGAAATGTTTCGTCCCCGTTTTTGAGCACCTTCAGCCTGCTTTTTGTATTGATATTCATATGGGACGCCTTGATTGAATATTGAAAGAAACGCTTCTGATTTCCTTTCAGCCCGGACAGATCGGGAGTCTGTTCCATATCAAATATCGTTCTCAGCTTTTCCCGGTTGTATGTCCGTTTCGACCTGAACAGCTTGCCTTTTTCATAAAGCTGGCCGGAAAAAAGGTAAAATAAGTACCCAGCGATCGGAAAAAACACAAGAATATGAATCCATAACAGCGTGTGCTGCGAGGTGCGGTTTTCAAGAATTAACGAATAGATGCTGAACAAAATAATGCTTGCATAGCAAAGCAATCCTCCGTAAAACTCAAGCCTGGAAACCGGAAAAAACCATATGACATATGCTCCGATAAGCATCATATATAAAAAGCAAAATTCCAGTCTCCTTTTCAGCATCCCGACTCTCTCCCATCTGATCCGATAACTCTGTATACCCTCTGTCTTCCGGCCTGTAAACATATGAAAAAGCCTCTCCGCACGAGCCGGAAAGGCTTATGATGACACTTCCTGTGACTGGCCGGGTGTGATGTTCTGAAGCAATGCCGGATTGAGCGAGCAGCTGCCTTTGATTTTATTTTTGAAGATGCCGATGATCAGACCGGTGACCGCAATCGACACTAAGGAGAAGAGCCCTTTCAGCAATCCGACGGAGAAAATGCCGGCCAGCACGACGCCAAAATCGAAGAGGAAATTAACGGCACCCGGATTCCATCCGCAGCGCTTTTGCAGAAATAAAGCGAGGATATTGGCGCCGCCGAGCGATGCCTGATGATAAAACATGAGCGACAGGCCGAACCCGATCAGCGCCCCGCCGCAAATCGCCCCGGCAAGCGGTGAAACAGAGACCGGCGGCAGCCAGTGATCCGCGCCGGTAAACAGAGTCAGCACTGTGACTGCAAAAACGGTGGATAGAGTGAATTTGATTCCCATTCTGATGAGAGAAAATATATAAAACGGGATATTGATCAGAAAGAAGATAATCGCAAACGAGGAATGAAACAAGTACGACAGGCTTAGTGACAGTCCCGCTGTGCCGCCGGTTAATACATGAGAATGTCTGAGTGTCAGGACGCCGGCGCTTGTCATCAGACAGGCGGCTAAAATGAGGAAAATCCGCTTCATTCTTCACTCTCCTTTTGTTGATATTATTTCCACATAAAACATAACAGGAATCACCGCCGCCCAGCCATTACCTTGGCAGAAAATATCTTATGTTTTTATTTTTTCACCATAAAAAATCCCCCTCTTGCAGGGGGATTTTTACGTGCGTTTCCGATAGACAACATAGCTGCGGGTCAAATACTTGAGGGGCAGGCTGAACACGTGAACCAATCTTGTAAACGGCCAGAGGATAAAAACGACGTACCCTATGATGATATGAAACTTAAACCATAGCGGGACACTCTCCATCAAAGAAGCGTCAGGCCGGAACAAAACAATTTCCCTGAACCACGGCCCGACTGTTGCCCTGTAATCAAATCCTTTCGAATCAATGTTGAGAAACGTGGCCGCAACGCCTGACAGCATCATGAACAGCAGCAGGATGAGCGTCAGGATATCCGATGGGGAGCTGGTTTTGCGGATTCTTTTGTCAAACAGCCTTCTGTACGTCAGGATCACTAGTCCGGCACAAGCCGCAATCCCCGCCGGCAGGCCTGCGCCGATCGCCATTTTGTGATATGTATGCTCTGAAATGCCAAGTGCAGTATACACGCCTTCCGGGATCAGAATTCCCATGACATGTCCGCCGACAACGCACAGCAGTCCCCAATGAAAAAGTGTGCTGCCCGCCGCGAGTTTTTTCTTTTCTAACAGCTCGCTTGATTTCGCCGTCCAGCCGAATTGGTCATGCTGATAGCGGTAAATATGCCCGCCGATAAAGATCGTCAATACAATGTACGGCATAATCCCCCACAGGATCTGCCCGCTCATGCCTGAACAGCCCCTTCTTCAGTGCTTTCACGTACACCGATGTTTTCCAGCGCGGCCTGCAGCACGTGCAGCAGCTCAGCATAGATGCTGTCATTTTTTTCGAGGCGGGAAGCCAGCTCCCTCACATTGGACAGGTATTTCTCAAACACGCTTCTCACCGCTTCAATCTCCGCAACTGCGGCGAATTCCAGCATCAGCGGCAGGTAATCAGGCAGTTCTTTCTCTGTCGGCAGGAAACCGGATTGCTGGTAGGTGTTTTTTAAATGCAGCAATTCGATGCCGCGTTCCCTTTGTTCGCCTGAGTTAAAGTAGGTGACGTACATATTCGTTTTTTTTCCGAAATCGAACGTATACACATAGTGTTCAATCAGCGCTTCTCGAGAAAACCTGGCTGCCGCCTCGAAAAATTGCAGCAGTTTCTCACGGATTTGCTGATTGGTGATGTCATGGATAAGAGCCTTCCAATCGGGAAGCCCGGCTCTCCACTCTTCATCCGGATAAGACAGGAGACAGGAAAGAGCGGAGAATGTGATTTGCCGGTCTGTGGTGTTCATCTTGTTCCACCTCATTTATCAAAAGTTAGAAACAAGAGCCGGGGCCGCCTGAAAATGACAAACCGCAGCTTCCTTGTTCAGCGTATAAATCAGACACTTCTTCTCGATGGCTGCTCGGGATCACAAAGCGGTCATCATATTTGGCGATCGCCAGCAGCCGATACATGTCTTCAATTTGCTGTTCTGTTAAACCGACACCGGAGATCAGTGCCGGGTCGATGGATTTATTCGTCTGAACCGCCCTCATATACTGACGCATGACGGACATTTTCTTTAACGTTGACCGAATATGATCCGTATCACCGGCCGTTAATAGCTGCGCCAAATAGTCAATCGGAATTCTCATTTGGTCGATAGCCGGGAAAATATCTTCCGCCGTTTGCCGGCTGCCTTTTCCTTCAAAGAGATTCATAATCGGGCTGAGCGGCGGAATGTACCAAACCATCGGCAGTGTGCGGTACTCAGGATGAAGCGGCAGCGCAATCTTCCAATCGATGATCATTTTATAGATTGGCGATTGCTGCGCGGCCTCTATCCATTCAGCCGGGATGCCTTGTTCTTTTGCCAGTTTGGCAATCTCAGGATCATTCGGATCAAGAAAAACGTCCAGTTGGGAATGGTAGAGATCCTTTTCATTTTCAACGGAGGCCGCTTCCTCCACTTTGTCCGCGTCGTACAGCATGACGCCGAGATAGCGGATTCTGCCCACACACGTTTCGGAGCAGATGGTCGGCATCCCCGCCTCCAAGCGCGGAAAGCAGAGTGTGCATTTTTCCGCTTTGTTCGTCTGCCAGTTAAAATAGACTTTTTTATAAGGACAGGATGAGACGCAATATCTCCATGAACGGCACGCGTTTTGATCAACGAGTACGATGCCGTCTTCCTCACGTTTGTACATGGCGCCGGACGGGCAGGATGACACGCATGCCGGATTGATGCAGTGCTCACAAATACGGGGCAGATACATCATAAAGACCTCATCGAATTCTGTTTTGATCGATTCCTCCATTTTTTGAACGTTTGGATCTTCAAGCCCTGTAATATGGCCGCCCGCGAGATCATCCTCCCAGTTCGGGCCCCATTCGATATTCATAAAATCACCCGTCAAGGACGATTTCGGCCGCGCCACCGGCTGGTGCTTTTTCTGCGGACTGTTTGTTAATGTTTCATAATCATAGTTCCAAGGTTCATAGTAATCATCAATCGTCGGCTGATTCGGATTATAGAAAAGGCCTGCAAGCCGGTTTGTTTTCGGGCCTGATTTCAGTTCAAGCTTTCCTTTTTTCAACGTCCAGCCGCCTTTATATTTGTCCTGGTCCTCCCATTGCTTCGGGTAGCCGATGCCGGGCTTTGTTTCTACATTATTAAAATACATATATTCCGCACCGGAACGATTTGTCCACGTGTTTTTGCAGGTGACACTGCACGTATGGCAGCCGATGCATTTATCCAAGTTCATGACCATCCCGATCTGCGCTTTAATCTTCAAGCCAATCGACCTCCTTCAGCTTGCGGATGACGACATTCAGATCGCGCTGATTCCCTGTCGGACCGTAATAGTTAAAGCCGTAACTGAGCTGTGCGTAGCCCCCGATCATCTGGGTCGGCTTGACGTGAATCCTTGTCGGGCTGTTATGGGTGCCTCCGCGGTTATTCGTCAGTTTTGTGCCGGGCACGTTGATGTGGCGGTCCTGGGCATGGTGCATAAACGCCATTCCTTTAGGAATCCGGTGAGACAAAACCGCTCTCGCCACGACAACGCCGTTTCGGTTGAAGCATTCAATCCAATCGTTGTCTTTGATATCCGTGTCCTCTGCGTCATCTTTATTCATCCACACGGTCGGCCCGCCCCGGAACAGCGTCAGCATCGGCAGGGAATCAAAATACATGCTGTGAACGGACCATTTATTATGCGGCGTCAAATAATTAAGAACGATCTCTTTGCCCTCTTGATCAGGCCGCTTGCTTAGGAACGGACGGTGCTGGAGGATCGGTTTAAATGTCGCCATCGTTTCACCGAATTCCATCATCAGTTCATGATCGACATAATAGGATTGTCTGCCTGTCAGCGTCCGCCACGGGATTAATTTTTCCACATTCGTCGTAAACGGCGAGTATCTGCGCCCTCCTTTTTCTGAGCCGGTAAAAGCCGGAGACGTGATGACCGTTTTCGGCTGGGCTGTAATTTGCTCGAACGTAAAGCATTCTTCCTCGCGTTCTTCCGCCAGGTCTTTCAGCTTCAGGTTTGTGATGTTTTCAAGCGATTCCCATGCTTTTACGGCGACCTTTCCATTTGAGGTGGACGACAGGGTTAAAATCGCTTCTGCCGCCTGCTTTGCTTCACTTATATTCGGGCATCCTTTGGCAACGCCGTCTGAATCGGTTTCTCCCAGTCTCTTTTTGAGCGATTCATATTCATCGGCGATCGACCAGCTCATCCCTTTTGTTCCGCTCGGTTTTAAAGCCGTATGAGGGCCGAGCGCGGTCATTTTATGAAAAATGTGTTTGTAATCCCGTTCAGCGACATGGATGTTCGGCATCGTTTTTCCCGGAATGGCTTCACATTCGCCCTTGCTCCAGTCATTGATTTTTCCGAACGGCTGGGCCAATTCCTGCATCGTGTCGTGGAGGAGCGGCGTCGCGACTACCTCTTTCACCGGCTCCATCTCGACTTCTTCCGCCAGGTCGGAAACGGCTTTTGACAGTGCTTTGAAAATATCCCAGTCTGACCTCGATTCCCACGGCGCCGAGATCGCCGGAGCAAAAGGATGAATAAACGGGTGCATATCCGTGCTGCTGAGATCGTGTTTTTCATACCATGTCGCCGCCGGCAGCACGATATCGGAATACAGCGCCGTACCGGCCATTCGAAAGTCGAGATTGATTAACAAGTCAAGCTTGCCTTCCGGCGCCTGTTCCCGCCATTTGATTTCTTCAGGGCGGATGCTGTCGCTGTCGTCATTCATCAGACCGTTCGTAGTCCCCAGCAGATGCTTGAGAAAATATTCATGCCCTTTTCCTGAGCTTGAGATCAGATTAGCCCGCCATACGAAGAGATTCCTTGGGAAATTCACTTCATTGTCCGGGTCTTCAATCGCGAATTTCAATTTTTTCTCTTGAAGCCGTGAGGCCACGTACGCACCTACGTCTTCAGGTGTCGCCGCCCCCGCCTTCTCAGCTTCTTGATACAGATTGATGCCGTTTTGATTGAATGTCGGATAGGACGGCAGCCACCCTAATCGCGCTGCCAGCACATTGTAATCGGCGTGATGCTTGTAGCGGGATGACGCGGCGATCGGTGAAGCCAAGTCACTGATCGGCTGGTCTTCATAACGCCACTGGTCTGTCGCAAAGTAAAAAAATGAGGTGCCGTTTTGCAGTTTAGGCACGCCTTCCCAGTCCTTTGCGGTTGCGATCGTCTGCCACCCTTCAGCCGGACGGAGCTTTTCCTGCCCGACATAATGGGCCCAGCCTCCGCCGTTTACGCCTTGGGCGCCGACGAGTAAAACAAGATTTAACACCGCACGGTAAATCGTGTCGGAGTTGAACCAGTGGTTGATTCCCGCCCCTACGATAATCATCGATCTGCCGTCTGTATCGATCGCATTTTGAGCAAACTCCCTGGCAATCTGTATAACGGCTTCTCTTTTAATTCCCGTGATCTGTTCCTGCCAGGCAGGTGTGAACGGACGGGGATCATCATAAGATGCGGCTGATTGTCCGCCGATGCCCCGGTTCACGCCGTAGTTTGCCAATATCAAGTCAAACACGGTCGTGACGTACGTCTCTTCACCATTCAGATCCAATTTTTTAATAGGAAGATCCCGCTCAAGCACTTTGTTTCCGTCATTTGAAAAATACGGAATGCGCACCGAGCCGATTTCGTCCTCTATTCCGAGCACGGAGAGACGGGGTTCAATCGGTTCCCCAGTGTCTTCATCGATCATATGCAGGTTCCATTTTTGCTGTCCGTCCCAGCGGGAGCCCATTGTTCCTTGCGGTATAGCAAATTCGTTTGTTTGTTCATTCCAGACCGCAGGCTTCCATTGATCATGCTTTGTCTGCCGCCCGATGTCTTTCGCATGCAAAAACCGCCCCGCAGTATACACGCCCTTCTCTTTTGACAGAGTGACGAAGAATGGAAAATCGGTGTATTGCTTCGCGTACTCAATAAAACGTTCAGTTTCTTGGTTCACGTAAAATTCCTGCATAATGACGTGCCCCATCGCCATCGCCAGGGCTCCGTCAGTCCCCTGGCGGATGCTCAGCCAGTCATCCGCAAACTTTGAGGACTCCGCAAAATCGGGACTGATTGAAATGACCTTGGCGCCTTTATAGCGGGCTTCCGCCAGAAAATGCGCATCAGGCGTTCTCGTTAACGGAACGTTGGAGCCCCATGTGATGATATAGCCTGAATTGTACCAATCACTGCTTTCCGGAACGTCCGTCTGGTCACCCCAAATTTGCGGGGATGCCGGCGGGAGATCCGCATACCAGTCATAAAAACTGAGCATTGGGCCGCCGATTAAAGACATGAATCGCGAACCTGATGCGTGGCTGATCATGGACATCGCCGGGATCGGAGAAAAACCGACATTCCGGTCAGGCCCGTATTTCATCACTGTATACAGCAGAGAGGCTGAAATCAGCTTCAGCACTTCCGGCCATTCCGCGCGGACAAATCCGCCTTTCCCTCTTGCCTGTTTATAGGACTTCGCTTTTTCAGGGTTTTCAACGATCGATTTCCAGGCATCCAGCGGATTTTGATGCGTCTGCAGTGCTTCCCGCCACAAATTGATCAGCACACCTCGCACATATGGATATTTCACACGGAGCGGGCTGTAGATGTACCATGAAAAACTGGCCCCGCGCGGACAGCCTCTCGGTTCGAAATCAGGCATATCCGGTCCTGTTGATGGATAATTCAAGTTTTGTCCTTCCCACGTGACAATTCCGTTTTTCACATAAATATTCCAGCTGCAAGAACCCGTGCAGTTGACGCCGTGGGTGGAGCGAACGACTTTGTCGTACTGCCATCTGTTTCTGTATACATTCTCCCAATCACGATCTTCGCTTGTCGTTTGGCTATGTTTATTTGAATGATGTTCGATAGGAGAAAAATAGTTTAATCTCCTGAGCAACGGACTCATTTTCTTTTTCTTCATGATCGTTCACTCCTTCCGAGTCAGGTGATGCTATGTACACTATAAACAGAGACGGCGCATCACCTTGTGAACTATGTCACACACTCTGCTTTTTTCACAAAACGTTCACACAGAGCAGCAGGAAGGATTTTCAAACGATATAGGGACGCCCGCGTCATCAAAAAAACCGGTTCTGTTTAAGAACCGGGTTCGGCGTTTTCATCCCGTGATGTATGCAGATACCGCAAAAACAACTGATAGGAACAGAAGACATTTTGCTGAAGCATCGCCAAAAAGTTCATTTGCAGCCGCGGATGGTAAGACATCATTTGCTTAAATACGGAATATGGAATATGGAGTACCAGAATATCCGGTGAGGCATTGACTGAGATAAAAGGCGATAAAGAGAGCCCGCCTTTTTCATCAATCGGAAACACATCGCCTTTTTCCCACAGCGCAACGGTTTGTGACCCTTCAGGGAGCCTGCTGTCCGTAAAACGGATATTGCCTTTCAATACAATATAAACGGATTGTGAATGAAGAAAGGATGGAGATTGGTCAGATGAGCCGCGGATAAACGTCCCGTTTTTCAGCAAGGTTTCGACAATGGACAGAGGCACTTCATTAAACATAGGAAGTTGTTTCAGAAATAATAAATAGTCACACTGATTCATAGGAAAGCCTCCTGTGCTATTGATATCTTTAGTGTAGCCCGATTGAGCCCGCGCGGCAGTGATGTATTTCACAGCTTGTATGATAAAGGTCACTTATCAGGAGAGTGTTTGCACTTATAATGAAATAAAAAGGAGGGTTTCGATGAAGGCGATGATTCCGAAGCAGCACGGCGCATGGGCGATGCTGCTGATTCCATTTTTACTCGGCATGGTCAAGGGAGGCCCGGTTTTCTGGCATATTCCGCTCTTTCTGGGCTGGCTGTTCCTTTACTTGACGGTTTATCCCGTTTCGCTCGCTTTGAAAAAGAAACAGCTTCAGCCCTATCAAAAGTGGATATGGTATTACGGTTTTCCAGCCTGCTGCTTTTTGATCATTTCTGTCTTTCATAAGCCGCAGCTCGTCTGGATCGGCGTTTTTTTATTGCCGCTGTTTCTCATACATACGCATTATGCCCGCCGAAAAAACGAACGGGCGCTCACGAATGATATTGCGGGTGTTCTGTTCTTTTGTTCGGGCGGGCTTGCGAGCTGCTGGCTGGGAACGGGAATCCTTGACGGCTGGGCTTGGTTTCTATTCTTGCAATCCGCTTTATTTTTTGTCGGGAGTTCTTTTTATGTGAAATCGGTCATAAGGGAGAGAAAAAACAGAAGGTTTGCTTACTGGTCATGGGGATATCACCTCTTGCTCCCCTTTTTATCGGCCCTTCTCGGGGCAGGCTGGGCGTTTCTCGCTTTTATCCCAAGCAGTCTGCGGGCCTGGTTTTTTCATGGAAGAGACTGGCCGGTGAAAACAATCGGCATTCTGGAAATCGTAAATGCCGGCTTCTTTTTCGTCGTCATGTGTATATGTATCACAAGCTGAAAAACAAGGACATCGGCTGCCCTTGTTTTTTCAGTCAATATTGCAGATCTCAAGCGGACAATTTTCACACTCGATCTCACATCGTAAATAGTCCCGTTTGTGCAAAATAATTTTTCCGGTTTCGTCTATCGAAATAACCCCTTGTTTGCGGAGGTCTCCCAGCATGCGGTTGACGCTCTCCCTTGCCGCCGCGCAAAACTTAGCCAAATCCTGATTTGTCAGCACGATGTTAATCAGAATCCCATCGCTTCGTTCCACCCCGTAGCTGTTTGATAAGCGGATAAGGGTGGAATAGAGCGCCCCTTTTTTGCCGTGAAGAAGCAGATCCCTGATCTTAGATTGGATTTTTCGCAGATGGGTGCTCATCCATTTCATAAATTCAAACGTCAAAACACCGTTTTGGATCAATTCCTTTTCCAGCTTGTTTTTATTAATGACGAGCACCTCCCCGTCCTCTAACACTTTCGCACTGAGCATATATCTCGGCTCATCTGTGAATAGCGTCAATTCCCCGACAATATCGTGTTTCTGGCAGATTCTAAGTGTCAGGTCTTTTCCGTCAGACGTCAGCTTGCCGATTTCAATGAGTCCTGATTGAATCAGATAAAGCTCTTCTGCATCCATTCCTTCTTGAAACAAATACGTGTGTTTTTTCATTTTCCTTTTCGTACTGATCGATTCCAGCAATTCATGCAGTTCGCGGGAAAGAAGTTCTTTATCAGATTTTCGGACAGAGAGAATATTCATGAGCTCACCTCGAAGAAAGTCACGTTGCGTATGTATATTGTAACGTGACTTGATTTGCACTCGCCCAGAAAAAATTAACAATCTTGTGAATGGATCATTATGAATCAAGGCTATGACTGTTTTTCTCCGTATGTGTTTTCATTCTTTCCTGCCAATACATCCAGATCACAAGGACAAAGCTGGCTAACGCAACCTCTGAAAGCGCCATAAACCCGATCGCGTATTGGCCTGTTGCCTGAAATACACTTGCCAGAATCAGCGGAGGGAAAAAACCGCCCAGTCCGCCCATGGCAGACACAATACCGTTGGCAATCCCCGCTTGCTTCGAAAAATAGAAAGGCACCAGTTTAAATACCGTCCCGTTTCCAATCCCTGAGCAGACTGCCACCGTCAGCGATCCGAACGCATAAAGGCCGATCGCCGGGGAGAATGACAGCATGACGCCTGACAGCGTAAGCCCTGCGAAAACGAACATCAGAATGCGGAGCGGGCTCAGTTTATCTGCAAGAAACCCTCCCACAGGCCTGAGCAGCGTAGAGACCGCAATAAAGCCGGCCGTCCGCAGACCGGCATCCGCAGGGCTCAGCCCAAAATGCTCAACCAAAAAATTCGGAAGATAGATGGTAAAGGCGACAAAGGCGCCGAACGTAATAAAATAAAACAGGCTCAACATCCACAGCACATGATTTCGGTAAACGGCTTTCATTTGTGTCTTTATGGAAACTTTGACTTTCTTCTCATGCCGGTCGCCGAACAAAACGTGCAGTAATGCGAAAACAGCCAGCAAAACAAGATACATCTGCACGGTTGCTTTCCATCCCGCGGCTTGAGCGATAACCGGCGCGGCAAAGGTAGTAACGGCGGTCCCGATGTTTCCGGCACCGTAAATCCCATTGACGACACCGTGCTTTTCTTTCGGATAATATTTCGGGAGGGACGTCACTCCGATGGAGAATACCGCTCCCCCGATCCCTAAGAAAAAGCCGCCCGCGATTAAATCAAATAAAGAATTCGCGATACTGATCCAAAATACGGGAAACAAAAGCAGGATGAAGCTGATCATAAACATCAGCCGCGCGCCATACCTGTTCGTTAAATATCCTAAAGGAATACGGAGAAGCGATCCGAGAATAACGGGAATCGCCGTCACCAATGAAATCTCGCCTTTGCTTAAATGAATATCTGATGTCATTTGAGAAATGAGCGATGAAATCAGCACCCACACCATAAACCCTGCCACTAAGCTTAATGACTGCAACGATAATTGAGTATGTTGACGATTGATCATTCGGCTTGCCCCTTTCACTGATTCAATATCAGTCTTATCATACAAAAACTCAGTGTGCGGGATTGTGAATTACATCACACGCTTTATATGCAAAAAAAAGAACAAAGCCCGAAGACTTTGTCCTTTGATCATCATTACATTTTTTCCGGAGCGGATACGCCGATCAGCTGAAGCGCATTGTTCAGCGTAATTTGCGTCGCCTTCATTAAAGCGAGACGCGCGCGGCTCTTCTCTTTATTTTCCGGATCGATGACTTTCTCTGCATTGTAGAAGCTGTGCAGAGCGGAAGCCAGATCATAAATATAGTTTGTGACACGGTGAGGAATGCGTTTTTCCGCCGCTTCTGCCACTGCCTCAGGGAAGCCGCCGATTGTTTTCAGCAGGTCATATTCTTTTTCTGATTGAATATGGCTGAAATCAAGATCTGCCGCCGGTTTAAGTCCCTGCTCCTCCCCTTGGCGAAGCATGCTGCAAATACGTGCGTGTGCGTATTGCGCATAATACACAGGGTTTTCATTAGATGTTGATACGGCAAGATCCAAGTCAAAATCCATATGCGTATCAGCGCTGCGCATCGCGAAGAAATAACGGACCGCGTCAAGGCCGACCTCTTCAATCAGGTCGCGCATCGTTACGGCTTTCCCCGTACGTTTGCTCATCTTCATTTTTTCGCCGTTTTTGTATAAATGAACGAGCTGAATGATCTCAACTTCCAATGTGCCTTTCTTGTAACCGAGCGCTTCAATCGCCGCTTTCATACGCGGAATATACCCGTGATGATCCGCGCCCCATACATTGATGAGCTTGTCGAATCCGCGGTCAAGTTTGTCTTTATGGTATGCGATATCCGGCAGCAGATAAGTGTATGAGCCGTCTTTTTTGATCAGCACACGGTCTTTATCGTCGCCGAACGTTGTGGAGCGGAACCATGTCGCGCCGTCCTCTTCGTATACATGGCCCTTTTCGCGAAGCGTCTCGAGCGCCTGATCAATTTTTCCGTTTTCGTACAGGGACGTTTCAGAATACCATACGTCAAACGGCACGCGGAAATTTTCCAGGTCGGAGCGAAGTTTATCAAGCTCGTACTTTAAGCCGTATTCACGGAAAAACGCCTGACGTTCGCTCTCCTCTTCATGTACGAAACGGTCACCGAAATCTTCGGCAAGTTTTTTCCCGATGGCGATAATATCCTCGCCGCGGTAACCGTCTTCCGGCATCGGTTTCTCGAGGCCGAGCGCTTCAAAATAACGGACTTCAACGGAAAGCGCCAGGTTGTTAATCTGGTTGCCCGCATCATTAATATAGTATTCACGGCTCACATCATAGCCCGCTTTAGAAAGCACGCTGCACAGCGCGTCACCTACCGCCGCGCCGCGCGCATGGCCTAAGTGAAGATCTCCCGTCGGGTTGGCTGATACGAATTCGACCTGAATCTTTTCGCCTTGTCCGATGTTTGTCTCTCCATAATGTTCACCCGCTTCAAGCACGGACGGAATCAGTTTTGTTAAGTAGCTGTTGTTCATGTAAAAGTTGATAAAGCCGGGTCCCGCAATATCCATCTTTTCAATGGAAGCTTTGCCTTTATCAAATGACGCCACGATCTCCTCAGCGATTTGGCGCGGCGCTTTTTTTGCGATTCTCGCCAGCTGCATCGCCATGTTTGTGGAATAATCACCGTGTGTTTTGTCTTTCGGCGTTTCTAACAGTACGCTTGGAATCTGGCTTTCGTCCGCCAGGCCCGCTTTCAGAACGGCCGCTTTGATCTCTTCCTTCAGCACGTCCTTCATTTGTTCCGCAATATTCATGCGTGAGTTCCTCCCTCATACGTGATCGTCATATTATGTAAATGCTGCTGCTCGTCTCCGACATGCATGTCATATGCGATGCTGATTCGGCCTTTTTCTTCACCGAGATCAGATTGAATCGATTTAGTGCTTGTTTGCAGCTCAAGCTCACCAAATGACATTTTATATTTCGCAATTGTGGAAGCTCCCGTTATGAAACGCTGATTCATTTTAACAGCGCCTGACCTCATGATCAGGACTTCGCCTTCGCTCACCTTCACAATCGTTTTTACTCTGCCTAGGTCGTGTTCTTCATAATAAGATAGATACACTTTTTGTTGTTTTACATAGTAAAATCCGGTAGTACGGAATTCGATGACTTCCTCATTTCCGTCATCCTCGATCACAGACTTCACATGGAGTGTTATCGGTGTCTCTTGTTTCATTTTGACACGTCCTTTTCATCATTCCACTTTGACTTGAATAGTATAATCCTTCAGTTTGTAAACTTCAACTGCTTCTATCTTACCATCATTGCTCATTAGATTTGAAGATAAACCTCATAAAAAGCAGTTCCTTATGAGAAGAGAAAATCATATCACGATGTCACCCAATCCGTGAAAAACATGACAGCAGCTTTTCAGAAACCCACACAGTCTCATCGAAGCTGCTGCGACTTCCAGCAACATAGATTGGGCAGCAGAAATGCCAACGATGTCAAAGCGCTGCGTGACAGCTATAAAAACGTCCGCCAAACACACATGATGGCTGCTGTATTATGCCAAGTCATCATATTCGGCTGCGTGTTCGAAATCGTCAAAGCCGTCCCTTTCCGCTTTCACACGCCCCTTGCCGTATCAATGGGACTCGCGGTGTTACTGATTTTGTATTTATCGTATTTTATACGGACGTACTTGCTGCAGCTTTTCCAGCATGGCAGCCTGTTCAAAAAAGGGCATGCGGGAGCGCTGACAGGAGCCGGGGGTTGGCGGATGTTCAGTTTCACCATAAGTGAACTGCTGTTTTTGATCATCCTGGCTGCCATCCGGCAGATCGGCTCATTTATTTATAAACGATTTTTTTATCGCAGCTCTGCTTCTCTCAACCTGTGAAATAAGCTACATCGCAATCGCTGACGGACCAGTCCCAACCGGAATCACCGTCATGGCTGTATAATCACTCGTGCGGTACACGGTTACGGTATTGTCGTCGGGCTGTGCTGCATAAATGTACTGATTATCAGGTGTTACGGCAAGATCAAAGGCGCCGGGCAGAGACACGTTTGCAATGATCCTCTGTCTAGCCGTATTAACTACGTATAAGTTATTAATGAGAGACGGTTCACTATATGGCTCTAGAAAATAAGCCCTAGTGCTATCGCGAGAAAATACAATCGTCCTCAGAGTTTCAAATAAACGGTTGAAGCCGCCTCCCCTGCTTAATGGTGACAAACTGATCTCCGTTACACCTTTCGGCAGCAGCTCACCATTCAACACATACGCAAAATTTCCAGCGTAAGGAGTTGCAATTAAACTGGGAAATTCAAATGAATCTATGATACTTTCTACCAACTGCCCAGTATTTACATCATATTTATCAACCGACCAACTGCTTCCATTAGCGGTATAGACATACTGTCCATTCGGATCAAGAGCAAAGTCTAAAGCGCCGGGTATCGGAATGACATCAATGACCGATTGAGAGGCCATGTTGATCATATATATAGATCCGGCGGCCATCACGTACGCGAACTCATCTGTTGAATCAAATTCAACCTTTCTCGGCCCTCCTCCAACAGTGATGGTATTTATGATGGTTAATGTTTTATTATCTAGCACTGAGACAAGGTTGGTATTCCCATGGAGGACATACGTGAAAGCTTTATCGAAAGTAACGCCTAGATTAGTTGGCACGTCAGAAAAAGGGATTGTTTTTACAACAGTGTTTAAATCTGAATCAATAACCGAAACCGTGCTGTCTCCTGAATTGGCTGTAAACACATACGATTGAGGGTCTGGCGATGGCGGTAAAACAAGTGTCCCGGTCACCGTAAGCGGACTGCCGTAGAAAGGCGGTACAATGAGAAGATCTTCCACTGTTATTTGACTGAAATCAGGACAGCGGCCAGACTGCGCTGCATAATAAACAACTTGATCAATCTCTTCAGTATGAATCACAGAAACAGACCCGTCCCCTTGTCCATATTGATTTCGTACAGGCGACACACTGACAAGAAGCGTAACGGTCCCTTTTACTCTCACGGCATATCGAACACCGATATCTTCTGGTTCCGGCCCAGTCTGGATTAAGCAAGGCTCACTGATACATAATAAATGATCAGTACTCCATGTAACCGTCGCAGCTGCTTCGGCAGAATCAATGGTGAACCCCTCGGGAATGTCAATCGGCACTTGAAACGGCGCTTCTCGGCTAATTTCCTCATCACAAAAACAGAAACAATTTTCCTGTAAAGCAGACAGATCATTCTTTTTCATGAATTCACGTCCTTTTAGAAATGTACAGCATGCAGTTGATTAAATCACAATAGCTCCCGGTGAAACCCCAAGAGATATCACAGTTTCCGCAGAATAATCATCCGTGTTGTAAACAGTGATGTTCTGCTCTATAAAATGAGCAGCATACAGAAATTCGCCATTCGGAGTAAACGCAAAGTCTCTTGCCGATTGCCGAACATTTCCTATAACGCCTGCACCATTCGGACTGACAGCATATAAATTTCCGGTGAAGCTGTCATGTAAATACACCTCTGATCCACTCGTAAACATTACATATTGGCCATCAGACTCCAGCTCTTGGGTAATGCTGATCGTAAACGTATTTAAGTCAATAACCGTCAAATAATTGAATAAGAATTCTTGTTCTAAGACACACGCATACCGCTCCGGCCAATTTGTTTCTATGGATGATACGATAAGCTCTCGTTCAATTGTTCCTGTGACTTCACCGGTGAATAGGTCCACTTTTTGCACTAAACCAAAATCAAGAACATAGGCGAATAACCCATTGGGATCAATTTCAAAATCAAATCCTTCCACAGGAATCGACCTATCCACAGTTAACGTATCAATTTCAATCACATAAATCGCAGTATCGCCGAGAACATAAGCAAACTCATGATTTGGGATACATTTTATCGATCTAGACGGCTGGTCCAGCAGTATGGATGCTGTCACCGTTAACGTGTCATAATCGATGACAGAAATCACATTATTGTTGAAGTGCAAAACAAACACAGCGCTTTTATCCGGAGTTATTTCAATACCTGTCGGCCGGTACGGCAGAGCAATCGTTGTCACAACAGTATGAGTGTTTGTATCAATCACAGAAACTGATTGATCATTTGGATTCGCTGTAAACGCATAAACGGGCTCCGGCTCAGGAACAAACACAATCGTGCCCGTCACCGATAAAGGACTGCCATAGAATGGCGGAACGACAATAAGGTTCTCGATCGTAATGTCACTGACATCCGGGCAATCATCGGGTTCATCAGAATAATAGACGACTTGGTCAATCTCTGCATTGCGGATGACAGAAACAGCCCCGTCCCCTTGTCCATATTGATTTCGCACTGGTGAGACACTGACGAGAAGCGTAACAGTTCCCTGCAGGCGCACTGCAAATTGAATACCGATTTCATCAGGCTCAGGCCCCGTCTCAATGAAACAGCGTTCAATGACACAAGAAAGGCTGCCTGCATTCCACGTCACGTTTGCAACAGCTTCAGCCGGATCAACAACAAACCCCTCAGGCAATTCAATCGGCGCTTGAAACATCGCTTCACGGCTTGCTTCTTCCTCGCAAAAACATAAACATTCTTCTTGTGCGGCTCCTGCTTTTTCTTTAAAGGAAAGCTTGTTATTTCTCATATCTTCACTTCCTTTTCAGACATACACTGCTCACGCAGATACAACAGAATATGGGAAGGTGTATTTGTTTGCTTGTACAAATTGCGGGGATAATAGTGGATTTTTGAAATGATATCCGCAGACATGCGGTTTTAACGAAAGAAAACATTGCGGTATTTTTGCGCTATCCTTCCGAATGAAAATGATAAAATATGTCATATACATAACGTGGAAGGGAGGGATTCGGAATAGTGGCGAGTGTTTTATCGTCTTCAGCGATTGGAGAAAAAATCAACGAATGGTATATGTACATTCGAAGGTTCAGCATCCCGGACGCCGAGTATTTGCGGAGAGAAATCAAAGAAGAACTTGCAGGCCTGGAAGATGACCAGGATCTTCATCTGTACTATTCTCTCATGGAATTCCGCCACAATCTGATGCTCGAATACCTCGAACCGCTGGAATCGCAGCGGATAGAAGAACAGCCGAGACTATCGGATCTGCTCGCGGATATTGATAAAAAGCAGGCCCGGCTGACCGGACGGCTTGATTATTATTTTAATTTTTTCCGGGGGATGTATGAGCTGGAATGCCGTGAATATCTTTCAGCGATTCAGTTTTTTAAGAAAGCTGAATATAAGCTGGATTTTGTCAAAGATTGTATCGAGAAAGCTGAATTTTATTTTAAGATGTCAGAGTCCTACTATTATATGAAGCAGACTTATTTTTCTATGGATTATGCCCGGCAGGCTTATAAAATTTATCATAAGCAGGAGGCATATAATATAAGGGTGCTTCAGTGCCATTCATTGTTCGCTACCAACTTTCTTGACTTAAAGCAATATGATGAAGCAATTCAGCATTTTAAAAAAGCTTATGCCATGGCAGAGGCAGAACAGCAGCCTCAATTAATGGGCCGGACTCTATATAATATCGGACTTTGTTTTAACAGCCAAGGAAATTACAAACCAGCCATTGATTACATAAAACGGGCAATAGCTGTTTTTGAAGATGGGAACATCATCACTTCTCTCCCGCAAGCCTATTTCTTAATCACACAAATACATTATAAAATCGGAAATATGGCCATAGCCAGACAATATCATGACAAAGGGGTATCTTATGCAGAGGAGGCAGAAGATTCCCTATATATAGTCGAATATGAATTTTTAGAATCTTTGTATGTCGGTGAGCCTGATGAAGAAGCAATCATGGAATGTTTTGACTTTCTCAGAGATAAAATGATGTATGCTGATCTTGAAGATTTTGCCTTAGATGTGGCAAAATATTATCATGAAAGAGAGAATTTCGAGAAGGCTGCTGCATATTTTTTAAAGGTGGAAGAAACAAGACAGCAGATTCAAGGAGGTGTGAAGTTGTATGAAATTGAAGTATAAATTAGCACTTACTTGCTTGGCAGTAAGCACTGTTTTTGTTTCAGCCGACATCGCAAGTGCACCGGAACATCAATTTGAAATTGCTCAGCGCGGAATGATTTAAATGATAATTACTTTTAGGCTTGCAGGTTAAACTGCAAGCCGTTTTTTATATAAACAACTAATTTACAAAAACAAAAAACATACCTTAGAACTCAAATGTGTAAAAAGTATTTGACACTTATACATATATTATTTAAAATAAATATATATAAATTTGAAAATTTAAAATAAAAAACAAAATAAGTTAAGGAGGGTTTTAGTGGATAACAATATAAAAAAACTTAGAACAGCAGCTGATATTTCACAAAATGATCTGGCTAAGCTCTGCAATGTGACCAGGCAAACCATCAATGCAATTGAAAATAATAAATATGACCCGACTTTAAGTCTGGCTTTTTCGATAGCTCACGCTTTAAATACGGGAATAGATAAAGTATTCAACTATAACGCCAAAAAAAATTAAGGGAGCGGTTCTTATGAAGAAAATGGATGAGATGCAAAAACACCAATCGGGTACAGCCGCCAGAATAGCATTTAGTTTTTATACTGTCGCTTTACTGATATGGTCATTAATAGATTATTTTAAAAACGGAAATACAGGATGGCAATTTCCGATTCTTTTAATAGGCTGCGCGCTCTATTTATGGATTCAAGTTTATCAAAATCGAAAAACAAGGTAACGATTCCAATACACTTCCGGAGGATTATACAGCAATGTACGAATACAAGTTCATAAAAGCAGAAGTAAACCGATGGAAAGGAAAACCTAAAGAAGACTATAAATAAATTATTGAAAAGTATTCGCAACAAGGGTGAAAGCTGGTTCAAATATTTGCTCCTGCTATTTCAGGCTATGGGGCAGCCGATTATTTTGATATTATTTTTGAAAAAAAAAGTATAATGTTTCAGTACCAAAGAAAGCCGGATCATACATATGGTCCGGCTTTCTTTGTACGAAATAAGCCAGCAGATACTTTTACGGATTTCACCTCTTAACTATTATTTTTTCGGAAATCCGCAATTCAAATAGATTCCAATATATTTTATTATTTAACTTGCTGGGGATATTGAAAAAATTGGAGGAAAAAATGAATCTACTTTTAAAAACACAAAATAGTAAAGCGATTTTTACATTAGTAGCATCAGGAATCATTGTTCTCGCTCTTTTCAGTATGAAACATAATCATTTAAGCATGGATGTTATCGATATTTTAAACAGAGCTGGAATTATCGCTCCTAGTTGGATTGTCAGTGCTATCACCGCAACGGGTTCAGTTCTGGCTATCATTACTGTTTTAGGATCTCTTGGTGCGGGCTTACCATTGGCCGTTTTAGAACAATTGGCTGCAGCAAGTACAGCAGCAGCATAATATAAAACATTAAATTCAATATCCCTGGCAGTCCCTTTAACGAATGGATGAAAATACATTGTTTAAAAAGAATGTTTTAGTCAAATTGTACATACTCTGTCTGATCTTATTTTTAATTGCTTTATTTACAGCATATTTTTATACAGATTCCGCTTCAAATGTAAATAATCTAAATCGAAATATCCGTCCGGATTTTTTTCAGATTTTCTTTAATAATATTAAAGTAGCGAGTCTGCTTGTTTTTTTAGGCCCGTTGACGCTGTCGCTTGGCACGGTTGCTGTTTTAATTATTAATGGATTAATTTTAGGAAATGCGATAGGAAACATTAAAGACAATTTAAACCTTTTACTGCTTGTTATACCCCATGGAATAATTGAAGTGCCGGTATTGCTTCTTGCAGCCTCTGTAGGAATGAAATTAACTTTAGATTTATTACTCCTCAAAATAAATTTGAAATTCACTTTTAAATATATTGGTATTATATTTCTCGGTTTAATGATAGCAGCTATGTTAGAAACATTTATTACACCTATCTTTATAAAAGGAGCCTCTTAGGATTATGCAAATTGAATTATCTTCATTTAAGGAACGAAACATTAATTTTTTGTCCTCGTTTTTGTTTTATATTATCGGGTTAGCTTTTTATTTAAGTTCCCTTTTACCTTTTATGAAAAGTTTAATTCCCAAAAACATCCCTATACAAGTTGTTGAGCAAGTAAAACATTTAGATTACATCATTGCAATAGCCGCACTGTTTCTTTTAATGTTCGGGGTCATTTTTGAAGGATTCGTATTATTTCTCATTATAAATTTTCTTGGCGCTCAAATTAAGATCAAAACTTTTTATTCCCTATTTATGTTTTCTAACATCCCGGTCGCAATTAAGTTTTTTCTTATATCATTCAAAAATATTTTCGCAGAACATCCAAACACTAGTTTATTTTTCACAAGTAATCATTTGATTTTTTCTATCTTTGATTTGTTCAATATTGCATATTTATTTCTTTTGTTTATTCTTCTGAAATGGAGAACAAATTTGAACTACCTGACAATCTCAGTTTTTATTTTTACGGCATTCCTGTATAGAATGTTTTTTTAGCATATATAAATAAACCCCCTCAATAGGGGTTTTTCTTTCATTTCGTTCACTGTATACAATTCCTTTTATATGCTTCCGAAACAATACCGACTCTAGTACTCACATTCCACTTTTTACAAAGACCGGCTATGATATATTCGACATTACGCTGCGAGTAGTTTAATGACTTAGCGATCTCTTTATTAGGCTTTTCAGCAATTATCAGTTTAATTACTGAAATTTCAATCTTTTTTAATTCCAATTCATTTTCTACTGCTGTTTTCATTCTAACTTCCTTTCTAAAGATGTATTTACTAAATAATACCCTATTATATAATTTTTATCAATAACATCAATTATTAATAGTAAAATAATATATTGCTTTTACTAACTTCTAAGGAGTTTATATACAATATAAAAATCCCCCGCCATGTTTCAAGCGGGGGAAATTCTTTCTATTTCACAAACCCAAGCAGCATTTCACGGATCATCTTGCTTGCCGTGTTTGCGGTTTGTTCTGAGTGGTCATAGACCGGTGCCACTTCTACGAGGTCGGCGCCTTTTACGCTGACCTCTGAGCGCGCGATTTCATGGATGGACGCGAGCAATTCTTTAGACGTGATGCCTCCCGCGTCAACCGTGCCCGTTCCCGGCGCATGAGCGGGGTCAAGAACGTCGATATCGATCGTGACATAAACAGGGCGTCCCGCAAGCTGCGGCAGCACTTTTTTCAGCGGCTCAAGCACTTCAAACTTAGAAATGTGCATGCCGTTTTCTTTCGCCCATTCAAATTCTTCCTTCATTCCGGAGCGGATGCCGAATGAAAATACGTTTTGCGGCCCGATGAGCTCGGCCGCTTTGCGGATCGGAGTAGAGTGGGAAAGCGGTTCGCCTTCATAATCCGTGCGCAGGTCGGTGTGCGCGTCAAAATGAATGATGGCAAGATCCGGAAACTTCTTATACATGGCTTTTATGACAGGCCATGATACAAGGTGCTCCCCTCCCATGCCGAGCGGGAACTTGCCTTTTTCTAAGATGCCGTCCACGTATTCTTCAATCATATCAAGGCTTCTTTGCGGATTGCCGAACGGAAGCGGAATGTCTCCGGCGTCAAAGAAATTCAAATCAGCCAAGTCACGGTCGAGGTACGGGCTGTATTCTTCAAGACCGATAGACACCTCGCGGATTCTCCCCGGGCCGAACCGTGAACCCGGACGGTAGCTGACCGTCCAATCCATCGGCATGCCGTAGAGGATGGCGTCCGCCTCTTTCCAGTCGGGGCGGCTTGCGATAAATACTTTTCCTGAATAAGCTTCATCAAATCTCATCAATAATACCCTCGCTTTCCTGTAAAAAAGCGCAAGATTCGCTCCTGCGCCGTACGTTTTTATTTGATTAAGTCGCTCACAAATTTCGGAAGAACAAATGCCGCTTTGTGAAGCTCTTTCGTGTAATATTTCGTGTCGATGTCAAAGAAACGGCTGTCCTCCACTTCAAGCGGATCGTACTTTTTAGAACCGATCGTAAATGTCCACAGGCCGCTCGGGTACGTCGGGATATTAGCCGTATACAGACGGGTGATCGGGAAGATTTCTTTCACGTCACGCTGTACGTTTGTAATCAGTTCCGGTGTAAACCACGGGTTGTCCGTCTGCGCGACGAAGATGCCGTCTTCTTTTAACGCCTTGGAAATTCCGGCATAGAAGCCTTTTGAGAACAGATTGACGGCCGGTCCGACCGGTTCTGTTGAATCAACCATAATAACGTCATACTCATTTTCTGATTTCGCGATGTGCATGAAACCGTCATCGACTCTCACGTCGACGCGCGGATCATCAAGCTTGCCCGCAATGGACGGAAGGAATTTTTTAGAGTATTCAATAACCTTGCCGTCAATGTCGACAAGCGTCGCTTTTTTTACGCTTGGGTGCTTCAGAATCTCTCTGATGACACCGCCGTCTCCGCCGCCGACAACGAGAACGTTTTCCGGATTCGGGTGCGTAAATAACGGGACGTGCGCAACCATTTCATGATAGACGAATTCGTCTTTTTCAGAAGTCATGACCATTCCGTCTAAGAACAGCATGTTGCCGAATTCTTCTGTCTCCACCATTTCCAGATGCTGAAATTCCGTCTGTTCCGTATGTAATGTTTGTTTCACCTTTAATGTAATGCCGAAATTCTTCGTCTGCTTCTCCGTATACCAAAGCTCGCTCAATTGTCATCTCCCTTTCAAGGCTTATTTCATTTATTGTAAGCGTCTGTATCGCTTTTATTCCGGTTAAAATCTCATTTTCACCTAAGGAAAAAGTATAGAGGATGGAGGGGAAAAAGTAAAGAAGTGTCCGGTTTGATATGTTTAAAAAACCCCCTTTTTTCACATAATAATAGAATCATGAAAAAGGGGGTTCCCAAAAGTGGATAAAGTATCTGGAAAACAGCTCAGAATCACGTTCAAAATCATCCGCGCCTGCATCTTTCTGACACTGATCGGCGGAATGCTGGCCGGCGTCTGCTTCACATCCGTTCTTCTTGCAGCGAAATGGCAGGGCGCCCCCTCCGTCCGGGTTCCTCAGTCTACGATTCTTTATGCAAATGACGGCTCAAAGCTAGGTGAGACCGATTTCGGGGAAAAGCGCTACTGGGTCCGGTTAAAAGATATCAATCCGACAGCGGTGCAGGCCGCGATTGCGGTGGAGGATCAAAACTTTTACAATCACCACGGTTTTGATTACCGGCGGATGGCCGCCGCCGCGCTGGCTGACATAAAGGCAATGGCCAAGGTTCAGGGCGCCAGCACCATCACCCAGCAATACGCGAGAAATCTCTACCTTGAGCATGATAAAACATGGAAACGAAAATGGAACGAAGCATTTTACACGATCCGCCTTGAACAGAACTATTCTAAAAACGAGATTTTAGAAGGTTATGTAAATACGATATATTACGGCCACGGCGCATACGGAATTGAAGCCGCCTCCCGCCTGTATTTCGGCAAACACGCCAAAGATCTGAACGATGCGGAAGCCGTGCTTCTGGCGGGCATACCGAAAGGCCCGTCCGGCTATTCGCCATATGTCAGCGAAAAGAAGGCCAAACAGCGCCAGGAAACCATTCTCCGTCTGATGGCCGGACAAAAAATGATCTCAAAAGAAAAGGCGGAAAGGATTAAGAAAACGCCGCTTGCCTATCAGCCGCTGAAAAACAGAACCGCAGCGAAAACGGCGCCTTATTTTTACGACGATGCGATGAAAGAACTCGAGAAAAAGCTCGGCATGACGCGTGAACAGCTCGCAACGAGCGGGTTGCGTGTTTATACAACGCTTGATAAGCGCATGCAGCGGATCGCGGAAAACACTGTGGCACATACGATCCGTACCGGCTCTGACATTCAGGTCGGCTTTTCCGCGATTGATCCGGCAACAGGGCGCGTGCTTGCGCTTCTCGGCGGACGTGACTACGAAAAAAGCCCGTTTGACCGGGCGACACAGGCGAAACGGCAGCCGGCTTCCACGATCAAGCCGCTTTTGTACTACAAAGCGATTCAAAGCGGCTTTACACCGGTCACGCTGATGAAAAGCGAAGCCACTGAGTTCCAGATTGACGAAAACGGAGATACCTATTCTCCAAGCAATTACAACGGCTACTACGCCAATAAACCGATTACGCTGCTTCAGGCGCTTGCGTTATCAGACAACATCTATGCCGTGAAGACCCATCTCTTTCTCGGCATGAATAAGCTCGTGTCGGCGGCAAAGGAATTCGGCATCAGCGAACATTTAAAGCCCCTTCCGTCTCTGGCGCTCGGAACTGAACCCGTGCGCCCGATTGAGATGGTTAATGCCTATGCGATGCTCGCAAACGGGGGAAAACAAATCACCCCTTCCTTTATCACAAAAGTGACGGATACCGCCGGCAACGTCTTGTATGAACAGCCTCGCGGACATCAGCAGACGCTTGATAAAAAAGCCGCTTTTGTGACGGCGAGCATGATGACGGGCATGTTTGATCAGGATTTAAACGGCTATACTTCCGTCACGGGACGCACCATTTCTGACCGGCTGACCCGAACCTATGGCGGTAAATCAGGCACGACCAGCGCAGACAGCTGGATGATCGGCTTTAATCCCGCTCTTGCCGCCGGTGTGTGGACAGGCTATGACAAAAGCAGCACGATTGATTCAGTAGAAGAAAAAAGCTATGCGAAGACGATTTGGGCGGACTTTATGGAGAAGGCGCTCGAAGGAGAACCGGAAATAGCGCTTAAACCGCCGAAGGGCGTCACGGGCGTCTATATCGATCCCGCTTCCGGCTACACTTCGGGACCCGGATGCGCCGCAAAGCATTATACGTATTTCATCGCAGGCACTGAGCCCGCGGATGTGTGCTACGGACCGGAACCGTCTAAAAAAGAAAAGGAACACGTCCCCGCCCGTAAAGAAGCTCCGCGCAAAAAGTGGTGGGATAAGTGGCTCGGCAAAAAAGACTGAGCCCGGTGCATTGCGCGCCGGGCTTTAATCCGAGTCTTCCTCAAGCACCCACGGGAGCAAGAGTGAAAAGTCGAGATGGATAATAGGGTCAGGAAAACCCTTCGGTATAAAAAATGTTGTACTAGGCAAAGAAAACGAAAAGCGGGTATCTCCCGCTCTCTCAATATGAAACTTCGGCCAGCCTTCCCTAAGCATGCCGACAATCGGATAGCTGCCCGCATAATGATGCAGGCCGTTTTCCTTTCCATGCTCCCCCAAGTCGTGACAGACAGCCGGACGAATCCCAAACTGCGTAAACAATCTTGTTTTCTCGGCGGGAAGGAGATTCACCGCCTCGGAAAAGTTCCGGCAGCTCCCGCAATCGCAGGGATCAGGCCATGATTTTTCATATTGTTTTCTCGTTTCCGCCGTATCTGCTTCAATGACCCAAGGCCCGATGTCAAAGACGGTGAACATGATGAAACCTCCGCGTAAACATGAAAAACCCCGAGTCTTGGTTCGGCTCGGGACTTTCCATGTCCTGATTCTGTATCAACAGTTTACTCAGTACAATTGCAAAATAGTGCAAATATTTATAAAGTTCATAAAAAGTTCACAAATTATTTTTCGCCCGGAAGCAGACCCGTTTTCAATTCATCGGATGAACGTTCCCAGAGCCCTTGGTCATGCTTCTGCAGAAATTCAGCAAGCACCTGCTTTGAGCTGGCGTCCATTTTGTCCACGATAATGCGGCGCTTCATTGATTTATCCATTAAATTCACATGCTCCGGCAATGACTTATAGCCTCTGCGGATACTTCTGTCCACGGTCATTTCACAAGCCGTCACACCCGCGTAATAAGGGCCTTCTTCTTTTCTGTCGATGGTGACCCACACGAGCCAGTACGGTTTTCCGTTCGGCACTTCATCTTTGTTCGGCAGGAATTTGATGCCTTTTTCAACGACACTGCGGGCATGCATTGCGCCGATGTCAACGAAAGCTTCCTTCTCTTCCACATCGACAAATACCGGAGAAATATTATCAAGGCTCAGCGACCCGGCGCCAAAACCGCCATGTCCGTCGGTCGGATCACTTTTAATAATATTAAATCCGATTGTTTTCTTCTTTTTTTCTTCCATGAAAATACCCTCCTACAAAAGCGGTTGAAATATAATGGCAAATACCTTAAGAATCCAGTCTCTCCCCTCGCTTAACAGCGGCCACACGACATAGGAGCCGACCGGTGTTACAAACAGCACGAGAAACACGATAATCCCGTAGCTCTCAAACTGAGTCATTTTGGCGCGCACCCGCGGCGGCACGAGATCCTCAATAATCCGGTAGCCGTCAAGCGGAGGAAGCGGCAGCAGGTTGAATAAACACAGCGCGAGATTCAGCTGAATCCAAATAGAGAAAAAGCGGTCAAGCCCCATGCTGAATGCAGAAAGCAGCTCCATTCCGTAAGCATGCATCAACACTAGCAAAAAGAAACCGATAAAGGCAAGAAGCAGGTTGCTTACGGGCCCGGCGACGGAAACCAGCACTCCCGCCAGCCGCGGTCTTTTAAAGGCGCGGCGGTTCACCGGCACCGGACGGGCCCAGCCGAAACCCGCGACCAAAATTAGAATCGTTCCGAAAACATCAAGATGTTTAATCGGATTGAGCGTTAATCTGCCCTGTCTCGCCGCGGTATCGTCTCCGAACCGATACGCGACATACGCGTGCGCCAGTTCATGCATCGTAAATGCCACGATCAGCGTAATCACGACATAGGGCATAAGCTCCAACGGATAATATAAAAATCTGTCCAAATGTCAAAATCCCCTTTTTTAAAAAATGCAAGATTGTCCTTCATTCAGTATACTATAAGTGATCTCTCTTCCAAAGAGAGGAAACGATAAAGGAGGATCAGCACCATGCCGCTCGTAACCGTTAAAATGCTTGAAGGCCGCACAGATGAACAAAAACGGAATCTGGTTGAAAAAGTGACCGAAGCCGTAAAAGAAACGACAGGCGCAGCCGAAGAAAAGATCATTGTCATGATTGAAGAAATGAGAAAGGATCATTACGCCGTCGCCGGCAAACGGATCAGCGATACGGAGTAATCCTTGATAATGGCCGGCGCTGCTATGTCAGGCCGGCTTATTTCACAACCTTTTCAACCAGGCTGAAAAAGATTTTCTTTTCTTCCTCTGTCAATGCTTCGAACAGTTCGTCAATGAGAAGCTGCCGGTTTTCAATCATTTGCACGGCCGCCATTTTTCCCGATTCGGAAAGCGTCATCCATACCGTGCGGCGGTCTTCGTTGTTTCTCGACCTTTCCACGAATCCTTCTTTTTCTAAATGATTGAGAGCGGTTGTCGTGGCGGAAGGCGATAATGTGACCTCCTGTAATATATCTTTAATCGTGCATGTGCCGTGCCGGTAAATAATCCTCAGAATAAATCCTCTGATATTGTTTATACTCTTCGGAATTGTCGCCTCATCAAGCTTTTTCGTGCTCTTTAAATATTTCGTGAGCGCGTAATCCAGTACATTTGCTTGCAAGTTATCGTGCTTCATGCAGAAACTCCCCATTTCAAGATGCATCCATCATCATTTGTTTGTTTTTTATTACATTTTACTGATACCTTACGGAGAAAGTCAAAATTCCGGCCGGAATGCCCGCAACTTTTATCCTGCCCTGCACAGACTTTTGTCTCCCTCTTTTTTACCATATCCTTTTATGCAATGCTGGTTTTATAGACACGATTCAGGTAAAATCATTAAGGGTGACTGCGTTTGACGGAAAGGATAATCTGATCGGATGCGGCAGACAATATGATTGGAAAAGAAAAGAAACGGAACAGACGGGGAAACAGAACACAGGATTGTCGATTACACAGAAGATGTGACACGGGTAAAAGCCAAAGAGTCCCTCTTGGCTTTTGCTTTTGGATGGAGGGATGCGTGTTGCGGAATATCCTACAAAAAAAAGACATCACCCAGCTGCTTGAACAAAGCAGAAAAAGGCAGACTGCCAAAACGATGGGTGGATTTGATTTAACATTACTGGGCATCGGCGCCGTCATCGGGACGGGCGTCATGGTCCTTACAGGCATTACGGCCGCGAAAAACGCCGGGCCTTCCGTAATCTTTTCTTTTATCATTGCAGCCGTTGTCTGCAGCCTTGCAGCATTATGTTACGCCGAAATCGCTTCTGTTCTCCCGGTTTACGGAAGCGCCTATATTTACTCTTATACCACCATGGGAGAAATTGTCGGCCATTTAATGGGCTGGACGCTCTTATCCGTTTATATGGTGACGGCGTCGGCGGTGGCAAGCGGCTGGTCAAGTTATTTTAATAATCTGTTAGCCGAAATCGGCACGCCTTTGCCGGACAGTCTGCTGCACGTGCCGAGCCAGGGGGGCATCGTCAACCTTCCTGCCATCATCATTACTCTATTAATTGCCGTCGTTCTGTCACGCGGCTCTAAAGAGAGCAAAACCTTTAATAATATAATGGTTCTCGTAAAAATCGGAATTGTTTTGCTGTTTATCATCACAGGAAGCTTTTTTGTAAAGCCGGGCAATTGGCACCCTTTTATGCCTTTTGGAATCAAAGGCGTCATTACGGGGGCTTCTGCCGTCTTTTTTGCGTTTCTCGGGTTTGACGCGATTTCGGCTTCGGCTGAAGAAGTCAAAAAACCGCAGCGCAACCTGCCGATCGGTATTATCGGTTCACTGGTGATCTGTACATTGGTATACGTCATCGTCTGTCTCGTCATGACGGGTATGGTTCCGTATTCACAGCTTAATGTGCCGGAAGCCATGTCTTATGTGCTGCAGACTGTCGGACAAAACGCGGTGGCGGGCATTATCGCTGCCGGTGCGGTGATCGGACTGATGGCCGTCGTTCTCGCCCATACCTATGCGGCGACCCGTATATCTTTTGCGATGGCAAGAGACGGAATGCTGCCGAAAGTCTTTACCATTGTCGGAAAGAAATCGGGAGCGCCGATCTTTAATACGTGGCTGATCGGACTGATCAGCGCATGCATCGCGGGTTTTGTTGATCTGAAAGAGCTGTCAGATCTCTCAAACATCGGCGCGCTATTGACATTTGCCATGGTCAGTCTGTCCGTGCTGATTCTGCGCCGCACCCATAAAGATCTTCCACGGGGATTTAAAGTGCCTTTTGTACCCGTACTGCCGATTTTGGCCATTATCTGCTGTTTGTTTTTAATGGTCAATCTGCCGCTGAAAACGTGGCTTTATTTTGCCGTCTGGCTGATCATCGGCGTCATCGTTTACTTTTTATATTCGTACAAGCACAGCAAATTGAGACAATAAACAAAACCAGGCCCGCTTCATCGCGGCCTGGTTTTTTCATAAAAAAAGACGAAAGCCATCGCCTTTAACAAATGTGTTTCAGCTCTTCTATGTAGTGAAGCGCCTCATCATATTCTTCATCCGTATATTTCTGTTTGCTTTTTATCGTAAACACTTTCTCTTTCTTTTCCTCAGCTTCAAGGCCGTCAAAATACAAAATCGTAGACACCAGCTCCAGAAACCGGGATGAGCGGCTGTTGACGCTGTCGATATACTTCTTCATATCCGGCATCGTAAGCTCCGCATGATGTAAAAACTCGGCTCCCGTCTCCGTCAGCGAGTACCGGTATTGAAAGTAGCCGCCCTTTTTTTCCTTCACCTCATCCAGAAACCCAAGATTGCACAGCTCTTCAATTCGAAGCGTCAGTTCTTCGGAATACGGGCCGTAAAAATGAAAATCATATTTTTCGTAGAAAGGATACTGCATTTTCTTCGCGATATAAATGATTTTCTGCAGCTTTTTCCGCCCGATGATTTCTCCAGAATCCGAGAACACCTTCATCAGTTTTGCATGTTCTTTCAACAAATTCCCGACATCTCCTTTTCCTTCTTTACCAAAATCCTTTTATGTCAGTCCCAGCAGCTGCCGGATTTTTAATTTTGCTTCAGGGTTTTCTGAATCATCAAAAATGAGGTCCATCGGATAGTACAGCTTATGATCCGTCCGGCGTTTGCCCGAAATGGATTCGACAATAGCGGACTGCCTGGACAGCTCTTTGATCTGGCCGTTCTGCGTTAACAGATGAATCGGCAGACGCTCCTCCTCTTCACCCGGCCGGTAAAAATCATACGGCAGATCCGATGAAGAATCGACCACTAAATAGTAATTGGGATCAATTCCCGCCTCTTTAAACAGAGCGGTCAATTCAAAATAAGCCGACATTTCCTCATTGGGGTTAAATTCGGCATATTGAAACAGCTGGCGGTTAATGAAGCGGCGGCACAAGTCGGACAGAATCGGGTCCTCTTCTTCCTCCCAAGCCTGGAAATAATATAAAATGATGGCTTCATCAAGCTTCAGATAATCCGCAAGCGTCAGCTTCCCTTCAAAAATGGAATAAAAATGAACGGGAGCATGAGTGAATATATACCCTTCTTCATGGAGCTGCTTCGCGCGGTGGAGAATTTTCGTCAAAATGACTTCTGCGCTTCTCGTCACGGGATGAAAATACACCTGCCAGTACATTTGATAGCGGCTCATAATATAGTCTTCGACGGCGTGCATGCCGCTTTGCTTAATGACGATCTGGTCCTCTCGCGGACGCATGACCCTTAAAATCCGTTCCATATCAAAATGTCCGTAGCTGACGCCCGTATAGTATGCGTCCCGCTGAAGGTAATCCATCCTGTCGGCATCAATCTGGCTCGAAATCAGGCTGACCACCTGTTTGTTTTTGTATGTTTTGGCAATGACTTCAGCAACATCCTGCGGAAATCCCGGTCCCGCCTTTCTGAGAACCTGATTCACCTCGGTGTCGCCGAGAATGATTTCCCTCGTATAGTCTTCATGATCCAGATGAAAAACCTTTTCAAAGGAATGCGAAAACGGCCCATGTCCCAAATCGTGCAAAAGCGCGGCGCTGAGACAGAGTTCGCGTTCATTGTCATCCCATTCAGGACGCCCTTTAAAAACATCATCAACCATTCGTCTGACAATCTCATAGACGCCGAGAGAATGGTTAAAACGGCTGTGTTCCGCGCCGTGAAACGTCAAATACGTCGTACCGAGCTGTTTGATCCGGCGCAGCCGCTGAAATTCACGGGTGCCGATCAAATCCCAGATCAGCTTGTCCCGCACATGAACATAGCGGTGAACGGGATCTTTAAACACTTTTTCTTCTGATAATTTTCCGTTTGGATACGCCATCGTCATTCCCTCTTTTTTTTAGCCGTGATTCTATTATATCGGCTCTGTAATTTGAAAACATCCTTGAATTTGTCCGGCGTTTTGTTCCAGTTTTCAATCATTGATTTTTTGAAGCAAAAAAGCCTGACCCATCGGGCGAGGCTGTCGTAAAAATGCACATTTACTTTTTGATCTTCTTTTTCACTTTCTCAATCAACTCGTCCTCAGTCGGCGCCGACAGCGGGCGGTTGTTTACGAAAGCAAACGATTTCTTGCGTCCGGGCCCGCAATATGACTGACATCCGACCTCCACTTTTGCATCCGGGTCAGCTTCTTTCAAACGCGGCAGCAAAGTCTTAATATTGGTGGCCTGGCAATCATCACACACTCGGAATTCATTAGCCATGATGTACGCTTCCCTTCATTCAATGTTCCTCTATGTTAAATCTTAATTTTAAAAAACGAAAAAAATCACATCACGTTTTATTGTACAAGGATTCATCTTATCCTGCAAGGCTCTGCGTATCTCTCATTCTTTCAGCCAATTTGTATAAATATTTTCCAATCTGGACATTCTAATACCATCAAAGATTATTGGGGGTTGAGAACATTGACAAAGCAAAGACAGGACGCCTGGTCGGAGGAAAATGACCTGCTGCTTGCGGAAACCGTGCTCCGGCACGTCCGGGAAGGGAGCACGCAGCTGAACGCCTTTGAAGAGGTAGGCGATAAATTAAACAGAACGTCGGCAGCGTGCGGATTCAGATGGAATGCCGTCGTGCGCCATCAATATGAAAAAGCGCTTCAGCTTGCAAAAAAACAGCGGAAACAGCGGATGCGCGCGCTCGGAAACGGCCAGCCGGCCAAGAAGAAACTATTATACCAGCCGCCTGCACCGGATGCGGACATCATTCAAGAAACCGCAGCCGAAGAGACGGTTCAAACGGAAGCGCCAAAAGAGGACCGGCAAGCCGTCATGTCCGGCGAACATATGCCTTATGTCGATGAAAGCTTCAAGGAAGAGTTAGCTAGTTTATCACATTTGCTGGCGCCTCAGCAGCCGAGCCAAAAGGCGGAGCTCACAATGGCAGACGTCATTCAATTTCTGCAGAGCTATGAAGGCAGCGGAAAGCAAACTTCCGCCCTGCAGATGGAAAATGACCGTTTAAAACGGGAAAATCAAGAACTTCAGTCTAAAACCGAGCAGCTGGAAGCGGCCGTCGAAAAGCTTGAAAAAGATCAAAAGACCATTCAGGAAGACTACGAAACCTTGGTGAAAATCATGAACAGAGCCAGAAAACTAGTTTTATTTGAAGACGACGAGCATGCCTCTTCTCCGTCCTTTAAAATGGACCGGAACGGCAATTTAGAAAAAATGGCCGAATAACGCAAAAAACCCCTTTCCTTGTCATGGAAAAAGGGGTTTTTGCCATTTGTCAATGACGCGCATCCTGATCTATATTAATGTAAACATTGTTCAGGAGGCCTTCTTCCCGCAAGGGCTGCGCATCTCGGTCCCCGCCCGCACATAAGCATAAAGATTCAATTCCTCATCCCAAATGGTTCTTGGGAATTATTGATCGATTAGCTACTGTGCAATACACTGTATAGAGAATACAATTATTAGATATGATGGGAATGATAGTAAATGAGTAGCCAATTACGAAAAGGAGCATTGGAACTTTGTGTGTTGTCCCTGCTTCTTTATGAAGATTTATATGGTTATGAATTAATCAAGGTCATAAGTGAAACGTTCCCTGTATCGGAGGGCACCATCTACCCCATATTACGAAGACTTACGAAAAATAACTATTTAAAAACGTATACAGCAGCTTCAGATCAAGGCCCGTCACGCAAATATTACAAAGTAACAGAAGAAGGCGCCTTTTATCATCACACATTAAAATCGGAATGGCTTGACCTGTCCGAAAAAGTGAACAGCATCATTAAGGAGGGAAAATGAATGTGTAAAGACCAATATTTAAAACATCTCCGGCGGGAAATTAAAGATCTGCCGGAACTTGAACAAAAAGAGATACTCGCCGATATCGGCGAAATATTCCAAATGGGCGTCGCTGAAGGAAAAAGCGATGAACAAATCGCCGGCAATTTAGGAAACCCCAAAACACTTGCGCGCGCCTTAAAAGCGGATATTTTCATCAGTGATGCCGAGGAGCAGAAAACATGGCGCTCCTTTTTCAAAGCATTCGGCCTGATGCTGGGTATGGGCATGTTCAACTTCATGTTTATGCTGACACCGTTTCTTTTTGCCTCTGTTGCGGTGTTAAGTTTGATGGCAATCGGCCTGATGCTGATGACCGGATCATTCTTTCTCCTCGTAAAAGTGCCGATTGTAACAGCCATTTTTAACGGATGTATGGTCCTCGGAGCGGGCATGGCGGTGTTTATGGCCGGATTTGATCTTTCGAAACTGATATTCCGCATCTTTTTGCGCTATTTCAAATGGAATGTCAGCGTTGTAAGGAGGGAAACCATTGAATCGAAAAATGTGGTATAGCATTGCTTTCATTTTAATCGCTGCCGGCCTGATCGGAAGCATGTTCTTCGGTTTTGACGGCTTTTACCCTAAATCATAAGGAAGGTGTGCAAGTAGCATGAGTGAACCAGCCCTGATATTAAAAGATGTCTCTAAAACCATCAATCATACCCCTATTGTACAGTCAATTTCTTTCAATGTAAGAAAAGGTGAGATATTCGGCCTTTTAGGGCCGAACGGCTCAGGTAAAACCACTATTTTCAGAATGATCGTACAGCTTATTAAAAAAACAGAAGGAGCCATTTCATTCAGAGGCAGACCGGACAGCGACTTTGAATATTTTATGAGACATATCGGGGTTATCATTGAAGGCCCGGATATGTATCCGAACATGACCGCTTTGCAAAACCTAAAATATTTTACTAAACTGCGCAGCACCTCGCTGCGAACGGATGACCTTATGAATACCCTTGCAAAAGTCGGACTGGAGCAGGCTGCCCGCAAAAAAGTGAAACATTTCTCATTAGGCATGAAACAGCGCTTGGGGCTCGCTTATTCTCTTCTTCACAATCCCGGATTATTAATTCTGGATGAACCGATGAACGGCCTCGATCCTAAAGGTATGAAAGAATTGCGCACCATTCTTTCCGATTTAGCGAAGCAAGGGGTTTCCATTTTATTATCAAGCCATTTATTGTCAGAAATGGAGGAGATTTGCGACAGGGTTGCCTACATTAAAAAGGGACGGATTTTAGGAATTGAAGACATGAAGAGCAGAAATGACCTTGGTCAGAAAAAGCTGTTTACCGTCACGGTCGATCATCCGGCAAGGGCGAAAGAAATATTAGAGCAGGACGGTATTCTTCAAGTACAGCAAAAAGACAGCCGCATCATTGAATTGGAAGCGGAGGAAGATACCATCCCGTATATCATTAAAACTTTGGCAGAGAAAGAGATTCTGATTTCCCGCGTTTCTGCAAGGACTTTGTCATTGGAAGAGAAATACATGATGATTACAGATCAGGAGGACGCGGTATGAGCATATTTCATCTGGCGCAGAACGAATTCATAAAAATAACTCGAAAAAAAGGCACACTTTTATCTCTTTTTTTCCTGTTTCTCATCGTTTTGCTGGCCGGCCTTATTATGAATCATGAGTTAGATGCTTCCTCGGATAACAATTGGAAAGAACGGCTTCTCGCCGAAAAAAAACAGGAAGAAATTAATAAACCGGCTGAAACGGCAGGCGTTTATTATTCTGCTGATGTTAAGAATAAAGACTATTATTTGGAGCATAACATCAACCCTTATGAATGGAACGGCTGGAGGTTTTTCGGCACCGTTACTTCAAACGGGCTTGAGATTTTCGTAAGCTTAACCGCGATTTTAACCGTCAGCGGGGTTGTTTCTAAAGAATTTGCCCTTGGGACGATTAAGTTTATCGCTACAAGCCCGAACCGAAGATGGCGGATTTTAACATCGAAATTTCTGGCCTCTCTTCTGTTTACCGGTATGATTTACTTATTTTACTGTGTGAGCTGTTTGCTGATCGGCGGCGTGTTATTCGGTTTTTCCAATGCTTCATATCCGCTCGTCTATACTCATTTAAATGACAGTCTGTATACCATCAGTTCAATCAAAGCATCCGGAATCATTCTGCTTTTGCGTTTCATATCAATTATAAGTATTGTCACCATTGCGTTCACTTTGTCAGTATTGTGCAAAAACCAGGCGCTCTCCCTTTGCTTATCCATTTTACTGCTGTTTGCCGGCAGTATATTGGGCGGAACTGATTTGCTTGCCCAATTTACGTGGTATAAATTTACGCTCTTTCCGCATTTAAACCTCGTTGCTTATGTAAATAAAAGTGCGGGTGATGCGATTTCAACGTTAAACATCCCCTATTCCGTGACAGTTATAGCGATCTACTTTCTTATTTGTTTATTGATTTCTTTTTCCGTCTTTCAAAAGAGAGACATTACAGCATAGACAGAGAGGCGGCGGCATAATGAGCGGACGGCAGGAAATACTGACGGTCCAGCAATTTGCCGCTGACCGCCCCTTGGTCCATCGCTAATGGATTCAAATAACCGAAGCTCCCGCTGCTTCGCTGCTGAAAGCGTAGAAATTCCCGCCCTTCCCGTATAAAAAGCGCCTCATCGAATCGGAGAAATTTCATAATGGCTGTGTATTTTGCAACGGCGGCAATGTGATACTTTCTGCACTCGGCTAACATTAAACCTGAAAAAGCAAAATCTGATGTTTTGTACCATTTTGCGAGAAAAGGCTGTAATTCTTTCATTTGCAAATAAGAGACGGCATAAAGGGCATCCGCCTGTTCTTCCTGGATGCCGCCCGGTGCCATGAGCAAATCGGCCTCACGTTTCATTGCGGTTTCTAAGAAAACGATCAGTTCTTCCGGGGTCACCGCTCCAAAATAAGCTGCTAACACCATGAGGATCATAGAGGAAGGCTCTGATTTCAGTTCCTCTTGTAAACCGCGGACCATTTGTTCAAGTCCGTTATGAAAAAAGATGCTTTTTGCGGCATCCATCCTGCGGTACACATGATACGCATACGCGAACAGGACCGGATGGCATTCGTGCGTTTTTTCCCAAAAATAACGGTCTAAGAATAGAATAATTTCTTCTGTATCCTTTCTTTTTTCAAAATGATGACATGCCGCTAAACCGCAAAACAGGTGCATGAGATCATCTGCTTCCATTTCTTCCGGCTGCAGCTGAATGTTCTTCCAAAAACCCAGCAGCCATTCTTCTGTTTTTTTTATATTAAAATGTTCCTTGACTATCCGCATGTTCCACACTCCAGATTCAGAATCTCAATCGCCGGCAGAAGAGCCGGAGCACAATGAATGGATGGATTCTCGTTATTTATATGATGAAGAGCCGCTTGACAGCCATAAAAAAATGGATCGATACACGATTGGATAAATAACATATTGCACAGCTGTTTCATTTTTCGGCTGCCGAGACAAAACACAAGCCATTTTTGAATGGAGGCCTTCAAGCCGGGATGAAGCAGATGCTCTCCCTGGTCTAAATGAAGAAGACAGTACTCGACAAACTCCAGCTCGTTTTCAGCTGTTCTTTTCCATGCGTCATGGAGCAAAGGCTGAAACATCGAATTCTTGTAAAAGCGCACTTTTTCATGGTCAGTTGACATTCCCAGCTCATTCAGTAAACCGACGAATTCGGCATATTTAAAATAAGGCCATTCTTTTTTTATAAGATAGCCGTTTTGCAATCCGTGACGTATGATCTGATCATCCGCTTCCATTCCCTGCTTCTTTTTATAAGCTTTTGCCGTTAAATAGATATGAATCAACTCATTGACAATGGCCGTGTTACAGTGAAACAGATCTTCCCAGCATGACTTATCAACGAAAGCGGAGGCAATCCTTTCAGTATGTTCTTTTACAGCGGAAGAATGGCTCGTCTTTCTGTAGTATTTGCAGAAGCCGGCAAACAGCTGAATGCTCTTTTGATCCGGAAGCGATTGTTCAGCAAAAGATAATAAAAATTGATCCGTCTCTTCAGCTAATCTGTTCAAGTTAATCGTTCCTTTCTGTTCTAAGACAGGCATGTGCGGCACCCGCGGCGACAAGTGTTGTATGATAGCAATGTTTAAACACATCTTCTCTTCGCTGTTCACCTTTCAAACCGGGTTTATGTTGATAGGTGATGCTCGGGACATTCCCCTCTTTCATTCGGCCCCGATAGATTTTATTCCAGGCTGCTTCATAGAGCGGTTTATGGTTGTCCTTATCCATGTCGATATGTAAAAAAGAGCTGCACATCAATAATTCACTGGTAATATCTAAATTCTCAAGACAGATATAGATCCCGAGAAATTTCAGGACCTTTTCTTTTAAGGACGGCAGATGATATTCTTTATCCGTAAGCGAAGAACATCCCATGTCTGTTATATAAAAAATCGTATGAGTGATGCTGTACGCATCATGATCCGTCATATATGTATTTGGGATATCCTGGCCAGCTGCTGTGTAGTGATATAAGTCAGAAAAGTCCGTTATTTCCGAGGTTACGCCCGCTCTTTGCAGACTGTACTTCAAATCCATTTTTCGAAAGGGAATTTTAGCAAGGCTGCAATCAAAACGCGCTGCCGTGAATTTTTCCAGCTCCCATATCACTGAAGCCTGTGACGGATGATCAGTCAAGGTAAGAAATTCACCCGCAATAGCCAATCCGGCGAGACCGTCCGGATCAAAATGAATAAATTCTTCAAGCTGATCATTACGGAGCCTTTCTGTAATAAACTCCGTTAAAACAGCAACCTCCTTATCATCTGCCTGATTTCTGATCAGGTAATTGGTAAGAAAAATGAGTTCTATAAATGTTTTAAGACGCCATCTGAAATCATTCGCTACTTTATGATTCATATCAAAATAATGGATATTTTCAACAATCCATGACAGTGCTCCCCGCTTAATTTCTCTTATATACTCTTGTGTCACACTCTCACCGCCTCGTCTCAGATGCGTAGGCTCCAAACAGTGATTATCTTACTTTTGAGCGGCTAAATCAGAGAAATTCAAATTCGGGTTTTGATTGTCTTCTTGGCTCGGGACTACAAGCACCCAGCCGCTCCAAGCGAAAGAATTGCCTGATTGTTCCGCATCTCCGGCTAACAAATGTGTCGGGATCGTGATTCTTTTTTCTTCTTTTATTTTTTTAAAGTTCATATCTCCATCTCCTTCAGTTTATAGAATTATTTGGAACCTACATAAATATATTAATCAAATAAGGCATATAATGTAAACTAGTTTTGATATAACAATTCTTTTTCACTATAACTAAATAGTATATAATTACCAAAAACAAAAAAAGCCCGGACTCAGTCCAAGCTTTCCTGCGTGCCGAACACCTTCTCATTCCGTTCCAGCATTCGGGTCAGATTTTTTTCAAATACCATTTCCTCTTCCGGCGATAATCCGGCTGCATACAGGCGTCCGCTGAGTTCCTTCAGTTCAGTCAAAAGCGCCAGCATTAAGTCCTGCACGGTAATGTCTGTTTGCAGCAATTCGCTTAATGAAGCCATCGTTTCGGGCCGGATATCGGGATATACGCCTTTTGTATCGTTGCTTTTGTCTTTTAAAGCGGCTTGATAGAAACGTCTGATCAGATCGGCGCGTTCGCTTCCGCTTTTATCGGCGCAGAGGTAAATCTGAACCGCGGTTCCGCCCCGCAGGCGTCTTTGTGAGATTCCCGCGAATTTTCGGCCGCCGATGCTGAGATCATAGCTGCCCGGACAGTACGATCCTTTAATTTCATATGCTTCAATTTCGGCATTGTGCGGACGCAGCATCCGCCGCACCAGCTCTGTCATCGCCTCGTAGCCTCTGTCAATGTCGATGCCTTTTTTCTCATCTTCAAAAATAAGCGAGATATTCAATACGCCTTCATCGAGAACGACCGCTAGGCCTCCTGAATTGCGGACAATGACACGGTAGCCTTCGTCCTCCAGCAATTTCACGCCGTCCTCTAAAAACGGCAGGCGTGTGTCCTGAATGCCGAGCACGATCGTCCGGTGGTGCACCCAAGAGCGTGCCGTCGCAGGCGATTCCCCTTTGCCTACGGAGGCGCACAGCGTATCATCCATTGCGAATGACTGCTTCGCATCAAAATAAGGGCCGAGGCTGGATTGGTCAATGATTCTCCAGCTCGGCTGCATCAGTAAATCAATCGGTTGCTTTCCCATCTATATTAAATCCCTTTCGTCATAGGCTTTCCATGCATTTATTATATCACTCCGCTTGAGATGATTGAAATTGGCTTTTCAAAAGAGCGATGAAGATTTCTTTGTTTTTTGTGTTCTCCATAATGGAAGATTGGATGATAGACAGTTTCCGTTTTAAGGAGAATCCTTTTATCTCAAGCACGGAAATGCTGCCGTGAAGCAGATCCTTTTGCAGCACGCTTTTTGACAGAACGGAAAGACCCATTCCGCTGATCACGGCTTCCTTGACGCCCTGGTTGCTGCTGATCGTCATCATGGATTTCGGCCGCAGTCCGTTTGATTGAAGGACATGGTCTAAATATTCCCTCGTTCCCGAACCCTTCTCCCTTGTCACCCACGCTTGATTTTGCAATTCGGCAGCCGGGATGTTTTTTCTGCCGGCGAGCGGGTGTCCGTTCGGTGCGGCAATGCACAATTCATCCTCCATAAACGGCTGAATGTCGAGCTCGTTTTTCCCCGTATGCCCTTCAATTAATCCGATATCGGCTTGAAGCATCCGAACCGCTTCGCTGACCTCCTCCGTGTTTCCGATCATGACGTCCAGGTTCAGTTCGGGATACTCGTTATGAAGCTTTGCGAGAAGCGGCGGCAGAATATATTCGCCGATGGTAAAGCTCGCGGCGATTTTGAGCTTCCCTTTGACATAATGATGGTGGGCGTAAATTTCGGATTTCGCCTGTTCGTACAAAAAGACCATCTGCTTGGCGCGCTGATAGAGAATGTCCCCCGTCGGCGTCGTCGTAAAGTGCTTCGGAGAGCGGTTCAGCAAAGCGGTTTGGAATTCTTTCTCCAGGTTTTTAATGTGAAGGCTGACGCTTGGCTGAGAAATCATCAGCTTCTGCGCCGCCTTTGTAAAGTTTTTTTCTTCCACGACGGCAATGAATGTTTTCAATTCCCCATAATACAAAAAGCATCGCCCCTAATCATTATTTTTCCTAATCGTTTAGATCATATAAATATATTTTACTAATGATTAAGACCGCAGTAAAGTGGAGTTATCAAGATAATGGGAAGTGACTGAGATGAAGATGATAAAGGGTATTTCAGTTACCGCAGGAATTGCGTTTGCGGCTTTCTATGTCAGCCGCCTGCCGTTTTTGCATATGCTCGGAATGCTTGTCCTTGCCATGCTGATCGGCATGCTCTGGCGCGCCGTATTCGGACAGCGGGCGGCATTAGAGCCGGGGATCGCGTTCTCAAGCAAATACTTGCTGAAAGCAGGCATCATCCTGCTTGGCATGAGACTGAATCTGGCGGATATCTATCATGCGGGCTGGCACGTATTTGCAATTGCCGTCTGCTGTATGATGTTTGCGGGTGCCGTTGTATACGGACTGTCCCGGCTGTTCCGTATAGATCAGACACTCAGCACGCTGACAGCCTGCGGCACAGCGATCTGCGGGGCGGCTGCCATTGCCGCGATCGCGCCGCAGATCAGATCAAATGAAAATGCAGCCGCCATCAGCGCGGCCGCCGTTTCGTTATTAGGAACCGTTTTTACTGTTGTATATTCTCTTGCTTATCATGGATTGGGGTTTTCTCCTGCGGCTTACGGGGCCTTTTGCGGGGCAACGCTTCACGAAGTGGCGCATGCGGCGGCTGCCGGCAGCGCCGGAGGAAAAGCAGCAGTCGAGATGGCGGTGATCGTCAAACTGACCCGGGTCGCGCTGCTCATCCCGGCCGCATTCATGCTCGGAATGCGGGCGCGCCGCAGCGGAAAGTCAAAGACGGCTTCTGCCGCTTCGCTCCCCATCCCTTGGTTTATCTTCGGATTTCTCGGAATGAGCGCCATCCATACATCAGGCGTTATTTCAGCTTCGTTTTCCGCGTTTCTTGTTCAAGTGTCTTATGTTTTAATCGGTATGGCGATGGCGGGTCTCGGTTTGAAAGTCCATATATCGGCGTTTCGTCATAGCGGCTGGCGGGCGCTCGCAGCAGGCTTGATCGGTTCTCTCTGTTTGTCCCTGTTCGGCTGGGCCGCAGTGACATTCTTTCTATAAAAAAAGCCGGTCCTCGTAAAGGCCGGCTTTTGCGGATTACAGCGCTTGAGCAGCCGTAATTAACGCAAGATTGTAGACGTCTTCCGCATTACATCCTCTGGAAAGATCGTTTACAGGCATATTCAATCCTTGCAGAATCGGTCCGACCGCTTCAAAGCCGCCTAAGCGCTGAGCGATTTTGTAGCCGATGTTTCCTGCTTCAAGGCTTGGGAATACAAATACATTCGCGTCTCCTTTAATGTCGGAATCCGGCGCTTTTTTCTCCGCGACAGACGGCACAAATGCAGCGTCGAATTGGAATTCGCCGTCAAGCGTAAGCTCAGGCGCTTTTTCCTTCGCAATTTTCACGGCTTCAGCCACTTTGTCCGTCTCGTCTGATTTCGCCGATCCTTTTGTAGAGAAACTGAGCATGGCAACGCGCGGGTCAATGTCAAACATTTGAGCCGTATTGGCGCTTTCAATGGCGATTTCGGCAAGGTCCTGGCTGTCAGGTGCAATGTTGATCGCGCAATCAGCAAATACATATTGTTCGTCACCGCGGGCCATGATGAAGACGCCTGATGTTTTTTTCACGCCTTCTTTTGTTTTAATGATTTGCAGTGCAGGGCGCACCGTATCGGCTGTAGAATGTGCAGCTCCGCTGACAAGTCCGTCTGCGAGACCTTTGTACACAAGCATCGTGCCGAAATAGTTTTCGTCCAGCAAAGCTTTGCGGGCCTGTTCTTCCGTCGCTTTGCCTTTGCGGCGTTCTACGAAAGCCTGAACGAGTTCTTCCATGCCTTCATATGTATGCGGGTCAAAAATGTCCACGCCGTCAAGCGTAAGATTTAATTCTTTCGCTTTTGCTTGAATGTCTTCTTTATTGCCGACCACAATCGGCTTTAATACCTTGTTGCCCGCCAAGTTGTTGACCGCAACCAGGATACGTTCGTCCAACCCTTCAGGAAATACGATTTTCACATCTTTTCCTGCGACTTTTTCTTGTACTTTTGTAAATAAATCTGCCACGATATTCCCTCCTCTATGTTGACAAAAAACGCTTACTTTTACAGCATACTCTTCTTCCAGCTAAATTCAAATAACCAACTTCTATTATAGCGCTTTCAAAAAGAAATCTTATTTTTCTAACTAATTTAATTGACGGTTTGTTTCACGGCTTAGTTTCTGACACAAGGCTTCGGATTATTCAAGGTTTCTCCACAGCCGAAACGGTTAAACTGTGATATAGTGAAGGCATCAATGTAATGAAAAGATATAGGAGTGAAGATACATGAGTGAGCAGCAAAAAACGAACGAAGCCGCCCAAACGCTTGACGGCTGGTACGCGCTTCACGATTTCCGCACAATGGACTGGACGTCATGGAAGATGTTATCCAGCGATGAGCGCCTGTCGATTATTCACGAATTTACGGGACTGCTTGAAAAATGGGGCGTCGCCCAAAAAGAAGGCAAAGGCTCGCAAACCATCTACAGCATCGTCGGACAGAAAGCTGATTTTATGCTGATGATTCTTCGCCCGACAATGGAAGAGCTGAACGAAATCGAGCTTGAATTTAACAAATCAAAGCTTGCTGAATTTACAATCCCGGCTTATTCTTACGTGTCCGTGGTTGAGCTGAGCAACTACCTCGCAAGCGGAGAAGGCGATCCGTATGAAAATCCGCATGTCCGCGCCCGCCTGTATCCTGAGCTGCCCGAAGCGAAATACGTCTGCTTCTATCCGATGGATAAAAGAAGAAGCGGCAATGACAACTGGTACATGCTTTCTATGGATGAACGCAGAAACCTGATGAGAAGTCACGGCTTGATCGGACGGAGCTATGCCGGCAAAGTCAAACAGATTATCACGGGATCTGTCGGTTTTGACGATTACGAATGGGGCGTCACGCTCTTCAGCGATGATGTGCTTCAGTTCAAAAAACTTGTTTATGAAATGCGCTTTGATGAAGTCAGCGCGCGCTACGGCGAATTCGGTTCATTTTTTGTCGGAAACCGCTTGTCTCTCGACACGCTTCCGAAGTTTTTGCATGTGTAATAAGTTGTTAAAGCCTGATTTTAAAAATCAGGCTTTTTCCAAAAAACTATTGACAAAATATTGAACTTGATGTAAAGTTTACTTTACGTAAAGTACACTTTACTCACCGAGCAATTGTTGTATCGAAATGAGGTGAAATATGAGTGAAAAATCGGTTAAAAGAAATTAGACAGAGGCATTCTTATTCACAGGAAACGCTAGCCTTGAAATTAAAAGTGTCCAGACAAACCATCATTTCAATTGAGAATGGGAAATATAATCCCTCTCTGCCCTTAGCTTTGAAAATAGCAAAGATTTTCAAGGAAAGTGTAGAGAATATATTTTTGTTAGAGGAGGAATAAAAATGAAGAAGAACTTTTTTTTAATATCTTTTGTTTTTTTCATTATCGTCTCAGGAGCTTTTATAGCACTATCAATATTTACGCAAACAAAATTACCTTCAATAACTTTTCCCATCTTAACTCTTTCAATAATAAGCTTTGTTCTATGGGCTACCTTCCCATCATTACCATTAAAAAGAGATGAACGAGGAAAGTTTATAATACAGAAGAGCTTAGCCTATACTTTTATGCTGACCTTAATTTATCTTTTCATTTTCTTGACAATATTTTATTTTAATTTAATCAACCTAGACAAAGAACAGATTTTACTCTTATTTTCCTCGTTAGTTATAAGTACAGCATTTATATCGATCCTCATTCTAAATAAGAAATACTAACAATTAATACTGAAAGTTAGTTAAATTAATTCTTTTTTGAAAGCTTTTACTATTATTCCAACTCGAGAACGTACATTTAACTTTTTACGTATTTTTGCTATATGATATTCAATAGCTCTTTGAGAATAACCTAATTGTTCAGCTATTTCTATATTGGATTTTTCTTTAGCTATTAGATCAATGATTTCACTCTCTGTTTTCGTTATATTGTTCACCTTTGAAAACCCCTTTAAAACAAAATCTTTGGAACCACACTACCATACATTAGGCTCCTTATATTTATAATTTAAAAACGATTGACTGAGCCCAATATTTACTTGATCTTTATAAAAAATTAGCAGGGGATTGCCCTGCTAATTTTATAAATTTAAAATTTACTTTTACATCGTCCATAACAAACTCCTATTACAGAACCAGTTGCAACATCAGCTGCCAACAGACAAGCATAGCAACCAGCACCAGCAGTGCTAGCACAAGCAACACCACATAGTGTGGCTAATGCAGCGATTGCCCACGAAGCAACTCCTTGTCCCGATAAACAAGAATTAAAGCAGTTCCACCATTGCTTAAACCCCTGAGAAGACATGCTTTTTGTTAAATCAACTTTTTCACCATTGTCTTTAATAACAAAACCTGATTCAACTTCTCCAGATTTATTAATTTCAGCATTATAAATGAGTTTTTTATTTTTAATCACCTTTGAAGCAACTTTCCCTGATTTCTCCCTTACACCAACTAAAGAGTAGTCCTCTATAATTTTACCATTTTCATCTAGTATAACGATAAAATTGCTATCTTTTTCGACGTTTTCTCCTTTTAAAGGATAATAAGCATAATAAAGCGTTTTAGTTCCATAATTCTCAACTTTCATCATATGTCTTTTGTTGTTATCAAACTCTATGTTTTTGCTGTACTTCTTCATCAACGCCAGTTTTTCATCTTTTTTTCCCCAATCTTTAATCCAGTCATCAATTTTTAATGTTTCAGATTTGGATGCTCTACTTAATTTTTCATCTCCTGGCTCATAATCCGCTGATGCAAAATTAGGTAATATACACGAAATTGCCAATAAAATTGATAAAGTCAACAGTAGGTAGTGCTTTGCATCCCAAATTTTTTTAATCATATGATCTCCCCCTTTCCTTTTTTTGTAATCATAATATAAAAAAATTGCGGTTAACCGAAAATATTTATATATTCAATATTTCCTTAAGATTAAGTACAAAGAACTTGGAATTAAAAACAAAACCTCTCTGAAAATCGTTGAATAACCAATAGTTTCTGCGTTTCCATTACCAAAACAACCACAACCATACGGAAAATATCTACCGAAATTAGCCATTAACAGAATAAGAAATATTGTGATTAACAGTTTATAAAATATTACGAAAAAATATCGAAATCGTTTCCCCCAGATCAAAAACGCAATCACTATTTCAATAATGGGGACTGCAAACCCTACTATTAGATACATTGACTCGGGTATGTATTGATAATATTGTAGTGAAAATATAAAACTATATACGTCAAATAATTTCATAAAACCAGAATACAGCATTATTATTGATATGATTGCTATGGATACATGCTCAACTTTCCGAATTAAAAAAGTTTTTATATTTATTCTTAGTCTGTTCCCCTTCAATTCTATTAGTTTCCCTTCCATTTTTATAAACGACTAATGTCGGTGTTTGATTTATCTTATAACTTTCCCAAGATTTTTGATCACCTTCGATGTTTAATATAAGGAATTTTCCGTTTATTTTCTCTCCCATCGGAATAAGATATGGTGAAACCCTTTTACAATGAAGACAATTTATTTGATAATAGTATACAAATACGTGATTTTGATCTTTTATTGCATTTCTCACTTCATTTGTAGTAGCCTGTCCAGCATATAAATTATCATTTTTTTGATAGATATTTGATGCAACTGCTATCAATGAACAAAATATTATGAGGATTGATATTACAATAATTATGCGCTCCTTTTTTTTCATTAAAACTAACCTCCTTTTTAATTCTTTATTCTCTTTCCCGGTTTGTTTTTTGAATTTTTTATATGCTAACGTAAGGACTCTTTTAATAAAAGGGTATTTTTTACCATTTAATAAATTATTTCAAAATTGATGCTATGCTGATTAATGAAACTTTTATTTCAACTAAGGTTAAGTTCGCTTATTATTTTTTCTTTGTCAGAATTTAAATAAAATTTGCTATTTTTATCATTTTTTTTTACGATGTAAAGGAGATTCCATTTTGGTAAAGGGGTGCAGACAGTTGTCAAAACGAACCGCATTTATTATGGGAGCCAGTCAGGGGATCGGCAGAGCGATCGCTCTGAAACTGGCGGACAATGGCTTTCATACCGTCATTAATTCACGAGTTCCCGAAAATATCGAATCGGTAAAAGAAGAGATCCTCGCCAAACATCCGGATGCGGGCGTCACCGTTCTGGCCGGCGATATGTCGGACCAGAAGGCGAGAGCCGGCATTTTTGAAGAAATCAGATCACAATGCGGACGGCTTGATGTATTGATCAACAACATTCCGGGCGGCTCGCCGGATACCTTTGAAAACTGCGATATAGAGGATATGACAAATACCTTTACGAATAAAACGATCGCCTATATCGACTCTATGAAAACGGCCGCAGCGATCATGAAACAGCACGAATTCGGCAGAATCATTAATATCGTCGGAAACCTATGGAAAGAACCCGGCGCCAATATGTTTACCAACAGCATGATGAACGCCGCTTTAATTAATGCCAGCAAAAACATCGCCATTCAGCTTGCGCCTTTTCACATTACTGTCAACTGTCTGAATCCCGGATTTATCGCCACAGACCGTTATCACCAATTCGTGAAGAATGTCATGAAGCAAAACGGCATTTCTAAAGCGGAAGCGGAGGAACGGATTGCCTCAGGCGTCCCGATGAAGCGTGTCGGAACTGCGGAAGAAACCGCGGCGCTGGCTGCCTTTCTTGCCTCTGAAGAAGCCTCCTATATTACCGGACAGCAAGTGTCAGCCGACGGCGGCAGCATGAAAAGCATATAATAAAAACATCCCGCTCTCAGCGGGATGTTTCTTGTAATGAAGGAAAGGACAAACCTAGCTTTTGAATCCGCAGCACGAATTCCCTTAAATCGCCCTGTTTTGCCACCATTGATATTCTGACATAACGCTTTCCGCCGCTGCCGAAAATCTCGCCGGGCGTCACGACAACATGGGCATGCTCCAGCAGATAGTCCGAAAACTGGTGTGATGACTCGAATTCATTCGGAATTTCAGCCCAGACATAAAAAGTCCCTTTCGGTTTTTCAATGCTCCAGCCTAATTCCTTTTCACATAACGCCGTGAAAAAATCAATCCGTTCTTTATAAGTGCGCTTCAGACGCTCCGTATGCTCAGGATTTCCTGACAGCGCCGCCGCTGCCGCCTGCTGAAGGCCGCCGAACATGCCGACGAAGACGTGATCCTGAAACTCATTGACCGCCTGAATAATTTTCTCATTCCCCACGGCAAATGCCATTCTCCAGCCTGCCATATTGAAGGTTTTCGAAAATGAATAAAGCTCCGCGCCGACTGTTTTTGCTTCCTTCGCCTGAAGAAAGCTGGCCGGGTTCTGATCAAATTCGAACGCGCCGTATGCAAAATCGTGAATAAGATGGATGTCATGACTTTTTGCAAACGCAGCCGCTTTTTCATAAAACGCCTGATCCGCAGTCGCGCCCGTCGGGTTATTCGGGTAATTCAAAAACATCAGCTTCGCTTTTTTCAGGACGGCGGGATCAATCCGCTCAAAATCCGGCAGATAGCCGTTTTCCGGATGAAGCGGCATCTCATGCAGCTCCGCTCTGGCCATTGTGATTCCCGATAAATACTCAGGGTAGCCGGGGTTCGGGACTAAGGCGATATCGCCGGGGTTCAGCAGGCATTGCGTCAAAACGTACAAACCAGCTTTCCCTCCGCCGAACAGCGCGATTTCTGTCTCCGGATTGACCGATACCCCGTACTCTCTCTCATAAAATTCCGCGATGGCTTCTTTCAGAAACGGATAGCCTCTGAACGGGCCGTATCCGTGATACGAAGGATTCAGCGCAGCCTCCCGCAATGTTTCAACGATATGCGGCGGAGTGGGGAGATCGGGATTCCCCTGCCCGAGATTAATGATCTGGGCTCCCGTTTTCTCCATCTCTTTTACCTTTTGAAAAACGAGCGAAAATTCCTGTTTCGGAAGTGTCTTGATGACGTCGGACGGTATGATTTCCATCTGAAAGGCTCCTTATAAATGAATTTGCTCTGATTCGTTATTCCGTTCTGAAAAGGATTTATTGACCAGTTTTGTATGCAGAAACAGCCCGCTGACCAAAAGGACGATAAACGCCATGATGACTGCCGCGTCTACAATATTGATCAGCATGGAACCGACGGCGATGCACAATCCGATGGACGCCTCCGCCACCGAAAAGATCCGGCCCTGAATCTGGTTCGCCGCGTTCTCCTGAACTTTGACCTTCGCCAGCACCTCACCGTATTCCATTGCGATAAAGAAAAGAATGGCGGCAATGACTGACACGGCGAAAATCGGAGTAAACAAAAACAGCGCAAGCGAGACGATCGATAACACTGTAAAATACATCAGCCCTTTATTGTTGTTAAAGCCCCATTTGCTGACAAGAGCGGCGCCGATAAAGCCGCCGAAGCCGATACAGAACGTCAGGATGAAATTGCCGATTTCCCCGTCGCCTAAAAAGCGGCTGACAATCGGGAAATAGCTGTAGACGACACCCCACAAAAGCGCCATCGTAATCATCGTGAACATGGCGTTTAACACAAAAGCATTTGTTTTGATTTCCTTCAGGCCTTCTTTAAACGACTGAAAAGCTTCTCTTACGTTTTCTGACTGAATCGGCACGTATTGAAGCTTAATGCGGCTGATGAAAAACGCGGAGACAAGATAGGTCACCCCGTTAAACGCGACGGCAAGCTCCACAGAACCGCCTAACAGAAAAAGTCCGCCGGCTGCAGCGCCGACAATAATCGAAATCGTCGTGGCTTTTGCAAACAAAGTGTTGATATTTTTAATATCCGCTTCTAAAGACGACATGACCGCGAGACGTGCCGGGTTAAAGAACACGCCGCTTCCGTAAGAAATAAACAGCAGCGCCAGAAAAAGCAGCGGATATTCGCCTTTCGGGAGAAATGTCAGCCCCAAAAAGATGACACCTCTGATCACATCCGTCCACAGCATGATTTTCACCCTGTCGAGCCGGTCCACGAGCACGCCTAAAAACGGCTGAAACACCATCGGAATACTGCGGACCGCGATGACGCCGGACGTCACCCAGTAGTCGTGATAGTATGTAGACAAAATGAGCAGGGCCGGGAGAACGCAATAGTCTCCCATAAACGAAAGCGCCTGCCCGAAAAGCAAATACTTAGAGTTCGGTTTCAGCTGTTTCATACCGGTAACGCATACTTTGCAGTCAGCTTCGCCTGCTGCTGAATTTGTTTGATTGATTCGGCCACGTCACCCGAATTGCTTCCTTTCAGCTCGAACGCCGCAATGCTGTTGAACGCTTCGAACAGCCGCAGATCCACGGACGTACCCGCCTCGGCCGCCGAGAAAGAAACGATTTCGGTATCTCCCTTTAAGACGCCGTCAGGAATGTCAATGCTTTCAATGACGAAATCGACAGCGGTCTCAGGCAGCTGGCCGTTCTCTTTGAAATGCTGAGGATACAAGTGGCAGTCGGCGACATAGCACGGCTCCTGCTCCAATAATCCATTCGGCAGATCGGCTTCTTTTCCGAAACAGAGAACATCCAATAACAGCTGCGCCATATCGACGCCGAAGACCTTTTTAATATTCGGAATCATGTTCCAGCCCGCAAATCGTGCCGCTGATTCAATCAATCCGGCTTCCCGGTTTTTCATTAATTTTATTTCTGTATGTGTCGCGCAGTTTTCGAGGCCGAGTCCTTCATTCGCCTTTTTGGCAGCTTCGACGATTTTCCGCTTCGCGTCATCATCCAGGATGGACGGCGTAATATGCGATGTCTCCGTGAATCCGATTTGCGGTGTTTTATCATGAATCGCGACAGGGAAGTATTCCCCGTCGGCCATGATGCCTTCTATGCTGATATAGTCGGAATAACCGCTTGTTTCGTACCAGTCGTCATACTCGCCCTGCAAAAATTCTTCCGCGATAAAAGGCGCTTCAAACGTGACCGCTTTCGGTACGTTAATCGACTTCAGGTATTCATTGACTCTGTTAAATTCGGCTTCTGCCGTTTCTCTCTCTTTGATGAGCGTCACGCCGATGGAGCTCGCCAGATATGTAGGCTTCAGAATGAGCGGCGTTCCGATTTCCTGAAGCGCGGCGCGGAAATCTTCCAGCGTCGTCACCCGTTTGTTTTTGATGGACTTGACGCCGGCCCGGTTGAAGGCGGCTCTCATTTTGTTTTTATCTCTGGCATTTTCAGCGGCCTGTACGCCCGCTCCCCGCAGGCCGAGACGTTCACACGCTTTTGCCATCGGAGCGATAAACAGTTCATTGTTGGTCGTAATGGCGTCAACCGCGAACATGTCAGCCACCTTGACGATTTCTTCGACGACTTCTTCCTCAGGTTTGTCATGATCTTCATGAGCCCAGTAAATCGAATCGGGATGCTCAAAATCAGCCAGACTCTTAAAATAGTCTTTATCTTTAATGACCGCAATCGAGTATTTTTCAATTAATGCCGCATGAGAGGCTGTAATTGCAAAAGGTCTCGGAATAAAGCTGACGAGGTTGTATTTTTCAGCTGCGCTTTTGTAAAACATATGCGGCGGGCATCCCCCAAGGTCAGCGATAACCAATACTGTTTTTCTCTCCATATGTAAACACTCCTTCTCTATTGTGCGGTGTATCCACCGTCTGCGGTGATCGCGCTTCCGGTCATATAGCTTGATAAATCCGAAGCGAGAAACAGCATGACGTTCGCTATTTCTTCAGGCTTGCCGAGTCTCAGCAGCGGATTGACTTTCGCTTTTTCTTTTTTGATTTCTTCAAGCGTGCCTTCGTTGTTTTCAAGGAACGACTTTTCATTCAAAGGTGTGTCAATGATTCCCGGGCACACGCAATTGACGCGGATGTTGTGTTTGGCGTAATCGACGGCCATCGAACGCGTCAGCTGCAGTACGCCGCCTTTAGAGGCGTTATACGCGGGAATGTCGGGCCATGCGACGACTCCTCCGACGGAGCACGTGTTAATGATATTGCCCTTGCCGCTTTTGAGCATATACTTGAGCGCGTGCTTGCTCATAAGAAACATGCCCGTCAAATTGACGTTGAGCACTTTGTCCCAATCGCTCAGCTCCATCTCATGAATCGGGGCGACAATTTCGATGCCGGCGTTATTGATTAACACATCCAATCCGCCGAACTTATCAACCGCTGACCGGATGGCATTTTGACATGCCGGTTCATCTGTAATATCCGTCCGGACAAAATGCAGCCTGTCATTGTTTTCTTTCCGGATCATCGCTTCTCCCTGCGTCTCATCAATATCCGCGACGACCACATTTGCCTCTTGATTCAGAAACGCCTGAACCGCGGCATAACCGATGCCTGATGCGCCCCCTGTGATGAGGACGGTTTTATCCGTCAGGTTCATGACTCTTTCGCCTCTAATTTTTTCGCTTTTGCTCTGTTATAGCGCGGAGGGAAAAAGATATTGACTGATTTTGAATCTTTTTCAAATCTGTTGATGGCGCCGTGATCTTCTCTCGGATCGCAGAAATAAGCTGTGCCGAATGTCATATCCACTTTGCAGCCTTCAATGGTCATATCATAGCCGCCGCCGATGCAGATGCCGATCTGTTCATTGCGGTGTTTATGGAACGGCATTTCTCCTCCGTTTCCCGGAATGTTGGCAAGCATGATTTCCACCCAGTCTTCCACGAAGAACGTGACTTCCATCCCAGGCAATAAGTCTCTTGTTTTAAAAATATTCAAAAAATAATCCTCAGGGCTTGTATAGGTTTCACCGGCTTTCAGGCGTTTAATATCAATGGCGATCACTTCTTGATCCGTCTCATTTCTTGCGCCGTGAGGCACGTTAGGAGGCGCGATATAGGCTGATTCCAGCGCTGTCATCTTTCTTGTGACATCTCCGACAGTCATGGACAGCTCGCCGGAAACGACAAGGCCGATTTGGACTTCCTTATGCTGATGCGGTTCCACGTTTGTATGCGGCGGAACGTAAGAAAGCAGAACTTCCGTATCGCCTCTGACGGACGAATATTGTCTTACTCCGTTATCCCATTCTATTAATTTAGGCGTCGGGAAATAAAGTTCCTGCAAATCTTGTTCAGTTTTCATCATGAATCTCTCCTTTTCCGAATAATGACCAGCTCATGGGAATGCTTTTAAATGTTTTGACAAAGTGAAGGCCGTACTTTTGTCTGGCCAGCTCATTTGTCAGCGCGATGTCGGACAAACCGTCCTTCACTCTTTTCGCGGCTGCGCTCGTTGAGTTCACCAGATCAAACGTGACATCTTTACGGGTAAAATACTTAATCAAATTGATAGGAGACGGGTGGGATACGATGACAGTCTTATCAAGCATGTCATCCGTATACTCAAAACCGGGCCGGACAGCCAGGCCGTACATCGGGGTGTCGCACCTGAAAATTTGCAGAAGCTGCAGATCCGGTCTCATGTAGAAGTGCTTAATGCCGTCATACGCGTGAGGCACAATTGTGTATTCCAGCGGACTTTGAAGCGTTTTTTCAATGCACGATTCAAATGTATCATGCAGTGATAATTTGCTGTTCACCCCTTGGAGAAGGGTGAAATTGGTGATGAAGTTTTTTGCTGCGTACTCACTGCTTGTCCCTTCAGGACCGAGCGTGTTGATCGTAATCAGTTTAGATATTGAATAAGCCTTGCTTTTTGTTTGAATGCTATTATCCAATATAATCATGAGCACCAACCAATCTGTTAAATTTTAAGTAAATATTATCCATAGACGTTCAAGCTGTCAATATTATTTGAAAATATTGATAATTATTCCTATATATTAGAAAACACCTTATGATATAAGGTGTTAAAAATTAACATTTACAAAATTATAGAAACTTTATTTTACCGATACAATGATTGGTCGGTCTTATGCTCATATTTTCCATACCTTCTGTATGCGAAAACGCTGAGGACAAAGCCGATGAGGGTGACGGCCGCACAGATAAATCCGACAGCTGCATATCCGTATCCGACATAGACCGGACCCATGACAGCAGAACCCAAGGTGACGGCCAAATTGGACGCCAGACTGTAAAATGCCATGATTTTGCCCCGACGGCTCTGTGAGCAATCACTTAAAATAGTGCTGAGCAAGGTCACCGTCAGGCTTTGCATCAATCCCCAGACGAATAACCCGATGACCAAAAACGGCATTGATGACGGCGCATAGGCGAGACAGGAAAGCCATATGCTGATCACGGCCAATGCCGCGATCAAAGAGCGCATTTTCCCCGCCTTATCTGCGATTTTTCCGGTGAACACGCTCATGGAAAAACCGATTCCGTACACCATGATCAGCAGCCCTGAAGCTGTATTCCCACCCGGCAGCACGCGGTGAAGATATGTGCCGAGAAAGGAATACATGCCGTAAAAACCGATCATGTTGCAAAAAGTGATCGTGAGGTATACAGGGACACGGGGCACCTTCAGCGCGTCCCGGAAAGTGCCTGCCTGCCGTCCGTTTTCCTCTTCTGTTTTATCCCCATCCGCCGTGCTGCGGCGCGCCTCAATGAAAATGAGCGAAGCAACGAGGACAGACATCAGGGCGAAAATCCAAAACGTCCACCGCCAATTCAAAACGCCGCCGATAAAAGAGCCGATCGGAACACCGAAAATCAAAGCGAGCGACCAGCTTGACACGATCAGACCCATCACCTTGCCGCGGTACGCATAAGGCACACGGTCGCCGACCACCGCGTATGCTGTCGGCACAAACGCACCCGCCGCAAGCCCGGAAAGCGCCCTGCCCAGAAAGAAGAAAAAGAGATTGTGCGCCAGCGCGCAGATCACCGTGCCGGCCGTAAATATAAGCAGTCCCGCCAGCAGACTGAGTTCCCGGGAATATTTATCTCCCAACGGAACGAGAAGCGGCGCCCCGATAAAAATCATCACTCCGTAAATACTGATGGAAAGCGCCAGCACACTGACATCCGAACTGAAAGCCTGCGCTAAATCCGGAAGCAGCGGAGAAATCACCAGCTCTTCAGAACCCGCGGCAAATACGCCTAATGTCAAAGCAAGCGCGAGACAGACCGGAAATCGGCGTTTCGTTTCGATGTGATCGGTTTGTTTGCTGTTCATGCTCTTTGAACACCTCTTCCGTAAAACTTTTCTACCTTTTGTTGTTTTATAGTTTAGCATCCTTATATTTCATTTTACATTTCAAATGAAAACTAATTCTGATTTTTTATTTACATTCAGATTTTAAATAAAATATTTAGTTTATATTCAATAAATGATATAAAATACACCGTCTGGTTATGCTATAGTGATAGAATCATTTGTTAAGGTGGGGGTCATGAAATGAATAACGCTGATTCAAAGGCCGCCCGCGCAGGCCTCGGCATGGTACTGATTCTCGGGACGCTCGCTTCATTCGGGCCGCTTTCGCTCGATATGTATCTGCCCGCTTTGCCTGAAGTGGCGGCCGATCTTCATACGACAGCGTCACTTGCGCAGCTGAGCCTGACGTTTTGTCTTTTGGGGCTGGCGGTCGGGCAGATCGTTGTCGGGCCGCTCAGTGATATGATCGGGCGCCGGAAGCCGCTGATTCTGTCATTGCTGCTTTATACGCTGTCTTCTTTATTATGCGCCTTCAGCCCTTCTGTTTCGTTTTTAATTGTCATGAGGTTTATTCAAGGATTCACCGGGGCGGCCGGAATCGTCATCGCACGGGCTTCCGCACGCGATATGTATTCCGGAAAAGAATTGACGGCTTTTTTCTCATTACTGATGCTCGTCAATGGGGCGGCGCCGATTTTAGCGCCGATTACAGGGGGATTTATCCTTCAGTTCGCCGGCTGGAAAATCGTATTTATCGTGCTGGCGGTGATCGGCTGTATCATTTCTGCCGCCGTGCTTACGGCGTTGCCTGAATCACTCCCGCCGGAAAAGCGGACAAGCGGCGGACTCCGGGAGACGCTGATGACGTTTCGCGGCCTGCTTGGCGACCGGATGTTTATGGGATTTGCGCTCAGCCAGGCATTTGTGATGACCGGCATGTTCGCATATATTGCCGGGTCGCCGTTTGTACTGCAAAACATCTACGGCGTATCGGCCCAAATGTTCAGCCTGCTGTTCGCCGTAAACGGTGCGGGAATCATATGCGCCACCCAAATCACCGGACGGATGGCCAAAACACATGATGAACGGAAGCTGTTTGTCTCCGGTCTGATGATTGCCGTCATCGGGAGCATCGCTTTGCTTTTATCACTTGCGTTTGGTTTAGGCCTGGCGGCGGTCTGCATTTCTTTATTCATCATTGTTTCTTCTGTCGGGATCGTCACGACGACGGGATTTTCTTTGGCTATGCAGAAACAGGAGAAAGGCGCGGGAAGCGCTGCGGCTCTTCTCGGACTCCTGCCCTTTATCGGCGGTGCGGCAGCCGCTCCCCTTGTCGGTATTGCCGGAGAAGAAAATGCCTGGCCGATGGCCGTCAGCATTTTCGGTTTTCAGTTCTGTGCCGTTCTATCCTATGTTCTGTCGGCCAAACGAAACACAAAGTAAAGCCCGCCGCTTTAAGCGGAGGGCTTTTTTTCTTATCCGGCAGCGCCTTTTTCCGAAGAAGCCGGCTCACGCTTCAGGCGTTTTTTGATACCGAAGTGATAATACGCGTAACAGATGATCATCAGCGGGACGCCGCAGTACAGACCGATACGCTGGTCGGGGATAAAGATGAGACTGATTAAGATAAGACCGTAAACCGAAAATCCGAGAATCGGCACAATCGGATAAAGAGGCGTTTTAAATGCCAGGTCCTTCAGATTTCCTCCTTCAGCGAGAAAGCGTCTCCGGAAAACGAATTGTGAAGCGCAGATTGACATCCACGCGACGACGGTAATCATACCGGAGATGGAAATGAGCCACACATACACCGTTTCAGCCGCGACTACACTTGTCAGCAGGGATAAACCGGAGATGGCGATGGTGATGGAAAGAGCTTTCAGAGGCACGCCTTTTTTCGTCAGTTTCGTTAAGGAAGCGGGGCCCATCTTAGTTTTTGATAGGGACCACATCATTCTGGACGAAGCGTACAGCCCGGAATTCGCCACCGACAGCATGGCGGTCAGAATGACAAAGTTCATGATATCAGCCGCATAAGGAACGCCGATTTTATCCAGCACAGCCACAAACGGGCTTTCGATGACGCCTGCCGTTTGATACGGCAAAATGGACACGAGAACAAACATCGCCAGCACGAAGAAAAACAGCGTCCGCCATATGACGTTTCGGATCGAGCGGGGAAGCGTCTTTTCCGGATTTTCGCTTTCTCCCGAGGCGATTCCGACCAGTTCGGTACCCTGGAATGAAAAATTCACCATGACAAGGGTAAACAGCACGGCTTGGGCACCGTTCGGGAAAAGCCCTTTGTCCGTCGTAAAGTTTGACAGATACGGAGCCGTCTGCCCGCCGTTAAAACCGACAAAGCCGAATACCGCAGCGCAGCCGAGAATAATAAACAATACAATGGCCATGACCTTAATGCTGGAAAACCAAAATTCCATTTCCGCAAAACTCCGTGCAGACAGCGCGTTAATGGAAAAAATGACGACGCCGAATACCAGGCACCACACCCAAATCGGAACGGCCGGAAACCATCGCTGCATTAAAATCCCCGCCGACGTCAGCTCAAGCCCCACTGTATTGGCCCAGCTGAATGCGTACATCCATCCGATCGTAAATCCCGTCGACGGCCCGAGAAACTTTGCGGCATACGCCTGAAATGATCCTGCGACCGGCATAGCGACCGCGAGCTCCCCCAAACAAAGCATCACCAGATACATTAAAAATCCGCCGATCACATAAGCCAATATCGCGCCGATCGGCCCCGCTTCACTGATCGTAAAACCGGAGCCCAGAAAAAGCCCCGTCCCGATCACGCCGCCGAGGGCGATCATAAACAAATGCCGGCCCTTCATCGTGCGCTGCAATTCATTTTGATTGGTATCTCCCTGCATATACATCCCCCTTATTCCGTTATGTCAGCCATTTGTGCGTATGTCTAATCGGTAGCTGTGCAAAAGGTGCATTGTCGTCTGCTGAATGAGTTCCGGCAGCACATGGAATGTGTACGGTTTGTACACGCGTTCCGTCCATTTATGGCCGTCCTTTCCGTATACCCCTATATTGACCGACGGAATATTCAATTCCCTGATTTCTTTAAAAGGAATCGTCCCGATGACATCCCAGCCCGGAAAATTATCGGTAAAGGCGGAGACCTCCTCGTCTGTTTCATGCAGCGATAAAAAGCTTCCGTCCGCTAAATAAGGGAAAAACTTTTTAAAGACGAATGTTTCTCCGGTTGATGCCGCTGTTTTATCGACCGCTTCTTGAATGACATGCTGCAAAAGCCGGTCCCGTGTGCTTTCTTCCTTCAGATAATTGTGCGGAAGATAAGGCGGCGCATAGAAAATAATGACTTTGGCTCCCTGCTCAGGATCGAGTTTTTGCAGTTCTTCGACGGCTTTAAAACATCTCATCCGCAGTTCAAGATGTTCATATGTTTTAAATGCCTGCCCGATACACTGTGCAGGGTCTATCCCGCGGCTTCTCAGCCTTTTCAGGTAATCTTCCAGACTGTACACTTGAACGTTCCATGACATCTCTTTTTTCGGCAGGCTCGTTCTCTCACAGTATTCGTCATAATAATCAGATAATTTTTGTTCTGTCTCTTTGCAGGCTTCGTCAGCCACGGCGGTCAGCTGATCCATGACTTCTTTGGCGGTTTTCTCGTAAATAAAATAATTAAAATAGACATAGCTGCTGACGGCGGTCTGCACGTTATACGCTTCCTTATTGTCACGCTGGTAGAGGCAGGTCGGCGGAAGCACAAGCTCCCCTTCAATGTTTTCCGCCATATGAATATTGTTGTGAATTCTTCTGGTGATTTCTGACGCGATCAAATTCGGATCGATGCCGGACAGCGTATCTCCGACATGCACCTCCCGCCCGTAAATCGCAAAGCAAGGCAAAAGCTTCCCTGCCGCACCCGTGTATATGTACCTTGTCGTGTCACCCTCATACAGCGGCGTGATGAAGTCATTGTTAATCGCTGCTAAATAACGAAGCTGCTTTTCTTGTTTCAGCCGTTTTAATTCAGAAATGCTGGTTAAAATGCCGGAATGCTGGCTTTCTTCATCCGGGTTTGCCATGAACAGAATATGGCCCGGCAGCTGATCGCGCCGTTCAGAAAAGTGAAGCAGATTGGCGAGATGAACGGCAATACCGCTCTGCATATCAACCGAACCCCTTCCGAACATCCACTCGCCTGAGCGGGCGTCCCGCTGCACATCCCGATCAAATTCATAGTTTGAGAAATATTCCGCGAGACGGTCGGAATCAAAAGCGATATCTTTTAAAGGGCCGAAATCCTCGATGCCGACCGTATCAAGATGAGCGTGATAAATGACCGTATTCAGGCTTTCGCCGTTTCCCTCAATAAATGCGAAAATATTTTTGCGGCCGTAAGGGTCCTCAGGAATCGCCTGCTCCCACACATGTGACGGATTCTCCTGAAAGTAGGGAAAGCTCTTGATCATATCTTTGATATAGTCGGCTTTTTTTCCTTCTCCCAATGTGCCGTTGATGCTGTTTAAGGCCACTAGTGATTTCGTAATGGCTTCTATTTTCTCCTCCGGAAGCATTTTGCTGAGCTGCTGATACATATTCCATCCTCCTTACCCTCATATAGAGAAAATAGCGCGACTCTTTTTTCATCGCGCTATTTCCGAAAGATTAATAGGCTTCAGACGTTGTTTTTGCCTGCATATGAAGAATCAGATAGTCAGGTCCTCCGGCTTTCGAATCGGTTCCTGACATATTGAAGCCGCCGAACGGCTGGTATCCGACAATCGCTCCCGTACAGCCGCGGTTGAAGTATAGATTTCCGACGTGAAAATCTTCGCGGGCGCGTTCAATGTGCGCGCGGGTTTTCGATAACAGAGCGCCCGTCAGTCCGTAATCGGTATTATTGGCAATCTCAAGCATATGGTCGAAATCACGGGCTTTTGAGATCGCGACGACAGGCCCGAAAATTTCCTCCTGCATCAGGCGGGCGTTTTCATCAACATCCGCAAAAATGGTCGGCTGAATAAAGTATCCTTTTGAATCATCACCTTCGCCTCCCGTCAGGAGTTTTCCTTCTGTTTTGCCGATTTCGATATAACTCATGACTTTATTATAAGATGCTTCGTGGATGACTGGCCCCATGTATGTATCAAAATCTTCCGGACTTCCGACGGTGAGTGATTTTGTTAAAGCGACGGCTTTTTCAACAACTTCATCATAGACGTCCTGATGAATGACCGCACGCGAACCGGCTGAACATTTTTGGCCTGAGAATCCGAAGGCGGAATACACGATTGAGGAAGCGGCAAGATCAAGATCAGCATCTCTGTCTACAAGCACCGTATCTTTCCCTCCCATTTCGGCAATGACCCGTTTCAGCCACTTTTGGCCCGGCTGTACTTTTGCGGCGCGTTCATAGATGCGGCATCCGACCGCGCGGGAGCCTGTAAACGACACAAATCTCGTCTTCGGATGCTCAACCAGATAGTCGCCGATTTCTCCTCCGTCGCCCGGTATGAATTGGAGCACGCCGTCCGGCAGGCCCGCTTCTTTCATCACTTCTACGAATTTCGCCGCCACGACAGGCGCCGCATCCGCCGGTTTCAGAAGTATCGTGTTGCCTGTTACGATGGCTGCCGCCGCCGTTCCCGCCATGATCGCAAGCGGGAAGTTGAATGGAGAAATGACGATTCCCACCCCAAGCGGCTCATAGTGATACTGATTATATTCTCCGTCACGGCTCTTTACAGGAGAACCGTCTTTCAGTTTCAGCATCTGACGGGCGTAATACTCTAAAAAGTCGATCGCTTCCGCCGTATCCGCATCCGCTTCCTTCCACGGTTTTCCCGCTTCTTTCACCAGGTACGCGGAGAATTCGTGCTTTCTTCTGCGGATGATCGCCGCCGCTTTAAACAGCACATTCGCGCGGTGTTCCGGCCGTACTTTTTTCCATGTTTGAAATGCCTGCAGCGCAGCCTGCATGGCCTTTTCCGCAAGTTCTTTTCCGGCTGCCGATACAGAACCGATCACTTCTTTTTTATCTGCCGGATTGACGGAAATGATCTTTTTATCCGTTTCAATCGCTTCACCGTTGATGATAAGCGGATAATGCTTGCCGAGCTGTGAATTCACATAAGCCAGCGCTTCCTGAAACGATTGTTTATTTGTCTCTTCCTGAAAATTTGTAAATGGTTCGTGTGCGTATGAAACTGTCATTAGAATTCCTCCCCGTATTTTGTAATGTGTGCTCACGCTTAATAAAGATGCAAGAAGCATACCAGCATAGCAATTTGTGATAAAAAAAGATAATCTTTGCCGAAAGCTTGTCCGAATCTGTCAGCTGCAATCTGAAAACGCAAAGAAATTTTGCGATCCGCTATATAACTGATGCAAAATCTCTTTGCGGATAACACTTATACCCAGCCGCGGAACCGGGCCGCTTCAGCCGACTTTCTGATACCTGTCATATAGGCGGCCAAACGCATATCGACTTTGTGGGTATGCGCTGTCTGATAAATGGATTCAAACGAATTCACCATGACGCTGCGCAGTTTTCCGGCGACTTCCTCTTCAGACCAGTAAAAGCCTTGATTATTTTGCACCCATTCAAAATAAGACACCGTCACGCCGCCGGCGCTTGCCAAAATATCCGGCACGAGAAGCACGCCTCTTTCATTCAGGATTTTCGTGGCGTCTATCGTTGTCGGGCCGTTCGCCGCCTCCACAATGATTGAGGCTTTAATGTGATGGGCGTTTTCAGCCGTTATCTGATTGGAGATTGCGGCAGGCACGAGAATATCACAGTCCTTTTCCAGCAGCTCCCGGTTCGTTATGACATCAGAGAAGAGATTCGTCACCGTACCGAAGCTGTCCCGCTTATCCAGCAGGTAATCAATGTCAAGGCCGTCAGGGTCATACAAAGCCCCGTGGGCGTCTGAGATGCCGATCACCTTGGCGCCGGCGTCATGCATAAATTTAGCGAGAAAGCTCCCCGCATTTCCGAACCCCTGAATGATGATCCGCGCATTTTCCAATGGAATCCCTTTTTTCTTAACGGCTTCCTCAATACAAATCGTGACGCCTTGCGCGGTCGCCGTTTCCCGACCCTGTGAACCGCCGAGAACAATCGGTTTGCCCGTAATGAATCCCGGTGAATCAAATTCTCTCAGGCGGCTGTATTCGTCCATCATCCATGCCATAATCTGCGAGTTGGTATATACGTCGGGAGCCGGAATATCCTTTGTCGGGCCGACGATCTGGCTGATCGCGCGCACATATCCGCGGCTCAGCCGTTCCAGCTCTCCGAATGACATCGTCCGCGGATCACAGATGATGCCGCCTTTTCCGCCCCCGTAAGGAAGATTTGTGATGCCGCATTTTAAAGTCATCCAGATGGAAAGCGCCTTAACCTCTTCTTCACTGACTTCCGGATGAAACCGCACGCCCCCTTTTGTCGGGCCGACTGCGTCATTATGCTGTGAGCGGTAGCCTGTGAAAACCTGTACTGAACCATTGTCCATTTTGACGGGGATGCGTACGGTCAATAGCCGCATCGGCTCTTTCATCAGTTCATACATATTGTCAGGATAGCCCAGTTTGCGCAGGGCCTCTTTTATGATCGATTGTGTGGACAAGAACAAATTAAGAACTTCTTTTTCTTCATCTTTCTGAGTGCTTTTAGAAAGCGGGTTGGCTGACATGTTTTATCACCTCATCGTATTTTACGTGTAAGCTTCAATTACCGGCAGAACGAAATGTAAGCGCTTTTACACCAAAACCCATCAATCCCTTTCACATTGTCGTTACACCCCTTTTTATATGCAAGATTCATGCCAGGATTTTGCGCATCAAAAAAGAGGCTGTTGTCAGCCTCTTTCATCCCAATTAACGCGGGTCAATAACCAGCTTTGTTTCGGCATAGAGACTGCCGGCCCCCAAACCGTTTACGTAATCGCCTTTAATTGTATACGTGCCCGCGCGCGGAAGGTTTTTACGCACCAGGACGAGATTATATTCAGACGCGCCCAATAAGTCAAGGGTAAGCGGAAGTCTGACCGTTTTTCCGTAGTTGAGAATTTGCATTTCTTTCAGTGTTCTTCCGTTTACAGAGTCCCTCACAGTGGCGTTGAACCCGTCAGGAAATTGAAATTCAACGGCCCCGACGGCAAGCAGCGCATTCGGCTTGTATGTGACTTCAATATCAGACGTCGCGTATTCTTTCGTACTATTGACGGTTTTCGCTTCAATAACGGCAGATTGGGCGTTCGCATGAAAAGATGGCAAGAACACAGCTGAAAATACCGCAGCACTGATGAGAAAGGCAGAAAATGATTTTCTTTTTAACATCATGAATTCCTCCAGATCATATAGGATTCAGAGCGTCCTCTGCCGGAAAAGCGTGTCTGATGATTCCATTCGCGAATTGGGTTTCTCTTTTCCTGAGAATAATCTACCACCTTTATCCATGGAAGTAAATTATTTTTTAGAATATTCAATCATTTATTTTTCGCGAGATGAATCAGCACAAAAAAACGAAGACATCCGCTGTCTTCGTCTTGTGCGCTACCGGTGAGCCGTCTGCCAGTCAAATCCGATGGTGTCATCATTCCACGGGATTCTTTTTTCGTCAGGCTGATCCGGATTGTAGGACATTGTCGTGAAATAAATAATGGTCAGCGGGGTTTCGCCCAGCACTCTGTACCCGTGTGCGACGCCTTTGGGAATGAGAAGGAGCATCGGATTGTCTTCTCCCATGTAGTAGACATCCGTTTCTCCCTTGGTTGCCGACTCTTCGCGAAGGTCATGCAGCACGACCTGGGCGTGGCCCGTCGGGAAAAACCACAGGTCATCCTGTTTCTCATGATAGTGAAACGCTTTAATGACGCCGGGATAGCTTTTGGACCAGGAAGCCTGCCCGAAACGCTCTAAGAGATGTTCATCGTCACGGACGAGTTCTGAGAAAAAACCCCGGTCATCGCTGTGTTTGATCAGCTTTTTAATTTTTACGCCTTCGATCACTTGCACTGTCCCTCCCTTTGTAAATAATCCTGCAGCGCTTCCCGCCAATGCCTCATGCCGAGCCCCTGCCGTTCAATCGACTCAAGGCTCAACACCGAGTAAGCGGGGCGCGGCGTCTCATTTCCGTATTCCTCCGTCGTGACGGGCAGCACGGCGGCGGTTCTGCCGCTTTCTTCAAAAATAGCCTTGGCAAATTCATACCAGCTGCACATTCCGCTGTTTGCGGCGTGGTACAAGCCCGGCGGCTTGTCAAACAGACCGATCACCGTTTCGGCTAAATCCTTTGTGTACGTCGGTGCGCCGACTTGATCGTTAACGACACGAACCTGATCATGTGTATCCGCAAGTTTCAGCATCGTATTGACAAAGTTGTGCCCGCCGCTGCCGTACACCCACGACGTTCTGATAATGGTGTGGTTTTTTCCCGTTAACCGGATCAGTTCTTCGCCGAGTTTTTTGCTTTTTCCGTAAATCGTGCCCGGATCTGCGGGATCATCGGTCTGGTATGGCCGTGTTCCTTTGCCGCTGAAGACATAATCGGTGCTGATGTGAATGAATTTCGCGCCGGTGTTTTCAGCCTCAAGCGCGGCATAATAAGCGCCGATTCCGTTTATTAAATACGCTTTGTCGAGCTCCGTTTCACATTTGTCAACGGAGGTGTATGCCGCCGTATTGACGACGATATCCGGCTTGTAATGGCTGAACGAGTGCCGCACCGAACGCTGGTCGGATATGTTCATCATCGCTTTTGTCAAGGCAATCACTTCATACCCTTCCCGCTTCAGCTGGCGGCATAACTCCCGCCCCAGCTGACCGGCCGCTCCGGTTACTAATACCTTCGTCAATCGGATCCCCTTCTTTCCGATTAGTCTTGGCTGTCTGTATACCAGCGAATGGTTCTTCTCATTCCTTCTTCAAATGTGACGTCCTGCCGCCATCCCAGCTCATTTTTCAGCTTTGAAGCATTGATGGCGTAACGGCGGTCATGCCCTTTTCTGTCTTCGACATGAGCAAACCGTTCCTCGACACCGAGCTCCTTCATGATAAATGACGCAAGCTCTTTATTCGTCCGTTCATTTCCTCCGCCGATATTGTAAATTTCGCCTAGTGTTCCTTTTTCCAGCACGAGCTTAATGGCGCGGCAATGATCTTCGGCAAACAGCCAGTCTCTGATCTGCATCCCGTCGCCGTACAGCGGAACCGGCGTACCGTTTACGGCATGCCTGATAATGGTCGGAATCATTTTCTCGTGGTGCTGGTACGGCCCGTAATTGTTGCTGCATCTCGTAATGATGGCAGGAAGCTTATGGGTTTTCACATAAGACATGACAAGCAGGTCTGAGCTTGCCTTGCTGGCGGAATACGGATTGTTCGGAGAAAGCGGCGTCGTCTCTGTAAAAGCGGGATCATCCGGCGCCAAATCTCCGTACACCTCATCTGTGGAAATGTGAATCAGCCTGCCGGCTTTTCCCTGTAACACCGCGTCCGCCAGTCGGTATGTGCCCATCACATTTGTTGTGATGAACGGCTCTGCCTGATTTATGCTTCTGTCCACATGGGATTCAGCCGCAAAATGAATGACAGCGTCATACATTTGGGAAAAGACTTTGTCAATGTCCTCTTTTTCAGAAATGTCACCTTTGATAAAACGGAAACGGCCGTTCTTTTTTAAGGCTTCTATTTCAAGCGGCCTGCTTGCATACGTGAGATTATCCAGGACGGTAATCTGCACATCTGTTTCTTTCAGCATCATCTTTGTGAAGGTAAGGCCGATAAATCCGGCGCCCCCTGTAATTAAATATGATTTTGGCATGATTAATGCTCCTGTCCTTTCTGTAATGCCTGATGCGCCAGGCTTCCGGCGAGATAGAGCGATTCATGCGTGCCCGCATCCACCCACCAGCCCGTTAACACATCATACGTCAGCTCACTGTGTTCAATGTATAAATTATTGACATCCGTAATTTCCAGTTCGCCGCGTTTTGAAGGAGAAATTTGTTCAATATAAGAAAACACTTCTGCGTCGTACATGTAGATCCCCGTGACGCATAGTCTGGTCGGCGGCTGCACCGGCTTTTCAATGATCGACTTGATCCGTTTGTTTTCCTCATCAATCTCGGCGATGCCGAAGCGCTCCGGATCGTCAACTTCTTTCAGCAGCACTTTCGCTCCTTTTCCCTGCTTTGCGAAACGCTCCGTATAAGGTTTTAATGAATCTTCAAAAATATTATCTCCCAAAAGCAGAACGAACGGATCGCGCCCGGTAAACCGCTTTGCGTATGATAAACCGTCGGAAATGCCGGATGCGGCTGGCTGAACCTGATATGTGATTGAGACGCCGAGCTCTTCTCCGGTTTCGAGAAGTTTATGAAATTGCGGAATATATTCTTTTTGCGTAATCAGCAAGATATCCGTAATCCCCGCTTCTTCCAGCTTCATGATCGACCAGTAAATCATCGGATATGGACCGACAGGGAGTAAATGCTTATTGACCGCTTTTGTCAGCGGCATAAGGCGTGAGCCGGTGCCTCCGGCTAAGATAACACCTTTCACATGAACACTTCCTTACGTGTGGTTTTATCACAAATCATAAAGAATCGCCGCCGCCCGTTTGATGCCCCTGCCGTCAACCAGCGGCTTTCCGTTCTGATGAAGCCCGAGCCGTCTCGGATAATCAGCAGCCAGCTCAGACATATGCCGAGCGAGCACGCCCGCCGCGGTGTGTTCTCCCAGGCCGAGATGAACGGCGGCCTCTCGTGCGGCGAATTTTTCAGCCGTCACGGTTTGATGCTCCACTTGAGAAAGTACAATGCAGGGCACACCTGTACAAATGGTCTCATATAAAGTGATCCCGCCGGACACGACGGCCATATCAGCCCCCGTGAGAAGCGCGGCCATGTCATTTGTCTGCATTACCATCTCGGCATAAGGCATTTGTGTGATCAGCGCGCGCACGTCATCAGCATGTGGCGCGGCGCCGCCCATGACGATGATCACTCGTTTCCGCTGAATGCCGGGGATGCGGCGGCATGCTTCCATCACTTTAAAGACAAGCTTCTTCGGGTCGCTTCCTCCTAATGAGACCAATATGGTCCGGCATTCTTTATTCAGCTGATAAAGCTGTTTGGCTTTTTCAAAACCCGGATGAAGAATCATATAATCCGGGCCTTCATATACCGCGGCGCTGCCCATTTGAACCGTCCGGCTTTTCAGCCCGCCGTAAATGCCGTTTATAACGGCATCGCATAAATGAATGACATGTTCCCTCTTTTCTTCAAATAAGACGATACGAGCCGATGAATGCTTTTTGATTTCCTCCAGCCAGTCACACGGCATATCGAGCAGATCGAATATGAGAAGGTCGGGAGCCCGCCTGTTTATTTCCCGGACAATAAATTCCTTCTGTCCCTTGTCAGGCTTGATGATCACTTCCCATTGATCAGATGACAGATAAGAAGAAGCCTCTTTATTTGTGTAGAACGTTATTGAGCAATTGTTCTTAATGGCACCGGCAAGCAGCTTCATCCGAACCGCGTGCCCCATGCCGATGTCACGGCCCCCGTCCGCGAAAATCAAAACCCGCACGCTAATCAGCCTCTTTTTGCCGGATCATTTGATTAATGGCCCTGAGCTCCGGATCACGATTCAGCAGATGGATCAATTCTTTTGCCGGAATATCAGGACGCGAGCCCGCTTTTACGTACAGCTCGCGGGCCAGCCTGTAGTCCTCTTCTGTATCGACGGTCATCCGCAAGTGAGGAGCCCGGAGTTCCTGCGGGGGCTCAGGAAAGAGAAGCCGGTACCTCTCAGGAGATTCTCTTATTAAAAGGGTGACATGCTCCTGATATTTGTCCGCCAGCGTTTTGTCGGCATTGATGTCCGTTAAAAGGCGCGCGTTTACCGCTTCGCCGCCGATCCCGAGCGGTGTACCGCAGATATACGTGTAGTCTGCGTGCTGATCTAAATGCGATTGAATCAGAAAATCAAGCAGCGAAGGGTCGACAAACGGGTTATCCCCCGTCAGTCTGACTGCGATGTCCGGTTTTACTTGTTCGATGACTTGTGCAAACCGGTCAAGCACACGCTGTTCGCTGCCACGGTGCACACGGTAGCGGTTGCTGAGGCAGTGCGCAGAAAGAATGTCGTCGGTCTTGCTGTCAGACACGGCGACGATCAGATTATCCCGTGATTGATCGTAAAACGCGCTTTGCCGAACCCTTTTGACAATCATATCGAGGATCGTATACCCGCCGATCGGTTTCAGCACTTTGCCGGGAAGACGCCCGCTTCCCATCCGCGCCTGAATGATAAACAAAATGTCAGTCATCATATGGGCTGCCTTTCGTCAAAAGGTCATCCCAAGTGATGCCCGTGTCGGCGGGGATATCCCTGACCGCACGCGCGCCGTCAGTTAAAAGCTCAAAATATCTCGGGTGAAGCCCCTGCGGTTTTTGGCCGGGACGAAGGACGGCAAGGTTTCCCGCCGTAAAACATTCGCCTTTTTGAATCGGCGCTGTTGAAAAAATGCCTCTGTAAGCGAACCTTCTGATATCCCCTTCAATCGGTGTCGTCGTTTTATGGGAACTTCCCGACAGCACTTCCGGCACCGGAGCGTGATGCCCCTGCCGCAGCTCCGCTTCAACTGAGCGGATCGCCGCAACCATTTCTTTTAATTCATCCGGATTGAGGGCGAAGGAGTGATCAGCACCGGGCAGGTTTTTATCGATCGTAAAATGCTTTTCAATCAGTTTCGCTCCGAGCCTGACAGCCGCGCACGGCACATCATACGGATGGGCGCTGTGATCGGAGAAACCGATCACTGCATCCGGGAATGCGGCGGCAAGCATGGGAATGACGCTCAGATTGCTGTATTCAGGCGGCGCGGGATATTTCGCCACACAATGCATGATCGCAATTTCTTTGTTCCCCTCGCCGGTAATGGTTTGATAAGCCTCCTGAATATCTGAAATATCAGCGCCCGCGGTGGAGAAGATAATCGGGGTCTTCAGCCCCGCGACATATTTCAATAACGGCAGATGGTTCAGCTCGTAGGAGGCGATTTTAAAGGCTGAAGGGGAAGTCGCATACAGTAAGTCGGCAGAGCCTTCGTCACATACCGTGCTTAAAAACAGCACGCCTTTTTTCTTACAATATTCAATAAGCGGTTCAATCCACTCAGCGGGCATTTCCATTGATTGCACCAAAGAAAAAATAGAGACGTTTTCTCCCGCAGCTGTTTTGTATAAGCCGGGGTCTTTCTGATACATTTTGTCAGCCTGAAACATTTGGAACTTTACCGCGTCCGCGCCGGCCTCACTGGCCGCATCTATCAATTCAAACGCCTGGCTCAGTTTTCCGTCATGATTAATTCCGGCTTCGGCGATGATGAATACGGGCGAACCTTCGCCGATTGACTTCGTTCCGATTTTGCATGATGCCATCAGTCCGCCTCCTTCCCGGGCCACACATGATAGTAGTAATAGGACGCATCCGCTTTAAATCCCATTCTTTCATACAGGCGGACGGCTCTTACATTGTGGAGCTGCGTTCCCGCTGATACAGTCTTATGCTGAAAACGCAATGATTGTTCAATCACGTGCGCCGCTAAATGGTATCCCGCTCCTTTTCCTTCAAAGCCCGGCTTTACCGCCATCAGATCAAGGACGAATTCATCGCCTTTAGACAGCCCCTGAACAAAGCCCGCGGTCTCTCCCTTATATTTGGCGAGGAATTGTAACGAAGCTCTTCCTTCCGCGTTATTCCGCGCCCACTCTTCAAACAGGCGGTTTGCACTTTTATAACTGAGATGGGGGTCTTGATAATACCTGCTTTTTGTAAAGGCGTCGCGGGCCAGCCGGCTGATCGCTTCCGTGTCACCGGGTCCGGCTTCTGTAATCTCAAACGGCGGCGTGCTGTTATATACACGCACCGGACTGACGAGCTTGAGAAGACTCCCTACAAAATAAGCGTTCGGAAGCTGCTGCACGACCTGCATCGCGCCGATATCTTCAGCCGGTATTTTAATAAATATAAAATCAGTGCCGTCCGCCCGCCTTGCCGCGTAAAATTCCTGAAACAGCCTTTTGAGCTGTCCGGTGCTGTTTGCGGCTGCAAGCTTCACATTGATGATATTTTTTCGGAACAATTGACTTTCCCACGAAGAGTTTTCATATAAAATCACGCCTTGAAGGCTGTTTTCTTCCAATAAACAGAGCGACGATTCATAGGCTTCCGGCTGAATGCCCTTCTGATGCAGGAAGGCATGAATCATGTCCTGCGCAAGATTTTCCCTCAGTCTGTACACCTAATCAGCCCCTTTGACGATATCCGTAACTGCCACAATGACGTATTCAACGTCATCATCTGTCATTGACGGATAAAGAGGGAGTGATACGGTGCGGTGATAATACGCGGCCGCGGCCGGAAAATCAGTTTCCTTATATCCGTACGTTTTTTGATAATACGGATGGAACGGAACCGGAATAAAATGAACACTTGTGCCGATATTATATTGGTCTTTCAAAGCGGAAATCAGATCGTTCCGGCTGATCCCGGCCTCCTGCTCCTCTATTTGAAGAACATACAGATGCCATGCATGCCGCCCGTCATCACTGACATGCGGGATGGTCAGCCCTTTCATGTGTCTGAAGGCGTCCTGGTAGCGGCTTGCAATGTCAGCCCTTCTTTGCTGCATGCTGTCAATCCGTTTCAGCTGATGAAGCCCAAGCGCTGCCTGAAGATCAAACATATTCATTTTATAGCCGGGTGTTTCGACCTCGTAGTACCAGCTTCCGTTTGAAGAATAGCGGTTCCACGCGCCTTTGCTCATGCCGTGAAGGCTGAGCACCCTGATCTGATCGGCAAGCCCGTCATCGTCCGTCGTCAGCATGCCGCCTTCACCGGTTGCCAGATTTTTTGTCGCGTAGAAGCTGAATGCCGTCGCATCACCGATTGATCCGATCATTTTCTGTTTATAAGTGGTATACACGGCATGTGCGGCATCCTCTAAGACAAATAACTGATGCTTTTCGGCAATGGCCAGAATCTGATCCATATCACACGACTGGCCGGCGAAATGAACGGGTACAATCGCTTTTGTCCGCGGGGTGACGGCCGCCTCAATTTTTTCAGGGTCTGCATTCAGCGTAAGCGGATCGATGTCAACAAACACCGGAACGGCGCCTGTGTGCACGATTGTATTGGCTGTTGAACTGAACGTCACGGCAGACGTGATGACCTCGTCACCGGGACCGATCCCTTTCGCTTTCAGGGCCAAAAACAAAGCGGCGGTACATGAGTTCAGCGCGATCGCGTGCTTTGCCCCCGTCCAGGCGGCAAAGGCTTTTTCAAACGCCTCTACTTTCGGTCCCTTTGAAAGCCAGCCCGATTCAAGCGTATCAATAACCTCCTGAATTTCGTCCTTCCCGATCATGGGCAATGAATAGGGAAGAAAAGCTGATCTTTTTTGCACCATTTTTTTGCGCTCCTATCTTTTTTATGAAGGGTCAACCCGTCTGAAGCTGACTCCGGTTTTTTCCTGAAGCACTTGGCATAAAGCGGCAAGCGAATCCTGTACCGGGTAGTTCGCGGCGACAAAAGCACGGCGCGCCTGTTCCGCTTTTTGATATTCTGCGGGGCTTTCGCATATCCGGATTAATTCCTGAGCGAGTGCCTGCGGGTCCTCAAAGACAAATTCTCCAAGTGAATGATAATAAGGGTATCGGCGGGTTCCCGCTGATTTTCCGATCAGCACGGGCTTTTGAAACAGCATCGCTTCAAGACCGACCGTTGATGTCTGTGTCACCGCAGCGTCAACATACGGGAGAATATCATACAGCTCCATCTCTTTTTTGATGATTTTGCCTGCTTTATATTTCCGCAGCACCTGATTGTAAGCATCCAGCTTGTTTTTGCCGATTTCCCACGGATGAGGTTTAATAATGAGCTGCATGTTCTTTTGGCCGGCAAGCTCTTCAAGCACTCCCGTATAAAATTCATCAGAAAACGGCTGCGTGGCGATCAGCACCGTCCGCTGTGACGGGAGAAAAGAAAGTTTGCGGTAAAACGTGTCCCGATCTATCGGCTCTCTTGAGAAAATCTCGTCGAAACGGGGATGCCCCGTGATGATGATTTGTTCCTCCCTGCAGCCTTTTGCTTTATACCACTCCGCTTCATAAGCCCCGAATACGGCCTGATAGTCCGTAAATACGGGCAGAAACGCTTCATCTCCCATGAGCGCTCCGTGCTGCAGACAGATGCTGACGGCGTTTTTTTTCGCGGACATCAGCGCCAGCATACGGCTGTAAATATCCTCCGTCGTGCCGACTACAACGGCGGAAATCTTCTCGGCCGTAAACAAAATATCAACGGCGTCAATCGCTTCAATAAATAACGGGATGTCTTTATACAAACGTTCCTGAAATTCTCTGTTTCCGAAAGCGGGATGGCTGTGAAGCTCTTTCAAAATGGAATGGGCTTTTTCAATATAAGGGACGGGGTTCCCTTTTTGTCCCATTTCCGTCAGCTCCAATTTGCAGATAACGGGCAGCCCATGATGGTCAGGCAGACTCCACCTGGCCAGTACCGCTGTTTTTGCCGGATCAAACTGCCGGTAATTTCCCTCGGTGAACCGAAGATGATCGAAATGCAGAATGACTTTTCCGTTTACCGGTTTCTCATCTGTTTTCTTAATGTTTTGCCTTTTTTGATCATAATAAGGCTGAATACCGGCTTCAGGAATATGCTGATCCGCCGGACCGAAAAGCTCTGGGTTCTGCTCCATGCTCTCCCGAAGCGCCGGACTGATATATTGATAAAAATTACTGATCAATGCGAGCGGGATGTCTTTGTAGCGAAGTGACTGAAAAAGGTCAATATACTGCCGGTACAGCACCCAATAATTCGCTAAGTATGCCGACAAGCCCTCACCCCTTTCCAAGCTTTTTTAATGATTCCCTCAGCTCCCGGCACGTGGTCTGCTGCGGAAGGCTGTTCACAAACTCGTTTTTCTCCGCCGCGAAAAGCTGATAATGGATGGATTGATCGGTAATATAATTGATATCAAGCTCCTCAGAAATCGGGTAAAACGGATAAAAATGATTCACTCTCCAGAAAAAACGGGCGTCACCGATACGGTAAAACGCGGGGCTTTCATCCCAATAGGAACCGAATGCCGATTTGACCTGTTCCAGCACGGAAAACCGGTGCATGACCGAACAATGGTCAATGGCGCACGGCGCGTTCCACACGATCCGTTCGGCGGGCCTGGCCGTCTCCTTCACCGTCTCTTTCCGCTGATTCAGATGATAGGTTTTGGAACTTGAATACACGACGGCTTTTTCCGGGTCTTCATCAAGCTCTTTCACCATTTTCTCAAGCCGTTCCGGCACATACGTGTTGTCGTCGGTCGCATACGTCACGTACTCGCCCTCCGCCATTTCTATTGCCTGATTAATCAAAGCAGCGTAGCGTGTTTTTTCCGTTCTTTCTTTGACGCCCGATACATCGCTTTGATAAAACCGGACGCGGTCATCCGTGAGAAAAGGACGTATTTCCGCCAATGTCTCTTCATTTGAGTTGTCATCCATAATGAACAGTTCAAAGTCTGTAAACGTCTGAGACAGAATACTTTTAATAGAGCGGGCCACATAGTCACTTTTGTTATAGCTCGTCATGATCACTGACACTTTAGGCAACTCGTCACCCCCTTTTCGCACCTGAAACTACCGCTATCATATGTTCCTTATGCGGAAGATGCGCTAGGAATACAGACTATTATGTGAAAAGTAAGCATTGCGCGCACAAAAAAAGCCGGCTCTGATGTCCGGAAACATTGGATCGTATTTTCTTTTTTCGCATAAATCTTTCTTTGGGCTCATATGGTGGAATAGATAAAAACAGCAGCCGCTCTGTCGGCTGTCTGATACTTGTCAGGAGGTTTCAGCATCAAGAGGTTTTCATCAAAGGAGGAACAATATGAAACCGAAAAAGAATCAATATCAGCAAATGCAGGGGATGGGGATGGGAATGGATATGCAAGGATTCCAGCCGCAGCTCGGGCCTAATCCTTATCCGCAGCCTCAGGGCCAAGGATCACAAATGATGCCGATGCAGCAGCAAATGACAATGCCGATGCAGCAAGGCCAGCAGGGCTTCGGCGGGGGGTTCCCCGGCCAGCCGCAGCAGCAGGGCGGCGGCAGCTTTCAAATCCCGTCAGGTCCATCATCGTCACAAAACGTTCCCGGCATGCTGCCGATTGAAGAGTCATACATTGAAAATATTCTGCGGTTGAACCGGGGCAAAACGGCGACGATTTATATGACATTTGAAAACAGCAAAGAATGGAATTCAAAGATTTTCCGCGGTGTGATTGAGGCGGCGGGACGTGACCATATCATCATCAGCGATCCGAAAACGGGCACCCGCTATCTGCTTCTGACCATTTACCTTGATTACATCACGTTTGATGAGGAAATCGCTTATACTTATCCGTACTCCATGTCTTCTTATTCTCCGAGATAAATCAAAAAGCCAATCGCTCACTTGACAGAGGATTGGCTTTTTTTCTTTATAAATATTTGACGGCCGCGACGATAATCATAATCCAAGAGATGATAAACGCCACGCCGCCGAGCGGTGTAATCGCGCCGAGAATGGAAATCTGCGTCACGCTCAATACGTACAGGCTTCCTGAAAACAGAACGATTCCCGCAAACATCAGCCAGCCCGCAACAGAAACACTGCCTGCGCCAGAAAGCTTTTCGGCCAAAAACGCGACAGCCAGAAGACCGAGCGCGTGATACATATGATATTGCACGCCTGTGTGCCACACCTGCAAATATTTATCGGGGATTTTCCCTTCAAGCCCATGCGCGCCGAAAGCGCCCAGCGCCACGGCCAATAAAGCGTTAATCGCACCAAGAATAATAAACACTTTCATCTATTTTTCTCCCGCCTTTTCGTTAAAGTTTCCAATTCAATCATAACCCAACATCGGCAAAATTCAACGTCCGTCATCCGATGACACGAGATTGTCGGATTTTTTCTTTTTGATAAGCTGGATTCGGTCAATCGCTATCGCCAGCAGCGTCCCGAGCACAAGGCCGTTGCTTAAGAGCGAAATCAGGATCGGATGCATCCCTGATAACGCGCTCTCCGGCACAAACATTACGCCGACCCCCGTGAGGAGCGCCAGACCGATAATGGAGCGGATTCGTTTTTGCTCCGCTTTCTCATAAGAGTCAAACTCTGTAAAGGCAAGACCCGCCATCGTGGAGAAAACGACGAAGTTTACCGCAAAGCCGACCGGTGAGGGCAGACTCGCAAACGCATTCATAAATAGCGGGATCATACTGATGATCATGACAAATACACTTCCCAAAAGAAACGGCTTTTTCGAAGGAAGCTTCGTCGTCTCAATAAAACCGGCCGCCCCTGAAATCGGCACAGGCGCAATGCCCCCTGACAGCCCGCTCAAAAGGTGGCTGATCGAAGCCGCAAACCCTGCCGGACGCTCACGCCGTTTCCCAACGGTGCCGCCGAATTTTTTCACCGCCGCTTCTACAACCCGGATGCTCGCGAGCATGTTGACAATCAAAAGCACGGTAATGAAGAGTGACGTAATGATCAAGCCGCTGTCAAACACGGGTTTTCCAAACGGAAAAAGAACCGGCAGCTGAATCACGCGATCCGGTATCTGAATCGGTTTGGCAGCGCCGAAGACGGCGAATAAGATCCATCCGCCGGCAAGCGAAAGGAGAATCGCATACTGTCTTAAGAACGTAACATTCGATCGGGACATGATGAACATCGCCGCCGTCACAACCATGGCGAGCCCGAATACAAGGCCGTCGACGCTGTTTTTTAAATAGCCGATGCCCAAAAGGCCTTTCACAATCGGCTGACTCAGCTGCATGACCAACAGCAGCAGATACACACCGGTCACAACCGGCGTAAACAGCACGGCCAGCCGTTCAATCACTTTAAAAAGGCTGAACAAAAAGAAAAAGACAGCGCTTAATAACAGCGCCCCCTGCAGCGCCCGCAGCGTCTCGCCGAATGTCGCAAACACCGTGCCCGTCAGTCCGCCGTAAATCGTGTATACGCCCCACCATAAGCCTGCCGGGCTTTCATTAATCGGCAGACGATGTCCCTGGAGACATTGGATGACCGCAGCGACGCCAAGCACAAAAAATGTGCTCTGAATCAATGCGGCAGAATCGGCATGGTTCAAGTGAAATGATTGTGCGATGGCGACAGGAACTACAATCGCAGCCGCAATCATAAATGCCGTCCATTGCAAACCCCCGAGTATCAGTTTCAAGTCAATCAACCTCTCCTGTTAAAAATCGAAAATGGAATCCCCGTTTCCGTCTTCCTCACGTTCGTCTTTCGCTTTTTTCTGATATTGGTTCAGCCCGGCGCTGCCCATCATTTTTTCAAGCAGCAGCGGGTCTGTCGAAGGAGACGCGGAAGGTTTCGGCGCCGCTTTCGGAATCGGATTCTGCACAGGCGCCGGAGCGGTGTGCGTCTGAGTGCCGAGCACGACATCACACAGAGAGCGGATGGCGGCCGCGTGCATTTTGACCTCCTCGGTGCGGGTCGCCGTTTTCGCCTGCCTCAGTTCTTCTTCCATCTTCTGAATTAAAGCAGAGATATGTATGTTCATGAGTAAATCCTCCAGCAGTAATTTGTCTTCTTCCTGCATTTTATCAAATTTCTGAGCGAATCGCAGAATGGAGTTTGTTATTTTTTCTGACGGCATACCGCCCGGAACGTCAAAAAAGACGCTCCCGCCGGGCGGAAGCGCCTCAAAAAACCGTTTATTGCGGCAGGTCGGGGATGCACCAATCGATCGGCTGCTCCCCCATTTTTTCAAGGGCGGCGTTTGTACGGGAAAACGGTCTGCTCCCGAAAAAACCGTTCCTTGCCGAAAACGGGCTCGGATGAGTCGATTCAATAATAATGTGTTTCGATGTGTCAATGCGCTCTTTTTTCATCTGCGCGTGACGCCCCCACAGGATAAAGACAATCGGCTTCTCTCTTTCATTCACCACATCAATGATGCGGTCAGTGAGCCGCTCCCACCCTTTGCCTTTGTGGGAATTGGCCTGCCCGCGGCGAACCGTAAGCACTGTGTTTAACAAAAGCACTCCCTGCTTCGCCCAGCTGACGAGCGATCCGTGGTTCGGTACGGAGCAGCCGATATCGTCCTGAAGCTCTATGAAAATATTTTTCAAAGACGGCGGCTGTCTGACCCCGGGCTGAACGGAAAAACTAAGCCCGTGCGCCTGTCCTGGCCCGTGATACGGGTCCTGCCCGAGAATGACCGCTTTTACATCCTCATAGGGCGTATAATGCAAGGCGTTAAAAATATCATGGCTGTCAGGATAAATCGTTTGGCTGCTGTATTCTTGTTTCAGCATCTCTCTCAGCTCTTGATAATACGGTTTGTCAAATTCATCTTTCAGCTGATTCCACCAGCTGTCTTTTAAAAGCTGTTTCAAACTGTCCGTCCCCCTTATGAACTGTGCAGTCTTGAATGGACGGGCTTTCCGTCCCACACAATGTCAGTCGGCGCCTCCCGCCTCTTCATGTCCGGCTCTCCAAGAAGAACCGCGAAGTTTTTCGTCGGGAGCTCCCCAAGCCCGTGCTTTTCGCTTAACCGGTCTAAGTACCGCTTCCGTTTGCCGCCGAGATCCGCGGACTGATTGCCGCCTCCCTCAAAAAACGCATATATGACGCTTGCGCAAGGAACACGCTTCACACAGTGCTGTTTCGCGGCGCGCAAATAAAAGTCCCAATCCCAATAATTATGGACATCCGGATCAAAATACCCTAACGTGTCATGCAGAGAACGTCTGTACATGCTGCCTGACGGAACGTACGTGGAAAATACCCGCATATCCGCATAATCCGCCGTATAGGCGAATGGCTTTCGTGACACCGGGTATCTCGTGCCGCCCCGTTCTTCAAATGACACAATTTCCGCGTCAGAATGGACAAAATCCGCATCAGCAAGTGCAGCCGCCATTCTTTTCAAATGGCCCGGCGTAATGAAATCATCATCATCGCACAGCATGATGTAATCACCCGACGCTTTTTTCACACCTGCGTTCCGCGCTTCCACATGTCCGGCATTCTGTTCTAAATCAATAATCTGAATCGGCAGATCGCTGTACAGCTGCTTCGCTTGTTCGACCGATTCCCCGGCATCATTTACGATGATGACTTCATAAGGCTTAATGGTCTGCCTGGAAATCGACTCCAGCAGTTCACACAAAGCCGGAATCCGATTATACGTGACTATGACAATTGATATATTCATGACCCGCTCCTTCTGCTTTTTCTCATGTTCTATTAAAACATAAAGCGGCGGAGAGATCAGGGGGGATTTTTGATTTCGGCCCATTCAGAAACAAATCCAGGTCATCCCCGCCAGCAAAACCAGAATGATCAGAAGGTCTCCCCAAACAGTGCATACCGCCTTGGCATTAAGTCTGCCCGCATCCATGGCATTCCAAAGTTTTGATTGATAAACAGGCACCAGCACCATCGCATAGCATGTGCACAAGCAGACAAAAGCCGGCGGGACAAGCGCACATCCATCCTCATGCCAATCATGAATCAGTTCCGGTATACTCACCCCGCTGTCAATGTACAAGTATAATATACCCGCCAGCGGAATGAGCGAGCTGATCTGCAGCTCGAAAAGCTTCACCTTCCACTCACGCGCAAACGAAACGGCCCAAATCCATCCCAGCGCATAAAACAATAGAAGAAGCAAAATACTGAAAACAACAAAAATAGCGTCTTGCATCCCATTCAGAAACATAATAAAAAGACTCACAACGGGCAATGCAAGAACCAAGCCGCAGACGGTAAATACGGTAACGGCTATTTGGGCGCACGCACCGTACATCCACGAACCTAATCTCATTTTAACACCCCTATATAGATTCCCTATGTATATAGTAAAAAAGATCAGGCAAGTCTCTGCCTGCCTGCGTAAAAACCCATTTTGCCGCAAAACGGAAAACATACCGTCACAACGGCGCATACTGCCGCAAAACTCGGTGTGACCGCCGAAGGAAACAGCCCAGCCGGAACCAGATTGAACAAAAAGACAAACATAAAACATAGATTCGGCACCATTGAAGCCCATACCGTCCGCTCAGCAAGCTTTTTGCCGCCTGCCCCGAACTCTTTGCCAGCTTGATAGCCGATTTGGAACCAATACAGCACATAACCGATCATAATCAGCCATACTGAAACGGAAACCCCTTTCCACAGCGCGTCAACTGCGGGATGAACCCTCCACGCGTGCATCATCGTAATCATCGCCCCCATCACAAAAAGACCGCAGTTGCAGAACAGATAAAAGAGCATAAAAGTCCGCGCGGGAACCGCCGAAGCTTTTTGAAAAGCAGAGATAATCTCAGACGGAGTCCCCACTTCCCGCAGAATAAGCTCCATCGCTTCGCTTTCGGTTTTGCCTTTTTCCAGATGATCACAAATGGCATGATGAATATGGCTTTCGATTTCCTTTAATAATTCACGGCTTCCGGCCTTGCCTTCCAGCCCTTTTCTGATTTCCTGCACATAAAGGTCCTTATCCATTCTGCCCGCCCCGCTTCAGCATCCGGTCCATCAGAGCGGAGAACAGATTCCATTCCTTCGTCCGTTCGGCTAGAATGTTTTTTCCTTCATCGGTGATCCGGTAATATTTTCGGTCGGGCCCTTTGGTCTGCTTTTCCCAGTAAGAAGAAATATAGCTTTGGCGTTCAAGCTTATGAAGCGATGGGTACAGCGTGCCTTCCTTCATTTGCAGTTCATTCCCGCTTCTTTTCTCCATTTCTTTCACAAGTTCATACCCGTACATGGGCCGTTCATTCAGCAGCGTCAGCACCAGAATGACCGTGCTTCCCTTTACAAGCTCCCTGTTGAGCATTTATTTTCTCACCCTTACCTAGTAATCTTATGTAGGTATTGTACGCACATCCCCCGGGGCTGTCAAATCGTTCCTCCAAGCCTTCCGTATTGTGATCGGGAGAAAATCTAACTATAATGAGATATAAAACACTGATGGAGGCCATTGATATGTCAATGCACAAAGCACTTACTATTGCCGGTTCTGATTCCAGCGGCGGCGCGGGAATTCAGGCCGATTTAAAAACATTTCAAGAAAAAAACGTATACGGAATGACGGCTTTGACCGTGATCGTAGCGATGGACCCGGAGAACAGCTGGGATCATCAAGTATTTCCGATTGATGCCGATACGATTCGCGCACAGCTGGCGACGATTGTTGACGGAATCGGCGTAGACGCCATGAAAACGGGAATGCTCCCTACCGTGGAGATCATAGAGCTTGCGGCGAAAACGATTAAAGAAAAACAGCTGAAGAATGTCGTTATCGATCCTGTCATGGTCTGCAAAGGAGCGAACGAAGTGCTGTATCCGGAGCATGCCGAAGCGCTTCGCACCCAATTGGCGCCGCTGGCAACCGTCATCACGCCAAATCTGTTTGAAGCAAGCCAGCTGAGCGGTATGGATGAATTAAAAACGGTGGAAGACATGAAAGAAGCGGCCAAGAAAATTCACGAACTCGGCGCGAAATATGTATTGATTACAGGCGGAGGCAAATTGAAACATGAAAAAGCGATCGACGTGCTGTATGACGGAGAAACCGCGGAAGTATTAGAAAGCATAATGATTGATACGCCTTACACGCACGGAGCCGGATGCACATTCTCCGCCGCAGTGACGGCAGAACTGGCCAAAGGCGCTGAAGTGAAGGAAGCCATCTATGCGGCAAAAGAATTTATCACTGCGGCAATCAAAGAATCTTTCCCGCTGAACCAATACATCGGACCGACTAAACATTCGGCGATGCGTCTTAGCGGAAAATAAAATAAATATCCCCCTCATGATCGAGGGGGATTATTTCATTTTTTTCGCGGATGACCGCAAAAACATCTCAATCGATTGCACAAACAGCGCATATTCCTTCATCTGTTCATATGTATGCCTCAGCCGATCACTCCATTCATTGTGCGGCTCAGCCCTCTTGAGCATGCGATTCAGCTGAAGCAATACTTCTTTATATTCTTCCCGCTTATCTTCCACTTGCTCTGCGGCTTTGACAAGTAAACATTTCGGCGTCATCTTCTGATTTTTCAAAGCTGAGAAAACAACTCCTTTTATTCCTGGAATCATAGGCTTTCGTTTGAAGAATAGCACAGATGGCATAGGTTTCACATAAGAAAAAAGAACGATTTTCTACAAAAGTGTCCAAATTGAGGCATTTATTTCCGTTTTTCCAACCGAAGTGACGGTTACGTCATCATTTCCCGGGAAAGGAAAATATCTGGCGCTGAATACCTCTTCTCCATCATTCAAAAACAATTCGATGGAGGATGCATCCAGAAAGAGCTGGACGGAATGCACCTCGCTGATGGCGCAGCTTCTCTTTTCTTTTTCTTCTCCGCTGAAAGCAGTGCGCTCCAGCACAGCCAGCCCCTCTTCCTGATGAAATATAAACCGGGACGCACCCCGAATTGAGATTTCAAAACCGGATTCGCAAGTGATGTCTTCCAGCAGCACTTCAGCCCGGGACGCATCTTTCACCGGGAGGCTTACAGACGAGCAATTCAATTGAAGACTGCGCTTTTGTTCATCCGTGCGGCGCGATTTCATTTCCGGGAGCGGACGCTGTATGATTCTGCCGTTGGACAGTGACAGCTGTCTCGGCATCGTTAAGCAGTGAATCCAGTGATACGCATGTGTCGGATGTTTGTCCTCATGCTGATCCGGAACGCCCATCCACGCGAACAGAATCCTCCGTCCCTTATCATCTTCCAGCGTCTGCGCCGCATAAAAATCAAATCCTCTGTCAAGCTCCGTAAATTCACCATGCTTAAATTCTGGCGGCTCTGTATGCAGCCTGCCGAGGAAATAGCCCGCCTGGTGGCTGTTATGATATTTTATCCCGTCGGCTTCAAGCCCCTGCGGACATACGAGCAGCACGTCGGTTCCGTCAAGGGAAAACAGGTCGGGACATTCCCACATATAGCCGAATGACCCGAGACCGCCCGAGTCCGCCCCCGCAATCGCACCGAGAAACGTCCAATCCGTCAAGTTCTCTGACGTGAACAACACAGCGCTTCCGGTGAGCTTTTCTGTCTGCGCGCCGAGCACCATGTAATACGCCCCGTCCTTCTCCCACACCTTCGGATCACGGAAATGAGCGGTATAGCCTTCCGGGAGACGCGTGACGACTCCTTTTTTATCAAATACGATCCCGTCTTCGGATACGGCGAGGCATTGATACGTTTCCCGATTTCCTTCTCCGTCACGGACATTGCCTGTGTACATCAGGCAGAGCCGCCCGTCTTTTTCGATGGCGCTTCCGGAATAACAGCCGTTTTTGTCATACCACTCACCCGGCGCAAGCGCGATTTCTTCCTCTTTCCACTCAACGAAATCCTTCGTCGTCACATGCGCCCAAAATTTCGCGCCGTGCCCCGTATGAAATGGCTGCCATTGAAAAAACAAGTGATAGACGCCGTTCCATTGGATGACGCCGTTCGGATCATTTAAAAGCCCGACCGGCGGCATAACATGATAGTTCTGGCGGTATGGATCTGACGCGGCTGTTTCTTGCCGCTTCTTTTTCACTTCCTCAGCCTGCAGGCGCAGCTCTTGATCCGGTGTCCTCATTTGACGGCCTCCTTTTCTTTAGCTCCCATAATGTAAGCGGCAATAAACGCCGAAACAGAGGCGATGCCCATTCCGATCAGATAGTTTATAAGATTTCCTAAACCGAGCGGAGCCGTGATGGCAATCATCGGAATTCCGGTCAGACCGTAAGCATTGGCTGCGACACCGGTCACCACGACATAGGCCCCTCCCAGCGCTCCGCCGATCATTCCCGCGATAAACGGCTTACGGTACCTTAGGTTCACACCGAAAATGACTGGTTCGGTTACGCCGAGAAAAGCGGAAAATGCGGCAGGCAGGGCGATTTCTTTCATTTTCGCTTTTTTCGTCAGGAAAAATACAGCCAGTCCCGCCGCGCCCTGAGCGACATTCGCCATCGACCAGATAGGAAGGATATAGTTTCTGCCCAAATCAGCGATGAGGCCGGCCTCAATCGCATGAAAGCTGTGATGCACACCGGTAAGCACAATAAGCGGATAAAGACCGCCGAAAAGAAGTCCGGCAACAATACCCGCATGATCATACACATATGTCAGCGAGACGGTAATGCCTGATCCGATCGCCCTGCCAAGAGGACCGATTGCGATAAAGGTGATAAATCCTGTGACAATCACCGTGACAAACGGGGTGACCAATAAGTCGAATGCGTGAGGCACCATTTTTCTCGTGCCCTTTTCCACTTTGCTCATAATGTAAACGGCTAACAGTACGGGGATGACCGTCCCTTGGTAGCCGAGCAGCGCAATGTCGAAGCCGAAGAGCTGCATAAAATCAGGCGATGCATCCGCAAGCCCCCACGGATTCAAAAGCGCCGGATGGATCATAATCCCCCCGAGCACGGCACCGAGATAGGCATTGCCGCCAAATTCCTTCGCCGCACTGAACCCGATGAATACGGGCAGGAAGATAAACGCCGCGCTTGAAAACATGTCTAAAAGCTTAAACAGCGATGATTGTTCAGACACCCAGTGAAAAGCCTTCATCATGCCGAGCAGCCCCATTAAAAGTCCGCTTGCCACGATAGCCGGAATGATGGGAACGAATATGTTAGACAGTGTTTTCGCAAATCTTGCGGCCGGATTCAGCTTTTTTTTCGCTGCGTCCTGATGTGTCTCACGATCCTCCCGCTCCAAATCGGCTTCTTTTGAAACAGCGTCATACACTTTATTCACAAGACCGGTGCCGAATATAATCTGATATTGCCCCGAGCTGCTGAAAGCCCCTTTTACTCCTTCTGTCTCTTCAATATCGGCCTGGCTGATCTTCTGTTCATCTTGAATGACGAGCCTGAGCCGTGTGGCGCAATGTGTCGCGCTGATGATATTTGATTTCCCTCCGATGTGTTTGATAAGCTGTTTTGCCGTTTCTTGATAATTCATGATGTATCCCCCTTTCTAAAATCAAAAAAGACCTAAAATTCGCCAACGAAAAAGGTCAGCATGATCCCTTTTTCATGTACGCAAATTTTAGGTCTTGCCTGCATTACCAGTCACAATCCCGCCGATTCAGTTTTTTAATGCGCTTTCATTTTATTTCATGATAGCGCTTTCGTCAATATGTTTTCAAAAAAAAAGTCTGTTTCTCGAAACAGACGCGTTATTCCGGGTTTTTTTGCAGACGCTGGACATGCAGCGTAATATAGCCGGCCTCGGATTCCGGCAGTTCCAAATCATATTCATTTTTTAAGAACGCCGCCAGTTCAAGCGCACACCGATAAGCAAACGGATACTTTTTTTGGATGAAATAAAGCATCTCCTCGTCCATGGAATGGAGTGCTTCATTTGAGTCCAACCGGCTGACCGCATACCGCAAGTGCGTGACGAGGCGCTGATAGGAAATACTGTCTTCATCCACCTTCTGTTCGAAAAAGGATTCGATCTTTTCGATCATTTCTTTGATCATGGTTGTATGCTTCATCGCCGAATACATGCTTTTGGCATCCGCCTTAGCAGTGTGGATATGAAGCGCGATATACCCCGCCTCATCATCAGGCAATGATATACCGAGGGTTTGTTTCACGTGTTCAACCGCCCAGCGGCCGATTTCATATTCTTTTTTATAAAGCGCCTTAATTTCATGAAGCAATCGGTTATGCACCTGAAGGCCGTTTTGAATCCTTTCGATCGCAAAGGATAAATGGTCCGCCAGCGCAATGTGGATGTGATCGTTCAAAGGTGCCGCAAGCTCTCCCTCCGCATGGCTGATGATATCTTCAGCCGCCTCTATATGCTCTTCGGGAAGCGTTTCTAACACTTGTTTGAACTTTTCATTTTCGTCGTGCACGACAAATATTTTTTCAATTTTATGTTTTTGAATCACATCATTTTTTCTCTTTTGAAAAGCGATTCCGGGACCCATTACGATCTTTTCCCGTCCGTCTTCTTTTATTAACGCCGCATTGTTATTTAATACTTTGTCTATTCTCAAGAGGTTCGCTCCCGTTCATATGTTTAGTGGGATTGTACCCTCTTTTTCATATGATGTAAAGGTGCCGGACCCGCGCGCTCCCGTTTCGGCAATTCTTTGCGGACAGGCATCCATCGATTTTTATCCAGCCTGCCGCGGGCCGATTTCGTTTCATCGGTCAAATCCGCCGATCGGACACGGCTCACAAACGAAAAAGCCCCAGCCGTCCGCTTCGCTTTCTTATGATAAGCCGCTTGGTTTCCGTACACGGCGGCTAATGGATATCTTCCGTTACCCGGCGCCATCCAGTTCATCAGAAAGACCATCCACACCCGTAAAGATACTAGCAAACGTTTCATTGCAAATCATCCCTCCGCTTCTTTTTGACAGACAGCTTGTTCGCAGGCCTGTTTTTCTCTCCGCTTTAACGGAAAAGGCGGCCGATCCTTCTCCGCTAAAAACTAGCGGGTCTAGCAACCCTATGACTCTATGATAGACGCGGCCGGGCGAATTGTTTGTCACAATATGAGTGAAAAAACAAACTAGTTTTCAGAAGTTTTGTTGAAAGCTGATGGAAATGACCTGAAAAATGGAAAAGCCGATAAAAAAAGTTATACACACCTTATCCCTTGGTTAAGCACAGCTTAAACACAGGGTATATCCACATATCCACAAACTCGATCTATATTTTGTATAGGAACACTCGTTCCCAACAATATATATACACAATTTTATTCAGTTATACACAGGATTCTGTGTATAACTCCCTCCTTATTCACAGACCAATTTCCATAAATGAGTCATATGTCACAAGGATTATTTTGAATTTTCAAGAAATATATACTAGATTTCTAATTTAGATAAAGAAAAAGGGGGAAACACGATTGAAAAAAGGAATCATCCGTTATCTGCTTCCGGCTTTTGTCTTATCCTTTACCTTATCCACAAGTTCACAGGCTGCGCCGGCTTCAAAACCGCAAACTCCTGATCTTGAGAAGGCTGAGGTATTTGGTGACATTGATATGACCACCGGCAAACAAACGACAGTCATCGTCGAGCTGAAGGAAAAGTCACTGGCGGAAGCAAAGGAACTCGGCAAAGCACAGACAAAAAGCAAGCTGAAAAGCGAACGCTCAAAGGTGAAAAAGAAAGCGCTCAAAACCATTAAACACGGAAAAATCAACAGGGAATATGAGCAAGTGTTTTCCGGCTTCTCCATGAAACTCCCGGCAAATGAAATTCCGAAACTGCTGAGTGATCAGGATGTCAAAGCGGTTTATCCGAACGTCAGCTATCATACCGATCAGCTGAAAGATAAAGACATCACCCTATCTAAGGATGCCGTGTCTCCGCAGATGGATGACAGCGCGCCTTATATAGGGGCAAATGACGCGTGGAAGCTCGGCTATACGGGGAAAGGCGTCAAGGTGGCCATTATTGACACCGGTGTCGAATATAAACACCCTGACTTAAAGAAAAATTTCGGACAATATAAAGGATACGATTTTGTGGATAACGATTACGATCCTGAAGAAACACCGTCCGGTGATCCGAGAGGCGCGTCGACTGACCACGGAACTCATGTCGCGGGCACGGTAGCGGCAAACGGAACGATTAAAGGCGTCGCACCGGATGCTACACTCCTTGCCTACCGTGTGCTCGGTCCGGGGGGAAGCGGAACAACGGAGAACGTCATCGCCGGCATCGAACGCGCCGTACAGGACGGAGCGGATGTCATGAACCTTTCTCTCGGCAATTCTGTGAATAACCCGGACTGGGCGACAAGCACGGCGCTTGACTGGGCGATGTCAGAAGGCGTCACGGCCGTTACATCAAACGGAAACAGCGGGCCGAACAATTGGACCGTCGGCTCTCCGGGAACGTCCAGAGAAGCCATCTCCGTCGGTGCGACCCAGCTGCCGCTGAACGAGTACGCCGTCTCCTTCGGTTCCTATTCCTCAGCGAAAGTAATGGGCTACAACAAAGAAGATGACATAAAAGCACTGAATAAAAAAGAAACAGAGCTCATAGAGGCGGGTATCGGCGAGCAAAAGGATTTTGAAGGCAAAGATCTGAAAGGAAAAGTCGCGGTCGTCAAACGGGGCAGCATCGCCTTTGTGGATAAAGCAGACAACGCCAAAAAAGCGGGCGCGATCGGTATGGTTGTGTATAACAATGCCCCGGGAGAAATTGAAGCCAACGTACCGGGCATGTCCGTACCGACGGTTAAGCTTTCATCAGAAGACGGCGAAAAACTCGTCAGCCAATTAAAAGCGGGCGGCACAAAAGCGACATTCCATTTATCCGTCGCTAAATCGCTCACTGAACAAATGGCAGACTTTTCGTCACGCGGCCCGGTTATGGACACGTGGATGATTAAACCTGACGTCTCTGCTCCCGGCGTAAACATCGTGAGCACCATTCCGACCCATGATCCGGCCGACCCGTACGGCTACGGATCGAAACAGGGAACGAGCATGGCTTCTCCGCATGTAGCCGGCGCAGCTGCCGTCATCAAGCAGGCCAAACCGAAATGGAGCCCGGAACAAATAAAAGCCGCTCTCATGAACACGGCGGAAACCTTAACGGACGCGGACGGTGACGTATACCCGCATAATGCGCAAGGCGCCGGAAGCATCAGAATCATGAAGGCGATCAAAGCAGACTCCCTTGTCGCCCCGGGAAGTTATTCTTACGGAACGTTTATGAAAGACAAAGGCAATGAAACGAAAAAAGAAACCTTTACGATTGAAAACCAATCGTCCATCAGAAAATCATATCAGCTCGAGTATTCTTTCAACGGCACGGGCATTACCGTTTCGGGCACAGACCGGGTCGTGATCCCCGCTCATCAAACCGGAAAGGTCAATGCGAAAGTAAAGGTCAATGCCAAAAAAGTAAAGGCGGGCACCTATGAGGGAACCGTCACAGTGCGTGAAGGCGGAAAAACAGCCGCAAAAGTGCCGACGCTGCTGATTGTAAAAGAGCCGGACTATCCGCGCGTGACGTCAATCGACGTACAGGACGGCACAACGCAGGGAACCTACCAAATTGAAACCTATCTTCCGGCGGGAGCCGAAGAGCTTGCCTTCCTTGTATATGACAGTAATCTTGACTTTGTCGGCCAAGCCGGCATCTACAAAAAGCAGGATAAAGGCTATCAATATTTCGACTGGAACGGCAAAGTCAATGGTGACACCGCACTGCCGGCAGGAGAATATTATATGCTGGCCTATGCCGCGAACAAAGGGAAATCAAGCCAGGTGCTGACTGAAAAACCTTTTATCATTGAATAACCGAACAACCCTGCTGGAGCATCAGCAGGGTTTCTTTCTGACTATTCGGCAAAAGCTTCTCGAAGCAGACGGTATGACTGAAGTTTATCTTCAAAATGATGAGTAATGGTCACAGCCATTACTTCTTCTGTTCCGTATGCTTTACTGAGAGCCAGAATCTGTTCCTTCACTTGCTGCTTCGTTCCGATGATCATCCGATTCCGATTATCGGCAATTCGTCTTTGTTCATACGGTGTATACGTATTGCCGCGGACGGTTTCGTAAGACGGTACGCCGTGAAGCGGAATCCCCTGTTCACCCGCAAGCAGCGTATAATCCATGACGGCCGCGAGTTCCTCCGCTTTCTCCTCCGTATCCGCGCACAGCACAAACACCGCCACGGCTGTTTTTGGTTCTTTTCCTAATACAGAAGGTTTAAATCTGCGCTTATATTGTGCTGTCGTGCTTTCTCCCCCTTCTCCATTAATAAAGTGGGCAAACATATAGCCTGCTCCCATTTCTGCGCTCAGAAGCGCGCTTTCCCCCGAAGAACCGAGAAGCCAGACTTCCGGCGCCGTCTTAATAAGGGGTGATGCGGTCAGATTCGGAAAACGGTGATTGTCATCAGCTGCATCATGCAAATACATCGCCAGCTCACGAAGCTGCTGCGGATATTGATCAGCATTACGCTTCCCTCCGTCATTCAGCGCCCATGATGCGATCGGCATTCCGCCCGGCGCTCTCCCTAATCCGAGATCGATTCTGCCCGGCGTCAACCCTTCGAGCACTCGGAAATTCTCCGCCACTTTATATGCGCTGTAATGCGGAAGCATCACACCGCCTGATCCTACCCGAATGTCATTCGTTTTCGCCGCAATATGGCTGATCAGCACTTCAGGGCTTGAACCCGCCAACCGCTCTGAAAAATGATGCTCTGACACCCAAAACCTCTTATATCCGAGCTTTTCCGCCTCCTGCGCCAGTCTTACTGTATTCCGCAGTGCACTTTCCGCAGAACAACCTTCTGATACAGGAGATTGATCCAATATACTTAATGAAATCATCACTGTCACCTCATCAACATCGTACCACTGCTAAGCCGTTTTTTCTTTCTGTATGCTTATAAGCATCCCTGATGATAAACATTTATATACCTTGTTCCATTTTGTCGAAATATGTTACACGTGAAACATAAAAAAACCTCTCCCGGTCAGGAGAGGTTTTTTCTTAATTCTTTTGAAAACCTTTATCTTTTACATATTGATTTAAATAGGTTCTCGGTTTTTGTTTCATGAACTGCAGGATTTGATCAGACCACGTTTCAACCCGCTTGCCGTTTGTCCGTTTATCATAATAATCGGAAATGGTTTCATCATATTCCTTCATATAACTGCGGAAGTTTTCTTCATTCGTATCGTACGTGTTTTCATGATATACGGCTTGTTTCGGCAGGCGCGGCTTTTGACCGGACGGATGAGCGGGATGACCGACTACCAAGCCGAACAGCGGCAGCACATGGTCAGGTGTACCAAGCACTTCCGTCACCTGATCAAGTTCATTTCGAATGCCTCCGATGTAACAAATGCCAAGCCCCATTGATTCCGCGGCAACACTTACGTTTTGTGCGGCAAGTGCGGCATCAATGACGCTGACCATAAACATTTCCGTATTCTCAAGAAGCTCGGTAATGTTTTCGCCTTTTTCCTCAGCAAGTTTTTTATGACGGTACAAATCAGCGCAAAACACAAACAAGTGCCCGTTATTTTCGACGTAAGGCTGGTTTCCGGCCAGTGCCGCCAGCTTCCGCTTTTTCTCCTTATCGGTTACGCCGATGATGGAGTAAGCCTGCACGTAACTGGACGTTGACGCCGCCTGGGCGCTTTTCACTAATGTATCTATCTCTTCTGCTGTCAGAAGCTCGTCAGTAAATGATCGGATCGACCGATGATTAAGTATGGTTTCGATGGTATTGTTCATATATAAAGCCTCCTTCTCTATATATCATATCCGAAAGAGTATCATGCCAAAAGCGAAATGCTCTAAACAAAAAAGACAGCCCGAAAAACGAGCCGTCTCACATTAAGAATTGAACAAGTAGCTTTTATATTTCGTCAGCTGCACACTTGCGTTATATACGATCCCGAAGCTGATTAATGTAGAAAGCACCGAGCTCCCTCCATAGCTGACAAACAGCAGCGGAATACCGGTAACCGGCATAATGCCGATATTCATCCCGATGTTCTGGAAGGTGTGAATCACGATAAGTGCAGTAAACCCTACGCAAAAAAACGCGCCAAATCGGTTAAACGCATGCAAGCGGTCAATCAGCACCACAAGTCTGTAAATTAAAAAGAAAAACATGACAACCGCAATGGCGCAGCCTAAAAACCCAAAACTTTCACCCAAAATCGCAAAGATAAAGTCAGTCTGTCCCTCAGGTACGTACACTTTCAGATTATGAACGCCGTTTCCGGTAATGCCGCCCGATCCGATCGCCATAACGGCCTGATCCACCTGCCAGCTTTTATCGCTCTCGGCCTGAGTCGTTGCCGCACTGGAGTCAGACATCCACGATGTAATCCGGTTAATTTGATAATCCGCAATACCGATCGAATTCGCCACATGGGGAAATTCAATTACAAGCACTAAGAATAGGCCAAGCACAAGCGCGGCCGAACCGCCGATGATGGTGATCAGCTTCCAGTTTACACCTGACATAAAAACCATCACCATAACGATAAACAGACAGATCGCACCCGTTCCGGCATCCTGCAAAACGATCATCCCGATCGGAATAACCGTCCATGCCGCAATTTTCAAAAGCAGATTCACATCTTCCCGAAGCGATCTTTGATCCTTCGGGCCCGCCTTCGATATAATGGACGCGACCATCATCATAATTCCTATTTTCGTAAACTCAGAGGGCTGGAGGGTAAAGCTGCCGATTTGAAACCAGCTCTTCGCTCCGTTTTTGATCGGCGCGATGGATTCCGGCGCCACACGCAAAAGGAGCAGCGACAGCACGCCGGCAATCAATACGTACAGACTCAGTTTCTCAAGCTGCTCTAAATCAAAGTACAGCAATAATCCGATGAATCCCGCACCTATAACATAGAAGACAATCTGCTTCATCCAGGCACTGCCTCCATACTGCCCGAACTGTCCGGCCGCATAAATCGCCGCAACACTAATTATTAAAAACACACCAAATATAAAAATCAAATCCCCCTGATAATAGGGATTTTGCTGTTTCTTATATCGACTCATTCTATCCCGCCTTACATTTTCATCGGAAGTCACTATTGTTTATTATACATGAACACCGTTCAAGAAAACATGATGAGGTTGCTTCCTTTTTATTTTTTACGGTTTGGGGACTACACGACATATGACGTGTCAGAAAAGGAAATGTTTCGGTCATGATGAAACTTTTCCGATAAAAAACCCCTTCTCGTCAGAAAAGGGGTTTCAGTCTATGTTTAACGTCATAAACAAGCTGTTCGGGTCCTCTTTATAATGTGCAAACGGATCACAATATTGAAACCCTGCTTTTTCATACAGGCGTCTGGCGGGGAGAAAAGCCTCCATAGAACCGGTTTCTAAGCTGATCCGCTGATAGCCCCGCCGCCTTGCTTCTTCAAGCATATGGCGGAGGATCCGGTTGGCTGCGCCTTTTCTGACATGATGCGGAGCCGTTTTCATTGATTTGATCTCACCGTGCCGGCTGTTTAGCTCCATTAAGGCGCCGCAGCCGAGCAGGACGCCGTTTTCCCTCGCACTCCAAAACGTAACGTCAGGCTGACGCAGCCGGTCCGCATTGAGCGCGTGTATACTTTCCGGGGGAGAATGCATGGTCATGCTCTTCAGATGCTCCTGCAAAAGCGCAATGACGTCCGGCGCTGTGACATCGTCTTTTGTTATGTCCACTTCAAAACCACCCTTGCTGTGCATGTTTTCTTTGAACATAGCAAAGGTTCACAGCCTGTGCCATTCCCTTGTCCGGAAATGTGACAGGGTATTTGACCTTTCCGGTTTCTTGTACCTATCCAAAAATGAGGCAATAGTTGCAATACATTTCTCGAAAAAGCGGTATCAAAAATTGGAAAACATGGTATAATAATTGTAACAAAATGTTCAAAAAACGACCACAAAACAGACACATTTTATTCTCTGTATTTCATTTTGGAAACGCTCCCATAAAATGAAAGGAGACATGTAAGATGGACATGTTTTTTGCTTATTTACTGGTCGCAAGCGCAACACCCCTCTTTATCTGGCTGGATAACAAAAAAGTCGCTCTTTCGGCCATACCGCCAATTATTCTCATGTGGGTTTTCTTCTACTTTTACGCAACCAGCAGCCTATCCCCTCTCGGCCACACACTCATGATCATCCTGTTTGCCGTCAACGTCATCGTTGCCCATATCGCCGCCTTTATCATTTACGGCCTTCCGCGCCTGCGCCGGAGAAGAAGCCAATAAAGGCACAAAAAACCCTCTTCGCCTGAACGAAGAGGGTTTCTTTTTATTCCTGATGTTCGGAATGATGCTTCGCACCGCCCGGAGGGTTTCCATCCATATGGTCCCCGTGATGGTAGTGCGCCGCAAAGATCCAGATGGAACCAAGGATGATAACAATCGCTCCGAAAAATCCGAAGAGCGTGTTTCCGACTTGAATTCCGCCGTTTTCGCTTTCTGTCATGTGCATGAACATGAGAAGCTGAAGACCGGCTTGGATAAATGCGAATCCGAAAATGATCCACAGTTTTGCTGATGGGCTTAATTCCGTATATACCGCAACCCAAAGGGCCAGCAGGGTCAGAATAATAGACAACGCAAAACCTACGATATGCTTCCACGGAAAGTGGCTGTGTTCAGCAGATTTGTTTGCCATATTATAGTCCCCCCAATCCGATGAGATAGACGCCTGTAAAGATGAAGATCCAAACAACGTCTAAGAAGTGCCAGTATAAACTTGAGATAAAGATTTTTGAAGACGTCTGCGGCGTTAATCCGCGTTTCTTCAATTGCAGTAAGATGCCGGCAATCCAGAAGATACCGATCGTTACGTGCGTTCCGTGCGTTCCCAGAAGGACGAAGAATCCAGACCAGAAAGCACTTGTACCGAGAGATGCTCCTTCATGTACATAGTGGATGAACTCGTTAAGCTCACATCCGACGAAGCCCGCACCGAGAAGAAGCGTAATGATCGTCCAAATGACGACGCCTTTTAAACTTCCGCGACGCATTTCATGAACAGCGATCCCGCAGGTGAAACTGCTGATCAGAAGCAGGAATGTCATGATCATGACAAGCTTCACTTCAAATAATTCAGCCGGTAAGACTCCTCCTGCTGTTCTTCTTTGAAGAACGAAGAAGGTTGCAAATAGTGTTGAGAACAACACAATCTCTGCCCCTAAAAAGATCCAAAACCCGAGAATATTGAGTCTGCCGGTTTCAGATTGATATTCCATAGGCGCGTTAGAATTGCCGTGTTCTGCATGTTCCATAAATCACGCCTCCTTTATTCGGAAATCTTTCTTTCCGTCTCTTTTATTTCTTCAACAGGTATATAGTAGCCATTGTCATATTCAAATGAACGAAGCACCATGCAAAGCAGAATGCCGATCAAGCCGACAATGCCCATCCAGAACCATTCAAACACAAGTCCGAAGCCTGCAATACCGAACGCCACTGACATAATAAGCGGTCTTCCGGAGTTGTGCGGCATATGGATTTTCTTGAACTTGCTTTCCGGATGAATATCCGTTTTGTCTTCTTTCAATTGCAGGTACGCATCTTGAGATTTCACTTCAGGAAGCACCGCAAAGTTGTAATGCGGCGGAATCGCAGATGAAGTCGCCCACTCAAGCGTACGTCCCACGCCCCATGAATCTCCGCTGATCTCGCGAGTAGAGTAGCGGAAGCTGTAGTAGATGTTGTAGCAAAGGATTAAGAATCCGACACCCATCATGAAGGCTCCGACAGTTGAAATAAAGTTCAATGCAGTCCATCCGTCATTCGGTCCGTAAGTGTAAATACGGCGAGGCATACCTTGCAGCCCCAAGAAGTATTGAGGGAAGAAACATACATTAAATCCGATCATAAAGATCCAGAAGAACCATTTTCCGATTCTTTCGTTCAGCTTGTGGCCGAACATTTTCGGATACCAGAAAATAAATCCTGCGAAACATGCAAATACCGTACCCGCGATCAGCACATAGTGGAAGTGAGATACGAGGAAGTACGTATTATGGTATTGATAATCCGCTGCAGCCATCGCAAGCATAACCCCTGTTACCCCGCCGACAACGAAGTTCGGGATGAACGCGAGCGCCCACAGCATCGGTGTTGTAAAACTGATTCGGCCTTTATACATCGTAAAGAGCCAGTTAAAGATTTTAACCCCGGTCGGAACCGAAATCGCCATCGTTGTAATCGAGAAGAAAGAGTTAACGGACGCACTGTTTCCCATTGTGAAGAAGTGGTGAGTCCATACAAGGAAACTCAGGACGGAAATGGCGATAATTGAGCCGACCATCGCTTTGTAACCGAATAACTGCTTTCTTGCAAACGCTGAAATAATTTCAGAGAAAATACCGAATGCCGGTAAGATAACGATATATACTTCAGGGTGTCCCCAAATCCAGAACAAGTTAGCCCAAAGCATCGGCATACCGCCGGCTTCCAGCGTGAAAAAGTGAGCGCCGAACAAACGGTCAAATGATAACAGCGCCAATGCCACTGTCAAAACAGGGAAGGCGAATACGATAATAACCATTGTAATCAGCGTCGTCCATGTGAACATCGGCATACGCATCAGCGTCATGCCTTTCGTACGCATTTTCAGGATCGTCACCATAAAGTTGATACCCGTCATCAGCGTACCGATACCGGCAATCTGAAGACCGAGCAGGTAGAAGTTCTCACCAGGCCCGGGACTCATGTCGTTGCTTGCCAGCGGCATGTAACTCGTCCATCCTGCGTTCGGAGAACCTCCGATAACGAAAGAAATATTGAAAAGCATCGCACCTACAAAGAACGTCCAGAAACTCAGGTTGTTCAAGTAAGGGAATGCTACGTCGCGCGCACCGATCTGCAAAGGTACGACAACGTTGATCAGACCGATTAAAAACGGCATCGCCATGAAGATAATCATGATCGTACCGTGAGTCGTAAAGATCTCATTATAGTGGTTTGAGTCTAAAAAACTGTTATTAGGAAGCGCTAACTGGGCGCGCATCATCAAGCCGTCGACCCCGCCGCGGAACAGCATGATAACAGCAGAGATAATGTACATGATTCCAAGTTTCTTATGGTCTACAGACGTCAGCCATTCAGACCAGAGCCATTTCCACTTTTTGAAGTATGTGAGTACAACGATGATAGCGATAGTGGAAAGCGCAATGGAAACTTGTGCGCCCAGAATTAATGGGTCACCTGTTACAAAAAATTCATCCCATCTCAATTTCATTCGGGCTTCCTCCTTTCTTGTTCAATTTCAATCTTGTTTATCGTCGGATACTTTAAATTCGTTTTTCTTTACATCTTCCCACGGGTCTGTTTTAGAGTGCGGTGATACGGCTTTGTAGCCAAGGCGTTTGCGCGCCTCCATCGCATATTCGGCATCTTGGCCGTGGTCAACGTATTTTAAGTGTGTAGAAGAGAACGTTAATTTTCCGACATTCTCCGGAAGCATCAGTTCGTCATACTTCTCTTTCGTCAGCTTTGGAGAATCGCTTTGGGCTTTTTTCACCCAGCTGTTAAAGTCTTTTTGCGTAACAGCTTTTACGTTGAATTTCTGGTCGGCAAAGTGTTCGCCGGTGAAGTTCGCGTTGCGGCCTTCATATGTTCCCACTTTGTCAGCTTGTAAGTATTGATCCATCAGCATTCCCGCCATCGCGTATTTTTGTCCCCCAAGCTGAGGAATCCATAGCGATGCCATTGAATCTGCTGAAGAAATTTTAAATAAAACCGGACGGTCTACAGGAATGTTCAGGTAGTTAACCGTCTCAATATCCTGCTCAGGGTAGCTGAATACCCATTTCCAGTCTACCGAAGTAGCATAAACAACAAGAGGCTCTTTATCCTTTGTCGCTTCAGGCGCTTTTTCTAACGAATATATCGTCTGTACGGTAGGCACAGAAAGTGCAATAACAATTAAAATTGGGATCACTGTCCAGACTACTTCTAAGAACGTGTTGCCGTGCATCTCGGGCTTGTAATTTCCGCTGTCTTTGCCTTTGCGGTCGCGGTATTTCACTAAAATGATTGTAAATAGTACGAATACGACGCCGACAATGAACAGCATAAATCCGATTGACAAGAGAATCAGATCTTTCTGCTGGTCTGCTACAGGTCCTTTCGGATCTAAAACGGAAATGTCGCTGCATCCGCCCAGTACGAAAACAACAGCCAACATCGCTAATAAAAGTAACGGTTTAAATGCTCTGAACAAGAAGATCACCATCCTTCCTATTGATGTAGTGAATCTGAAATGTACTTTCTCAAAATCTTTTCTCTATCTACCTTGTTATGCTATCAAAATCTGCACTTATTAGCTTTATTTTTTTCTAAAGTTCATCTTTTTTTCGACCTAATGTCACAAAATCGTCAAAAAATGCATGAACTTTTTCCACTTGCGTAAATCAAACATAAAAAGTTTTAGATCATTTAGCATATATAGAGAAAAAAGATAGCGAGAACGAATAATACCAAATAAAGGTTTACCATAATAAAAATCGCTGGTCAACAAAAAGTTTCATTTTGTTAAACATTCTACAAAAGAAATATTTTTTCCTTTGCTCACACCTTTTCACACGGTTTCCATTTTAACGCAACGCATTGTGAAAAAAAAGACCGGAACGCGCCTTGATATGTTCATTATAAAAAACGCATTCATATGTTTAATATGGACAAAACGAAGGAAACATATAGGCATAAATAATAAAAAATAGGAAGTGATATTTATGGGTTTTATCGTATCTCTGATTGTCGCTATTATTATCGGCTGGATCGGAAGTTTATTTGTAAAAGGCAGTATGCCCGGGGGAATCATCGGGTCAATGATCGCCGGTCTGATCGGCGCATGGATCGGGCACGGACTGCTCGGCACATGGGGTCCTCACCTTGCCGGCTTTGCCATCATTCCGGCAATCATCGGAGCTGCGATCGTGGTATTCTTATTCAGCCTGATCGCCAGAAGCAGAGGATAAAAAAAAGCCTCGTCCCTTATGGGATGGGGCTTTTTTCCGGTAGAGCGCCCAAATGGCGGATAAACCGCCGGAAAGCCGCTCTGCCTTCTTCTGTCTGTTTAAAGACGCCGGCATGCTCCAGTATCCGCGCAAAGGCATGGCCGATTTCCTCTTTCAGAATCTGTTCCGCGTTTTCTTTCGTTACCTTCCGCTTATGCAGCACACTGAGCGCCCAATCTTTATGCTTTGCCGCAGAAGGGTCTGCCGTTAAGACCGCTTCCGGGTCCGGGGAGCACAGCGCTTCAGCCGTGTATTTCATTTCTTGTTCAAGGCGGCCCGGCAGAATCGCAAGCCCCATTACCTCAATCAGTCCGATATTTTCTTTTTTCAGGTGATGAACTTCCTGATGGGGATGAAAAATTCCCAGCGGATGCTCATCAGAGGTGCGGTTATTTCTGAGGACGAGATCTAATTCGAATAAACCGTTTCTCCGCCGGGCAATCGGCGTAATTGTATTGTGCGGTGTTTCTCCTGAACAGGCGAGGAGATCAGCCGCCTCATCGGAATAACCGCGCCATGCCCGCAGGATGGCATCCGCCGCGCCGGAAAGCTCAGACGCGCTCTCGCTTTGCAGGCGGATGACCGACATCGGCCACTTCACAATTCCCAGCACCGTTTTCGGATAGTCAGGCAGCCTGTACCGGCTTTCTGTCTCCGCCCGCGCCATCGGGAATTCATAATGGCCCCCCTGAAAATGGTCGTGGCTTAAAATACTGCCGCCGACAATCGGCAGATCAGCATTGGAACCGAGAAAATAATGAGGATACTGGCTGACAAACGACAGCAGCCGGTCAAACGTTTTTTTGCTGATCTTCATCGGTTCGTGCCGGTCTTTCAAAACGATGCAATGCTCCCGGTAATACACATACGGAGAAAATTGCAGAAACCACTGCTCATCGCCGAGAATGACCGGAATGACACGAAGGTTTTGACGCGCCGGGTGATCCGGTCTCCCCTCGTACCCGACATTTTCTTTACAAAGAACACATCTCGGATAATCGGATTGAGGCTGCTCTTTGGCAGCGGCAATTGCTTTCGGATCTTTTTCCGGTTTTGAAAGATTGATCGTGATGTCCAGCTTTCCGTAAGCCGTCTCAGCCGTCCACCCGACATTCCGCTGTATTCTGTCCGAACGGATATAATACACATCCTCTGAAAATCGGTAAAACGCCTTTGTCGCCTGCTCCGGCCCGTGCACCGCCTTTGTTTCTTCAAAACGACGCACAATCTCGGACGGCTGCGGGGCAAAGCAGCCCATGATCTTCACGCTCAGCAGGTCGCGATAGGTGTCTGTATCGGCTGCCATCCGGCCCGTTTCTGCCGCCCATTCATAAATCGGGGCCAATATGTCCGGCAATGATGCCGACGATTCATTTTCTTTCTGTTCTGAAGCCTCCGGATGGGTAATATGCAAAGTTTCATATAAACGGTTTCTTGTATATTCAATATCAAGAAATGAAATCAGCTCTTTTTGCAATCCGTACCGGATTAAACGTTCCACGTGCCGCTCAATTGCCATCGTCATCCCCCTTTAGTTCTCTCGCTCCGATATCCGCCGTGTAAAAGTCAGCTTTTCTCCCTGTCCTCTCCTCATAGCGGCCCCCGTTAGCTCTCCGATGAGATTCACTCTGCCGGGCGCAAAGAAAACGCGCAGGTCCTCCGATTCCCCGAATACATCAGCAAACGCTTTCTTTATTTTGTGCTTCATACGCATCCTCTTCCACCATTACACTTTCCCCCCAGGGCGCAGAAAAAAACCGTTATGACACGCCCTCTTCTTTCGCTTTTCTGAAGACAATCCACTTGCTGGCCGCATAGTTGACGACTACGATAATGACGTTATCGGCGATTTTCGCCAATGTTTCGTTCATATGAAATTGACTGACCAGAAGAATCATCATGGCGAGATCGATGGCGAGAGACAGCACCCGCACGCTGAAAAAGGCCGTTAATTCTTTCACCAGACTCCGCATCCCCGCGGTCTTTTGCTGAAAGACATACCGTTTATTCGTAACATAAGCAAATAGAACGGACAGAATCCAAGCGGCGACAGTCGCCGCCTTGTAATCCATCTCAAATGCCGACGTCAGAATGTAAAAACTGACGATATTCACGATGGTCGTGAATATCCCCATAATGATATACATCATAATTTCTCTGTAGCGCATGGCAGTTCCTCGCTTTCTGAAAGACTTTTCTAAACCTTTTGTCAAATCAAGAAGAACGTTACCCTGATTTTCTGCCGCTGACAAAAACATAGAGCGCGTCAAACATGCTGCGGAAAGTAACCGGCCTTCCCAGCACATTGGATTGCTTAATCATCCCGTCGATGAGCGCGCACATCATGTTAGCGGTATGCTCGGTATCTATATGGTCTTCTATTAAATTTCTCGATTTGAGCCAATTTATGTACATGGTGCTTTCTTCTATCCATAACTTATAAAGACGGATATAAGCTTCATATTCACTGACGACTTTGTAAGTAGGCATATGAACGGCAAAAGACACAACATTCCAGGCAGGCTTGCTGTTTACAAACCGCATCAACAGGCTGGCCGCGCTGGCCGCGGCTTCACAAAGCGTCAACGGCCGCTCTGTTTGCTTTTCTAATTCGTCGAGATAGCCAGTGATGATCCTTTTTTTAATCTGACGCCTCTCTAACAAATGCTTCAGAAAATCTTCCTTGCTTTCAAAATGAACGTAAAACGCCCCTTTGCTGAAACCCGCCGCTTTACTGATGTCATCGATTGAGACTGAATCGTAAGCTCTTTCAATCAGGAGATGAAGGCCTGCGTCAATAAAATTTTCAAATGTTTCTTCTCTCTTAATTTGAAATTTGTTTTTTTTCATTTTTTACCCCAGCTGTTTGATCATTCACTTTATCTTACACCGAATCATTCTTTTGCGGTATTTTTTATGCAAAAAGAATATGCTATTCGACGTTTTGAGGGTAAATATTAATAGGTCATATGGTTTATTTTTATTTGCATACTATCCAGTCAGTATTTATTTGTTTATTATTATATGTAAGAATTCTTGAAGGATTTTGGTTATTTCAGTCATTTTCTTAGGGAATAGGTAGGTGAATTCATCTTCAATTTGGGATTACCGGCCAACTATGTGTGATATTTGTTATACATTGGCTGCTGTAGCTGGGCAAATCAATTTTTCAATTGGAGGTTCTTATGAAAACTCATGTAATGAAAGATATAGATCAAGATTGGCAATTGTTAATTCAAGAGGCTAGAATCATGGGTTTGAACATTGACGATGTGAGGCGCTTCTTAAATACTGAAAAAGCGGTGAAGAAAAAAACACCAATGAAAAACACCATCCGCCAGCGGTAAGATTACAGGCGGATCCTTTTACTATATGACCTGCCACAGTCCGCCCGCACCTGAGTTTTCAAAGGAACACCCGCAATAAGAGGGGAATCAGAGAACAAACCGTATACCGGACAACCATTCCCGTCCGTATTCCGCAATTGAACAGCCAAACATGGTGATATGAGATCCCCCCGCTGCATATCTTGTGTATTATGCCCATTTATGAGGTGATACACAGATGGATACGAATCCCTATTATGATGAAAAACAACAGAACTACTACGAAGGCCTGAATCCTTATTTATTGAACAAAATAGACGAAAACTGGCGGACAGTGCTTGATGTCGGCTGCGGAACGGGCAATTTAGGAGCGGCGATCGAAGACCGCGGAATAACGGTTTACGGCATTGAAGCGTATCCCGAAGCCGCAAAAAAGGCGGAAAGCAAATTGAGCCATGTGCTTTGCGGCGACATTGAATCCGCCATTCTTCCGTACGAATCAGAGCAATTCGACTGCATGCTGTTCGGAGACGTTCTTGAGCATCTTATCGACCCGTGGACAGTGCTGAAAAAGCTTCGTCCTTATGTAAAAAAAGACGGCACTGTGCTTGCATGCATACCGAATGTCGGCCACATCTCAGTGGTGCTGGAGCTTTTAGCCGGCAAATGGACTTACAGTGACGCCGGATTAATGGATCAGACCCACCTGCGTTTTTTTACCCGGGAAGAGACTCTTTCATTATTTAAAGCCGCCGGCTATGAGGTGAAACGCATTGAGGCGATCCGCGTTGATCACCCTTCTTACCACAAAGCCATCGCATCATTGCACGAAGTATGCGTACAGCTTGGCATAAGGCATGACTTTATGACAGAAGCATCGGCCTATCAATATGTGATTGAGGCCGAGAGGAGCATGTAATGGATTCACATTCATTTCTGTTTGTCGTCTGTGTGAATGATGAGTCGCTGTACTCCCGGTGCAAGAGCCATATCATGCAGCTTACCGTCCCCCCTTCATACTCCGTTGATATCATGCCGATATACGATTCAGCAAGCATGGCCTCGTCCTACAACAAAGCGCTGAAACACCCCTCCAAATATAAAATTTATCTGCATCAGGATACTTTTATCATTCATCAGCATTTCCTTCATGACATGCTTCATATCTTTCAATCTCATCAGGAGCTCGGCCTTCTTGGTGTCGCCGGCTGCAAAACCCTGCCGCCGAACGGCATTTGGTGGGAAAGCGGACAGCGGATGGGAAAAGTGATTGAATACCGGGGGAATGCTTATCACCCGCTGGATTTTGAGCACGGTGATGAAGACGGCCTGTTTACGCCCGCTGACGCCATTGACGGCTTGTTAATGGCGGCTCAATATGACGTGGAGTGGCGGGAGGATTTGTTTCGCGGCTTTCATTTTTACGACACATCACAGTCGCTCGAATTTCAAAAACACGGCTATCAAGTCGGCGTCGCCTGCCAGAAAGACCCTTGGTGCCTTCATTTTTGCGGCGACTCCTTTGACGCCGCGGCATATGAAGCGGACAGACAAACATTTGTCAAACACTATATGGCAAAGCCCTCTCGCTGATGCAAAGAGGGCTTTTTACTAACGTTTATTCAGTTCCCGCTCAATGATTTGTTCAAAGGTTTCCTTTCCCGCCGCGCCAGGGATTCTCTCATCGCCGATGATAAACGTCGGCACTGCCGTAATGCCGGCTTCCTCATAAGCATGGCGGAGCGCTTCCCGCTGTACGTCCTTGTACGCTCTTGTCTCAAGCGCCTCTTTGAAGGCAGCGCCGTCAAGTCCGGCTTCTTCCGCAAGCTTTGTCAGCACGCCAACGTCACCGATATTTTGTTCTTCCTGAAAGAACGCCTGAAAAACGCGTGTATGGTATTCGCTTCCTTTCCCATGTTCCTTTGCGAAATGAAAGCCTTCAAATGCCAAATCCGTGTAAGGATGCGGTGACACGCGGGGGAACGTGATTTCAACGCCTAACGACTGCGCCATCGGCTCAATGGAGTTTTTCCACATCTGCCGCTTGGCGGGATCATTCACCGGATCAAGTTTCGGCGAGGGGCTCGGACGCAATTCAAACGGCATCCATTCCACCTGTACGTCCTTGTCTTTGATAGCTTCTTCAAACGCCGCTTTGCCGACATAGCAAAACGGACATACATAATCAGAATATACTTTAATCTGCAGTGTCATTGTAAGTCTCCTTTCCTTATCATTTTAAGTTGTAACTTTTATAGTTACAAGTGTTTTTTTAAAAAACACCTTCCATATGGAAGGTGTCACGATTCCAGCAGCCTTTGGGCGATATATTCTCCTTTTTTACAGCCCCCGGGACAGGCGAATAAGGAAGAGCCGATCGTTTGTGTGTATTCATTCAGCGCATCCTTTGCCGCCAAAGCCTTCAGCATCGGGACAAATTGGCGGTCCGGGTCTTTTTGAAAGCAGATAAACAGCAGGCCTGCGTCAACATAGCCCGTCTTCGGATCAATTCCGTCCGTATAGGAAAATGCCCGGCGCAGAATCTGTCTGCCGGTTGATTTTGCCACGCTGATATGCGAGTCGGCGGGAATTTGATTCAGCTTCACGGGATCGGTTTCCTTTTTTTGTCCGAAAGGCGCGCCCGAGCTTTTCACCCGCCCGAACGTGTCCTCTTGTTCCTTCAAGGATGAACGGTCCCATATATCTAAAAACATCTTAATTTTCCTAAACGCCATGTACGTGCCGCCCGTCATCCAGTCCGGCTCTCCTGATTGAACCCAAACGATCGAATTCATCAGGTTTTCATCCTTCGTGCTTTGGTTGCCGGTACCGTCTTTGAATCCGAAGAGGTTGCGCGGTGTTTCTCCGTTTTTTCCGCCGCTTAAGAAACCTTTATTGAGAAAGCGGACTTCACACACACCCGATGCCTGTTTCATCAGGTTGCGCACCGCGTGAAACGCCGTTTGTTCATTATCCGCGCAGACCTGTATAACGATATCACCGCCGCCTTGTTTCTTATCGAGCTTGTCGTTAGGCATCGGCGGAATATCGGCGAGGTGCCTCGGTTTTTTATCCTTCAGTCCGAAGCGGTCCTTCCCGTCTTTCTCGAAAAACCCGGGGCCGAAGCCGAAGGTAACGGTCAAATTCGCCGGCGCCAGATCCTGCGACTCCCCGGTATCCTGCGGAGGCATATATTTATTTTTCTGTTCGCCTGACGGGACGGCGCCTGAAGTCAGCAGCTGTGTCAGGCTTGTCCATTGTTTGAAAAGGGAGATGACATCGGCTTTGTCGCTTGACATGACATCAAGCGCCGCAAAATACACATACGTCTGATGCGCCGTTGTGATTCCTGCTTGGTGCTTTCCGTAAAAAGGAACGATTTGATCACGATCATGTTTTTCATCATTCTTCTTTGAAGCGGTGGCCGCCGGTTTGAAGAGCGGCGCGAGTCCCCCGAGGCCGCTCGCTCCGATAGCGACGGCTGCGCCCGCGACGGCGCCCCACTTCAGGACATCCCGTCTGTGGATCTGTTTTTCCTTGTTATGTTCATCGCTCATGCTGTGTCTTAACTCCTTTTAAAGCACATCGGCAATCTTCGACATGGTTTCAGAAAGGGCCGTCAGCTTCGTGCTTATCTCTCTGATTTGATCTGTACTTAATGTATCACAAGACGTATACGATTGATCGCACGTTTTGTATTTCGACATCAAAACTTCAAATTCGCTGAATTCCGCATTAAGTTTTCCGTGACTCTCACTGCGCGCTATTCACTGTTTTATAGAGGGCTTTTGAGCCTTCGGCGCCGGCGGTGATTGGTTCAGGCGTCACTTTGAGAGAAGCGATAGAGCCGTCAAACGCTTCGGTCGATATTGCAAGCTGATTGCTCTGTTCTTGACATACAGCTTCTATTCTCCAAGTCCGTCACTGCCTTTTTGCGCACACAGAAAAAGGGCCGCCCTATCGGGACAGCCCTGCTTTGGAGCGCCGAATTTCCTCTGAAAACTTCCGCGCCGCCGCTTTTGGATCTTCGGCTTGGCTGATGGCGCTGATCATGCTGACGCCGTCTGCACCCGCTTCAATGACGGGCGCCGCGTTGTCAGCCGTAATGCCGCCGATTCCTACAATCGGAATGGTGATGCCCTGACGCCGTACCTCTTCAATCAATGTAACGCCCTGCACGGCTTCAGCATCTTTTTTTGTTTCGGTCGGATAGACCGGGCCCATTCCGACGTAATCGGCTCCGGCTTCTTCCGCCCGCTTCACCTCGGAGACGTTATGTGCTGACACACCGAGAATCATATCGCCGATTGCCGCTCTCGTTTCTTCGGCGTCTGCGTCATCCTGTCCGATATGCACTCCGTCCGCCTCAAGGCGCAAGGCCAATTCGACATCATCATTAATGATGAAAGGAATCCCGGCCTGCCTGCAGACATCCTGCACCCGCTTCGCGAACAGGACACGTTCATCCCCTGTTAAAGAACCGCTCCCCTTTTCCCGAAATTGAAAAAGCGTAGCGCCGCCCTCAATTGCTTTTTTCACCACGGAAACCGGGTCTGCGCTTGTATTGTTTGATCCCATAATAAAATAAACCGATAACATATCCTTCATCATTTCCCGAGAAATACGCGTCATTTTTCTATCACCCTTTCAATTGCGGCAAGCTCGGCCGCTTCTTGTTCTGAGATGCTTGCCAGCTTGTTTAAAAGCTCAATCTGGAAGCTGCCCGGCCCCTTATGGGAGGTGTCCAAAGCGGCAAGCTGAGCGGCGCTTCCGTATACAGAAACGGCTGAAACGGCCGCTTGCAGAACGTCCTGCCCCGCTGCGCAGAAGGCTCCGATTACAGACGTCAGCAGGCATCCCGCCCCCGTCACCTTCGTCAGCAGTTTATCACCGTTATGTACGGCGTATGTGTCGGTGCCGTCGGAGATGACGTCGGTTTTTCCGGTAATCGCAATGACCGTCTTCAGCCTGCTTGCAGCCGTCTTAGCGAGCTGAACCACATCTCCTCCGGCTTCCCCCGCATCCACGCCTTTTATCTTCCAATCAGGGGCGCCGGCAATATTGGCGATTTCCGCGGCATTTCCGCGAATGACGGAAAAGCGGACCTCCTGTATGATCTTGCGGGCTGATGCCGTCCGAAACGGCGTGGCGCCGGCGCCTACCGGATCAAAAATGACCGGAACACCGTTTTCATTGGCCGATTTTCCGGCTGCGATCATAGCTTCAACCGACGCCGAGCTGAGGGTGCCTATGTTCAGGACGAGCGCTCCGGCGATTTTCGCCATGTCGGCGGCCTCCTCAATTGCATAAGCCATAACGGGTGATGCGCCGAGCGCGAGCAGTCCGTTAGCGGTGAAGTTCGTGACGACATTATTGGTGATACTGTGAACGAGCGGGTTTTGATCCCGCACTTTACTCAAGTGTTGAGCTGCGGTTTGTGCGTCCATGCTTAATCATCCTTTTTTCTCTTTTTCGGATTCCATAAATACGATTTCGTATGCTCCAGCCAGGCTCTGGCGGCAAAGGACATATAGCGGTCCTTCCGCCAAATGATGGCTAAATGCCACGGAATGACCGGATGAACGAGCGGAATGGTTCTGACTTTGTCAGGATCAAGACCGCGGCAGATTCTTTCCGGCAGCAGGCCGATACCGAGATTGGCGGATACCATTTCGCTGATAAAGTCCCACTGTGATGTTTCATAAATGACATGCGGCCTGAATCCGGCTTTCACGCATTCCGTCATAATTCGATTATGAAGGACAAAATCCTCCCTGAAAAATATGAACGGCTCTTCTTTCAATTCATGAAGACTGCATTCTTTCTCGTCAGCGAGCCGATGTGACGGATGGACGACAAGCATAAGGGTTTCCTTGACGATTGTGAAGGTATGAAAAATCTCTTCATTCGCGGGAAGCACGACGACCCCGATATCAAGCGAGCCGTCCTCCACCCCTTGCTGCACTTTAATAGAGCCGTCCTCAACAAGCTGAAACGTCACATCGGGGTATGTGACGCGGAAGTCACCGAGCACTCTCGGGAAAAAGCCGGACCCGATCATCGGCGGAAGACCGATGCGGACGTGCCCTTTCTTCACTTCCATAATATCGTTCAGCTCTGACGTCAGGTTTTGGAATGACTTTGTGATTTCCTGCGCCTGCACATACATGCTCTGCCCGGCGTCAGTCAGTTCAACTTGCCGGCCATTGCGGTAAAACAGCTTAATGCCGAGCTCCGTCTCCAGGTTTTTAATCATTTTTGAGATTGTCGGCTGTGAAACATACAGAGACTGCGAAGCCTTCGTAAAGCTTTTCAAACGGGCCACTTCCAAGAAATACGTTAAGTGCCGTATATCCATTACATTTCATCCTTTCTATAGACAAAAGGAATACACATTATTCTTTATATGTATTTTACCTATAGCAAAACCTTCTGTACAATATAAATATAAGGGAGGCATCATTATGAAAAAATTGCTGCTTACCGTTATTCAAATCGCTCTGCTGTTTATATTTGCGCGTCTGATCAATTGGGTCACGGCGGCTCTTCATATAAATATTCCCGGCAGTATAATCGGGATTGTGATTCTTTTCACATTATTGCACTTCAAGATTATCAAACTTGAATGGATTGAGCTTGGCGCAGCATGGCTCCTCGGTGAGCTGCTGCTGTTTTTCATCCCGTCTGCCGTCGGAGTGATTGAATACGGAGATATTATGTCTAAATTCGGCGTAAGCATTTTACTTGTCGTCGTCATCAGCACATTTGTCGTGATGGTTTCAACAGGTACGCTTACACAGCTAATAGCAAAAAGAAAGGAGAAAAAACAAACGTGTTCATCGGAATCATAAGTTTATTCTTAACTGTCTTAGTGTATTTGGGCGCGAAAAAACTCTACATTCGTTTTCCGCGGGTGTATACGTCGCCGCTTCTGATTACGCCCGCTGTTTTGGTCGTCCTGCTGCTTCTTGTCAATGTCCCGTATCAGACATACAATCTCGGCGGCGGACTGCTGACCGATATGCTTCAGCCGGCAACAGTGGCGTTCGCCATCCCGCTTTATAAATATTTCCCGATTTTAAAGAAATACGCCGTGGAAATTATTTTGAACGTAGCGGTCGGTTCATGTATCGCCATTCTGTCAACAGCCTTTATCGCAAAATGGTTCCATCTCGGCAGCAGCTTAGTCGACAGTCTCGTGCCGCGATCCGTGACGACGCCGATTGCCATGAACGTTTCAGAAATGATCGGCGGGATGCCGGCCGTTACAGCGGTTTTCGTCATTTTAACGGCTTTATTGGGAACGATCATCGGGCCGATGGTCATCCGCTATTTCCGCATTGATAACGAAATTGCCCGGGGCGTGCTGCTCGGAACTAGCGCGCACGGAGCGGGAACATCTAAAGCATTTGAGCTCAGCTCCGTATCAGGAACGATCTCAAGCGTGTCGATGATCCTCGCCGCGATTATGACACTGTGCGCGGCCCCGATTTTGCTTTCGTTTATGTCATAAAAGACTGCTCCTTACAGAGCGGTCTTTTTTTAGTTGCCATGAAGAATTGATTTGTCTGTCCTTCATAAAAAGACGAAAACACGATATGATAAGACATGAAGTGAAAAGACTGAAGAACGGATGTGTCATATGAACGGCCAGCAGCGAAGCAGCATCAGAAAAGGACTTGAAGTCGATATCGTCCTGAAAGCCGATCAGCGTTCAGGAAAGCTGACAAGAGGAATCGTCAAGGATATTTTGACGAACTCAAGCTTCCACCCGCGCGGCATTAAGGTCCGCCTTGAAGACGGGCGAATCGGCCGGGTGCAGCACATTATTGAATAGAAAAAAGCCGGAGCTTCACGCCCGGCTTTTTTTCTTTAATTTCAGCAATGAAATCCTCATATGTTCTCCCTTTATATACAAAAAATTTTTAACCAACTATTGACTCTTACGTTGCGTAATACTTTAGAGTAGCCATTAAGGAGGCGGCAAACGTGATGGGTATGAAAGTAAAAGAAGTAGCTGAACTGATTGGAGTAAGCATACGCACTCTCCATCATTACGATCAAATTGGATTATTGACTCCTCAGGAAACGACCGATTCCGGTTATCGGCTTTATTCTGAAGAGAATCTTGAACAGCTGCAGCAGATACTATTTTTCAAGGAGCTCGATTTCTCCTTAAAAGACATTAAAGAAATCATTAATAGTCCTTCATTTAACCGAAGGGAGGCATTAATTTTACAAAAGAAAATGTTGATTGAGAAACGGAATAGAGTCGATAAAATGATTGAAACCATCGATAAATCAATCAAACATTTGATGGGAGAGATTTGCATGACGAACAAAGAGCGGTTTGAGGGAATGAACTTCAATCATAATCTTTATGAACAAGAAGCTCGCAAACGGTGGGGTGATCAACCTGTCGATAAGGTAAATATTAGATTGAAAAACATGACTGATGGTGAGCAAAAAGATTTATCTGATAAGTGGACTGCAATGTTCAATAAATTTGCACTCCTTATTAACCAATCTCCCGAGTCCCCAGACGTACAAACCGCTATCAAAGAGTGGTTTGATTTTCTCAATGAAAATTTTGGTGAATATTCTTTTGATGCCTTTTACGGATTAGGTCAACTCTATATTGAAGATGAACGCTTCACTAAGAACATCGACCGGTATGGTGAAGGGTTGGCGAAGCTCATGAGTGATGCTATTACAATTTATATAAATCATCAAAAAAAGGGTGGTACCCATTAAAATCATTATCGAGGATACAATTGGGCAATACGAAAAGTTATTTTCAATGATTGAAAATAGAGAAGATTATTATCGGTATTCAATGATGAAACCTTTTGAAGATATGTGGAAAAAGATTAATGTTCCCTTAAAGGCAAAGGAACCTAACGGATATGATGTAATCATGGCTGCAAATATGCTGGGCTATCTGAGCATATTTGATACGGAAACCGGAAGAAAAGCATTAGAGAATCTAAAAGAAATTCAAGCTCCTCAAATTGCATTTGACACTTTAACTCATTGTGTTAAATTTATCAAACAAAACCGCTTAAAAATAAATGCTGATGAAATAAGGTTCGGGATGTATCTGGCCAATCAAAAAAAGCTTGAATTACATAGAGGGTATTGTGGATTCGGAGGAATTCCGGGATTTATTCAAGTTTCAATATTCCCCAATTCATATAACATACCGAGACTGCCTGCTGTAATTGCACATGAATTTCATCATAATATTCGTTTTTCGTATTTCAATTGGGATTATGGGAATGTAACGGTTGGGGATTACTTAATGATAGAGGGGTTGGCAGAATCGTTTGCCAAAGAACTTTACGGAGAAGCTCTGTTAGGTCCCTGGGTTACTTCTTTTGAAAAAGAAGACTTAGAATACTCAAAAGAAATTATCAAAGACTCATTAAATGTGAAAGGATTTGCTGAAGTCAGCAGTTACATGTTTGGTGACACCTTTGCAGCCGAACAAGGTTATCAGCCTGTCGGCTTATCACCGTTTGCAGGTTATGCGGTTGGCTACCAAGCGGTGCAATCCTTCATGAAAGCCAACAATGTGGGGATTAGTGAGGCCACTTTACTCGGCACAGATGAGATACTAAGTAATAGCGGGTTTTTTCTTTAAACAGTAAGATATGAAGATTATTTATCCCGTATTAGAGCGATGGAAGAGGGTTTTCTTTTCCCCCTCTTTCCACGCTATAAATGATCATCCTATTTTTTCCGCAAGAAAACAACCTTCAAATAGTTCCCTTCTTTAAACGCGGGAATCGTTTTGAAATCTTCCGGAAGCGTGTATTCTTCCAAAATGTCGTAACGCTCATTTGTTTCTTTAAAGGCGGTCTCTATAAAACCTTTAAATTTCTTCATATTGAAGGCGCTGCTGTTTGTCGAAGCGACGATGATGCCGTTTTTTGCGGTGATGGCAATCGTTTCCTTCAGCAGGTTTTTATAATCTTTCGCCGCGCTGAACGTCCGTTTTTTTGTGCGGGCGAAAGAAGGCGGATCAAGGATGATGAGGTCAAACGCCAGCCCTTTTTTCTCCGCATAGCCGAAGTATTTGAAAACATCCATGACTTTAATGTCATGCGCCTCATAATCAATTCCGTTGGCGCTGAACTGTTCAATCGTTTTTGCGAGACTGCGGTTGGCGACATCGACGCTGGTCGTTTTCTCAGCTCCGCCAAGCGCCGCCGCGACGGAAAATGCCCCCGTATAAGAGAACGTATTCAGCACCCGTCTGCCGTTTGCATACTTGTCCCGAATCGCTTTGCGTACATGACGCTGGTCTAAGAAAATGCCCGTCATCGCCCCATCGTTTAAATCCACCGCATACCGTATGCCGTTTTCTTGAACAATGACCGGAAAAGCTCCTCTTTCGCCTTTGACAAAATCGTCGTCTTCCACGTATTGCCCGGCAGTATCGAATCGTTTCTTTTCATAGATCGCTTTATAAGAAAGCTCCAGTCCGTCAATCGCCTCAATCATGCTGTCCTTATAAGCGTAAATGCCTTTACTGTACCATTGAATCAGCAGATAACCGTCATAAAAGTCAATCGTGACGCCGCCGATGCCGTCGCCCTCACCGTTGAAAAGCCGGAACGCCGTTGTATCGGGCGCCTTAAACAGATGAGCTCTTGCTTCAACCGCTTTTTTCAGCTTGTCCAGAAAGAAACGTCCGTCGATCCGTTCATCTTTCGCGCGGGACAGCACCCAGCCGACTCCTTTATTCTGCAAACCGTAATAGCCTTTTCCGATAAACTCACCCTTCTCGGATGTCACATCAAAAAGATCGCCCTCTGTTAAATGAGCCGAGCTTCCGGACAGAGCGTCTTTTTCAATCAGGGGGAATCCTTTTTTCAGCTTTCCGGCAAATGTATCTTTCACTGTAAGTAGCTTCATTGTGCATTCCTCTTTCGTTTTGCTTTCTCTTATCGTACCATAAAACATGATCAACACCGCATTGTCCCGAAAAATTCAAAACAGGGGGAAAACCATGACAGCCAAAAGAATCGACCATACAGGCATTATGGTCAAAGATATTGAAACATCCATCGCCTTTTACCAAGACGTTCTCGGTATGCAGTTAAAGGATCGTATCACTCATACGAACGGCATTATTGAACTTGCCTTTCTCGGCTTTCAAGAAGGGCCGGAGACAGAAATTGAGCTGATCCAGGGCTACAGCAGCGAGCTTCCCGCAGAAGGAAAAGTGCACCATGTCGCTTTATTGACTGAAGATATCGCGTCGGAGTTCACGCATGCGAAGCGTCAGGGCGCCGTATTCATTGATGAAGAAATCACGACGCTTCCGAACGGATACCGCTACTTTTACATTGAAGGACCTGACGGCGAATGGATCGAATTTTTCCAGCGTTAAAAAAACGGGCGAAAGCGCCCGTTTTTTTTATGTTTCTTCTGTGACGTTTTGTTCCGCCGCCCGTTCCTCTCTCCATTTTTGAAGATCCCAAATTCGGAAAAACGGATAATAAATGATAAATGTAATCAGGAGATTGATCAGCTGCATGACCGAACCGGAGATTTTCCCGCCCGTCGCCAAATAACCGGAAATCAGCGGCGGCATCGTCCACGGCACGGCGATTCCCGCCGGTTTTGCCACCATCCCCGTGCTCATCCCGATGTACGTCGCCGTAATGGTCAAGAGCGGCGCGATGATAAAGGGCACGATTAACAGCGGATTCATGACGAGCGGCATCCCGAAAATAATCGGTTCGTTAATGTTAAAAATCGCGGGCCCGATGCCGAGACGGCCGAGCTGTTTCATCTGTTTGCTTCTGGAGCGCACAAGCATGGTCAGCACAAGGGCAAGCGTCGCTCCGCTTCCGCCGACATTAATCCATATTTGAAAGAACTGTGTCGTAAAAATGCTCGGCAGCGCTTCTCCCGCCTGAAAAGCCAAACGGTTGGCGTCCATCGCCCCGTACCAGATCGGCGACATGACGCCGCCGATTATGGACGCGCCGTGTATGCCGCACGACCAAAGAAGCATTTGCACGAATTCGGCGATAAGACTTCCGCCGAGACTCCCGCCCAAAATAGACAGCGGGGTGCCCAGCAGATCGCCTACGACATTGTGGAGACTTTTAAAAGGAGTTATTTCAATAAACAGACGGGCCAGCCATACAAGCGTAATAATAATGAAACCGGGGATGAGCGCAACGAACGATTTGCTGACCGCAGGCGGCACTCCGTCAGGCATCTTAATGACGATATTTCTTTGTATAATAAACCGATACACTTCCGTAGACAGCATTGCAATGATCATCGCGACAAACAGACCTTTGCTTCCGAGCAGCGAAATCGGTATGCCGCCTCCCACCATAATCTCTGTTGACGAGCCGTCAGGGATAAACGGAATCTGATACGGCGTCGCCAATAAAAAGGCGGCAAGGGCAATGGCTCCCGACGACAGGGCATCCACCTCATAGCTTTCCGCAAGCCGATAAGCAATCCCAAAGGCGGCGACAAGCGCCATAATGTCAAAGGACGCATTCACGGGATACCCGAGCTTTTCAACCCAATTTTCACCGAAAAGACCAGCCATAAAATCGGCATAACCGGGAATCGGAAGACTCGTCAGAATCAGAAAAACCGATCCGATGATGATAAGCGGCATAGTCAAAATAATGCCGTCCCGCAAAGCTCTTAAGTGCCTTTGGCCGGCGACTTTTCCGGCGACAGGCATGATTTTTTCTTCCATGACCCGATTGAACGTACTCATTTATCAAAAACCCCCTTTTTGAGTTCATTGCGCAGATGTCTTAAAGCATTTTCTCCATCATATTTTGGAAACGCTTACATTTGCATACAGAAATTTTCCTTATCCCTCAGGAAAAAAAGAATTCCGCACCGCCGATATATAAAGAAAAAGGGGGAATTGCAATGTATCACACCCTGAAACCGATAATGGCCGCGGCCTTGTGCATCAGCCTGTTCTCCGCCGCGGCGCCCGCGCACGCCGAGACGCATGACCGGGACGTTATCGTGGTGTACAAAAATCAAAACGGCAAGGAATCCGCCATAGACAGCGGAGCGGATGTGGAACAGACCTATCAGCATCTCCCGGCAGTCGCCGTGTCAGCCGATTCGCAAACGGTGAAAGACCTGAAACAGGACCCTGACATCTTATATGTAGAAGAGAATGTATCCTTTCAGGCAGCAGGCGGTTCTGATATCCGCCCGTTATCAGCGGTCCAAAGCAGCAGTTACGTGCTGCCGCAATGGGATATCGAACCGACTCAGGTTAAGCAGGCGTGGAAAGAAGGCTTGACGGGAAAAAAGGTGAAAGTGGCTGTCATTGACAGCGGCATTTACCCTCATGATGATCTCTCCATTGCCGGAGGCTATTCCGCAGTCAGCTATACTTCCTCATACAAAGATGACAACGGACACGGGACGCATGTCGCCGGAATCATTGCGGCCAAACATGACGGATACGGCATTGACGGCATCGCGCCGGATGTCCGGTTATATGCGGTTAAAGCATTAGACAGAAAAGGTGCGGGAGATCTCAAAAGCCTTCTTAAAGCGATCGACTGGTCGATCGCCAATAAAATGGACATCATCAATATGAGCCTCGGGACAAACGCAGACAGCAAAAGTCTTCACGACGCCGTTGACAAAGCTTACAAAAAAGGAATCGTGATCGTAGCCGCCGCAGGAAACGACGGCAACAAAAAACCCGTCAATTATCCGGGCGCCTACAGCAGCGTAACGGCAGTCTCAGCGTCAACTGAAAAAAACGGGCTCGCGTCTTTTTCCACGACCGGAAAACAAATTGAGTTTGCCGCACCCGGCACCAATATTACGAGCACATATCTGAATCAAATGTACGCCACGGCTGACGGCACATCTCAAGCCGCGCCGCACGTCACCGGCATGTTCGCGCTGCTCAGGCAGAAATATCCGGAGGAAACAAATACACAGCTCCGGCAGCAGATGCAGCAAAACGTCAAAGATCTGGGCGCTCCCGGACGTGACAGCCGATTCGGGTACGGACTGGTGCAATATCACACAAAGCAAAAGAGCTTTGCCGAACGGGCCGTAATAAAAGCGGAAAAGACGAAAAAGCAGGCAGATATCAATGAAGCAAAAACGGCAGTCAGCAAACTGTCCAAGTCAAAAGGAAAAACCGCTCTCGAGGCGCGGATCAATAAAGTTCAGACGGCAAGAAATGTGACGGACGCAAGAGACAAAGTCCGGACTGCCGAAAAACAAAAGAAAAAAACCGCCGTCAATGCCGCACAAAGCGCCATCCGCAAATTACCGGCCGGTTCAGAGAAAAAAGGGCTGCAAAAGCGGCTGAACGCTGTCAACTCAAGCCTTTTGAGAACTGCTGAGGCCAGCGTCAAGCAGGCGGAAAAAAAGACCTCTGAAGCCAACACCGCAAAAGCCCAAAAAGCAGTCAGCAAAATCCAGCCGGGAAAAGAAAAAACCGCTCTGGAAAAACGGCTTGGCCGGATAAAAGATAAACTCAACCGGCAGCAGGCAAGGGACAAAGTAAAAACGGCGGAAAAAACCAAGACGAAAAAAGCAAAATCAGCGGCGCAAACGGCAGTCAGCCGATTGAAGCCGTCTGCCGAAAAGACCAGCCTGCAAAAACGCGTGCGTGCGATTCGGGTGAAATAATAAAAAAACGCTTGTGAGCCGGTCAACGGCTTCACAAGCGTTTTCATCACACCTGCCTATTGGTTCATGGCCGGGCGGTCAATCGTGTTCCATTTCGTAAAGGACATATATCGGAAATAATGATCACGATACGGGTGCGAAGTGCCTATATTCCAAGGCTTGTCCCCGCCGCAGAAATGGACGATGGCCGGTTCGGCACGTGTTTCTCTATAACGTATACGGTCGATCAGTTCAGGAGGCGTTTTCTCATTCATGATAATATGCGTCTGCGCGTTCCAGCGCGGATGCAGTTCATGCCATTGATCATATAAAATCGCGTTAAGCGCGTCCTGATCATGAAACACGAGAAAATCCTCCGAGCTGTTATCATTGATAAAATCAATCACTCTTTTAGAAATATTCTGTTTTCTCCAAGGTTCGAAATCTATAATCATAATACCGGAATTAAAATACTTGGCAGTGTCGCTGATATTCATTTTTTTCAGTCTTTCATGCTGTCCGGCATCTTCTACCGCCGCAACTATTGCCGGGGAAATATCCAAGTCCCATAAAACCGAAATATCTTCCATCACAATTGCATCGCAATCGATGTAAATCATCCGCTTTACGGACTCATCCTTAATTAAATCAGGGATAGAAATGCGGTAATAAGCCGCTTTTGTAATGTGGCTGCTTTCGACTGCATGCTTGTATTGATCAGCATCCACTTCTAAAAATTCAAGCGGCGTCCCGAATGACATCGCGGTCTGTTCAAGCTTGTCCTTGTTTTCGGCAGTAATTCCGCCGTCGATCACATATAATTTGGCATTCCTTGTTTTATCCATATTCATCAATAAAGAAGCGAACATCCCACCCAAATGACGAGCATAATTATCATCGGCACATGATACGATATGCATTGTTTCATTCTTTCCCACTGATATTCATCTCCCTTTTTGTTGTACAAATGTCTTTCCCTTTTTTAAAAAAGTAAACCTCGATCTTACACATTTTTTCTGCGGGAATGTGCTGTTTGCGATTTGATATCTATTGCATTCTCTGTTCAAATTCAATCAGAATTTCAGCCTGAATCATCGTCAGAATACATCGTGCGGGAAAGCAAAAACGCGTAAACATAAAAACAACCAGCCGGACTGCGTATAAAAGCGGTCCGGCTGGTTGTGACGGGTCAATCGTTTAATCGACTTCTTTCTTAATCCCAAGCATCTTTTCGTCTAAATAATGGGCGATGTCCGCCGCTTCCTTCAGCTCGTCGGTCAGATGCTTTGGGACTTCGTTATTTAATTTGTAATAAATTTTATGTTCAAGGCTCGCCCAAAAATCCATGGCGATGGTGCGGATTTGAATTTCCGCCTTCACATATTCCACACGATTCGTCAAATAAACGGGAATTTCAATAATCAAATGCAGACTGCGGTAGCCGTTCGGCTTCGGATGTTTGATATAATCCTTCACCTTTACGATCTTCAGATCCTTATGCTGCTTCAAAACCTCAGCGACATTATAAATATCGGAAATAAAGGAACAGATAATCCTGACACCCGCGATATCATGAATATGCTCTTTCATTTCCTGCGTCGTCACATCGCAGCCTTTTCGCATCAGTTTATTGACGATGCTTTCAAAACTTTTCACGCGTGATTTTGTATGCTCGATCGGGTTATGCCCGTGAATCAGATTATATTCCTGGCTGATGATCGAAAACTTCGTATCCAGCTCATCTAAAGCGAATTTATAAACTAATAATTCATTTTTCCAATCTTCCATGACCGTTTTTAAATCATCCATATGGGCTGTTGACAAGTCCATTTTTTTCATCTCCTTGCTTTGCTGTCCATATATGAGACGGGTCAGTCCGCGGTCAGGTTCTTTACAATATCGTGAAGATTATGTCATAAAAAAAAGCAAATGCCGGTTATGGCATTTGCCCTTTCATTTGATCAGCGGAAATAACTGATCAGGAGTCCGATTGAAAGCAGGAATCCGAAGAATGTATTGGTTTGCGCCGTTGATTTCATCGCAATAATCATGTTCATCGGCATTTCGTTTTTCACAAAGCCTTTCACGGCCTGAACGGGTTTCGGCACGCTCAAAAAGACCAGGAACAGCCACGGGCTTGTGTAACCCATGATGACAAGACCGACGATCCAGATGTAAGCGATGGCAAAAGATGCGGCCAGTATCATGACGGCCCCTCTATGCCCCATCAAAATGGCCAGCGTTTTACGTCCGCCTTTTTTATCTTCCTCAATATCACGAATATTGTTGGACAGGTTAATCGCTCCGACCAGGATGGCGATCGGGATGGAAATCAAAATGCTCTGCTCATTAATTCTGCCTGTCTGAATGAAGAAAGAAATAAGGACAAATACAGAGCCCATGCAAATGCCGGAGAACAGTTCCCCGAACGGTGTATACGCAATCGGCAGCGGGCCGCCCGTATACAGATAGCCGATCAGCATGCCGGCAAGGCCGATAGCCGCAAGCCACCAGCTGCTGCTCATGCAGATATAAACACCGAGCACGAGGGCAATCGCATAAGAGCCGAGCGCCAGCTGCAGAATTGTTTTCGGCTTCATGCCGTGGCGGACGATCGCTCCGCCGATACCGACGGAATCCTCCGTATCTAAACCGCGTTTAAAATCGTAATATTCATTGAATAAGTTCGTGGCGATCTGGATCCAAAGACAGGAAAACAGCATGGCCAAAAACAGCAGGAAATCAACCTTTACGTAAAACATCGCCAATACGGTGCCGAGAAGTACGGGCACAAACGATGCCGTCAATGTATGAGGGCGGGTTAGCTGCCACAAAATGCGGCCCATGCTTTCTTTCTCGGGCGTCTTTTGGCTGCCCCCCATATTGTTTTGATTCATTTTCCTCTTCCTTTCTATTAAAAGGCTTTCACAGTCAGCCGATAACAGTAGTGTTGAATTGGGGTTTTCACGTTTTCTGCTACCTTATCTATCATAATAATTTCTTCCTCATTTCACAAGATGCGGCGCTTTATCAGCTATCCTGCCGGAAACGGCTTTTCGCCCTTCTCCATTGGGGTTCGGCACAAGCCTGCTTAAGAAAAAGCCGCCAAAATTTTTTTACCTCGTTTATATTTACGATAAGTTAAAAATCCCGCCTGAACAGTGCTTTTTTAGTATGATCATTTTCCAATTTATACATGCGTGTTTTCCATCCTTTTGTTTCTCATTCATTTTTAAGGAAATTTTAAGCTTAGGATATTAGACATATTTTGAAACTTTTTGTTAATCTAATCGTCATATACTGGTGTAATTATTGAATACGCGGGGAAGGAATTTTGAATATGATGCAAAAATTAAAACGTGCTTATGAAAATACATTGATCAAATGGACGTTTCATACGGGCTTTTATTTTCTGATATTAGTATTGCTCTTTTGGATGTATGGATTTCATACAGCGAATACCGGCACTTATATTTACAACGATTTCTAATCGGGGAGGATAACTATGAAACTACTTGATGCTATAAAAACATACGCAGACGCCAAGCCGCAGGCCATAGCGTTTCGTTCCTTAGATCATTCCCTCACTTACGGGGAATTATGGGATTTGTCGGAGCGGGTTGCGTCCGGCATTCAAAAACATACGGCTGACGGTTCGAAAGCGCCTGTCCTGGTTTACGGACATATGGAGCCGAATATGATCGTTTCTTTCTTGGGAAGCGTCAAAGCGGGCCGCCCTTACATCCCTGTCGATGTTTCCATTCCGGCGGAGCGGATCGTCAAAATCATTGAAAGCTCAGGCGCAGAGCTGCTTATCAGCGTATCGGGCGATGCAGTCGATACGGGAAGCAATCTGATTAAAACCGTTACGCCCGAAGAGCTTGCAGCTGACGGAGATGCAGACCTCAGCCGTGAGAACTGGGTAAAAGAGCTGGATACGTTTTACATTATTTACACGTCCGGCAGCACGGGAAATCCGAAGGGCGTACAGATATCGGCTGATAACCTGCAAAGCTTCACTGACTGGATCTGCAGGGATTTTCCTGTGGGCGGGGGTAAGACATTCTTAAACCAAGCTCCGTTTTCTTTTGATTTATCTGTCATGGACATTTTCCCGTCGCTTCAAACGGGAGGTACGCTGCACTGCGTAACGAAAGACAAAATCAATAAACCGAAAGTACTATTTGAAGAGCTGGAGAAATCCAAACTGAACGTCTGGACATCGACGCCGTCTTTCGTCCAAATGTGTCTGATGGACCCCGGCTTTACGCAGGAGCTCCTGCCTGAGGCAGAAGTATTTATGTTTTGCGGAGAAGCGCTTCCGGCTGCCGTGGCACAGGAACTGTTAAACCGTTTTCCGAAGGCCCGCGTATTCAATACATACGGCCCGACTGAAACAACGGTTGCCGTCACCTCCGTTGAAATTACGCAGCAGATTATCGATGAAAATGAATCTCTGCCCGTCGGTTTTGCAAAACCCGATATGAATATCTTCATCATGGATGAAAACGGGAATAAGCTTCCGGACGGAGAAAAAGGGGAAATCATCATCGCCGGCCCGAGCGTGAGCAAAGGCTATCTCGGTGAACCGTCTCTGACTGAAAAAGCGTTTTTCTCAATTGACGGCCAGTGGGCATATCACACGGGTGATGCCGGTTATGTTCAGGATGGTCAGATTTTCTGCCAAGGACGCCTTGATTTCCAGATTAAGCTTCACGGCTACCGCATGGAGCTGGAGGAAATCGAAGTACATGTAAGGCAGTCTCAATATGTGCGCACGGCGGTTGTCATCCCGTATCAGCCTAACGGACCAGTCGAATATTTAATTGCCGCCATCGTGCCTGAAAAACATGATTTTGAAAAAGAATTCCAGCTGACAAGCGCCATTAAGAAAGAACTGGCCGCTTCGCTTCCGGCCTACATGATTCCGAGAAAATTCATTTATCAGGATCACATTCAAATGACTGCGAACGGAAAAATCGACCGTAAACGCATTGGCGAAGAGGTTCTTGTATGACGCCTTACAGCTCGTTTTTCTTCTTTATCTTACTTGGAATCCTTCTTTTGCCGACGATTATTTTAGGGCTGAACGGCAAGAGATTCCAAGGATACAACATGTTTATATCCATCATCGTATTGGCTTTGATTTTCGCGCATGATCTGCACGGCGTGATCGCACTATGTATCTTTACGCTGTGGCAGGTGCTTTTAATCAGGGGTTATCTCGCTTACAGACTGAAAGCCAACAGCGGCTTTGTCTTCAGTATGGCCGTGATCGCGTCCATTTTACCCCTGTTTTTATCTAAATTATGGCCGTTTTTCTTCCCGCCGGCGCCTCATCATCCGGTTCATAACCTGATCAGTTTCTTAGGAATTTCTTATTTGACATTTAAAGGCGTCCAGCTGATCATGGAAACGAGAGACGGACTGATTAAAGAAAAAATGCCGCTTCACCGCCTTTTGTACTTTATTATGTTTTTCCCGACCATTTCTTCCGGCCCGATCGACAGATACCGCAGATTTGCCAAGGACGAACAGAAAGTATGGACAAAGGGAGAATACGCTGATTTACTGTATACCGGCATTCATAAAATTTTTATCGGTTTCTTGTACAAATTCATTATCGGATATGCGATTAACACGTATTTCATTATGAATCTGTCTCATATCACCCACAGCAAACTGTGGGGTAATGTGCTGTACATGTACGGATACAGCTTGTACCTGTTTTTTGATTTTGCGGGTTACACGATGTTTGCCGTCGGTGTAAGCTATATTATGGGTATCAAATCTCCGGAAAACTTTAATAAGCCGTTTATCAGCAAAAACATTAAAGACTTCTGGAACCGCTGGCACATGTCCTTATCCTTCTGGTTCAGAGACTACGTATTTATGCGCTTTGTATTCTGGATGACAAAGAAAAAATGGATAAAGAACCGGATGGCCGTCTCGAACATCGGGTATTTCCTGCTGTTCATGCTGATGGGCGTCTGGCACGGACTCGCCCTGCAATATATTATATACGGCCTTTACCACGCCGTATTAATGACCGGGTATAACTTTTTTGAGAAATGGAATAAGAAATACAAGTGGCTGCCCGCCAATCGTTTTACGGCCTTTTTAGCCATCGTCATCACATTCCATTTCGTATGTTTCGGATTTTATATTTTCTCAGGAAAACCATTTCATCACTAAAGGAGATTGAAAACACATGGAATTTAAACAGGAAGTATTAGACGTATTAGCTGAAGTTTGTCAGGAAGACGCTGTAAAAGAAAATCCTGATATTGAAATCTTTGAAGAAGGACTGCTTGATTCTTTCGGAACTGTAGAACTGCTTGTCGCCATCGAAAACCGCTTCGGCATTACAGTGCCGATCACTGAATTTGACCGTGACGAGTGGAATACGCCAAACAACATTGTAAACAAACTGACTGAGTTGAAGTAAATGAAAAAGCGTTTCTTTGGACCAATTATTTTAGCGTTTGTCCTGTTTGTCGGAGCTATCGCAGTTCCGGCTTCATGGCTTACGCGCTTCATTCCTGAAAAACGTGTCGAAGAGTCGGCGGCAGCCTTAAATCCGAATATGTTCCAGGGGCTCTATCTGCAAAACAAAATGTTCGAAGACACGAAGTATATGCCGATTTTCGGTTCTTCCGAGCTTTCAAGACTGGATGAATTTCACCCGTCCAACTATTTCCAAGTGAACAACCAAGGCTTTACGCCTTATCTTGTCGGAAAAGGCGGGGACCAATCCTTGATACACGCCGTGAACTTTGCGGCGCATTATCAGCAGCTGAAGGGCAAAAAGCTGGTATTCATTGTTTCTCCGCAATGGTTTATCAAAAAAGGTTCTGATGAACAGCACTTTGCGCCGAATTTTTCATCACTTCAGGCATTGGATTTAGCATTTAATAACCAGATTGATCCCGCGGTCAAAAAGAACATGATGAAGCGCATGCTCCGTTTTAAAGTTGTTCAGCATGATGCCGTCCTTTCTGAATTATACAAGGGAATGGTCAACGGACAATCATGGAAAGTGAAAGCGGTCATGCCGGCTGCCAAAGCTTATTATTCTCTGCTTGAGAAAAAAGATCTTTATTATTCAATGGGAGAAACCAAGGGCCCTGAACGGACGATCTCTGAAAACCTGAAAGGGAAATCGTGGTCAGAGTTAAAGACAGCCGCCGCTCAATTAGGAGAACGGAGCTCCAAGTCCAATCCTTTCTATATCGATGACGCTTCTTATAAAAAGATTAAGAAGAAAGTAAAGAGAGTGAAAGGAATCAACAAAGGAAGAACGTACGCCAAATCAGTCGAATATCACGACTTTGAGGATATGCTGGACATTCTGAAAGATGCCGGCGCTGAACCGATGTTCGTGGTTATTCCGGTCAACGGAAAATGGTATGACTACACCGGCTTCCCGAAAAAAGGCCGGACTGATTACTACAAAAAAGTCACTAAGCAAATTAAAGCGAAGGGCTTTCAGGTTGCCGACTTATCCGGGCACGAATATGATCCGTACTTTATGAAAGACACCATCCATATCGCCTGGAAGGGCTGGGTGTACGTCGATAAAGCAATGGAGCAGTTTTACAAAACCGGCAAGGTGACGGTTCACTGAGCACGGTGATGACAGAATACGTAAAAACGAACACGCAGGGGGCATTCTCTCCCCTGCTTTTTATGTGATTTGATTTTTTCACAAATTTGAGGAAAACTATTGCGAATATTTGTTGAAGGTATACAATAGAATATAAATTATTTTCAAATAAGTTTGACAATAACACCAATAGGGAGACAGAACATTATGAAACAAGACATTCGTGTTGAATTGACTTCAGCCAAAAAACCGAAACCGGACCCCCATAACCTTGCGTTCGGCAGAATTTTCACCGACCATATGTTTGTTATGGATTACGACGCCGGTCAAGGCTGGTATGATCCGAGAATTATCCCTTATCAGTCCATCTCAATGGATCCTGCGGCCATGGTTTATCATTACGGCCAAACCGTTTTTGAAGGGCTTAAAGCGTATGTAACGAAGGATCAGGAAGTGCTTCTGTTCAGACCGGAGAAAAATATGGAGCGCCTGAACCAGTCAAATGACCGCCTTTGCATCCCGCTCATTGATGAAGAGCTTGTTCTTGAAGGCCTGAAACAGCTCGTAGCCATCGACCAAGACTGGATTCCGAAAGCGGAAGGCACTTCCCTTTATATCCGTCCGTTTATTATTGCGACTGAGCCTTTCCTCGGTGTAGCGGCATCCCATACGTACAAGCTGTTTATCATTCTTTCCCCGGTCGGCTCTTATTACAAAGAAGGCATTAAACCGGTAAAAATCGCCGTGGAAAACGAATTCGTGCGCGCCGTCAAAGGCGGCACCGGAAATGCGAAAACCGCCGGCAACTACGCATCAAGCCTGAAAGCGCAACAGGTTGCGGAAGAGAAGGGATTTTCCCAGGTTTTATGGCTTGACGGCATTGAGAAAAAATACATCGAAGAAGTCGGCAGCATGAACATCTTCTTCAAAATCAGCGGCGAAATCGTGACGCCGGAGCTGAACGGAAGCATTCTTGAAGGAATTACGAGAAATTCCGTCATCACCCTTCTCAAACATTGGGGACTGACTGTGTCTGAGCGGAAGATTTCGATCGATGAAATCATCCAGGCGCATCGTGACGGCCGATTGGAAGAAACATTCGGAACCGGTACGGCGGCGGTCATTTCTCCGGTCGGCGAACTGATCTGGAATGATGAAAGTCTTGTCATCGGCAGCGGTGAAACCGGAGAGATCTCGAAGAAATTGTACGATACCATTACAGGCATTCAAAAAGGCGCGGAAGCCGACGTGTTCGGCTGGACGACGAAAGTCGCCTCACTAAGCGAATCAAAATAAGCAAAAAACCCGGAAGCGAATCCGGGTTTTTTTACTGCTCTTATGCTTCAATCGACTTAAAGAAATGGGGCAGATGTTCTTTGTGGGCCTCAAGCATTTCATCCAGAATGGCCTTTGCCACGGAGTCTGACGGGACAAGAGGGTTGATCGTCATCGCAAGAAGCGCCGTTTGATAATCTCCCGTGACGGCTGCTTCAGCGGCGACGCGCTCAAATGATTTGATTTGCTGGACGAGTCCGCGGACAGACACCGGCAGATCACCGACGGCGATCGGTTTCGGACCGTCTTTCGTCATGACGCAGTTCACTTCGACCGCTGAGTCATTCGGAATGCTGGCGATCGCGCCGTTGTTTATCGTATTGACGGGCTGGATATCATGTTTGTCGTTATAGATGGAGCTGATCAGGTTGCAGGCCGCGTCACTGTAGTACGCTCCGCCCCGTTTTTCCAGCTGCGGCGGTTTGATGGCGAGATTCGGATCTTTGTACAGTTCGAACAGTTCTTTCTCAACCTTCTGCACGACCTCGGCGCGTGTGCCCTCCGTCTGTGACGCTTCTATTTCATGCTCGAGCATTTCTTTCGTTTTGAAATAATAGCGGTGGTAGCCGCAAGGAATCAGATCGAGCGCCTTCAGGAATTCAGGCTCCCATTCCGCTCCGGAAATATTTTTCATCGTCATGGCGTTTTCCGGGTCTCCCATGGCTTCAATGACTTGATCCTTCACGCTGACGCCGTCTAAGAAAACATCTAATCCGAAGACCATGTGATTCAGCCCGGCAAATTGCACTTCGATCCGGCTGACATCCACATCCAATGCTTTTGCGACGCCCATTTTAATGCCGATCGGCACATTGCAGAGGCCGACGACTTTTGTCAGATTCGAGTAGCGGAGCAAGGCCTCGGTAACCATGCCGGCAGGGTTTGTGAAATTCACGAGCCATGCATTCGGACAAAGCTCTTCGATGTCTTTCGCGATTTCCAGAATAACCGGGATGGTGCGCAGCCCTTTGAATAAACCGCCCGGACCGTTTGTTTCCTGGCCGATTACGCCGTATTTTAACGGAATCCGTTCATCTTTGGCGCGGGCCTCAAGAAGGCCGACGCGGAATTGAGTCGTTACGAAATCCGCATCCTTCAAGGCTTCTCTCCGGTCAAGCGTCAGGTGAATCTCTATCGGAACACCCGCTTTTTCGACCATGCGTTTTGCAAGCGTGCCGACGATATTGAGTTTTTTCTCGCCTTCGGGAATGTCGACGAGCCATAATTCTCTGACAGGCAGTTCCTCATAGCGCTTAATGATGCCTTCCACAAGCTCCGGTGTATAGCTTGAACCTCCGCCGATCGTTACAATTTTAATTCCTTTTGTCATATTTTTGCTCCCCCTTGCAGACTCACTTTTTCGTAAATTTCGACTAACTCAACGGCCAAGTCTTTCACGGTCATGGCATTCATTAAATGATCTTGCGCATGCACCATTAAAAGCGTCATGTCTGTTTTTTCTCCGCCGGCTTCATTTTGGATCAATTCTGTCTGGTAATGATGGGCTTCTGTCAGTTCCCTTGCGGCTTCCTGAAGCTTTTCCTCGGCCATGGCTCTGTCCCCCCGCTTTGCGGCGGCAATGGCTTCCATTGATGCGCTTCTTCCGTTGCCGCCATGCAGGATGATCTGAAAAATGGTCTGTTCCATTTTTTCATTCATGTGTTTCACTCCCTTTCTCTACAGCACGGCTTTTTCGTCTCCCTGTACGGCTGGCGCCTGCGATTGTTCAAGTTCGTTTTCTTCTTTCAGCTTTTGCGAATCCCACATTCTGAAGAACGGATAGTACACGATAAAGGCTGTGATGATATTAATCGCCTGCATGACAGCCCCTGATATTTTTCCGCCCGTGGCAAGATAGCCGGAGAAAATCGGCGGCATCGTCCATGGGACGGCAATGCCGGCAGGTTTGGCGACGAGGCCAGTGCTCATGCCGATATAGGTAAAGACCAGTGTGACAAGCGGTGTGATAATGAACGGAATGAGAAGCATCGGGTTCATGACGATCGGCATTCCGAAAATAATCGGCTCATTAATATTAAAGACAGCCGGCCCGATGGCGAGTTTCCCAAGCTGCTTCATCTGCTTGCTTCGCGAACGGAGAAACATGGTGACCACGAGCGCCAGTGTCGCGCCGCTTCCGCCGATGTTGATCCAGATTTCAAAGAACTGCTGGGTGAAAATATTCGGCAGCGCATCGCCCGCCTGAAACGCAATCCGGTTGGCATCCATCGCTCCGAACCAGATCGGCGCCATGACGCCGCCGACAATGTTCGCCCCATGTAATCCGCACGCCCACAAGAGCATTTGAACCGCTTCGGCTACCAGGCTTCCGCCGAGACTTCCCCCAAGAATCGAGAGCGGCGTCCCCAGTACAACGCTTACAATGTTATGAAGGCTTTCAAACGGCGTCGCTTCGACAATTAAACGCGCACCCCAGATCAGAAAGATGACGGCAAAGCCGGGAATTAAAGCGACAAATGATTTGCTGACCGCCGGAGGCACGCCGTCCGGCATTTTGAAGACGAAATTCCGCTGGATGATCAGGCGGTAAATTTCCGTCGACAGCATGGCGATGATCATCGCGACAAACAGCCCTTTGCTTCCCATGAGAGACAGCGGGATGCCGCCGCCCACCATGATTTCCTCTTTTGCGCCGGAAGGCAGAAACGGAACTTTGTACGGCGTTGCCAAGAGAAACGCCGCCAAAGATATCGCACCGGCCGATAATGCGTCCACCCCATATTTTTCGGCCAGGCGGTAGGCGATTCCGAAAGCGGCGACAAGGCCCATGATTTCAAAGGTCGCATCAACCGGATATTGCAGTTTTTGAGACCAGGCGCTTCCGAACGTCTTTGCCATGAAATCCGCATATCCCGGAATCGGCAGGTTGCCGATGATTAGAAAAAATGAACCGATGATGATAAGCGGCATGGTGAGGATGATTCCGTCACGCAGTGCTTGCAGATGCCGCTGGGAGGCAATTTTTCCGGCAATGGGCATGACTTTCTCTTCTAAAAACTGGTTCACCTTATTCACACGGCCCGCCCCTTTCTACGATGCGTTTCCGAGCTGTTCCGCTGATTTCAGAACCTCCGCTCCGTTGCAAGTGCCGTAATGGACGGTATTGATGACTTCAACCGGCACTCCTTTTGATTCACCCAATTTTTTCAGCTGCGGAAGCAAATAACGGACTTGAGGCCCAAGCAGCAATACGTCCGCTTTATCAATATGCTGGTTGACTGAATCGCCTGACACCGCCCAGATTTTATATTCTTTTCCTTGTTCCTGCGCGCTTTTTTCCATCTTGGTGACGAGTAAGCTTGTTGACATCCCTGCTGCACAAACGAGTAATATATTCATGTAAAAGACCTCCTGAAAGTTTGATATTTTGTATGTCTCGATGTTAGTAACATCATATTATGAAATCGCTTTCATAACTACTCAGGCTTTTTCCGCTGCTAACGGAAAAAAGGTGTATCCCGGTCTTTCTCTGATCGTTTGTCTCTGAATACTCGTAAAACCTCCTGATAGGTTGTGCATTTTAAGAGACGGCTTACCGCGGCCGGATCATCCAACATGCCGCCGAGCCATTTGTACATATGCTGGAGGTCGGCTTTGCTTTCTTTCTCGACGCAGAGCAGGCAGACAAATTGGACACGCTTATCCGCCCAGTCAATCGGCTTCTTCAGCGTGCATACCGCCCAAAACGTCGTGTCTGTCTGCGGAACGAGCGGGTGCGGAATCGCCGTAAGATTGCCGAAACTCGTAGGAGAAATCGCTTCCCTTTCAAAAATAGAATCGGTCAGAGAATCAGAAGCGAGGCCGGCTTCTGCAACCTGCTGTCCGAGAAAACGGATGACGTCCTCCTTCGTCTCCAGATCCTGCTGCAAAAATACCAGCTCCGGTTTCAGAAAGTTCAATTGTTCCCGCTTTTCTTCCAGCATGGCGTCGATTTTTGTAAAATCCCCGCCGCCCAGCAGCGTATGAACCTTCAATACGGGAACAGGCAGGTCTTTTTTGATCGGCACGGTGCTGACCACAAAATCAATCGACTCAAAGGAAAGCTGGTCAAGGCTGCAGTAATCAGCCGTTCCGACGATTTCAAGACGTTTTGCGAACCGGGAACGGAGCTTTTCTCTTAAAAGCTGCGCGCTGCCGGCGCCGGACGCACAGACAATCAGACAGCGTTTAGGCGGCCGTTCCGTCTTTCTCCTTTCAATGGCGGCTCCGAAATGAAGCGCCAAATACCCGATCTCATTTTCATGAATATCAATGCCGGTTTGCTCCTTGATCACGATTCCCGCAATCACTCCCGCTTCAAATGCGAGCGGATAATTCTCCTTTATGGCGGAGAGCATCGGGTTTCTCAGGTTCATGCCGTACCGGTTTCGGTTAATCGCCGGCTTGATATGGAGCGCAAGACCCGCTTTCAGCTCATTGTCGTCCGTGATTCCGAGCTTCAGCTCCCGCTCAATGGCTTCAATCATGGCCTCCGTCAAACGGCTGGTTTCCCCGTCTATCAGCCTTGTAAGCTCTTTTCCTTCCATTTGTGACTGGGTCATGCGCTTTGTCCCGAGCAGGTGAATGGCGATATAGGCGGTTTCCTGTTCGGGAAAGGTGACCGAAAGCGCAGATTCAAGCTCTTTTACAATGGCTTCCGCTGACTGATATTCTGTTTCGAGCTTAATATCATGAAGATCTTCCGGAATGAGAGATACATAGTTTTCTGTCCGGATTCGTTTGCAGGCAATGGCGATATGGATGATGAGATTGTTCAGGCCGAAGAAAGAAAGCGGGATCTTATGGTTTCGAACCTGCTTCATAATGGCTGTGCGGATCACATGAATGTCGTCTTTCGGCAGAATACCGGCCTTTTCACTCAGGAGATCAGGCTCGGGCTCGCGGTCGTCCACTAAGTATTCCGCCATACAATAACGGAGGCGGAGCTCTTCGCCGCGCAGCTTAAAGCCGTAGTTCGGCCTTGTTTCCAAAATGATGTCATAGGGGCGGAGCCGTTTTTTGACTTCTTTTAAATCAGATTGAAGTGTGGATTTACTGATGAACAGTTCTTCCGCCAAGTCATCCAGCTTGAGGTAGCCGTCGGCCAGAAGCATTCTTTTCATCAGGTAATCTATCCGTTCATCGGGAAAAATCGGCACGGTGCTGTTCTGCTGGAAATTGTCCTGAAGCCAGTTTTTAAACGGCTGCTCATTCCGGATCAGCAGCTTATAGCCGCTCCCTCTGACAGATTGAATGGATGCGCCGTGTTTTTCTACAATGGTTTGCAGTTCCTTTATGTCATTGCGGACCGTCCGCGTCGTTACCTTTACATTTGCAGCGATGACTGAGCTTGTAACCGGTGTTTCAGCAGCTAAAAGCAAGCGCAGAAGTTCACGAAGCCGCCCATGAAGCATGAGAAAAACCTCCTATCAGATCAGATGCAGATGTGAAAAATGGGCAAAAAGAATGAGGAAGGGGTAAATGTATGTAAATTCTATACTGGGGAGGATTTCAAGTCAATGCGGCAATCCGATGCCAAGACCGTAAAAAAACAGCCGGATCAGCCGGCTGTTCGGGATGCGGACATGCGGTTCCGCTTAGATGCCTTCCGTTCTTTTATGATTTTTCTGATAATCGGATAGATGACGGGCGCCCATTTGATAATCGTTTTGAAAAATTTTTTCAATGTCTGAATCCCCTTTCTTTTACCTTGTCTTTCCCCTGTTATCAGCGTTTATAAACATGGTCAGCGTGAGACATACCGGTTCCCCGTCACCCAATAGCGCCACGGATAATCCCGGGCTTCTCCGCTGTTGTCAATCCCGATTCTCGGGCCTGTTGATATATGTTCAGGCGTAAAGCCCTCCGTAATATACAGCGGCGGTTCCGTGATCATGCCGCCGTAGTCGTTCATTGAAATGCCCATCGCCTTCGTCAGTTTTCCCGGGCCGTTTGTCCACTCTCTCGGGGGTCTGCCCGGTCTCCTGCTCTCCATCAGGAACTGTCCTTCATGAGGCTCCGCCGCCCTGATTAACACGGCCTGCGGAATGCCGATGTCCGCGGCGACGACGTTCATTAATGTATGAGTGTGCATGACGTATGTATAAATGCGGCCCGCCTCATGGAACATAATTTCCGTCCGTTTCGTGCGCCGGTTGCCGAAACTGTGCGCCGCCCGGTCATCCGCTCCCATATAAGCTTCCGTTTCCACGATAAAACCTGAAGCCGTTCCCTCATCCGTCTCCTTCACCAGGAGACAGCCGAGCAATAAAGGGGCAAGCTCCACTGACGGTCTCTGGTAAAATTCAATCGGCAAAGGCTTTCCTTCTCCCGCCATTTGCCTCCCTCCTTTCTGAATATAGCGATTTCCTCTTTCACGTTTTTCACTTCTTTTTTACAATATAAACATGAAAGAAAAAAGGGCATCATTGTTGAACACTCTATTGCGTTTTGAAAATCGGCCCGGTATAATATGATGGTTCAAATGAAAATGATTCTCATATTCAATAAATGCCGGACAATGATCATAAAAGTAGGTGAATTGATTTTTGAGCGATTCTGTCACGTCCGCAAGCCGTCTGAACAGCATCTTAAAAAACGGGGTTTTCTTCCTGATCGCGGTGGTCGGGCTGCTTGTTTCTATTTTTTTCGCCGTCTCATTCGGCGCGAAAGACATTACTTTACATACGGTTTGGTCGGCTGTTGCTGATTACAATCCGAACATAACGGGCCAGCAGATCATTCATGAATTGCGTCTTCCGAGAGTGCTCGGCGCGGCCGTTACAGGAGCCGCTTTTGCCGCAGCCGGCGCCCTCATGCAGGGTGTCACGAGAAATCCGCTTGCCGATTCGGGTGTCTTAGGCGTAAACGCGGGCGCCATGTTTGTTGTTGCGCTCAGCTTTGCTTTTTTCCCTCATTTGTCATACGCCCTGCTGATGGTGATGTCATTTTTGGGAGCACTGGCAAGCACCGGCTTGATTTTCTTTATCAGTGCGGCGGGAAAAGGCAGCATGACACCTTTAAAGGTGACGCTTGCCGGGGCGGTCGTGGCCGCGCTTTTACATTCACTCAGTACCGGTGTGGCGATTTATTACGATTTAAGCCAGGATTTGGCCTTCTGGTACGCCGGCGGGGTGTCAGGGATCAAGTGGGCTCATTTACAAGTCCTTGTTCCCGTGATTGCGGTCTTCATCATTCTCGCGACATTCATGGGCCGGTCCGTCACCCTTCTCTCAATGGGAAATGACGTGGCGGCGAATTTAGGGGTGAACACGGCTCTGACGCGTGCCGCCGGATTAATGATCGCCGTCGTTCTTGCCGGTGTGTCTGTTTCCGCTGCCGGCGCGATCGGCTTTGTCGGGCTGGTCATTCCCCATATCGCGCGAAAGATCGTCGGCGTTACGTACAGGCTGATTATTCCGATGTCCGCGTTGCTTGGGGCGATTCTTTTGATTTTGGCCGACTTGGCCTCACGCACGGTCAGTCCCCCGAGAGAATTGGCGATAGGCATCATGGTCGCACTTGTCGGTGTCCCTTTCTTTCTTTATATTGCCCGCAAGGAAGGGAGAGACTTATAAATGAAAGTGCAGAAAGAAACAAAAAAAGCGGCGGCGGCAGGTCTCGTTCTGCTGGTCATCGCCGTTTGCATTATTCTGATCGGGCTGCACACGGGCTCATTCCGGCTTTCTCCCCTCACCGTGGGAAAAACGCTGTTCGGTTACGGCACGTTTCAAAGCACAACCGTTTTATTCGATTACCGGCTCCCCCGGATTCTGGTGACGATGCTGGCCGGTATCGGCTTAGGCGTGTCGGGCGCTGTTTTGCAGGGTGTATCCCGAAATCCGCTTGCCGATCCGGGCATTCTCGGACTGCATGCCGGCGCTTCCTTCGGTTTGATGATGTATATCACATTCTTTCATTCCCTGGAGGCGCAGGCGTCGATGTTCATCCCGCTGTTTACGTTTGCGGGCGGAACACTCGCCGCCCTGCTGATCGTAGTGCTTACGTACGACAGGCTGAACGGTTTTTTAACGATCCGCATGCTGTTGGTCGGGATCGCCGTTTCCGCGGGCTTCAGCGCCGTTACATTGTTTATGTCGCTGCGCCTGAATGAAGAAACTTATACCTTCGCTTCCCGCTGGCTGGTGGGAAACGTCTGGGGCAGAGATTGGATTCACGTGTGGTCGCTATTGCCCTGGATCGGCATTCTCGCACCGCTTGCATGGCTGAACGCCCGGTCTTTGAATATTTTAATGCTCGGTGACCAGGCAGCCGCGGGGCTCGGCGCACACGTGCAGAGAAAAAGGATCATGCTGATCGCCATAGCGGTCGGCTTGTCCTGCGCGAGCGTCGCGATGGCCGGCGGAATCGGCTTTATCGGCTTTGCCGCCCCTCACTTGGCAAGACGGCTCGTCGGCACCATGCATCAGCATATTATTCCGATTGCGGGATTAATCGGCCTTGTCATTCTTGTCGCGGCAGACACCATCGGCCGGTCTTTGTTTCAGCCGAACGCCATTCCGGCCGGCGTGGTTGCGGCAGCCATCGGCGCGCCGTATTTTCTCTATCTCGTCATGAAAATCAAATCATAAAACAAGGAGTATTCCCATGAAAAAAATAATTGCGCTCATCAGTTTCATGTGTATTTTCTTACTGGCTGCCTGCCAATCCGATTCATCACAGCCGGAGTCAAAAAAGAAATCCGGCGATCATAAAATTGCTTCGATGTCCATTCACCTGACAAATGATCTGCTGGCTCTCGGCGTTACACCTGCCGGTTCCGTCGTGGGCGGAGAATTAAAAGATTTTCTCCCTCATGTGAAAAATCAGCTGAAAGACACGAAAAAACTCGGACCTGCCTCAGACCCGGATATGGAAGCTTTACTTGAGCTGAATCCAGACAACATTTATCTTGATAAAGAATTTGCGGGAAAAGATGTGTCAAAATACAAGAAAATCGGAAACACACACGTTTTCGACCTTGATAAAGGCACATGGCGTGATCATTTAAAAGACATCGGAAAAATCGTCAACCGTGAAAAAGAAGCGAAAACATTTATTCAAGATTATGAAGATGAAACAAAACAAGTCAGATCCATGATGAATAAGGAATTAGGGAAAAACGCCAAAGTCATGGCGATCCGCGTGAACGCAAAAGAGCTTCGCGTCTTCAGCACACGCCGCCCGATGGGACCGATTCTGTTTGACGATCTGAAGCTGAAACCGGCTGACGGCATTAAAGAAATGAACACCTCCCGCCCTTATGAAGTCATTTCTCAAGAAGTGCTGCCTGATTACAACGCGGATGCGATTTTCGTGGTCGTTAACAGAGACGACAAGTCACAGCAAGCCTATAAAGAATTGCAAAAAAGCGCTGTCTGGAAAGGGCTTAAGGCCGTGAAAGCAAACCATGTCTATAAAATTGCCGATCAGCCTTGGCTTGATTATTCGGCACTGGGAAATAAATTAGCAATGGATGAAGCGAAAAAACTGTTCCAAAAATAAACATGAGCCGGTTTTGCGAAAAGTGCAAGACCGGCTTTTTTTATATTGCCATTTACTTATATAAACATTCGCTTATATAATAGTGTAAAAAAGGAGTGAGCGCATGGAACGGCGGCATAATGCTTTAAGTTCCGAAGGGATCAGCCAGTGCCTCAAACTTCTAAGCGACCCGACGAGGCTTTTGATGCTGAAGCTTCTGGAGGATAAGGAATATTGTGTCTGCGAGCTGACGGCTATTTTTCATATAAGTCAGCCCGGCATCAGCCAGCACTTGCGGAAATTAAAGAACGCCGGCCTTGTGCGCGAAAGACGCGAGGGCCAGTGGCGGTACTATGCCATTCATCCGTCCGGACCGGAATACGCGCTGGTCTGCTCGATTCTGCAGCAGATAGATGAAAAGGACGAAGTTTTACAGACATTGCGGCAAAAAGAAGTCACTGTTACATGCCGGTAAGGGGGATATATTCTTGGGAGTTGCGGTTTTATCAGCGCTGATTTTTGTGCTGACACTTGTGTTTGTCATATGGCAGCCGAAACATATATCAATCGGCTGGTCTGCCTGCGGCGGAGCGGTCCTCGCTTTGATCGCCGGAGCAGTCAGCCTGCACGATATCGCGGAAGTGACGGGGATCGTCTGGAATGCGACACTCGCCTTTATCGCCATTATTATCATTTCATTAATTCTTGACAGTATCGGTTTTTTTGAGTGGGCCGCGCTGCATATGGCCATGGCGGCCAAAGGCAGCGGGCTGCGGATGTTTCTCTATGTGTCGGTCTTAGGGGCTGTTGTCTCCGCCCTGTTTGCCAATGACGGAGCGGCGCTCATTTTGACGCCGATCGTACTGGCGATGGTGCGGGCTTTGAATTTACCTGAAAAGCTGGTTTTTCCGTTTATTATCGCCGGGGGATTCATCGCCGACACCACCTCGCTTCCGCTCGTTGTAAGCAATTTGGTCAATATTGTATCCGCTGATTACTTTCATATCGGGTACATTGAATATGCATCACGCATGCTGGTGCCCAACCTTTTTTCTCTGGCGGCAAGCATTTTGGTGCTGTATCTCTATTTCAGAAAAAACATTCCGAAACGGTATGACACCGGTCTTGTGAAACATCCGGCATCCGCCATTAAGGATGAGCGCCTTTTCCGGTTATCATGGGCTGTGCTGGCCGTTTTATTGATCGGATATTTCGTCAGCGAACTGCTGTCGATACCCGTTTCCTTCGTTGCCGGCTCCATCGCGGTCATTTTTCTCATTCTGGCGCAGCGAAGCCCCGCCGTCCCTGCGAAACAAGTCATCAAGGACGCCCCGTGGGCCATCGTGTTTTTTTCTGTCGGCATGTATGTTGTCGTGTACGGCTTGCGGAATGCCGGACTGACGGATCTTCTTTCTCAGCTTATTCAGAAAGCGGCGGATCACGGATTGTTTGCGGGCACACTCGGAATGGGTTTTATCGCTGCGATCCTCTCCTCCGTTATGAATAACCTGCCGACGGTGATGATTGACGCCATAGCCATCAGCGGAACGGACACTCACGGGCTGCTGAGAGAAGCATTGATTTACGCGAATGTTATCGGTTCTGACCTCGGGCCGAAAATCACGCCGATCGGGTCGCTGGCGACATTGTTATGGCTCCACGTGCTGAGCCGGAAAAACGTGAAAATTTCCTGGGGAATGTATTTCAAAACAGGTCTGCTATTAACCATTCCGACGTTATTCATCACCCTGATCGGACTTTATTTATGGCTGTTATGGCTCGCTTGAGATGAAAAACCTTTTAAGTTGAATCTTAAAAGGTTTTTTTGTGTCAAAAATCCGAAAAGTAAAACTTTTATATTTTAAAAGTATAGACATTTAATTTCAAAAGATTATAATATTCATGAAAACGTTTTAACTTTATGAAAGAAGGGATTCCTCATGAAAAGAATTTTATTAGCCTGCAGCTCAGGCATGTCCACCAGCCTTCTTGTCACAAAAATGCAGAATTACGCCAGCTCCATCGGTGAGGAGGCCGAGATTTGGGCAGTCGGACAGGATAAAGCAAAAGAAGCGATGAAAGACGCAGACGTCGTACTGATCGGCCCGCAGATGAGTTTTTTAAAAGGCGAGCTTCAGAAAGAGGCGGACCCGCTTCACATCACCGTTGATGTGATTGATATGATGGCATACGGCATGGGAGACGGCAAAAAAGCATACGAACAGGCCGTTTCCTTGATAGAGATCAAATAAAGGAGCGATAAGCATGGAAACGTACACGGATGAACAGATCAGTTTTCAGCTGATTCTTCACAGCGGCAATGCCCGCAGCTGTATTATTCAATCGATACGCGCTTATAAAGACGGCCGGCCAGATGAGTCAGACACCTTTCTGACAAAGGCTGAAGAAGAACTGGGAAAAGCGCACGACATCCATTTTCAGATGATTCAAAAAGAAGCCGGCGGCGCCAAGACGGATGTCTCCCTGCTTTTTATGCATGCTGAAGACCACTTAATGTCAGCGCTCTCAATGAAAGAGATCGTCAAAGAAATGCTCGACTTATTTCAATCAAAGAATTTATAAAAAGCCGGGGGTGAAGACGTGTTTGAGAAAATCAGCCAATTCCTTGTTCCGATCGCGGGCAAATTAAACAATAACCGCTACCTGCAAGTCTTACGGGATGCTTTTATGCTGGCGTTTCCGCTGACCATTTTCGGTTCGGTGTTCGTCGTGCTGACGAACCTGCCGTTTTTAAACAAAATCATGAGCAGCTCCGCCCTGTCTGTCTTTCAATCCGGATTTGGCGGCGCTTCGACGGCGACGATGGGGATTATGTCCATTTTTGTCGTCTTCGGGATCGGCTATTACCTTTCAAAAAGCTACGAAGTGGAGGCCGTATTCGGCGGAGCGATTGCATTGGTTTCTTTTCTGCTGCTCACCCCGTTCGTCTTAGAGCCGGAAACGGGCAAAGCGGTCGCAGGCGTCATTCCGGTTGACCGGCTTGGAGCAAAAGGGATGTTTCTCGGCATGATAACCGCTTTTTTGTCGGGTGAAATCTACAGAAGAATCGTCCAGAGAAACTTAACGATTAAGATGCCTGCCGGTGTTCCTCCGGCTGTTGCTAAATCGTTCGCCGCATTGATTCCGGCTTTTATCACGCTTACCGTCTTCCTCTTGATCAATGCGGCTGTCACCCAGATCTTTCACACCAATCTGCATGATGTCATTTATCATACGGTTCAAGCCCCGCTTGTCGGACTTGGAAGCGGCATCATTCCTACATTAATCGCTGTTTTCTTTATTCAGATTTTATGGTTTTTCGGACTTCACGGACAGATCATTATCAATTCCGTGATGGACCCGATCTGGAATACATTACAGGTCGAAAATTTGGCTGCGTATACAGCGGGAAAAGAGATTCCCCATATTATTTCTAAGCCGTTTATGGAGATTTACACCGTCGGAATGGGCGGAACCGGAATGACATTGGCCATAGTGATCACCATCTTGCTTTTTATGAAAAGCAAACAGATGAAACAGATATCCAAACTCGGTCTCGCGCCAGGTATTTTCAACGTCAATGAGCCGGTTATTTTCGGTTTGCCGATCGTGATGAACCCGATCATTATCATTCCGTGGGTAATCGCGCCGATGGTTGTCACGCTCGTCACCTATCTGGCCATGTCGGCGGGGATCGTGCCCCCTCCTACCGGCGTGACCGTGCCCTGGACCGTCCCCCTTTTCATTAACGGGATTATGGCGACCAATTCCGTCATGGGCGGCATTATGCAGCTGGTCAACCTCTGTATTGTCTTTGTCATCTGGTTCCCGTTTCTTAAAGCGCTGGACAAATTAAATATGGCAAAGGAAAAAGAAGCCGAGGCCGAGCAGCATGCACGGGATGACAGCATGAGTATGTAATCAAAATCGCAGTAAGGGAGAGAAATCAATTGACTGAATCAAATATTCAATATCGTTTTCCGGAAGGATTCTGGTGGGGGTCTTCCGCCTCCGCCACCCAAACAGAAGGCGCCGCCGACAGAGACGGAAAAAGCCAAAACATATGGGATTACTGGTATGAAAAAGAGCCGAGCCGTTTTTTTAACGGCGTCGGCCCCGGCGACACGTCACGTTTTTATGATCAATACAAGGAGGATATCCGGCTGATGAAAGAAATCGGCCACAACTCCTTCCGGCTGTCTATTTCCTGGTCAAGATTGATTCCGGACGGAACTGACGAGGTCAATCAGAAAGCGGTCGCGTTTTATCAGGACGTCATCGATGAAATGCTTGCCCATCGCATTGAGCCGTTTGTCAATTTGTTTCACTTTGACATGCCGCTCGCCCTTCAGCGTAAGGGAGGCTGGGTCAGCCGGGACACCGTTGACGCGTTTGAACATTACGCCAAAACCTGCTTTTCGCTATTCGGTGACAAAGTGAAAAAATGGTTCACTCACAACGAGCCGATTGTGCCGATTGAAGGCGGCTACTTATACGACTTTCACTATCCGAATCACGTTAATTTTCAAGAAGCGGTGCAGGCCGGCTTCCATACCCTGCTGTCGAATGCAAGGGCTGTCAAAGCCTACAGAGAATTGAAACAGGACGGACAAATCGGAATCATTCTGAATCTGACGCCTTCTTATCCGAGAAGCTCACACCCTGAAGATCTGAAAGCATCCCGGATTGCCGACGCCTTTTTCAACCGCTCATTTTTAGATCCCGCCGTAAAGGGCGAATTTCCTGAGGAGCTTGTCGAGATTCTCAAGGCGGAAGGCTTTCTGCCGCGTTATGAGAAAGAAGATCTCCGCCTCATTCAGGAGCATACGGTTGACCTGTTAGGCGTGAACTACTACCAGCCGAGACGCGTCAAGGCAAAAGAACATGTTCCGAATCCGCATGCCCCTTTCCTGCCTGAGCGTTTCTTCGATCCGTACGTCATGCCCGGACGGAAAATGAACCCTCACCGCGGGTGGGAAATTTACGAAAAAGGAATCTATGACATTCTCACCAATCTCAGAGAACATTACGGAAATATCGAATGTTTTATTTCCGAGAACGGCATGGGAGTTGAAGGCGAGGAACGCTTCCGCGATGAAAACGGCATCATTCAGGATGATTACAGGATTGAATTTATCCAGGAACATCTCAAATGGGTGCATCGGGCCATCGGAGAAGGTTCAAATGTTAAAGGCTATCATCTTTGGACTTTCATGGACAACTGGTCTTGGACAAATGCTTATAAAAACCGCTATGGCTTTGTATCTGTCAATCTGGAAAACGGGGGCGAACGGACCGTCAAAAAAAGCGGCCGCTGGTTCAAAGCCGTTTCCGATCAAAACGGATTTTAACAGATGAGGAGGTACGGCCATGCTTGGAGGTATTGAAGCCGGCGGCACGAAATTTGTCTGTGCCGCCGGACAAAAAGACGGCACCATTCTGGACAGAGCGGAGTTTCCGACGGGAGAACCGGATGACACACTCAGACAGGTCATCCGTTACTTTAAAGATTTCCCGATAGAAGCCATCGGCATCGGGTCGTTCGGACCGATTGACATCCGCCCCGACAGTCAAACATACGGGTGCATCACCGCGACGCCGAAGACAGCCTGGCGGAACTGCCCTATTCTTCAAACAATCAAAAACGCACTGCATATTCCCGCAGGCTTCACCACCGACGTTAATGCGGCGGCGCTCGGAGAAGCTTCTTTCGGCGCGGCCAAAAACGCGGACAGCTGCCTCTATTTGACGGTCGGCACTGGCATCGGAGCGGGCGCCATCATGAACGGCAGATTTGTTCAAGGGCTGTCTCATCCTGAAATGGGCCACATTTATGTCAGAAGACACCCTGACGACGGCTACAAAGGCAATTGCCCTTACCATACAGATTGCCTGGAAGGCCTCGCGGCAGGTCCCGCCATTGAGAAACGCTGGGGGAAAAAAGCATATCTGCTGGCGGATCAGCAGGAAGTGTGGGAGCTTGAGGGCTATTATATTGCCGAAGCGCTTGTGCAGTATATTCTCATACTTTCGCCTGAAAAGATCATTCTCGGCGGGGGCGTCATGAAGCAGCATCAGCTGTTCTCTTATATCCGTCAGCACGTGAAAAAGCGGCTGAATCAATATATTGACCTGCCCGACATTGAACACTTCATCGTTCCCCCTCAATTAGGGATTCACTCCGGCGCGGCCGGTTCGCTCGTATTGGCGGAGCGCGCATTAGAGACGGCAAACCGGGAGGCGGGAAAATGACGAAACTCTTATTTTTGGAACCGGTTTTTAAAGAAAGATTATGGGGCGGGACGAAGCTGCGCGATACATTCGGGTATGAGATTCCTTCTGAGCGGACGGGAGAGTGCTGGGCGATTTCAGCTCATCCGCACGGTACATCCATCGTGCGGAACGGGCCTTTTTCCGGAACATCATTACACCGGCTCTGGAATGAACACCCTGACCTGTTCGGACATCCGAAAGAAGACGCTTTTCCCCTGCTCACAAAAATTCTTGACGCAAATATGGACTTATCCGTGCAGGTTCATCCGGATGACGCATATGCACATCGGCATGAAAACGGAGAACTCGGAAAATCGGAATGCTGGTACGTGTTGGACTGCAAAAAAGACGCGGAGCTCATTTTAGGGCACCGCGCCCAAACAAAAGAAGATTTCGTTCGGCTCATTGAACGAAACGAGTGGGATCACCTGCTCCGCCGCATCCCCATTAAGCCCGGCGACTTTTTCTATGTCCCGAGCGGCACACTGCACGCTTTATGTGAAGGTACGCTCGTTCTTGAAATCCAGCAAAGCTCTGATGCCACCTACCGGCTTTACGACTATGACCGGACGGATGGGAACGGGAATAAACGCGAGCTTCATCTTGAGAAAGCAATTGACGTAACAGACATTCCCCATACCGATGAAAATGTAAAAAGCACAAAGCATCGGATCGGAGATGCTCTTATTACGATACTCGCCGAAACACCTTTCTTTTCAGTTTATCAATGGGATGTGAGCGGGAAAGCATCATTCCCCGCACCCGGCCGGTATTTACTCGCAAGCGTCATTAAAGGACGCGGAGAACTGGATGGATGCCCCGTTCACAAAGGCGATCACTTTATCGTGCCGGCGGATTCCGGAGATTTTGTTATAGAAGGAGATTGTGAGGTTATCGTTTCACACCCTTCATCATCTTAAAAATCAGGAGGTCTTTTATATGCTTAAAAAGTTAGCAGTCTGCCTGTCTATCGTTTTATTACTCTTAGGAGCCGCCAGTCCGATATCGGCTCACACCGTTTATCCCGTCAACCCAAATGCCCAGCAGACGACAAAAGATATCATGAACTGGCTGGCGCACCTGCCCAACCGTTCAGAAAACAGGGTCATGTCCGGAGCGTTCGGCGGCTACAGCGATGTCACTTTTTCAATGACAGAGGAAAACCGCTTGAAAAACGCGACGGGACAGTCTCCCGCCATCTACGGCTGTGACTATGGGAGAGGGTGGCTGGAAACAGCGGATATCACCGATACTATCGATTACAGCTGCAACAGCAGCTTAATCTCATACTGGAAAAGCGGCGGCCTCCCTCAGGTCAGCCTGCATCTCGCAAATCCGGCCTTTCCATCCGGAAACTATAAAACGGCCATCTCAAACAGCCAGTACAAAAACATCCTTGACCCTTCAACTGTGGAAGGAAAACGGCTTGAGGCGCTGCTCAGCAAAATTGCCGACGGCCTTACTCAGCTGAAAAATCAAGGCGTCACCGTTCTGTTCAGACCGCTGCATGAAATGAACGGCGAGTGGTTCTGGTGGGGGCTGACAGGCTACAACCAAAAAGACAATGAGAGAATCTCGCTGTACAAAGAGCTTTACAAGAAGATATACCGCTATATGACAGAGACAAGAGGATTGGATAACCTTTTGTGGGTGTATTCGCCGGATGCCAACAGAGACTTTAAAACAGACTTCTACCCAGGCTCATCTTATGTGGATATTACCGGTCTGGACGCTTACTTCACTGATCCGTATGCGATATCAGGCTATGATGAAATGCTGTCTCTGAAAAAACCGTTTGCCTTTGCCGAAACCGGTCCGTCCGGCAATATCGGAAGCTTTGATTATGCTGCTTTTATTAATGCGATCAGGCAAAAATACCCTCAGACCACGTACTTTTTGACATGGGATGAACAATTAAGTCCGGCGGCCAATCAAGGCGCGCAAAGCCTTTATCAAAACAGCTGGACGCTGAACAAGGGCGAAATATGGAACGGCGGGTCCTTGACGCCGATCGCGGAATAACCGCTTCTTTTGAAAATCGGTTTTAAAAAACGGCTCTGCTGGGCATATTGTTACCGTTCAAAAAGGAGGGTTCAACAATGGAAAATAACAAAAACAGCGAAGAAACGCTTTCCAGTAAGACGACCGGTAAAGGCGAGTCAGAAGACACGCTGACAAACCGGCAGGGCCATCCGGTCACTGACAACCAGAATGTCAGGACAGTCGGCAATAGAGGACCGACGACATTGGAGAATTATGATTTTTTGGAGAAAATCAGCCACTTTGACCGCGAACGGATTCCCGAGCGTGTCGTTCACGCGCGCGGCGCCGGCGCACACGGATACTTTGAGGCGTACGGAAGTTTTGGAGACGAGGAGATTTCTAAATATACAAGAGCGAAAGTGTTTCAAAAGAAAGGAACGAAAACTCCGGCGTTTGTGCGGTTTTCTACCGTCAACCACGGGAAGCATTCCCCGGAAACATTGCGTGATCCCCGGGGTTTTGCCGTTAAGCTTTATACCGAAGACGGCAACTGGGATCTGGTCGGCAACAACCTGAAAATCTTTTTTATCCGTGATCCGCTGAAGTTCCCGGATCTTGTGCACGCATTTCAGCCTGATCCCGTTACGAACATTCAGGACGGCGAGCGTATTTTCGACTTCATTTCCCAATCACCGGAAGCGACTCATATGATCACTTTCTTGTTTTCGCCGTGGGGCATCCCGGCCAACTACCGGCAGATGCAGGGCTCAGGCGTCCATGCCTACAAATGGGTCAATGAAGAAGGAAAAGCCGTGCTCGTCAAATATCACTTTGAACCGAAACAGGGCATCCGCAACCTGACACAGAAGGAAGCGGAAGAGATTCAGGGGAAAAACTTTAACCATGCGACACAGGATTTGTATGAAGCGATTGAAAAAGGCGATTATCCTGAATGGGAAGTGTATGCGCAAATCATGACTGATGACGAGCACCCCGAGCTGGATTTTGATCCGCTTGATCCGACCAAGCTGTGGTATAAAGACGATTTCCCTTGGAAGCCGATCGGTAAATTGGTTCTGAACAAAAACCCGGAAAACTACCATGCCGAGGTGGAACAAGCATCATTCGGAACGGGCGTGCTTGTGGACGGCCTTGATTTTTCAGATGACAAATTACTTCAGGGGCGGACATTCGCCTATTCAGATACCCAGCGGTACCGCGTCGGCGCAAATTACCTGCAGCTTCCGATCAACTCGCCGAAAAAGCATGTCGCCACCAACCAGGAAGGCGGGCAAATGCAGTATCGTGTCGATCGGGCAGAAGGACAAAACCCGCACGTCAACTATGAGCCGTCCATTATGGGAGGACTCACCGAAGCAAAGCAGGATGGGAAAGACCATACACCTCATGTCGAAGGCGATGTGAAGCGGGAAGCGATCGACCGGCCGAATAACTTCGGCCAGGCCGGAGAAACATACCGCAGATTTTCGGAATTTGAACGGAACGAATTGATCACAAACCTGGTCAATACGCTTTCTTCCTGCCGGAAAGACATTCAGGATCAAATGATTGAGAATTTCACAAAAGCAGATCCGGACTACGGAAAACGTGTTGCGGAAGGGCTGAAAAAAGCCTCCGAAAGCAGCAGCGGCGGGCCGATCGGCACTACTGATACGGCACAAGCCGCAAAACAGGCTGAACAGGAAAGCCATCCGTCTGATCCGTATTAAATAAAAAAACAGGACAATCGCGTCCTGTTTTTTTTGAGCTAATTCAGCTCCTGTATATTCTGCTCCGCCGCGGCCGCAAATACTTTCGGCTCCGGACGGTCAAGATCTTCATGGAATAAACTTACTTTGTGAATCTGCCGGTTGTCGTACAGATGAAAGTAGTAGTTTCCGGTGTCACAGCACATGACCGACGTATACTGCGTATAATCAATTTCATTCTCCTCTGTGATCACCGCGCCTTTTGGAATATTCACATTGGACAGCACGTGAAAAGCGGCCGTAACGCCATCCGTTTCATGGGCGGCAGGCTCTAAATGCTCTTTCAGATAAGCGGCTCTGATGAACCGGGATGGCGGCGTGTAATCACCGGGAAGCCCGATCGTTCCAGATCCTTGGCCGAAAGCGGTTAATGTCATTCCGCCCAATGTTTTGCTTTCTGACTGCTGCGGCCTGATTCCGATATAATGGCGCAGATTGGTCACATGCCAAGGAAATTCCGGACTGTTGGTCATCACTCCGGGTTTGTTGTCATATACTTTCATTCCCTCCGGTGTCGGCTCGATGACAATGCAGCTGCCCGTGCGGTCTGATAAAATCCAATGAAGAGGCAGCACCGTATCCAATAACATTAACTTCTTCTCTACAATCGTCAGCATTGAGAGCTTTTCCTTTATGTCTTCAAGAGAGTCACAGTTTGATAAGGCCCAGGTGACAAACTCATGAGGAGCGATGTGACAGGTGCCCTCCCGTTCCGCTTTCTCGTATCCCGCAAAGCCCGGAAAATACAGCGTCGCACACGACAGCCCTTTTTCATTTACGCCGTCGGCAAACAGAACATTGCCGAGATTTCTCCCCATGCCGATAAATGCGTATTTCGTCTTATGCATCCTGCCGTCAGCTTCGCTTTTCCAGCTGTACTGACGAGGGTAAAGCACGACGTCCGTACCGAGCTGAAATGCAAAATCCATCGTTCGCGCCAATAGGTGATTACCGTCTGTCGTTTTCAATGTAAGACTTGTACACATATCATCAATCCCCTTTTCATTAATGAAATTTACACAAAGTAAACTATTCTTTCAGCTTAACGAATAATGGTTCCATTCGTCAAAAGATTGACACATTTCTCCTTCATACATATTAGTCAGTAAGCGTATCCATGCCTTTTAAACCCTGGCAAATCGTTTTGGCGGCAGTGTTTGTACCGTTTTTCAAAAAAAACTTTGAACGGCTGTCAGCGAGGCTTTACAATGTTTTTCCTGCATGCTGGAATTTGTAAACGGCAGGTCAATCTGTTAAGCTATGTCTTTATGTTAAAGAAGAACATACGGAGGAGATTATCTATTGAAAGTAGAAAGGCGAACGATTGAACATATTCCGCATGACGAAAGACACGGAAAGGCTAAAGATTTATTCCCCGTCTGGTTCGGGGCTAATATGCATATTACGACGTTAGTCACAGGCACACTGCCCGTTACAATGGGACTCGATCTCTTTTGGAGTATCGCCGCCATTATAATCGGAACCTTTATCGGCGCAATCTTTATGGCGTCTCATTCCGCACAAGGACCTCAGCTCGGAATTCCGCAAATGATTCAAAGCCGCGCGCAATTCGGCGTGATCGGAGCGATTCTGCCCCTCTTTTTGGTCATGTTTATCTACCTGGGCTTCTTTGCGAGCAGTACGATTCTCGCAGCCGGTACACTGAGCAGCTTTGTCCCGATTCCGGCTTCATGGTGTATTATCGGCTTAAGCGCCATCTGTTTTTTACTCACGATCTACGGTCATGATCTGATTCACAAAATGCAGAAAATCCTCTCTTGGACCTCCTTTGCCGTTTTTTTTGCTGCAACAATTCTTATTTTTCAACTGCCGATTCCTTCAGGAAGCTGGGTACCCGGCTCATTAGATCTGCCTGTTTTTCTAGTGGCGGTCAGCGCGGTGGCCACATGGCAGCTGGCATACGCGCCATATGTCGCAGATTATTCCCGTTATCTGCCGGTCAAAACACCGGCATCGCATACTTTTTGGTACAGCTATGCAGGTACGTCAGTCAGTTCCATCTGGATGATGCTTCTCGGCGCCATTTTGACGACGGCGCTCCCGGAATTTACCGCTAATGCGGGAAATGAGATTGTCCGATTGTTCGGTCCGTTTTCCTTTATTATGCTGATCATCGTCCTGTTCGGGCAAATGGCGATCAACGTCTTTAATTTATACGGAGCCTTTATGTCAACCACGACTACCTTGGAGCCGTTTTTAAAACTGAAGGTGACGCCGAAAACGAGAGTGGTAATGATCCTTTGTGTGACGGCAGCGGGTACTGTATTAAGTCTCTTGGGCCAAAGCAATTTCATGGAACTGTTTTTAAATTTCATCTTTTTCATCAGTTATTTCTTAATTCCATGGACGGCGATCAACCTCGTGGATTACTATTTTATCCGCCGCGGAAAATACCACGTCAAATCGATGTTTGACGTCAACGGGCAATACGGCAGGGTCAATTGGATTACAGCGGCCGCCTTCGTTTTGTCGATTATATTAGAAATCCCGTTCATCAATACCTCCTTTTACATCGGGCCGCTCGCTGAAATATTCGGCGGAGGCGACATTGCCTGGGTCATCGGCCTGGCCGTTCCGTCGCTGCTGTATTATGTCCTGATGAAATCAAGGTTAAAACAAAAAGAGGCGCCTTCCCTATGAAGACGCCTTTTCTTTATTCATATTCCTTCCATACACGCGGCAGCAGTTCAGAAAGTTCGTGCGCCAATAAGGTATGGGCGGAGCGCTCTTTCGTCCATAATTCCGCACATTCGCCGTGAAGGCGGACGGCGTTCAATACGGCATGCTTCGGGTCTTGATGACAGCACAGCATGCCGAGAATCATTCCCGTCAGCGTGTCGCCGGTCCCGCCTTTTGCAAGCGCGCCGTTTCCGGTTGTATTCCTGCGGCATTCCCCGTCGGGAAAAGCGATAATGGTTTCGTTTCCTTTCAGGACAATCGTGACATGAAGCCGCTCCGCCCATTCCGCGGCATATTCCGCTCTGTTCTGCTGAATCTCTTGAATCGGAAGGCCTGTCATTCTGGAAAATTCGCCGGGATGAGGCGTCAAGATCACGGGAGCTTTCCTCTTCGGATAGGTTCTTTTCGTAATGGCGCCCGCATCCAGTATGACGGGATAATCGCCAGAAAGCAGCTGATCAGCCGCCTGCTGCACTTCGTCTGTTTGGGGAAGGCCCGGCCCGATGGCAGCGGCCCGGATGGTTTCCCCGGGCTGGCCCGCCGCGGCTTTTTTCCACCCGTCCCGCCAGTACATGGCTTCCGGCAGCACCGGGACGATAAGCGGAATGACGCCTGCCGATGTACCGATGACGAGCTTGCCGACACCGCTTCTCATCGCGCCCAATCCGGCCAGAAGGGCGGCTCCCGGCATGTCATCGCTCCCGGCCAGCAATAACGCCGTCCCGAACGTTCCTTTATGGCTGTCTGCCTCCCGTTTCGGCAGCGTATCTTTCACATCTTGTTCCGTCCAATCCATTATATTCATCTCTGTACCTCCTCTTCTGTCTCCTATTTATATTCCAAACAAGAAGAGATTTTAAACCGCACAAAAAAACAGCCGCTCGTTTGCGGCTGTTTATGTTCTGATCGGAACATCAAGACGGTAAAGCTTCCGGTACCTTTCGTTTTCTGCAAGCAGCTCTTGATGGGTTCCTTCCATTTCTGCTTTTCCATTTTCTAAAAAGACGATTTTATCAGCTGTTTCCACACCCGCTAAATGGTGTGTAATCCAGAGGATCGTTTTCTCTTTAAAGACATCAAAAATCGTATCAAGCAATTCACGTTCAGTGACCGCATCAAGGCCGACCGTCGGTTCATCTAGGATAATGACCGGCGTGTCTTGGAGCAGAATACGGGCAAGCGCGATCCGCTGCCGTTCCCCGCCTGAGAAACGAATCCCCGTCTCCTGCACGGACGTTTCATATCCGTCAGGCAGTGATTCAATATAATCATGCAGCTTCACTTGCCGAGCCGCACGCTTAACATCTTCATCACTCGCCTTGCCGTTTCCGAGCCGGATATTATTCATAATGCTCGTGTTAAAGAGATGAGGTTTCTGATTCAAAACGGCCACCGCTGAGGAAATCTGCTCCTGCACGGCCGCAGTTTCCAGCCCGTTCAGCATCACCTTGCCCGAATCGGGAACTAAGGCGCCTTCAATTAAAGCGAGAGAGGTCGACTTACCGGAGCCGCTCCTGCCGAGCAGCGCCATTTTTTCCCCCTGGCGGAGAGTGAAGGAAAAACGGTCAAGCACATGACTGTGCTGATCATAAGAAAACGTCACGTTATCAAATGTAAGTGTCACATCAGATACATCCAGTTTCTCATCGGTCTGCTTCACCTCACGACTTCGCAGCTCCGGAGCCGCCTTACTCATTCTTTTGATGGAATTCTGATAAGAAGGCACTTCCGTCAGCGCATCCGAAAGGGGCAGAAACGCCTCCGTCAATGGAAATACGACAAGCACAAAGGCCGCGATCATCGTGTTGGCGATGCTGCCGTCCGCATACTGACCCGCCGTCCAGAACAGCATGATCAATATGAAGCCGCCGACGAGGCATTGCGCGGCGAGATCACGCCATCTCGTAAACCGCTGACGTTTGCTTTCAAGGTCAAACCATGCCTTCTCTTTCTCTTCATAAGAGGAAATAAAGGCCGCCTGTCGTCCCGAGAACATCCAGTCGCTCACGCCGAGCACGGCATCTGTCAGCCGGCTGTAGAGCGTATTCCGGCCGCTTTTCAGCCTCATGTTTTTCGCTCTCGTCACAAGAAGCGACACAACCGGAAACAATACAACCAATATAAACAGGTAAATCGCCGCAAAAGCGGCAAACGGCCAGGAAAAAAAGCCGAGTCCGATAACGGATGCCGCATACAGCAGCAAAGCGGAAACCGCCGGGAAAATCGTTTTTAAAAACGCATCCTGCAAATGCTCAATATCCTCAGCCAAAATGCCGAGCATGTCGCCCGTCCGAAAACGGGATGAAAGCATGAGCGAGGCCGGCTCCAGCATATTGTAAAGCCGCACCCTCATATCGGACACGATTTTCAAAATGATATGGTGCCCCGTCAGGCGCTCGGCGTACCGTGAGACTGAACGGGCAATCCCGAAGGTGCGCACGGCCACAATCGGAACGTACACCAGCAGGATATTCTCAGGCCTTGTCGCCGACTTAGAGATCAAAAAACCGGAAGTGAACATGAGAAAGGCCGCCGAAAAAATCGTCACCGCGCCTAAAAAAATCACAAGAACAAACAAACGGGCATTTTGCTTTATATACGGCAGAATCCATTCTTCTTTTCTCATGTTCTTTCCCCCAGTTGCGCCTTTACAAGTTTGGCGTATACGCCTTGTTTCGCCATCAATTCGTCGTGGGTGCCGATTTCCGCCACCGCGCCGTCATCAAGCACGATAATTTCGTCCATCTCAAGCATCCAGTGAAGACGGTGAGTGGCCAGAAAGACAAGTTTGTTTTCAAACAGGTCTTTCATCGTTTCTTTTATTTCATATTCTGTTTCAATATCAAGGTGAGCGGTCGGCTCATCCAAAAGGAGAATCGGCCGGTTTCCTAAAAAGGCTCTGGCCAGCGCGACACGCTGAGCCTGCCCTCCGCTGAGCGCCCGTCCGCCCTCGCCGATCCGGCCGTCAAGGCCGCCGGGCAGATCGCGGATCAGTCCGGAAAGACCCGCTGAATCAGCAGCGCGCGCCGTTTCCTCACGGGAAGCATCAGGATGATAAAACCGGATATTATTCATAAGCGTGTCATCAAAAATGTACGGATGCTGCGGAATATAAAGCAGCTGCTTCTGCCAGCCGTCCGACTGAAGATGCGAGCGGGATTCACCGTTTACCTTGATCTCACCGGACGCAGGCTCTAAAAAGCCGCCCAGCACATCAATGAGTGTCGATTTTCCCGCACCGCTTTCCCCGATAATCCCGATTTTCTTCTTCCCTTTAAAGGACAGATGAAATTCAGACATCGATTCTCGGACGGACAAACGCGCAAGCTGTAATTCATCCCCGTCAGTCCACGTATCAAGTTCGAGCGGCTTTTCTTCTTTAAAACCGGGCTGCGCCAAAATCGCTTGAATGGTTTTCCCCGCCTCCTGCCCGTTTAACGTCGCGTGGTAATCATTTCCCACTTCGCGGACCGGGAGAAAATATTCAGGCGCGAGAATCAGCGCTGTCAATGCCGGACCGAGCAGAATTTGTCCGTCTATCAGCCGCAGGCCGAGAAACACCGCCACTGTCGCCACCGACAGCATCGTAAAGAAATCCAGGGCGAATGATGATAAAAACGCGACCCGGAGCGTGCTCATCGTCGCCTTGCGGTATCTCTCACTGACATGAAAGATGTTTTTACTGTGTGATCTGCTTAATCCTAAAAACCGCAATGTCTCCAGTCCGCGGAGCGAATCCACGAAATGATTGGAAAGCGTCTGATAGGACTTCCATTGGCGATCGGCTTTTTTCTGTGCGACAAGTCCGAGCAGAATCATAAATACAATCAAAATCGGAAGCGCAAGAATCAGAATCAAAGCCGATGTTTTATCCTGAAAAAACACGTAAATAACAACGGCCGCCGGCACAATCGCCATGCTGACCATTTTCGGCAGAAACAGCTCTAAATAACGGCGGAACTGGCTGATGCCTTCCATCGCCAGCGTCACCATCCGGCCTGTCCCCTCTTTTTTCGCAAAGCGGGGGCCGAGACGGAACAATTGCTCAAGAAATCTTTTTCTTAAGTCTGCGCCGGTTTGCGCGGCATATTGGTATACGATTTTCTGCCGGACCGCTGTTACCGCATGCCGGACCAAAAACGCAAGCAGGAAAAAGCCGATAACCGGATAAAGAGAAGCAATCCGCTTCCCGTTAAATAATCCGGTTACCGCCTGGCTCAGCCATTCCGCCTGCAAGATGATGGCGGCCGTTTGTATAATCGTTAATCCCGTAATGATCGCAAGAATCCGCTTCATTCCTTTATAAAGAAACAGGTCTTTTCCCATTAATAAGTCATAGGCTCCTTATGGCTGACGCGTTTCCGGAAGACATAATAGCTCCAGATCTGACTGCCGATGACAAACGGCAGCAGAGTCAGTGCGGCAATTGTCATGACTTTAAGTGAATAATCACCGGATGACGCGTTAGCTACTGTTAAGTCATACGCGCTTTTCAGCGAGCTGACCATGACGCGCGGGAACAGAGAGATAAAAATCATCGCAACTGTCAAAGCAAGACCCGCGCCGGTCATACCGAATGCCCAGCCGTCTTTTTTCTTGCTCATGAACACAACAGCAAGAACGTTGCAGATGACAATCAGCACGAATACCGGAATCGTGATGTTTGCCCGGCGTGTAAACATATCCGTATCGTATGCAGACATCGCAAAGAAAGCAAGTACAACAAGAAAGATAACACCGATTACGCGTTTTGCCATTTTTCTCGCACGCTCTTGTAAATCACCGATCGTGCGCAGTGTGACAAACATTAAACCGTGCAGGAATGAAAGAAGGGTGACGGCTGCTCCGCCAAGGACGGAATACACGTTCACAATATCTGAGAAACCCGCATGCATATTCATATGGCCGTCAATCGGCATGCCGCGGAACAAGCTTGTGAAGATAAGGCCGAATACAAACGGCGGGATAAGGCTGCCGAAGAAAATCACCCAGTCCCATGTTTTGACCCATTTTAAATGATTCACTTTTCCGCGGAATTCAAACGCCACCCCGCGGCCCATTAAAGCAAGAAGGATGATGATAAACGGAATATAATATCCGCTCAGCATCGTCGCATACCAGTTCGGGAATGCCGCGAAGATCGCTCCCGTACCTGTCAGCAGCCATACCTCATTCGCATCCCAGAACGGGCCGATGGTGTTAATCAGCACTCTGCGTTCTAATTCATTATGGCCAAGAAATCGGGTCGAAATGCCGACACCGAAATCAAAACCTTCTAAAAAGAAAAATCCGACAAACAAAACTGAAACGAGTACAAACCAAAGATCATGAAGTGACCCCATGGTAGACCTCCTGACTGAACGGATCCGTTGATACAGGAACATCCTTGTGATCATCATGGTCCGCACCTTTTTTAATTTCACGAACGAATAGGAAGACAAGCAGCGCGCCTAAAATCAAGTACATGACGCCGAAACCGATAATTGAAAACAGCAGAGATCCCGTCGTTACGTTAGGCGAAACGGATTGTGCGGTTGTCATTTGCCCCATAACCGTCCACGGCTGGCGGCCGATTTCAGTCATAATCCAACCGGCAGAGTTCGCAATGAACGGGAATGCGATCAGTGCGATCATGCCCCGTAAATACCACTTGCTCGTATGAAGCTTTTTGCGGCGGTTCAGAATAAAGCCTGCAATCGCGGCAAAAATCATAAGCGCGCCCGCTCCCGCCATAATGCGGAAACTCCAGAACGTCGTTTTGACAGGCGGGATATAGTCGCCTTTTCCGTACGTTTTTTCATATTCTTTTTGAAGTGTTTTCATCCCTTTCACACTGCCGCTGAACTTCTGGTAAGCCAAGTAGCTCAGTGCGTAAGGAATTGAAATTTCTGATGTGTTTTTTTCTTTATTCGTATCAATATTCGCAAAAGCCGTCCACGCGGCAGGATCACCGCTGTCATCCCAAAGCGCTTCACTGGCCGCCATTTTCATCGGCTGTGATTCCATTAAATGTTCAGCCTGCATGTGTCCGCTGAACGCAACACCGATACCGGCGATCAGACCGACAATCATCGAAAGCTTGAAAGATTTATGGAAGAAAGGCACTTCTTTTTTCTTCAATAATTTAAATGCGCTGACACCGGCGATAAAGAAAGCACCCGTCGCAAGCGCTCCGAAAATGACGTGAGGGAATTCAACCCAAAGCTGAGGGTTTGTCAAAAGCGCTCCGAAGTCATTCATTTCCGCGCGGCCGTTTTTAATCGTAAAGCCGACCGGCTCCTGCATGAATGAGTTTGCCGTCAAAATCCAGAAAGATGACATAATCGTTCCGAAGGATACAAGCCAAATGCAAAGCAAATGCACTTTTTTAGATAAACGGTCCCAGCCGAAAATCCATAATCCGATAAAAATAGACTCCATAAAAAACGCCAAAAGCGCTTCAATCGCAAGCGGAGCCCCAAATACGTCCCCGACAAAACGGGAATAATCAGACCAGTTCAATCCGAACTGGAATTCCTGAAGAATCCCTGTGACGACGCCGACAGCAAAGTTAATTAAAAAGAGATGCCCCCAAAATTTAGCCATTTTGAGATAGGTCTCTTGTTTTTTGACAACGTAAAGCGTCTCCATCAAAGCAACCATAAACACAAGCCCGATAGACATAGGCACAAACAAGAAGTGAAACAATGTTGTAGATGCAAATTGAATGCGGGCTAATACCAACTCACTCATGATGTTTTTCCTCCAATCTGGTAAATTGCTCAACATTTCACAAACATAGTGAAATCATTGCTCGGTATTTCACAAAAATGATATATTTGCTCAATGTTTCACAAATTCGTCAAAACTATTGAAATATCAGCCTGTACACCCTGGGGGACAGCGGCTGTCATAGAAATGATTCAATATCATTACTTTACAACGATTCAGCCTAAAAAAAAAGATCAATATACCTAAAATCAGGATGAAATTGTGACTGATTATTGTCGGATTTGTAGAGATTTTATGTCAGCACCTAGGATATTTGTCCCTTTGATATCGTATCTCTTTTTTATTCGTGTGGCGAACAAAATGCTTTTCTCGGTGAAAAAGCCCGCCAAATCGCCATTTTGAGAAAGAAAATGTGAAGAAAGCATGCCCTCTAGTAAATTCATAATATATGAACAATTTAAATTTTTTAGTATACTTTAAATGGGGATATTTTTTCACTACATAACGACTGGGGGAACAAGCATGGGAGAACTTCAACCAAAATTGCAAGCGGATTCAATCCAAAAACAGGAACGGACTGATAACTGGTTTGCCAGAGCAATGAATATAAGAATCGGCATTATTCCTCTTCCTATCTATATCCTGCTTTTCTTGCTTATTACGGTGTTTGTCATGAGCCGTGATGTAAAAAGCGACATTCTGACATCAATTGCCGTCATGAGTTTTTTCGGATTTACCTTCGGCCAGATCGGAAAATCCATTCCGATCGTGCGGTCCATCGGCGGCCCTGCGATTCTCGCAACCTTTATTCCATCCGCTGTCGTCTACTACCACCTGCTTCCGAAAGACATTATTACTTCAACAACAGAATTCACGGAAAGCTCCAACTTTCTCTATCTATTTATTGCCGGTATCGTCGTCGGCAGTATTCTCGGGATGAAAAGAGAGACGCTCGTCAAAGCTTTCGTTAAGATTTTTATTCCGCTGATCGCCGGCTCTATCGCGGCCGCCATCGTCGGCTTATGCGTCGGGACGCTGCTCGGGCTCGGCTTTCAGCACACGCTGCTTTATATCGTCGTTCCGATTATGGCGGGGGGTGTCGGTGAAGGCGCGATTCCTTTATCCATCGGCTACTCCGATATTATGCCGATGTCCCAGGGAGACGCCTTTGCGCTTGTGCTGCCGTCCATCATGCTAGGCAGCCTGTGCGCCATTATGTTATCGGGTTTGCTGAATGTCATCGGGAAACGCAAACCGGAATGGACGGGCAACGGGAAGGTTGATAAGTCTGATCATTCCGCTCCCGCATTGGAACAGCCGGCCGATGATAAAACGTTTGATTTGTCCTTTTTCGCTTCAGGCGGTATTTTAGCGGTTTCCCTCTATTTGGTCGGCATGCTGGCGCATGATTTCTTTCAGCTTCCGGCTCCTGTCGTGATGCTCGTCCTTGCCGTTCTCATTAAGCTGTTCAGGCTGGCGCCGGCTTCGATTGAAAACGGAGCCTTCGGCGTCTCGCGCTTTTTCTCGACAGCCGTGACCTATCCGCTCTTATTTGCGATCGGCGTTTCAATGACACCGTGGGACAAGCTGATTGCGGCGTTTACGATCAGCAACATCATTACCATTTTATCAATCGTCGTCACGATGATGGCCGTCGGTTTTCTGACCGGAAAATGGCTGAATCTGTACCCGATTGAGACGGCGGTTATTAATGCCTGCCATTCCGGCCAGGGCGGCACCGGCGACGTCGCGATCTTGAGCGCCGCTGAACGGCTTGAGCTTATGCCGTTCGCCCAAGTGTCGACCAGAATCGGCGGAGCGATTACCGTGAGCGTCACCCTTCTGCTGCTTCATCAATTCTATTAAACTGAAAAAAAGCCTCCGCATATGCGGAGGCTTTGTTATTTCATCACATTTTGAATATAAGAGCCGAATGCCGCGCCGGACATGCCCGGCGACACACGGACGCGGTGAAGCCCGTAAAGCCCCTGATCTCTAGACGCCGCTCCCGGCTCTGTCGTGACCGCCATACGGTAGCCTGACGAGGCGGCGGCTTTTAATATTTCTTTATTATATCGTCCGACAGGGTAGCTGATCATAGTCGTCCGCTGCCCGAACATTTGATCAAATAAACGCTTAGAGTCCTTCATTTCACGTCGCTGCTGCTGCGGTGTGAGCCCGTTCAATTCGAGATGGTTCATCGTATGGCTCTGAATGGAAATGCCGTGGGCGGCCATCTCCTTCATCTGCTTCTCAGTCAGATGATTCTTATGCCCGATAAAGTTTCCGATCATAAAGATTGTCGCTTTCATCTTGTATTTCTTTAAAATGGGATAGGCTGCTTTCACATTGTCTGTATAGCCGTCATCAAATGTGATCAGAACACATTTTTCACGCGGCTCCTTATCCTCCGTCAGCATCAGATAGGCTTCTTCAGGAGTCATCGTATAATAGCCGTGATCATGAAGCCACTTCATATGCTGCCGGAATTCTTCCTTCGGCACACGCAGGCTGTTTCCCTCTGAAATGCTGTGATACATCAGAATCGGCAGTCTCGCCGTCCCTTTCGTTTGAACCCAGGCGGACGTATCCGGCTCTTTTTTGATTTGCCGCTTTACGGACTTTTTTTCGCTGTGCGCTTCTGCCTTCGGAATGCTTTGTTCGGCGCTTGCCTCATGGCCCGAGCAGGCGGCAAGCGTAAACACGGCAGCCAAAAGGCACATGCACATGATCATGCGTTTCATCGTTTTCCTGCTTTCTGTCTTCTATTTACTTTTTATATCGGTTATGCGTTATAAATTGTTACATCAAAAAAGCCGGACATCCAGCTGTCCGGCTTTACGTTATGAGCGGATTCTGATTTCTGTTTCACTGTCAAAAAAGTGAGCCTTATTCATGTCGAAAGCGACGGTCAATTCCTCACCGGCACGAATGTCATGGCGGGCGTCAATCCGGGCGATAAAATCCTGATCCCCGATCCGGGAATAAACCATAATTTCTGACCCGAGCAATTCCGCGACATTGATTTTAGCTGTGATGGATGAATTCTTATAGGATTCTACTACAATCAGCTCGTCATGTATGTCTTCCGGGCGGATGCCGAAGATGATATCTTTGCCGGCATACCCTTTTTCCCGGAGCATTTTCATTTTCCCTTCCGGCACGCTGAGAGCGGCTGAACCGATCTGAATGGCGCCGTCCGTCAGCTTTCCTTTGAAAAAGTTCATCGCCGGGGAGCCGATGAACCCGCCGACAAATACGTTTTCGGGATGTTCATACACTTCTTTCGGGGTGCCGATCTGCTGAATTTTTCCGTCCTTCATGACTACGATGCGTGTCGCCATCGTCAGTGCTTCTGTTTGGTCGTGCGTCACATAGATTGTGGTTGTTTGCAGCCTTTGGTGGAGCTTAATAATTTCTGCCCGCATCTGCACCCGAAGCTTTGCGTCCAGATTTGACAGCGGCTCATCCATTAAAAACACTTTGGCGTCCCTGACAATCGCCCGCCCTAATGCAACCCGCTGCCGCTGCCCGCCGGAGAGCGCCTTCGGTTTGCGGTGCAGATACTCTGTGAGCCCCAGCATTTTCGCCGCTTCTTCGACCCGTTTTTTAATCTCCGGTTTCGGCATTTTCCTCAGCTTCAGACCGAAAGCGATATTATCATAGACCGTCATGTGCGGATATAACGCATAGTTTTGAAACACCATGGCGATATCCCTGTCTTTAGGAGCGATGTCATTCACTCTCGTATCACCGATATAGAAATCGCCCTTCGTAATGTCTTCCAGCCCGGCTACCATCCGCAAAGTTGTCGACTTGCCGCACCCCGACGGACCGACAAACACGATAAACTCTTTATCTTTAATATGAAGGTTAAAATCATCGACAGCCGCTTCTTTTTGATCGTAATACTTATAAATATGCTCGAGCCGAAGTTCCGCCATGTATATCCCCCTTTATTTGTAAACGCTTTCTTAAATAGGATTGTAACAGCGTCAGACGGCGGCGGATATAGGCAATGTTCATAAAAAAAGTCCGCTGCCTTCGTGCACATTTCCCATTTAATGTGATTTTTCATACTGCAGACAAATGAAATAAGCCAGCAGGGCGCCCCGATATGTCTTAATATCAATACCTGAGCGTTCCGCAAATTTATCAATCCGATATTGAAGACTGTTGCGGTGCAAATGCAGTTTTTTCGATGTGAGCGACATGTTCGAGTTATGTTCAATAAAAGTCTGAATCGTATGCTTCAGCTCCGGTTCTTTCTGAAACAGCAGCGCCGCTTCTTCGTGAAGCAAGGCTGAGAGCTTTTCTCTGCTTTCCTCCGTGAGCATGGCCGGAAATACCCTTTCCGCGGTCAGCGTGCTCAGCTGCGGGAGATGACGCCGGCCGATCTGACAATATTGCTGTTCTCTCTGATAATGAAGGCGCAGACGTTCCCCCTTGCAGTAATACCTTCCGATGAAAAAACGGACACTGAAATAAAAATCGCCTTCGAGAATCTTCACAAAAGATGCGATGTCATCCGAATCTGGCGCTTCCAGCTTTTCTTCCTCCACAATCACGCCATGATCCCTCCCCGTCCGGACAACTGTATATGAAACCGGCCAGAAATGGCGCAGCGCTTCCGTATATGCCCCCCAGTCCCGTTCTCCCAATAAGTCATAATGGATAAAACGGACACGCGGCTCCTTGACATCAGGCACCGGACCTTCTTCCAGCAGAAAACGCCGCCACCTCTTTGCTGCCGCCGTCTCCGGAAAAAAAACGCCTTTTTCTTCAGCGGGCGTCAAAAATGATTCCAGAAGCAGTTTCTCCTTCGGGGCAATATCCTCCTTCGGAATGGCGACATAGACCCGCCTTTTCTCATCATAAAAGCAAAAGACATCCTCCGCCGTACAGCACGTATCAGACAACACAGCCCTCGGGTAAATTGCCAATAACGGGTTCATATGCGCTCCTTTCTATCGCTCTATCATATTTTCAGTATAAAACGTCCGGCCGATTGTATCCACTTCGTTTTAAGAAACAGCTTTCAGGCTATTTCCCGGGAAACGAATCATAACCGCTTCTGCCGGCATAAGAAAAAAACCCTCCGCGCCGGCAGAGGGATCCTTTTTATTTAGAGATATCGACGAAGCCTTCACCAAAGACGTCACGCACATCATGAACAATGACAAACGCTTTTGTATCACAGCTTTTAATGATTTTTTTGAGCATGGAAAGCTCTTGTTTCTGGATGACGATATATAAAATTTCCTTCGACTGCCCCGTGTAATTTCCTTTACCCGACAGCAGCGTAACCCCTCTGTCCATCAGCGTGTTGACCTGTTCGGCGATTTCGTGCTTATGCTCAGATATAATCGTCACCGCTTTTTTCGTATTCAGGCCTTCAATGATAAAGTCCATCACCTTCGTTCCGATGTACAGCATAACAATGGTAAACATCATTTTTTCCGTACCGATGATGAAATAAGAACTGAAGACGACAATCAGATCAAAGAACAAAAGCGCATAGCTGATATTCCAATCGAGATATTTGTTCGCAATCCTCGCCAAAATGGCAGAACCCGCAGTCGTGCCTCCGACTCGAATAATGATCCCGATTCCGACACCGGCAAACACACCCGCAAAAATAGTATTAATAATGAGTTCATGTGAAGGCGAGTGCCAATCATGCGTCAGATGCAGAAACAGTGAGTTGGCGACAACGGTAATGATCGTATAAAGCGTTGTTTTTCCGTCTAAAAATTTATATCCGATCATCAATAAAATCCCGTTCAAAATGATATTCGTCACCCCGGGCGACCATTCAAACACATAGTACAAGATCAGGGTGATTCCAGTTACCCCGCCCTCTCCAAGATCATTCGGAATGGCGAATAAATTAACGGCCAAAGCAAAGATAAAAGCTCCAATAATCAGCATCAGCACATCCAGCAATCTCTTTTTCATCCCAGACACTCCCTTTTTATAAAATCAAAAAAGCCCGGGAGAGCACTCTTCATTAAAAGAGCAGAAACTCCCGGGCTTTTATCCCAACGTGTCACAGCAGGAACCTGCTGTGTGTTTTCTCTCGGTCCAGACCAATTCAGATTGCGGAACCCTAGAAAACCACTGTTTTTTATGTTCAGTTTTTATATTATCTTTCAAGATTATACGGGAAATCACGAACATGTTCAACCACTCTTTTTTCAATAAACCTATGGAAAATGCGAACGATCTGCCGATACTAAAAAGGACCTTAAAATACATGACTAAAAAATCATTAAAATACTTTTTTTCTCAAAATATTATTGACTATAGGTTATTTTACAGGCATTATAGTATGTAGTTTTTAAGAAATAGTTTACATAGGAGGAAATATTATGGCAGGCAACCTGGTGTCTTGTAAGGCATGCGGCAAAGAAATCGCTAAAGGCGTTAAAAAATGCCCAAACTGCGGTAAAGATCAGAGAAACTTTTTTATGAGACATAAAATCATCACACTGCTTCTGGCAGTAGTGGTTATTATCATTCTCGTAAACATCGGCGGCGGAGGCGATTCTTCATCATCTAAAACCGCGTCTTCAAAAGCTGCGGAATCTAAAGAAAAACTGTATAACATCGGTGACACTGTTAAGACTGAGAAAACTGAAGTTACTGTTACCAAAGTGGAAAAAAGGGATTCAGTAGGCTCTCAATTTGTCGAGAAAAAAGCGTCTGACGGCGGCGTTATCGTAGCTGTTCAATACACGGTTAAAAATGTTTCAAACAAGCCGTTAAGCTCTTTCTCCATTCCAAGAGCGAAATTAGTAGATTCTAAAGGAACATCTTATGATTCAGATATTGATGCTTCTTCAAGCTATGCAACAGAAACAAAAGTAGACAACAGTAAAATTTTAAGTGACTTGAACCCGAACATTAAAGTGACTGACGTAAAAGCTTTTGAAGTTGATAAAGACGCATACTCTAAAGGCACTTGGAAATTAAAGTTCAGCAACGATGTTGAAGTGAAAATTAAATAATCATCATAACAAAAGAGACCTTCATCATTTGAAGGTCTCTTTCTTTTTACGCCTTTTGGTACCCGTTCACATTGGAGGACTGCCACTTCCAAGAGTCGGCGCACATTTCTTCAAGCCCGCGCTTTGCTTCCCAGCCTAATTCAGCCTTCGCTTTTGCCGGGTCTGCGAAGCATGCGGCGATGTCTCCCGGGCGCCGGTCTGCAAAACGGTACGGCACTTCTTTTCCCGATACTTTTTCAAACGCCTTGACCATCTCCAGAACGCTGTAGCCTCTTCCCGTGCCGAGATTATAGGCGTCGGCGCCCGTTGTGTTCAGCACCTTTTCGAGCGCTCTGACATGGCCCTCGGCAAGGTCAACGACATGGATGTAATCCCGCACGCCGGTGCCATCCTTTGTCGGATAATCATTGCCGAACACCTGTAATCGCTCAAGCTTGCCGACAGCGACTTGTGCGACGTACGGCATTAAATTATTCGGGATGCCGTTCGGGTCTTCTCCGATCCGGCCGCTCGGGTGCGCGCCGAACGGATTAAAGTAGCGGAGCAGCGCAATGCTCCATTCAGAGTCCGCATTATGCAGATCGCGTAAAATCTGTTCCAGCATCAGCTTTGTCTGCCCGTAAGGATTGGTGGCGCTTAAAGGAAAATCCTCAGTGATCGGCGTTGTTTCCGGAACGCCGTAAACCGTCGCTGAAGAACTGAAGACGATTTTTTTCACACCGTGTGCCTGCATGGCTTCACATAAAATAAACGTTCCCGTCAGATTATTATGATAATAACGGAGCGGAACAGCCACAGACTCACCGACGGCTTTTAATCCCGCAAAATGAATGACGGCTTCAATCTCATTTTCAGCAAACACATGGTGAACGGCGTCACGGTCAAGGAGATCCGCTTCATAAAACACAAGCCCTTTTCCGGTAATGTCTTTCACACGCTCCAATGCTTCCGGTGAACTGTTTGACAGATTATCCAGAACCACGATGTCATAGCCGCCGTTTAACAGCTCGACACATGTGTGGCTGCCGATATAACCCGCTCCGCCTGTCACTAAAATCGCCATGAAGAAAGCCTCCCCTATTGAATGAATTGACCATATTATATCGGTTTTTTCTTCCTCAATCATCCATTTCCAAAAAGTTTAATCGTTTAGTCATCGTTTCTTCATAATTTATTTTCATTCGCGTAAAAAACAGAGCCCTCGATTCAAACGGGTTGTGAAATAGAAATCCCTCCCCCGCGCATGGTAAGATAAGACAAAGGAGATGACGGTATGAAAAATGAAATCATTGAACGCTTTACCTCTTACGTAAAAGTCGATACACAGTCTGACGAAAACAATGAAAACTGCCCTTCAACCCCCGGCCAGCTGACATTGGCCAACATGCTGGCAGATGAATTAAAGTCGATCGGCATGACAGAAATCACAGTCGATGACAATGGGTACGTCATGGCGACTCTGCCGGCGAATACGGAGAAAGACGTGCCGACTGTCGGTTTTCTGGCTCACGTGGACACCGCGACCGATTTTACCGGGAAAAATGTGAATCCTCAGATTATTGAAAGCTACGACGGCCATGATATCGTTCTGAATGACAAACTCAATGTCGTCCTGTCGCCTGAGCAATTCCCGGAGCTTTCCCGCTATAAAGGCCAGACGCTGATTACAACAGACGGCACGACGCTGCTCGGAGCCGACAACAAAGCGGGCATTGCCGAAATCATGACGGCAATGGCGTACTTGATCAAACATCCGGACATCAAACACGGAACGATCCGGGTCGCGTTCACGCCCGATGAAGAAATCGGCAGAGGCCCTCACAAATTCGATGTCGGCCGCTTCAACGCCGCATTCGCCTACACGATAGACGGAGGCCCCCTCGGCGAACTGCAATATGAAAGCTTTAACGCAGCCGCCGCAAAGCTTACTTGTTACGGAAAAAGCGTCCACCCGGGAACGGCGAAAAACAAAATGGTCAACGCTTCAAAAATCGCGATGGAATTTCATCACGCGCTGCCGAAAGAAGAAGCGCCGGAATATACGGAAGGGTATGAAGGCTTCTATCATTTACTTTCCATGGACGGAGACGTTTCTGAAGCCGCCCTGTCGTACATCATCAGAGACTTTGACAGAGACCGCTTTGCAGAACGAAAAGAATATATGCAGAAAACCGCCGATGCGCTAGCGGCCAAATACGGCAAGGAAAGCATCAAGCTTGAACTGCGTGATCAATATTACAACATGAGAGAAAAAATCGAACCGGTCAAAGAGATAGTCGATGTCGCGTATCAAGCCATGAAAAACCTCGACATCGAACCGATTATCGAACCGATCCGGGGCGGAACCGACGGCTCACAGCTCTCTTACATGGGACTGCCGACACCGAACGTTTTCACGGGCGGCCAAAACTTCCACGGAAAATATGAATACATTTCCGTCGATCATATGGAAAAGGCGGTAAACGTCATTGTTGAAATCGCCAGGCTCTTTGAAGAGCGCGCTTAAAACCAAAGCCCCCTGCTTTGGTTTTTTTCTTTCACATGAAACCTTTCCTTCTTTCTTTCCGTATATAAGGTATGAAATGGAAAGAAGGAGTGAAGACTATGGCAAGAGGGACTGTAGCGAAAGAATTGAAAAAAACCTTAAAAGACCCGCGTGTACTGGAGACAAAATCAAACCCTTTTAAAAAACTGCGGAAAATGTTCAAACGATTTTTTTAAGATAACATCTCGTTTTCTTTAAAAAAATAAAGAAAGCGCTGTCAACTCGCAGTCATCTGTTAGAAGCAGTTATTTTGCATATCATAAGGTTTTTTAGGGTACTGAATAACACAAGGCAAACGAAAACACTGAAGTAGTTAATTAGACACTTACAAAAAATAGTGAAAAAGTTATATAAACGATGATCATCCATCAGCCGATACAATCTATAGAACCACAACAAGAGCAAAATTTCTTCAACCCATAGTCATTTTTACGGAAAATGACGTTATTTTTTAAAAAAGTGACAATTGTTTGAATACTTTTCGTTTGTTTTTTCGTACAATAATAATACCAAAACTTTTTTTGGGAGGTATGTAAAATGATGCTACTTATTTTCGCTGCTTTGACAGGGTATCTTGTTTTCTCTTTCAGTAAGGACAACCGCCGGAAAACGCCAAAGACAAGCCCGCTGGTGACAGCTGCCGACACGAATAACATCATTGATTTAAATGCGATCCGTCAAAAACGCCGGATGCCGCTATCATAAAAACGACAGCTGCCGCAAAATCGGCAGCCTTTTTTTATGCACCCGGCCGATATGAAACCTTCCGCCTCCTTTTTTCGTACAACATAAAAAAGGAGTTTTTTTATGTACCATTTTTACATCAAAGAGCGAATGTTTACGTTTAAGAATCGTTTTCAAGTGTTTCTTGAAAGCGGAAAAGAAGTCTACAATGTTGAAGGAAAGCTGTTTTCATTCGGTGATGAACTGAAGCTGACTGATTTGGACGGCCGCACGCTCGCCAGCGTCAATCAGAAACTGATGTCGCTCGTTCCCCGTTACGAGATTTCCGTCAGCGGCAAACCCGTCTGCCAAGTCATCAAGAAAGTCACGTTTTTCAAACCGAAATTTGAAATTTCCGGGGTCGGCTGGGACCTTACCGGCGATGTGTGGGGGCGGAATTTTCAAGTGACAGACGGAAAATCAAACCGGATGACCGTCACCAAATCATGGATGAGCTGGGGCGATTCCTATCATTTGCAGATTGAAAAGGAAGAGGATATTGCTCTTTGTCTTGCGATCGCCATCGTGATAGATATGATTCTATTTGAGGGTGACAAATAAAAATATTTATCGAAATATATTGACAATATGAGAAAACATACTAAGATTAGAGTATTACAGTTTATTCTGAAAAATAGCATATTTCCTTATCAAGAGAGGTGGAGGGACTGGCCCTATGATACCCGGCAACCGCTGTTCAGCAGAATGGTGCTAAATCCTGAAGATAAGGTTGAGATTTGCGGACGCAAGCTCTTCCCTATCCGAGGGAAGAGTTTTTTTATATTTCATCAGGAAAGAAGGAATCGTTCATGTCACAGCAAAACACAGAACAACCATTGCATACTCTTCTAAGAAAAAACCCGCCGTTTCGCGCAGATCAGGTCGGAAGCCTGCTGCGGCCGGCGGCTGTGAAGCAAGCCCGCCTGCAAAGAGCGGCAGGTGAGATTTCAGCAGAACAGCTGCGCGAAATCGAAAACAGAGAAATCATCCGCAGCGTGGAAAAGCAGAAAGAAACCGGCCTCAATGTCGTGACTGACGGCGAATTCCGCCGTGCCTGGTGGCATTTTGATTTTCTCGAAAATTTAGACGGGGTTGAGGCATTTACGCCTGAAAGCGGCATTCAGTTTCACAACGTACAGACGAAAGCGCGCGGCATTAAAGTAACGGGAGATATTGATTTTTCTCAGCATCCGATGCTCGAAGATTATAAATTCCTGCACAGCATTGCCGGCGATGCTGTTCCAAAAATGACGATTCCAAGCCCGAATATGCTGTTTTTCCGCGGAAAATTGGAAAAAGCGGCGTATCAGAATGATTACAAACAATTTCAGCACGATGTGTCAAAAGCGTATAAAAAAGCGATTCAAGCTTTCTATGACGCCGGGTGCCGCTACCTTCAGCTTGATGACACCGCATGGGCCGTTTTCTTATCGGAAGCGGGGCTTCGTCAGATTGAAGATTTCGGCACAACGCCGGATGAGCTGCGCAAGCTGTTTGCCGCTTCCATTAATGACGCGATCAAGGACCGCCCTGACGATCTGAAGGTTACGATGCATATCTGCCGCGGCAACTTCCAATCCACATGGACGGCTGAAGGCGGCTATGATGCAGCGGCTGAAACGATTTTTGACGGGCTTGACCTTGACGGATTGTTCCTGGAATATGATGATTCCCGCTCCGGCGGCTTTGAACCGCTCCGCTATGTCAAACGCTCTGATCTTCAGCTTGTGCTTGGATTGATTACATCAAAACATGGCGAACTTGAAGACAAGGACGCGATTAAACGCCGGATTGAAGAAGCTTCACAATATGTCAACCTGGATCAGCTTTGCCTCAGCCCGCAATGCGGATTCGCCTCCACTGAGGAAGGAAACCTGATCACAGAAGAACAGCAATGGGCGAAACTTCGTCATGTCGTCAACATTGCCGGTGAAGTCTGGAAATAAAAAAAAGACACGCGATCAGCGTGTCTTTTCTGTTTACAGAGGACCGGTTCCGATTAAAATATCGATATCTATCGTAATATCCGCCGCTTTCCGGCTGATAAACCGCCGGATGCTTTCATCAGTACATTTCCATGTTAAGGGCGTCATTTTCACAAGCCGCTCAAGGTCAGGCTGCAATAAGGTCTTCGTGTAACACAGCCGTTTGCGCTCAAAGGTTTGAAAGCCCGCTTGGAATCGTCCGGCCGCAGAATCGGCGGTGTCATTCCGCCGAGGACTGTCTCCGAAGAAGAATTCCCTTACTTCCTTCAAATAATCACGCCGCGGCACCGCTTTAATGACTGTGCCGCCCTTTCGTAAAAGCCTGCTGCATTCCTTGTAATTCCAAGGTGATAAAACAGACATCACGATATCAAAACAGCTGTCGGCAAACGGCGCATCCGCCACATCAGCGACGGCAAAAACAAAATGATCCCCGAAGGCCTTTGCGGCATGCAGCACACCTTCTTTCGAGAGATCAATGCCGATTCCCGTCACGGAAAAAGCGGGCTGAAGCCATTTGCATACGGCGGCTAAATGAGTGCCTTCTCCGCATCCCGCATCCAATATCGCCGCCGTTGTTTGCGGAGATTGAATGCGGCTGATGATGGCGGCGATCTCCTTTTGAACCGGCCCAAAAAATTCCCGGCTGTCAAAAAGAGCGCGTCTCGCTTCGAACAGCTGCCTGTCATAGCGGGTTTTGACCGATTTATTGAGGAAATTCACATATCCTTGCTTTGATATATCAAATGTATGCCCGTGTCCGCACATCAAGCTTTTGTATTGTGAGACCGCCATGGCCGAACTGCATAGCGGACACCTGAATACGGACTGGCATGATTGCAGTAATTCCGCGCGTTTTCTTTTTATAGACGTCAATAAAAACACCTCATTCATTCGTTATTCCGATGAAATGAAAAAGGCATAGACAAATAAACCTCGCAAAATTGGAAGTTTAACCTATTTATCTATACCTCTCATTATCTGTAACGAATGAACTGAATGATCATGAAAATGACCCCTTTTCTGCCGTCTTTTGAAGGCGGTGCCCTCAGATCCATTTTATCAGCTGCATCCCGTCTTTACAATGAACCGGAACTGTTTTTCGGGCGCTTTTTATACCTTTATTATCCAATTACTTGTGAACATCCTTTATTTTCTTTATTTATAATATAAATTTATTATTTTGAAAATATCTAAAAAGGTTGATTTTCAAAAATTGAAACGATAAAATACTGCTATCTCATGTAATATCGTTATTCTTGTATATGATCAGTAATATGGTCTGATTGTTTCTACCTAGTGCCGTAAAAGACTAGACTACAAGAAAGTTTGCATAAATTTGAACGAGTGAAAAGCATATGATGCTGTCAGTCTATTCTTTTCTTTTGGCTCTTATTTATCACACTTTCTGGCTTTCAGGAATTTGTGACGAATAAGAGCTTTTTTTATTTCCATAATACCCTTATAGGAGTTGCTCACATGTACTTTTTATTGAACATTGTCGGTCTCATTGTTGTCATGGCTGTTGTTTTCTTATGCTCTCCCAACAAGAAGAAGATTAAATGGCGTCCGATTGTCATGCTCCTCGTCTTTGAGTTTCTGATTACTTGGTTTATGTTAGGGACAAAAGTCGGCGGCTTTGTCATCGGGAAGATCGGCGCGTTCTTTACATGGCTGATTTCCTGCGCCAGTCAAGGAATTGCGTTCGCTTTTCCGTCTGTCATGGCGAACCCGACGGTTGATTTTTTCTTCAGCGCATTGCTGCCGATTATCTTCGTCGTGACCTTCTTTGATATGCTGTCGTATTTCGGTATTCTGCCGTGGCTCATTGATAAAATCGGCTGGCTGATTTCTAAAATATCCCGTCTGCCGAAGCTGGAGAGCTTTTTCTCTATCCAGATGATGTTTTTAGGAAATACGGAAGCTTTAGCCGTCATCCGCCAGCAGCTTGCCGCCGTCAGCAACAATCGGCTTCTGACATTCGGGCTGATGAGCATGAGCAGCATCAGCGGCTCGATCATCGGATCATACTTGACGATGGTTCCGTCCACTTATGTGTTTACAGCCATCCCGCTGAATTGCTTAAATGCGCTTTTAATCGCCAATATGCTGAATCCCGTGGACGTTTCTAAAGAGGATGATATTATTTACGTTCCTTCAAAAGCGGAGAAAAAAGACTTCTTCTCCACGATTTCTAACAGTATGCTTGTCGGCATGAACATGGTCATTGTCATTTTAGCGATGGTAATCGGCTATGTGGCGTTAACGGCTGCGTTAAACGGCGTACTCGGACTGTTCATGCACGGTTTGACCATTCAAAAGATTTTCTCATACATCTTCAGTCCGTTTGCCTTCCTTCTCGGATTAGGCGTACATGACGCGATGTATGTCGCACAGCTGATGGGCATCAAGCTCGCGACAAATGAATTTGTGGCAATGGCCGATCTGAAAGGGCAGCTGAAATCACTTCCGCCGCACACGATTGCCGTGGCTACGACATTCCTGACATCATTCGCAAACTTCAGCACCATCGGTATGATCTACGGATCTTATCAATCTCTGCTTGATGGTGAAAAGTCAGCCATCATCGGAAAAAACGTCTGGAAGCTGCTTGTCAGCGGAATTGCCGTTTCCTTATTGAGCGCGGCGATTGTCGGATTGTTTGTCTGGTAAAATAAAAAAAGCGATACCGCTCCGTTTTAGAGTGATATCGCTTTTTTTTATTGATAGACGGATGCAGGCACGAAAACGTCCCGGATTCCTGCCGCGTATGGTCCGAGATCATATTGTCCAAACACAACGGCAATGCCGTTTTTCGTAAAGAAGAAAGGTCTTTCGTTATTCAGGATGATCTCTTGTTTTTTGACGTCCTGGTCAAACAGATCGTCATGTTTCTTGATGTAGCCGTAAAGATAGTCTCTCGTTTTGTTGGCTTTCGTTTTTGTATTGAGCACATCATTGAGTGTGACCCGTTTTTTTGCGGCCAGGTCGTAATTAAAGGTCTGAACGGCTGTCAGCCCGTGTGCGCCGCCTGTGTAACTGTAGTTTTCCGTCTGAATGCTGAGCTTGCCGTCTTGATTATACTTCACCTTGAAATCTGCCTGGTATTCCGCTTTATAGCCTTGTTTTTCACCGTCTTTTTTGTTTTTTACATATTCTTTGTACGAGTTTTCAATATAGCGTTTGAAGTCCTGATTGATTTTCTTTTCAAAAGATGCGTTTCCCGTATTCGTGACCTCGGGGTATGTCAGCTGCTTTACATGCTTATACGTATGGCTTTTAACAACGGGCATTGCGGTTTGCGCGGCCTCGGCTGAAGGCGCGAAACCTCCGAACGGCGCGGCTGTCAGCACTGTTAATAGCACGGCCGCCATCATTTTGAATGCCTTTTTCATCACAACTCCTCCTTTTCATTACCGTTCCCTTTTTGAAAACGGATTACACTCTATAGACAGCGCAGATCAGCAAATTGTTTCTGGGCCTTCTTTCACATTTTCTCCATGAAAAAAGAGACATGGATAATCCACGCCTCTTTTACCGTGAAGGTCTTTGCGCAATGGCTTCATAAACGGCTTCAGCCAAATCGGAGTTGCCGAACATCTCCAAAACGCCGATGACGGTTTGATCAGGAATCGGTTCTGATTCCTCCTTCGGCACGACCAGCTCTTCAGCCGTTTTTCGCAGCTCTTCGTTTAAAGACTGTCCGGGGTAAGCTTTGCTGTAAATGGCCATCGGATCAAGGTCATGATTGACGCACCATTGGGCAAACACCAAAATCATCATGTTTTCGTCACGCCGGTAATATTCTTCGAGTTGTTTTTCGGTAAACGGCTTCACTATCAATCGCTCCTCCAGAAAATCTACCCCTAAGATACACAAACACAGGGCGGAAGTAAACCAAAGAGGGTGAAACATATTATTTCCTCAACCCGCCTGCTTTAAATAGCGCATGCCCTGACTCTCTAAACCTGTTGTCTGAATGTCCCGGACAGCGGAAGGTACGGATTCGCACGGAAGCAATTTTCGTTTTCTCCCAATATTCTTTCACAAGAAAAAAGCGCCCCTCTCATCAAAGGCGCTTTTTCATTCTTATACGTTTCTGTCCCAATGCCGATGCTCAGCCACGGCTTTCAGAAATTGTTCATGGTTTCCGTCCGGAACAAGACCGGGGCCGCTTTCGGTTCCGGCGGCGAGGGCGAGAAGTTCTTTTCCTTCACCGGAGGCGCCGATCGCTTTGTAATGGCTGAAAGCTTCGTTGACGAAGTCTCTGGCCGATTTTTGGGCTTTGAGGCTGTCTGTGCTTTGTTTTCCGCCCGGAATGAAAACAGCGTCGTACAGGACGGAATCCACTGTCAGGAAAGTGGCTGACGCTTCGAGCTCCGTACCGTTTTCTCCCTTGACGGTTCCCAGCGCGGGGCTGATGATATCGGCTCTGACTCCCGCCTGTTTGCATGCGTCAAGCACTTGTTTGACTTTCTCATCAGAAAACCCGTGGTCGGTTAAAACCGCAACCTGCCTTGTCGCTGCCGTCTTCACCGTGTTTTCCTGGCTTAAGGCAGGGGAAGTGAACGTTTCATCAGATTCACGGTCCTTCGGCGGCGGGTTCACGCCGATTCCTTTCGCAACACGCTCGGCAAGCCCGGCGTCGACATGACTGAAGACATCAACCACCTGCTGCTGCACATCCTTGCTGTTCACTTTTCCGACCTCAAAACAGAACGCGGAGATGATATGTTCTTTTTCGGCGGGAGACATGCTGTTCCAGAACATCTTGGCCTGAGAAAAATAGTCATTGAAGCTCTCACTGCGCTGGCGGATTTTTCTGCCTTCTACTTTTTCCTGGTAATGAACGTATCCGCCTTCTTCTTCTGAGGCCGGCGACGGATCATTGTTCTGCAGAGAATTTTTATGATAGGCGACAGGGCCCTTATTAATCGTCATCCGGTGGTAGCCGTCGTATTGGTTGTTATGGAACGGGCAGACCGGCCGGTTGATCGGAATCTCGTGAAAATTCGGCCCGCCAAGACGGATGAGCTGTGTATCTGTATAAGAGAAAAGCCGTCCCTGCAGGAGCGGATCATTGGTGAAATCAATGCCCGGCACGACATTTCCCGGATGAAAGGCGACCTGTTCCGTTTCCGCAAAGACATTGTCCTGATTGCGGTCGAGGGTCATTTTTCCGATCAGCTTGACGGGAACCAACTCCTCCGGCCACAGCTTCGTCGGATCAAGGATATCGAAATCAAATTTAAATTCATCTTCTTCGTCAATCATCTGAACACCGAGCTCATACTCGACTTTGCCGCCGTTTTCAATCGTTTCCCATAGGTCGCGGCGGTTGAAATCGGGATCTTTCCCGGCAATTTTCTGCGCTTCATCCCATACGAGGGAATGAACGCCGAGCACGGGTTTCCAGTGGAATTTGACAAAGCGCGCTTTTCCTTTCTCGTTGACGAAACGGAACGTATGCACGCCGAAGCCCTCCATCATCCGATAGCTTCGCGGGATGCCGCGGTCAGACATCGTCCACATGACCATGTGCGCGGATTCAGGATTGTTTGCGACAAAATCCCAGAACGTATCATGAGCCGTCGCAGCCTGCGGCATTTCATTGTGCGGTTCCGGTTTTATGGCGTGAACGAGATCCGGGAATTTGATCGCGTCCTGAATAAAGAACACCGGAATATTGTTTCCGACGAGGTCATAGTTCCCTTCTTCAGTATAAAACTTCGTCGCAAATCCCCTGGCGTCACGGACGGTGTCGGCTGACCCCTTGGAGCCCGCCACTGTTGAGAAACGGACGAAAACAGGCGTTTTGACGGACGGGTCCTGCAAAAATTTCGCCCGTGTATATTCCGTCATCGGTTCGTACACCTGAAAATGCCCATGAACGCCGTACCCGCGCGCATGAACGACCCGTTCCGGAATCCGCTCGTGGTCAAAGTGCGTCATTTTTTCACGAAAATGAAAATCCTCCATCAGCGTGGGGCCGCGGACGCCCGCTTTTAAGGAATGCTCATCCTCAGACACGCGAAGCCCCTGATTGGTCGTCATTTTTTTGCCGCTGTTATCAGATCGGTACTGCTCCAACTGTTCGTCCTTTGAGTGTTCATTTACTCGTTTGTTTTGATCATCACTCATGTCAGTTCCCCCTTCTGAAACGAAACATTCTACAGCACATTTACCCGCGGCGTTCTTCAAATAAACTGCTGATCCGCTCATTAGGATTTTAGGTCTGTATTTACATATGCGGTCATACACATTTTGAAATAAGCCCTTTTCACAGAAACAAAATGTGAAAACGCTTACCAAAACAGCTGTTGAACAGGGGAGGTCATATCGTGCTTGGCATACTCGGTTTTGTGATGATGATTGTCTTTATGTATCTTATTATGTCTAACCGGCTTTCCGCTCTTATTGCTTTGATTGTCGTTCCTGTTGTGTTTGCCCTGATCAGCGGATTTGGCAAAGATCTCGGCGGGATGATGATTCAGGGCGTTACAGACCTCGCTCCTACCGGGATCATGCTGTTATTCGCCATCCTTTATTTCGGCATTATGATTGACTCAGGTTTGTTTGATCCCCTCATTGCCAAAATCCTATCGCTTGTCAAAGGAGATCCGTTAAAAATCGCCATCGGCACAGCGGTTCTGACGATGACCATTTCGCTGGACGGAGATGGGACAACAACGTATATGATTACGATTGCGGCAATGCTGCCCCTTTACAAACGGCTCGGCATGAACCGTTTGGTGCTGGCGGGGATTGCGATGCTCGGTTCGGGCGTCATGAATATTATTCCGTGGGGCGGGCCGACGGCGAGGGTTTTGGCTTCCTTGAAATTGGACACGTCAGAAGTTTTTACACCGCTGATTCCCGCTATGATCGCCGGCGTTCTCTGGGTGATCGCCGTTGCTTATCTCCTTGGAAAAAAAGAACGGAAGCGTCTCGGCATCATTTCGATTGAACACGCGCCGTCTTCTGATCCGGAGGCGGCGCCGCTGAAGCGTCCCGCTCTCCAGTGGTTTAACCTGCTGCTGACTGTCGCTCTGATGGCCGCGCTGATCACCAGCCTGCTTCCCATCCCTGTTCTTTTTATGATCGCGTTCGCCATCGCCTTGATGATTAACTATCCAAATGTCAAAGAGCAGCAGAAACGGATTTCGGCGCATGCGGGTAATGCGTTAAACGTTGTCTCAATGGTGTTTGCGGCAGGCATATTTACAGGCATTCTCTCAGGCACAAAAATGGTCGATGCGATGGCGCATTCTCTCGTTTCCCTCATCCCTGATACCATGGGCCCGCATCTGCCGTTGATCACGGCGATTGCCAGCATGCCTTTCACCTTTTTCATGTCGAATGACGCCTTTTACTTCGGTGTTCTTCCCATCATCGCCGAAGCCGCTTCCGCTTACGGAATAGACGCCGCTGAAATCGGAAGAGCCTCCTTGCTGGGCCAGCCGGTGCATCTGCTCAGCCCGCTTGTGCCATCCACCTATCTATTGGTCGGAATGGCAGGCGTCAACTTTGGCGACCATCAAAAATTCACCATCAAATGGGCCGTGGGAACAACGATTGTGATGACGATTGCGGCGCTTTTGATTGGGATTATTTCGTTTTAATTAAAAAAGGATTTCCGCTAGCGGAAATCCTTTTCTGTACATTATTTTTTTGTATAGCGCACCCAGTCATAATGAGCGTATAGCGGATTTACACCATTGTAGGAACCGAGCCAGTCATCGACACCTATCCCATTCCACAAGTTCATCATGATCTTTCCCGGTGTTGTCGGGATTTGGCTTGTCGCAGTATGTTTTAATTGCCCATCGACATACCATTTAATAGAGTTCGGCTGCCAATCGAACGCATACGTATGATAGGCATTGGCCGCGTCAAATCCGAGATCCGCAACCTTCTCATGGTTTCCCGCGCCATTTGTATAATAATTAAATTGAACCTTTGTCGTGTCTTTTCCTAAAAATTCGATATCAATCTCATCCCAAGGGGTACCATCCGTTGGACCTGTATAAGTGAAGAACGATGAAACAATCCCCGTGTTTTTAGCCGGTTTCATTCTGACTTCATAAAGTCCATAGCCATAGGTTTGAGCGGAGCGGTTCTCCCCGCAGTCAAACTTGTTATAAGACGGGCTTGTCAGCGCCAAACGCATTTCACCTGATGACGTCACGGATACATTATTTGCACGCCAAGTGCAGTTGAACATATCTCCATTGGAGTAACCATTTGCTTTTTGCCAGAAACCGGAGTTATAGCTGTTAAACGGTTCAAAAAACGATCCGCCTGTTTGAGCTGATGCAGCAGAAGTGATCGCACACAAACTCAAAAACAATCCAGTGACAAGAATGAGCAGCACTCGTTTCATACGATAAAACATGTCGGCATTCCCCTTTCTTTGAAAGCGATTTCTTTATCGATCATACATGATTCTGTTAAAAGGGAACATCGGTCAGAATAATGATAATAACGAATTTTAAAAAAACCTAAATTACCATCAGCACAGTAAGAGATGATCCGCACTCATTGTAATTTAGGTTTTGCCTGCTTATGAGTAACAATCCTAACAAGATCATATGTGAATGTAAGAAAAAATGAATACAAGAAAACAAAAATACAAACGCTTTCATTATGCTTGTTTGACTACCCTTTCTATGTGAATCGTTAAATACAGCAGCTCGTCACTGGTGAGCTTGTGCTCATACGCCCTCTCAATGCATGTTTGGATTTTCTTCGTGCATTCATACGCCCGATGGTATTTTTCTTTCACTGTCTCCAGCAAAAAGTCGTCCTGGCTTTCCATATGTGTGCCGTTAAAAAGACGCTGCGCGAAAAACTTTAAGTGGGTGACAAATCGATAATAGTGAAGCGATTCTTCGTTGAATTCAATCTTAAAATGGTATTTTACGATCCTCAAAATCTCTTGCATGACTTTTGTAATGTTGATGATATTGGGCATCTCTTCATTCAGCTCGGCATTTACAATATGCAGCGCAATAAAGCCTGCTTCATCCTCCGGCAGAGACACGCCAGTCTTGTTTTTCACCATGGCCAACGCTTGTTTGCCGATTGCAAATTCGTCTTTGTACAGCCGTTTCGTTTCCCACAGCAAGGCGTTTTTGATATCCAGCCCTTTCTTATTGCGCTGGATCGCAAAGTTAATATGATCGGTCAGCGACACATAGATGCTGTCGTTGAGCTTTTTGCCGAGCTGTAATTTCGCATAGCTGATAATCTCCTCGGATACTTCCATACACTCGATCGGAATATCATACAAAAGGGTTTTGAACTTTTCTGATACATCTTTGTTATCGAGGGTGAACACTTTCTCAATGCGGGCTTCATCTACCGGATCTCCCGTTTTCTTTTGAAAAGCAATGCCCCGGCCCATGATGACCAATTCCTGATTGCCTTCTTTGAGCACACTGACGACATTATTATTAATGACTTTCGCAATCTTCAATTCCGTCTCCCTCCAGCCTGACCATTTACCTGCTACACCTTGATTGTACATCCTTTTTGTACTAGGTCAATATCTCCAGGTCAATCAGAAAACGCCGTTCAGAAATCATTGTCCAACGATGAGGCAGCGGCGCATATAATGCAGAGAACCGGTTTTTGGGAAGGAGCATGTGTGATGAAACGGTTTTCGAAAGAAGAAAGCAGCTGGATGCTGTATGATTGGGCCAATTCAGCTTATTCGGTCATTATTATGACGGCGGTGTTTCCCTTGTTTTTTAAAGCGGCGGCGGCGGAAAACGGCGTCAGCGCGGCTGATTCCACCGCTTATTTGGGCTATACGATTGCCGCCGCGACTTTTATTTTGGCGATGCTCAGCCCCGTCTTAGGAACGATTGCCGACTACAAAGGATGCAAGAAACGGTTTTTTGCCTTCTTTTTTCTGATCGGTGTGGCGGGCACCGCCGCGCTGGCTTTGATTCCCGGCGAACCTTGGATGCTGTTATTAATTTGTTATACGATTTCCACGATCGGCTTTGCCGGATCTAATGTGTTTTATGATGCGTTTCTCGTTGATGTGGCCGCAAAGGAGCGGATGAATATGGTGTCCGCCAGGGGGTTTGGGCTGGGCTATATCGGCAGTACAATCCCTTTTCTCCTCAGCATTGCCGTGATTCTGTCAGCACAAGCGGAGATGATTCCGCTGTCCGCCCAGGCTGCCGGCCGCATTGCCTTTTTGATTACGGCGGCATGGTGGGGGCTGTTTTCGATTCCGCTCCTTCTCCGCGTCCGCCAGCGCTATTATATCGAGAGGGAGCCGCGGCTTGTGATCAGCAGTTTTATACGGCTGGCCGGCACGCTGAAGCAGATCAGGAAGCACCGGGCGCTGTTTTTGTTTCTGCTCGCCTATTTCTTCTACATCGACGGGGTCGGCACCATCATTACGATGTCCACGTCATACGGGGCTGACCTCGGCATCAGCGCGGCAAATCTGCTGATTGTTTTATTTGTCACTCAGGTCGTCGCCGCGCCTTTTTCAATTTTGTACGGACGGCTGGCCGAACGGTTTAAGGGAAAAACAATGCTTTATGCCGGCATCGGCGTGTATATGATTGTCTGCACGTATGCTTATTTTATGGATTCCGCTTTTGATTTCTGGGTTTTGGCTATGCTTGTCGCCACTTCCCAAGGCGGTATTCAGGCGCTGAGCCGCTCTTACTTTGCAAAGCTTGTCCCCAAACAGAACGCCAATGAGTTTTTCGGCTTTTATAATATCTTCGGCAAGTTCGCTTCGATTATCGGCCCGCTTTTGATTGCCGTCACCGCCCAGCTGACCGGAAATTCGTCAGCCGCCGTGTTCAGCCTGATTTTGTTATTTGTGATCGGCATTGCCATCCTTGCGTTTGTGCCTGAGGAAACGGCGTAAAAAAAGCCTGCACGCGGCAGGCTTTCTTTTTTTATTTCTTGGCTTTATGGACTTTCAGTTTTTTGCCTTTGACCGTCGTATTTTTCATGATGTCAAGAACGTGCGGGCCTTTGCCGTTCAGAATTTCGACGTACGATGCGTTGTCCAGAATCGTGATAATCCCGATATCATCGGCTGAAACGCCGTCGATTTTCGCGATCGTCCCTACAAAATCGACCGCTCTGAGTTTTTTCTTTTTCCCGCCGTTAAAATACAGTTTCATGATGTCTTTGTTTAACTGTTCGCTTTTGTCTGTTTTGACATCGGGGCGGGCGTTCAATTTTTCCGCAAATGCCGCTTTCCGTTCCGCTGTTTCTTTTTCCGACGGCGCTTCCCGCTTTTGGATGCGGAAACCGATATATGTCTCAATGTCATTCAGAAACCGCGATTCAGACGGCGTCACAAACGTAACGGCCAGTCCGCGGTGTCCGGCGCGGCCCGTTCTGCCTGTGCGGTGCACATAGCTTTCTTTTTCAAGCGGAATATCATAATTGATGACGAGGCTGATGTTTTCGATATCAATTCCTCTGGCGGCAACGTCGGTCGCAATGAGATAGCGGAACTCGCCGCGCTTGAATTCATTCATGACGTCAAAGCGGTCTTCCTGCACCATGCCGCCGTGAATTTTATCGCAAGGGTAGCCCAGCCTGTCCAGCTCATCGGTTAACTGTATGACTCTTTCTTTTGTCCGGCAGAATATGATGCAGCTGTCCGGGTTTTCGGTGATCAGGACATCACGCAGCAAAGATGTTTTGTCCTCTTCTTCTGTTCTGGTGACAAAATGCTCAATGTCTTTTGTCGTCAGGCCTTCCGCTTTTACTTCAATCAATTCAGGGTCTTTCATATATGTGCGGCTCAGCTTCTCGACGTCATCCGGCAGCGTCGCTGAAAACAGCATGGTGACTCTGTTTTTCGGCAGATGCTGAATGATGGCTTCCACCTGTTCAATAAATCCCATATTCAGCATTTCATCCGCTTCGTCAATCACCACATACGCCAGCCGCTCAAGCGGCAGCGTCCCTTTTTCTATATGATCAAGCACACGCCCCGGTGTTCCGGCAACGACGTGGCTTTTTTGCTTCAGTTCGGTTTTCTGTTTGTCAAAAGAAGCTTTTCCGAAAACCGCCGTGGCTTTTATCCGTTTGAAACGGCCGATATTCGTGATATCTTCTTTAATCTGCGCCGCAAGCTCGCGGGTCGGCGTTAAAATCAGGGCCTGCGGTTTGTTTTCCTCCCACTCCGCAAGTTCGCAGATCGGAATGCCGAAAGCCGCGGTTTTGCCGCTGCCCGTCTGCGATTTGACGACGAGGTCTTTTTTTTGCAGCGCGGCGGGGATGACGCGCCGCTGCACTTCAGTCGGCTCGGTGTATTGCAAGCCATTCAGCGCCCGTCGGATCTCGGGGCTGATCGCATATTCATTAAACTCATTCATGACTAAACTCCTTCTCTGTCCGGCTCCCCTCATTATACGCGAAATGCCGCCGCTTTACCCTGACGTTTTGCCGGGCCGTTCGGGGGACTGCTTTTTCTTCATGTCGAGCACGACCCATTTGGCGCAATAAAAGCTCATGCTTCCTTCCCCGTCATTGACATAGTAGCGGATCGATTCCCAGCCGCCGTCGACCGGGCTGATATCCAGATGGATGTCGGTGATGCTTTCAAGATCATCCAGCCGGGCAGACCTCACATCCTCAAACCGCAGCACGGCATCATACTGTCCGTCAGTCAGCTTCAGCTCAAACACCGGGATTTTATCATAATACTCGTTATACCCGGTATAGAACGTAAACTCCGTCAATTCAAAACAACCCGGCGAATCCGGCCCCGGCAGAACTGCTTTCTCATGTTTGTGCCATTCCATTTTGCGCCTCCTTTTTTTCACCTGAATTGACATGTCTTACAAAGCCCCATGAACTTCTTTATATTCCTGCACCCAATCTCTTAATTCTTCTAACGTATGCAGATACGCATCAGGCGAATCTTTCAGATCAAACCCGCTCAAATATACGAGCATCTCCCAAACGGTTTCGTCCTCAACCGCCGGATCATCTGCACTCACATACTCAGACGCCCAATCCGACACTTCTTCCCTCGCCGCTTGACCGTTCAGGATCAGACCAGCCTTCTTCAGACATTCTGCTATTGTTGGTTCTTTCACGTCAGAAGCCTGCCTTTCATTTCTTGTTTAAAATGCTGACTAACAGCCTCCTGGCCCGTTCATGCCGCCCGATTTCCCGGCTGAGCTCCGGATAATCCGTTAAAGCGTTTTTCAGCTGCGCATATTGCGGATACAGCTCAAAAAAGGATTTATATAAGGCTTTACGCTGCCGCGCAGGGATTTGTTTATTCGCCAACACAAAATCTAAGCTGCCGCAGACAAGTGCGAAGTATTCATAAAAATCCCCAGCGCAGGCAGCACCCTCAAAGTCTTCTTCGAATCTCCCTGCATCTGAAGGCAGCGGCCCCTCTAATTCTTTTTTGTATAATTTCAGGTTTCGGATGACGTCATCATTTAAAGAATATCTGTTGGATTTTAACATCTCAGAATCACTCGAATATCACCTGATTCATCGATGATCGTAATCGAAAGCCCGCCATTCTGATGCCGTCCGAGATACAGACGCCCGCAGTTATCAAAATGACAAAAACATCCTTTTACTGATTCTTCGACTATCTTATTCATTTTTATTTTCATATAATTACCCCTTGAGTCTTGGATGGTATTTTATTTATATCGATCGTTCACTCTGTAAAATGATATGCAGATGGCTGAAAAAAGCCATCTGCATAGGATTGATCAATACTTTACCAGATATAAATCGTTATCACTAAAGATAAAAATGCGGTCCTGGACGGCTCTGTACGTTGTTTCTCCTTTTCTATCAATACCGTCTATCATGACGTCAGCCTCTGATAAGCCTTTGTTCTCTTCATGAAATGCAAATAGGTTATCCTCGTGACTCTGAATCAGAAGCACCCTTTTTTTCGAAACGGATAGCTGATCACAATAGGAGTATTGATCGCCGTCCAGCACATATTCTGAAACAGTACGAATTCTGTCCTGTTCAATCTGATAATGACCGATGACACAGCAATCCTCTCCCTCGAAACATACATACAAATCAGATTTGATCGATTGTACGGCATAGCATTCATGCATCATTTCTTTAAAATCGTCTTCAAAATAAAACGTTCTGTCTTCTGTATGAAAAGCAAATATCGCTTTTCCTTGAGGATTTCTCTCATCATACATACCCTCGTCCGTTAATCCGATCCATAATAAACCATCCTCACCCAGATGAAATACATTGGCGCTTAATAGAAAAGAACAAATCGGATTGATTTTATTACTGTTTATGCAGTATACGGCTAATTGACACGTATGATTTTCCAGGTAAACGATCACGATTGTGTTATCATACGAATCAACCAGATAGAAATGGGCATCTTCAGAAAATCCGCATAACTCTTTTTGGATTAAAAGAGAGCTGCCTTTCATAACCTCCAATATTACTTTGTGATCGTGCACGGACACAATAAACACTTGATCATCCCTGCCCGCATTGAAATAAATAATATTTTCCCTTTCATATGAACCAACCCGCCCCGCAGTAAGTTCTAACATCAGCAACACTCCGTTGATTAGGAATCTGGAATTCATATTAAATTAATCAATGATATATAAATCTGCTGCATCGTATTCAAACCAAATGATTTTTTCATTATTTTCAGTAGTTACATCAACTTTTTGAGTATTCAGGTTCATGTAGGACTTATTTTTGGCAGGATATGCCATTATAACAACGAAGTCATTGAACGATGCTAAAAAATATAATTCATCTAATAAGTAATCTGCCATCAATTCTTCTTTGGTTAGGACACATTCAATATGAATGAACTTTTTCGATACAGTATTCATATGTATCATTTTCTTTTCAACCTTCTTCTTCCATTCTTCAATAAAAGAAGGTGTTGCCATAACTTCTATCAGAACGGTTTCGAATTCTAAGTCATTCATTAATTGAGAAAAAGTATCTTTACTCACTAGATCACATGAATATATCGAGTTGTATTTCAGCGGATTAATCACATCCAGATTCCCTATAGCCTTCAATGATTATTTTTGTATATTTAAAGGACTGCTCATGTTTGCCTCCGCGAACGATTTAGTTATGTAAGGAAAGAGAGGCTGGGAACCTCTCTTATTTGTTTATTTATGATTTCGAATGATACGCATAAAATGATTGATCATCAAAGCGAACTGTTTCAGCTTCTATAGCAATCAGCATTCTGTTCATGTCAATGAGAAAATTAGCATTTGATTGATACTCAGGAATTACAGCATTTGATAGATTTCCGATTCCTTCCGGGTGGTAACTCATCTCAAATACTTGCCAATTGTATTCTTCAGGATCTATTTTTTCTAATCTCATATCACCAATATCTGCACTAAAATAAACAGATGCTACATTTTGAAAAAGAATGTTATGCGTATATTCGGCTTTATTTTCAACGACCTGAATCTTAAGTGAAAGTTCTTTTTTAAACACTTGAAAATCAAAATGAAGGACAGCGCACCCCCCATCTATGTAATCTACCCATTCATTTATTGTTTTGTACATCGTTTATCTCCCTAAAGTTTTGGAGTCTTTGAGATCTGATTTTAGAGTCTACACGAAAAGTTCTAGCTTCTCTTCATTACGAATATTCGTTTTCTTTATCTATACTCAAAATAAAAAATGGTTCAATTGTTTCTAAACGTATCCTGTCTTGATTGCCTGCTAATAACGCTTCGATCACTGATGTCAGCATTTTATATTCACTTTCTAATAAACGGCAGAGTAATCGCGGGCGATTACTTTATTATGTTCCAACATTTCAAACATTGTTGAGATAAAAGGATCATCCTCCGCCTCTTGATACCTTCTTGGTGTTATTTCAAGTTCCAGACAGCTGTCTCCGATTTTGGTCGCTGTCTCCTCCCTTTGAGTGAGAGAGGCTGGGAACCTCTCTTCACATTAATAGACTAGGATTCATTTAACATTTCAATCATTTCTGCCGCTTCTAAGTACAATTCATTTATCCTGTTTTGAATTTCTTCTGCGATTTCTTCATCACTTTCTAGATCTGATAAATATCCCGCTTTACCTGGAAACAACTTTTTTTCACAAACCCATATATCAAAATGATCTACACAATAGCCGTCTTCATTATCGTGAAAGCCGGTGCCGCCCAAATAGGCTGCAAAAAAAAATATCAGTGAATGATAGGTATTCTCCCGACTCTTCCAAAAGCAGCTTCAATTTTCAATCCCATTTTTCTAAACTTTTCTTGATTCTTATTTTGTTTAATGCGATTCGTTCAAATTGTTTTTCTATTTGTAGTATCTCTTTCTGTGTAATAGAATTCAGGTTGATTCATGTTACTCCTCAGTATTCTGGCCGCATCCTCTTTCCATAGCCAGTCAATGAGTTAGAGAGATTTAAGTCCCGCTCTTGTGCAACACAGTTTTAACAATAGTAATATTATTGAAATTGTTTATCAATATTTTCCTAGGTATTTAAGGTTATTTTAAGGATTATAGGAATTTTGAACCTTTTATTCATATAAAAAAACCGCCGGCTGCCGGCGGTTTTTCGTATTATGGATAGCGGAGATTTGTATTTTGCGCTCCCGCGTAGGATTGGGCGAAGTTTTTGGCGTCCTGGGCTGAAAGCGTGCCGTAGCTGTAATTTGATCTCGGATTCCAGCCGGTGCGCGGTGATTTCGGGGCTTTGAGCGACGGGAATGAACCGATGTCGGTGAATTGGGCCGTCCCGTAGTCGTCTATCATTCCGCCTTTTTCATTTCCGTTACCGAAATAGTTGGCTTCTGAGAAGACAGTCGCGTTCGTATGAATGGTGAATCCTAAATTGAAATTGGTCACATAGTTGTTTTTCGCGTGAAAATAGCCGTATCTCATCAGGCCCGGTGAACGCACATAGACGTTATTAAAATAGTTATTGGTGATCGTCATATGCGGATAGCCGATATAATTGCGTCCTTCGTTATCATCATTCGGATAACCGAGAATCAGGCCGTACAGATGGTCTGTGAATTTAGAGTTAGACAGCGTCACAAAATCCGCTTTGGCGCCGACATACAGAAGCTTTCCCAAATCGCTGTGGCTGTTCGGATTGTAGCTGTGTCCTTCAAACCACACGTGGTCAATCCAGTAATTCTGCCCGTTCGCTATGTACATCGGAATGTCGTTGTTGCCTGTAATGGCGGCATTATGGCTGATAATGAGATTTTTGAAAATCACATTGTTTGAGCCGGAGCCGGTGGTCAGATAGATGTTGGTCAGCCTGTGGCTGGTATAAGAGCCGACGATGGTTTTATTGGCGCCGACTGTCACAACGGCTTTACCCGGGGAAGAAATATCACTTGTGATGACGATGGTTTTGCGGTCCGTTCCGCCCGCATTGTTTTTCAGATCATTGAGATTGCTGACGTAGACGACGGGGCCGCCCTGGCCTCCCGATACGGCGGATTTTGCTTTTCCGTTATGATCCTTCGCATTGCCAGCGAATCCGGTAAGTCCCTGCATCACATCCGGATAAGCCGCTGCCGCTTCTGTCTGCTTGGATGCGGAACATACGATGGCCAGACAAAGCGCAAAGCCGAGTGCAGCCAAGAAAGCGAGATGACGCGTCTTCTTTTTCATGCCCTTCACTCCTTTAATCTCTTAAATTGTAAACACATGAAGTATTATACAATTACTATCCTCTTTTTCCATGATCTGTTTGTCTGCTTTTTCGTTATGGCTGAAAAGCCCCAAAACAAAAAAAGCAGCCGATACGGCCGCCTATATACGGGTGCTGTCTGCCTGAGTTTCCGCCGGCACGGCTTTTTGCTTTCGAATCAAGGACAGCGCCATCCCCGCAAAAATCATCACAATCCCCAAAGATTGATAAAGGTCGGGGCGAAATCCCGTAAATACGGTGTCAAGCACAATCGCCACCGCCGGATCAAGAAATACGATGATTGAAATAAACCGGGTGGATAAAAACCGCAAGCTGTCAAAAAAGAGCAAATACACAATTCCCGTATGAATGATACCGGTTGACACAATCATGATCCAGTTCACATGCGACAAATCAGAAAAAGCGCCGAAACGGACGAACGGGAGAAGAATGATAACGCCCAACCCGGTCTGCAAACAGGTGACCGCATATGGACTGAGACTGTTGATGCCTTTCCCGGCCAGTGTCGTAAAGGCGTAAAAAAGGGCGGCCAGCACGGCCCAAATAATACCCGATCCCATCAGCTGAGAAAATGATGTACTTCCGTTGATGCCGGAAATCAGGGCGGTGCCCAGAAAACAAATCACGATGGAAGTGACGGACACAATATGCAGTTTCTCCCGGTATATAAGGCTCCCTAGAAGAAGGACGAGAACCGGAGCCAGATGATAAACGGAAATCGCTATCGTCACTGATGTCTCCTCAAATGATTTAAATAAAAACACCCAGTTCAGCACGAGAAAAAATCCGCAGGCCAGTGTCTGCAGCACCTCACGCCGGTTCCATTGTTCGGTGCGGTACCGTCCGGAACCAAACCAGCAAACGCCCAGAAACAATGAGGCGCACAGACATCTCACAAAGACCAGTTCAATTGAAGGCACATTCGTATGTTCCGAGAAAAAGCCGATTGATCCGAAAATGACCATGGAAATGACCATTTTGATGACGGCATTTGATGTTTGTTCAGCTTGCATTGATTCGCTTCCCCCATATCATTGACTGTTTATTCAGACAAATACTAACAGCCATTTTACTTGATTCAGAGGAAGATTTCATCCTATTTTTCGAAAGACGGCGGTCTTTTCTCATTAAAAAAAGCCCCGCATCAGCAGGGTCTTCTGTTTAATGAACGATCAGTACAGGACAAGGAGACAATTGTGAGACCTTATGGCTCACGCTTCCGAGCATCATTTCTTTAAATCCGCTGATTCCGCGGCTTCCGACGACAATCAGATTGAAATGCTGTTCTTTCGCTATGTTTAAAATTTGATGCGCAGGTTCGCCTTGGACGTATAGGCTTTCCGCGTTTACCCCGCTTTCAGCCGCTTTCTGCTTGGCATCTTCCAGAATGGCCGCTCCTTTTTGCTCGACTTCATGTTTGATGTCTTCAATGAAGTTTTCCGGAACATAGACAATCCCTGTTAAGGCTGATGTGGAGACAACGGCTTCACGTCCTGCATAGAGAATGGTGAGTTCAGCCTGCTGTTCTTTCGCCAGATGGATCGCTGCGTTCAAAGCTTTGCTGCTCATGTCTGAACCGTCTACTGCTGCAAGAATTTTTTTAAACATATGAATCCCGCCTTTCTGCTTTTATTGTCCTCCTCTCTTTGCTGAATGTCAATTTTGCCGGCTTTCTCCGGAACATTGCGCTTACAGACTTTCTCCGTTTGTGGCGATGACGTCTTTATACCAAACCAAACTACCTCAGCGTTATTTTTTAAGCGCTTAATAAATAGGACTTTATTCTCTTCTTTTTCAGTATTACCTATTGGTAAAAGTAGTGATAAAATGGAATTATTGATATAAAAAAGGAGATTATGATGAGAAATCATAGAGGCTTCCATGAGGAAATTCAGCAACAACAAAAACTTTATCCAACATCACATCGCATTCAACCGGTCAGCCCAAAAGAATATGCAGAGGTTTTGACTTTACATACGGCAAAACAACTGAGCGAGACATTTCAAACACTTGTAGATCAAGATCAGTATGAACAAGCGATTCAGCTGAGCGAGAAGGTTGCCTCTCAGCTTGGAAAACATACGAATTTTTCATTGCCACTTTCCACAGTGCTTTATAGTTTAAATGAAATGGAACTTCCTATTTCAGAGGAATTTTCTCTACATCGTCTGAAACTGCTAGGAAATCATCAAACTCATGAGAACTTTTTCAAAGCATTAAAACACGAAATGTTAACGGCGGATCGGGTAGACTTTATGGTTAGTTTCACAAGGTGGTCTGGTGTTCAGCTTTTGATCCCTCCGCTTCAGGAGCTTGCTAAAAGACATGTTCCTGTACGCATCATTACATCTACCTATATGGGTATTACAGAACCGAAGGCGTTAAGACATCTTCTTCAATTTGAAAATGTAGAGTTGAGAATTGTAAATGAATATAAAAAATCTTTCCATACGAAAGTATACTTATTTGAACGCTGTTCTGGACAGCATAGTGTCATTGTAGGATCTTCAAATCTATCACAAGCTGCCCTTACGACCGGGTATGAGTTAAATGTGAGACTACCTGAAACCAGATATCTCCCCGTTTATCAACAAACAAAAGATTTGTTTGACACTGTTTGGAATGAAAAGACACAGCCTGTTGACGAACAATTTTTACAAGACTATGAGGAATTCCAAGCTGGAAGCCAAAAGGTAAGTGCTTCCTTTGCTGCTCAAAACTCTCTTTACAAAACGAAAATGTCCCCGAATTCCATGCAAAAGGAAGCATTACGAAACCTTAAAAAAACAAGAAACGAAGGGGAGACAAAAGCAGTCATCATCGCCGCCACTGGAACCGGAAAAACATTTTTAGCAGCATTTGATTTTGAGCAATTTAAACCAAATAAATATCTTTTTCTTGCCCACCGGGAAGAGTTACTTTCAAAAGCAATCGAAACATTCAAGAAAGTCACAAATAATCATGAAGATTTTGGCTTATTGACTGGCACGAAAAAAGAAAGAGATAAGCGTTTTTTATTTAGCACTGTACAAACGTTACATAAAAAAGATACTTTGGAATCTTTTTCAACAGATGAGTTTGACTACATTGTGATTGATGAATTCCATCATGCAGAAGCATCTACCTATCAAGCTGTATTAAACTACTTTACACCAAAGTTTTTATTAGGTTTAACTGCAACACCAGAGCGTCTTGACGGTAAAGATGTGCTTCAGATTTGTGATCATAATGTTGTTTATGAAATCAGACTCCGCGATGCCCTAAAGGCAGAGCTACTTGCGCCCTTTCACTATTTTGGAATTTCAGATCATACTGTAGATTACGAAAAAGTAAAAGTGAAAAATGGACTGTACGAAGAGAAATCGCTAGTCGATCATTTAAAAACGCATAAACGAGTAGAATATATCATCAAGATGATCAACATGTATGGATTCCACGGCGAGAAAATGGTTGGCCTAGGTTTCTGTACAAACGTCGAACACGCAATATACATGAGTGATGAATTTAATAAATTGGGCTTTTATACAACTTACTTAACAGGAAATGATTCTCCTGCAAAAAGACAAGAGGTCATTCGTCAATTGGAGGATCCGCACCACAGTTTAGAACTTATATTTACAGTAGATATTTTCAACGAAGGAATAGATATTCCAAAGCTCAATCTACTATTGTTCCTTAGACCAACAGAATCACCGACGATTTTCATTCAGCAATTAGGACGGGGACTTAGAAAAACTGACGACAAAGAGTTTGTAACAATACTGGATTTTATCGGAAACTATCAAAAGTCATTCGTTATTCCACTCGCACTATCTGGACAAACAAGCCAAAAATCTTTTGATAAAGATTCCCTCCGAGTGGCCGTGACGCATGAGTTTTCAGATTTACCTGGAGGATCTTATGTTGACCTTTCAGCCGTAACGAAGAAAGAAATTTTAAATAAGATCGATCATGTTAAACTAAATTCAGATGCCATGCTGAAAACGTTATATAAGCAATTTAAACAAGAGCTAGGGCGCTCTCCAGAATTAATTGATTTTCTATACTCTGAACAGGCACCTGGGCTTACCTTTTTTATAAAGAAATACAAATCGTGGGTACAGACCAAAAAGAAAATGGGCGATTTGAATGTTACAGATGAAGGAATTCTCAATAACCCCTTGGTTGTAGGGATAGTAGCAAAATTAGAACAGCAATTACCTATTAAATGGCCTTATGAATGGTTAATTTTACAGAGCGGTTTTCACAAAAATATCATCACAATAGAAGATGTAAAAGAATCGTTAGAAAAACAGTTTCATATTCAAATCACAACAGATACACATGATGACCTCATTCAGCGAGCAATGGAGCGTTTAACGAAATCAGATCAAAAACAGAATTGGCGCTTTGGTACATTACAAGGTGATACATTCAAGTTAGATGCAGAAGTGAGCTTGATATTAAACGATCCATTATTCGGACCGTATATTAAGGAGCGCCTCCACTATGGACTGATTGAATTTAGACGTATGAACAATATAGAAGCCCTTGCTTCAAAAGAGATTAAGCTAACATTGTATCAGACCTATACAAGAAATGAGCTCATTTATCTTTTTCAGTCAACTGATCAGGAAGGGACTTGGCGAGAGGGTGTACGTAGAGTTAAAAATCACTATTTAATCTTTATCAATTTGAATAAGTCAGAAAAAGTAGACGATCATTTGCTATATAAAGATTATTTTATTGATCCTAGCCATTTTCACTGGCAAAGTCAAAACCAAACCTCACATACATCAAGCGTAGGGCAAAACTTTATTCACCATAAGGAAAAAGGATATCATATTCATTTATTTGTGAGGAAATTCACTGAAATGCACAACATCACTTTACCATTTATTTATTTAGGAGAAGCGGATTACGTATCAAGCCACGGAGACAAGCCAATGAATGTCAAATGGAAGCTCCATCAGCCTGTCCCAGAAAACTTGTATGTGGATTTAACGAATTAAAGCAGATACGGTCGGAAGATCAGCGGGTGCCCACTCTAGTGATTCTAGCTCACGAATAGGCACCCATCTGAATTCCGCATGCTCTTTTGCTACCGGCTTCCCTGATACAATCTTCGCTTTTATTGAAATTAAATTGACGATGACCTTCTCATATTCATGATGAATATCAGCTATCAAATCGCCCGTAACAATTTTACAATCAAGTTCCTCTTCAATTTCTCTTACAAGTGCTTCCCGAGCATTCTCCCCTTCTTCAAGCTTTCCACCAGGAAACTCCCACAGATTAGGAAGAGACATTTTTGGAGAACGTAGAGCACATAGAATTTCATTGTTTTCATTTTGTATAACTGCGGCGGCTACTTTTATTGTTTTTTTCAAAATTAAACTTCCTTTCGTTTTTTCTTAGGTATGTATTCATATTTTTATTATCAATTTTATACTGTTCACTGTAAACGATAGAGGTTGAGTCCATCATAATTCAAATGGTTTATTAAAAGCAACAGAAGGTCATTCTCCTAATTAGCAAGAAAAAAGCACCCTCCAAACTGGAGTAGGTGCTTTTTCACTTCACTCCCCAAACAGCCTCCCCATCACCGCTCAGCACACTAAACGTTACAACTTCTTTCTCTCTCGCTGAGTCCCATTCTTTCAGGAAGACACCGTCATAATGTGTGCCGTTCAGGTTGATTCGGGCTTTGCTGCTGTCGGTTATTGTCCAGGTTCCGGTCATTTCCCCGGAAATGGTGCCGTCGTTGTTAAGCCGGATGGTTTTTGGGGTTTTGATCGTAGCTGTAATGTCTTTTCCGTGCTGGATGAGTTTGTAGGCTCCGGATGCGGCGGCTGCCGATATGTGTGTATCCGGTTCTCCTGCGTAGCGGTACGGCGCTGCAACGGGCCATCCGTCTTTGTTCATGTACAGCCGATGCACTCTGACTTCGTGCTCTTCGCCTCTGTTCGGGAAACGGGTGTGGAAAATGAGGTATGATCGTTTCGTTTTCCCGTCGTAAAACACGGAGTTGTGTCCCGGTGAAACGTAGCCCGTGCCTTTTTCAGATTGTGAGGCGAAGCTGTAGCCGCCCATGAGTTTGACCCCGTACGGTTCAATTGCTTTGTCATCGAAGAAACTGCCGTCTTTTCCTTTGGCGTCAAGCATGTTATGGCCTGCGGCGTCATAGTACGGACCGTCCGGATTTTGGGAACGCGCCACACGCATATTGTAACCGCCGGCTGTGTCAAGTCCGCCGAATGACAGATACAGATAGTAATATTTCGTTTCCGGATTGTAGCTGATGTACGGGCCTTCGATTCTGCTGTGATTTCCGCCGAGCAGTTTTTTTCCGTAGCCTTGGTTCGGGAGCGGGAAACCGGTTTTCGGATTCATTTCCAGTATGAAAATCCCCCCGGAGTAAGAGCCGTACACCATCCAGAGCTTGCCTTTATGGTCAAAAAACGTTTGCGGATCTACGACGTTCGGGTGAACGTTTGCATGATACGTCGTGCCGTCTTCGCTTTTTCCTTCCATGCCCGATTTCAAAAAGATGCCTTTGTTTTTGTAGGGTCCTTCGATTTTGTCACTCACGGCGACACCGAGAGCGGATCGCGGCGAGTCTCCTTTACAGGCGTTATAGTACATGTAATATTTCCCGTCAGCCAGCTGAGCCACATCCGGCGCCCACAGCGTATCAGACTGGGCCCAGTCGAATGTCTCTTTTAATTCGGAGTAGACGTTCGGGATCAGGGGATTATTGGGATTGACGCTTGAAGACAGTTGCTGCCACTGCATCAGGTTTTTCGACTTGGCGGAAGCCAAATGCGAGCCGAATACATAATATGTATCGCCTGTTTTGATGACGGACGGATCATGCACGCTGACCTCTGAAAAAACGGGATGCCGGGCTTTTGCCTGCGGCAGAGTGAACCCGATAACCGCTGCTGAGACCAGACACACACGAAAGAAACTGGTTTTCATTTTCTGAAATCTCCTCGCTCTCTTCTTTTCTTAAAACGCTTTCAAGACAACGCTCCATTTTATGACGCGGATGGCGGAAATATGTGATCAACAGCGCCGGCTTCCCGATGTACCGCTTTAATACAATAGCAATCTGATTTGTGAAAGACTGGAAAAAAAGTTTTGACTTCTGATTCGCAAACACTTAATATAAAAAACAGTTACTAGTTATCAGAATATTTAAGAATTGAGTGAAGCATATATGACCTTACACAAAGACCGCCGCATCGGGCGATTGTCCGTCCTTCTTCTGCTTCATGAGACTGAAGAAAACCAGCAGATCAGCCGGCTGGAACGGGACGGCTGGAAAGTCTGTCTCGGCAGGGTGGGTTCAATGGATGCGCATAAGGTGGTAGCTGCAATTGAAACCGCTTCCAAAAAGAGCGGCGTCATTCAATCTGAGGGTTATCGCGAATCACATGCGCTGTATCATGCCACAATGGAAGCTTTGCACGGAGTGACGCGGGGCGAAATGCTGCTTGGCTCGCTGCTTCGTACCGTGGGCCTGAAGTTTGCCGTCTTGCGGGGAAATCCGTATGAAAGCGAGGCGGAAGGCGATTGGATCGCCGTTTCCCTTTACGGTACGATCGGAGCTCCGATTAAGGGGCTTGAGCACGAAACATTCGGAGTCGGAATTAATCACATATGAATCAGCCCATAGATTTCAGATGATAGGGGGCTATGCATGAAACATCATTTTCATGGCATAGCTCCTTTTTGTATGGGCGCTTTACCAAAGTAAAGAAAAAGGGGTTGAAATGATGGTAACGTTAGACGGTTCCTCACTGACAACCGCAGATGCCCAGCGTGTGCTGTTTGATTTTGAAGAGGTTCAGGCATCTGCCGAAAGCATGGAACGTGTGAAAAAAAGCAGGGCGGCGGTTGAACGGATCGTTCAAGAAGAGAAGACCATTTACGGGATTACGACGGGGTTCGGCAAGTTCAGCGATGTGCTGATTCAAAAAGAAGACGCCGCGGATCTGCAGCTGAATCTGATTCTTTCTCACGCGTGCGGCGTCGGTGATCCGTTTCCGGAATCTGTATCGCGGGCCATGCTGCTTTTGCGCGCCAATGCCCTGCTGAAAGGCTTTTCCGGCGTGCGGACTGAGCTGATTGATCAACTGCTCGCGTATCTCAATCATCGCATTCACCCGGTCATCCCGCAGCAAGGGTCACTGGGGGCGAGCGGAGATTTGGCGCCGCTTTCTCATCTTGCACTGGCGCTTATCGGGCAAGGCGAAGTCTTTTACGAAGGGGCCCGGATGCCGGCAGCTCATGCTTTAGAAAAGACAAACCTTCAGCCGGCCGTCCTGACCTCTAAAGAAGGGCTCGCGCTGATCAACGGAACGCAGGCCATGACCGCGATGGGGCTGATCGCTTATCTCGAGGCCGAAAAGCTGGCCTATCAGTCGGAACGGATCGCGAGCTTAACGATCGAAGGCCTTCAGGGCATTATCGATGCGTTCGACGAGGACATTCATGCCGCCCGCGGATATCAGGAACAGATGGATGTCGCAGAGCGAATCCGCTATTACTTGTCAGACAGCAAGCTGACGACCATCCAAGGGGAGCTGCGTGTCCAGGACGCCTATTCGATCCGCTGTATCCCTCAGGTCCACGGCGCATCATGGCAGACATTAGCGTATGTAAAAGAAAAATTAGAAATTGAGATGAATGCCGCGACAGATAACCCGCTCATTTTCGAAGACGGCGCCAAAATCATCTCAGGCGGAAACTTTCACGGACAGCCGATCGCCTTTGCCATGGATTTTCTCAAAGTAGCGGCGGCCGAGCTTGCGAATATTTCTGAACGCCGTATTGAACGGCTTGTGAATCCGCAGCTGAATGACCTGCCGCCCTTTCTGAGCCCTCAGCCCGGCTTACAATCCGGAGCGATGATCATGCAATATGCGGCGGCCTCCCTCGTGTCAGAAAATAAAACCCTGGCCCATCCCGCCAGTGTCGATTCCATTCCTTCATCGGCAAACCAGGAGGATCACGTCAGCATGGGAACCATCGCCTCAAGGCACGCCTACCAGATCATCGCGAATACGAGACGGGTGCTTGCCGTTGAAGCCATTTGCGCGCTGCAGGCTGTGGAATACCGGGGTGCGGAACATTGCGCCTCGTACACAAAACAGCTCTATCTCGAAATGAGAAACATCGTGCCGTCCATACAAGAAGACCGCGTGTTTTCTTATGACATCGAACATCTGAGTGACTGGCTGAAAAAGGAGTCTTTTCTGCCGAATGAGCACCACCAAAAACTGATGACCAATGAAGGGGGACTTACAAGATGACTGATGTAAAGAAATCAATCCGCGCCGGCCGCGGCACCGAACTTGAATGCTTAGGATGGGAGCAGGAAGCCGTGCTCCGCATGCTCCGAAACAACCTTGACCCGGAGGTTGCCGAAAAGCCGGAGGATCTGATCGTATACGGCGGCATAGGCAAGGCCGCGCGAAACTGGGATGCTTTTCACGCGATTGAGCGCTCCCTCAAAACGTTAAAAGATGATGAAACACTGCTGATCCAATCCGGAAAACCGGTCGGACTGTTCCGCACGCACAGCCGCGCGCCCCGCGTCCTGCTGGCTAATTCGGTTCTCGTGCCGAAATGGGCGGATTGGGAGCATTTCCATGACCTCGAGAAAAAAGGACTGATGATGTACGGGCAAATGACCGCCGGCAGCTGGATTTATATCGGTTCACAAGGTATTTTGCAAGGCACCTATGAAACCTTTGCGGAGCTTGCGAGACAGCATTTCGGCGGCAGTCTGAAAGGAACCCTTACGCTGACGGCCGGACTTGGCGGAATGGGAGGCTCCCAGCCGCTGTCCGTCACGATGAATGATGGCGTCGTCATCGCCGTTGAAGCGGATGAAACACGGATTGATAAACGGATGGAAACAAACTATTGCGACCGGAAAACCGCATCAATTGACGAAGCGCTGCGCTGGGCCGAAACAGCCAGACAAGCCGGAGAACCTTTATCGATCGGCCTTCTCGGCAATGCGGCAGAGGTGCATCATGAGCTTTTGAACCGCGGCGTCCATATTGACATCGTGACCGATCAGACTTCCGCTCACGACCCGCTGATCGGCTATATTCCGGCAGGATACTCACTTGAAGAGGCCGACCGCCTGCGCCGGGATCAGCCTGAATTATACGTAAGGCTTTCCAAGCAGAGTATGAAAAAGCATGTGGAAGCCATGCTCGCCTTCAAGAAAAAAGGGGCTATCGTCTTTGATTACGGCAACAACATCCGCCAGGCTGCCAAAGATGAGGGGCTCGCCGATGCTTTTGATTTTCCGGGATTCGTTCCTGCCTACATCCGGCCTTTATTTTGTGAAGGAAAAGGGCCGTTCCGCTGGGCCGCGCTGTCCGGTGACCCTGAAGATATATACCGCACGGACGCTTTATTAAAAGAGCTGTTTCCAGAAAATCAAGCCCTCCACCGCTGGATTGACATGACGCAGAAAAAAGTCACGTTCCAAGGCCTGCCGTCCCGTATTTGCTGGCTCGGCTACGGTGAACGGGAAAAGATGGGGCTCGCCATCAATGAATTGGTCAGAAACGGCGAGCTGAAAGCCCCGATCGTCATCGGAAGAGACCATTTAGACTGCGGATCTGTCGCCTCTCCGAATCGGGAAACAGAAGCGATGAAAGACGGAAGCGACGCGGTCGGCGATTGGGCGGTGCTGAACGCGCTGATCAACACGGCCTCAGGCGCAAGCTGGGTTTCTTTTCACCACGGCGGGGGCGTCGGCATGGGGTATTCCCTTCACGCGGGAATGGTCGCGGTCGCTGACGGCAGCATCCTTGCGGAACAACGGCTTTCCCGCGTTCTGACAAGCGATCCGGGAATGGGCATCATCCGCCATGCGGACGCAGGTTATGAAAAAGCGGTTCAAGTCGCCGAGGAACAAGACATTATGATACCGATGAAAAAGGAGCGGTAACATGCCGAAACAAATAGATACCATACTCACCAACATCGGCCAGCTGCTGACGATGGAATCCGGCGGCCCCCGATCCGGCGGGAGCATGCAGGATCTTCATGTCACGGAAAATGCCGTCATCGGCGTTCACGACGGGCGCATTGTTTTTGCCGGACATCAAGGAGCGGAGAAAGGATACGAGGCAAGAGACATTATCGACTGCGGGGGACGGCTCGTCACCCCCGGCCTCGTCGATCCCCATACCCATCTTGTATTCGGAGGGTCCCGCGAAAAAGAACTGAATTTAAAAATTCAGGGCATGTCTTATTTGGATATTCTGGCGCAAGGCGGCGGTATTTTGTCAACGGTCAGAGACACGAAAGCCGCCTCCGAAGAAGAACTGATTGAAAAAGGGCTTTTTCACCTCGGACGCATGCTGTCATACGGCATCACGACCGCGGAAGTAAAAAGCGGGTACGGACTCGACAAAGACACGGAGCTGAAACAGCTGATCGCGGCGAAAAAACTGGGTGAGCGCCAGCCGGTCGACCTTGTCACGACCTTTATGGGAGCACACGCCATTCCGCCTGAGTACCGGAACAGCCCTGACGAATTTCTGAATCGCATGCTGCAGCTTTTGCCTGACATAAAAGAAAAAGGCCTTGCGCAATTTGCCGATATTTTCACAGAAACAGGCGTCTTTACCGTCAGCCAGTCACGGGACTACCTGAAAAAGGCGGCTGAAGCTGGTTTCGGCCTGAAAATCCATGCTGATGAGATTGACCCGCTCGGCGGCGCGGAATTGGCGGCAGAGCTGCATGCTGTTTCTGCCGATCATTTGGTGGGGGCATCTGACGAAGGCATCGAAAAGCTTGCGGAGTCCGGAACGATCGCCGTCCTGCTGCCGGGCACGACTTTCTATCTCGGCAAACACACTTATGCGAGAGCCCGGGAGATGATTGATGCGGGCGTACGGGTCAGTTTGGCGACTGACTTCAACCCGGGCAGCTCACCGACGGAAAATCTCCAGCTCATTATGTCAATTGCCGCGCTTCATTTAAAAATGACCGCAGAAGAAATCTGGCACGCTGTCACCGTTAACGCAGCGTATGCGATCGGAAAAGGCGAAGAGGCCGGACAAATCAAAGCCGGACGGGCGGCTGACATTGTCATTTGGGAAGCGCCGAATTACATGTATATCCCGTATCATTACGGCGTCAATCATGTCCGCCGTGTCATCAAGAACGGAAAGACGGTCGTTTCAAGGGAGGGAGCCGCTCTTGGCTAAGTATCCGTTTCTGCAAAAAGCCGGCTCCCTCTTCAACGACCGCTATGTGACAAGGATCGGCGATGTGACGGAAGCGTGGGCGGGACAAACGATCAAAGGGCCGGCTTTGATCGGCGTTCCGCTTTCTAAGTCGTCAATCAGCCATTCCGGCGCCTGCTTTGCACCCGGTGCGATCCGCCGGGCGCTCGGCGGCATTTCCGCATATTCCGCGGAGCTGCGGGAGCATGTCATTGACCATCTGTACGATATCGGCGATATTCAGATTCACGTCACGGATGTCGTCAAATCTCACGAACACATTTATCGGACCATTTATGATATTCTGACGGACCAGCCTGACTGGGTGCCCGTCATTTTCGGCGGCGACAACTCCATCAGTTATTCCACCATTAAAGCCATTGCGGAAACGAAAGGAACAACGGCCGTCTTTCAATTCGACGCCCACCACGACGTCCGCAACACAGAAGACGGAGGGCCGACAAACGGCACGCCGTTCCGCCGTCTGTTAGATGAAAATATCATAAGCGGACAAAATCTGATTCAGCTTGGAATCAGGGAGTTCAGCAACAGCTTGGCATATGAACAATATGTAAAAGAGCGTCAGGCAGACGTGCATACAATGGAGATGATCCGGGAGAAAGGGCTTCTCCGAACGATACAAGACACTTTGCCGGCCGTTCAAAAAAGAGCCGACGCCATTTTTATTTCGGTTGATATGGATGTGCTGGATCAAGCTCATGCGCCCGGCTGTCCTGCGATCGGCCCCGGAGGCCTGTATACCGAGGAACTGCTTCAGGCGGTCAGGTATTTAGCCCAGGAGGCTGACATCTCGGGTATTGAGATCGTTGAGGTTGATCCGACACTTGATTTTCGCGATATGACAAGCAGGGCAGCCGCACACGTCATTTTACATGCATTGAAGGGATTTAAATTGTCACGTTAAAGTCAAATCCGGCACGCGTGCTCTCGGCTGCCGGAAGATTCTCATGCCACGCAAAAAGGGGGAGATCACGATGGATGTTGATCAAGGCGGCAATCAACTAAAGCGCACGATGAAAAGCAGGCACTTATTTATGATTTCATTGGGAGGGGTCATCGGCACGGGGCTGTTTTTGAGCACAGGGTATACATTGAGCCAGGCCGGGCCGGGCGGGACGATCGCCGCTTACCTGATCGGCGGCTTGATGATGTATCTTGTCATGCAGTGTCTCGGAGAATTGTCAGTAGCCATGCCTGTGACCGGTTCATTTCAAACGTATGCGACAACGTTTATCGGGCCGTCCACGGGTTTTATGGTCGGTATCATGTATTGGGTGAATTGGGTGGTGACGGTAGGATCGGAGTTTACAGCTTCCGGTATCCTCATGCAGCGCTGGTTTCCCCACAGCAGCGTCTGGATGTGGAGCGCGATTTTCGCGGCTCTCCTTTTTGCCGCCAATGCATTCTCCGTTAAATTGTTTGCAGAAACAGAGTTTTGGTTTTCCAGCGTCAAAATCGTCACCATCCTTTTATTTATCATCTTAGGCGGCGCCGCGATGTTCGGTTTGATTTCATTGCACGGTTCGGGTGAAGCTCCGATGCTGTCGAATTTCACCTCACACGGCGGACTGTTTCCGAACGGCTTTCTTGCGGTTTTCATCGCAATGATTTCCGTAAGCTTTGCCTTTTCAGGGACGGAGCTGATCGGAATTACAGCGGGTGAAACCGCCAATCCGGCAAAAGATATTCCGCGTTCGATCCGAAATGTCGCCTGGAGAACGGTCATCTTTTTTATCGGCGCCATTTTTGTGCTGTCCGGACTGATCTCCTGGAAGGAAGCCGGTGTGATTGAAAGTCCGTTTGTCGCGGTCTTTTCCCAGATCGGTATCCCATACGCCGCAGATATCATGAACTTCGTGATTTTAACGGCTTTGCTTTCGGTCGCCAACTCCGGACTGTATGCTTCCACCCGGATGCTGTGGTCTCTTGCGAATGAAAACATGATCAGCGCCCGGTTCAAAAAAGTCACGCCGAAAGGCATTCCGCTGAATGCTCTGCTCGCCAGCATGGCCGTTTCCTGCATATCCTTGATCTCAAGCATCGCCGCCCCGGGCACGGTCTACGTAGTGCTCGTGGCAATAGCCGGATTTGCCGGCGTCGTGGTGTGGATGAGCATCGCCCTGTCTCAGCTGTTATTTCGAAAACATTATGTAAAAAACGGCGGACGCGTCGCGGATCTGACCTTCCGCACACCGTTATACCCTCTCGTTCCGATCGCCGCTGTGATCTTATGTTTCGCTTCATGCGTAGGCCTTGCATTTGATCCCAATCAAAGAATCGCCCTCTTCTGCGGAATTCCTTGTATGATCCTGTGCTATCTCATTCGTTTTTTGAGAAAGAAACAGCCGAAACAATCCGTCCGTGACATTCATTTGGATAAAACCATGCCATAAAAAAAAAGGCGCATACTGATGAGGTATGTGCCTTTCTTCTGTTATTCCGTAATCAGCGTATGAATCAGTTTCGGCGCTGCCGCTTTTTTTGAGATACGGATGTTGTCATAGACTTTGGCGGTCACGTCGTCAACGTTTTCGCGGTTGGCGTAAAGGGTGACGAGCGGCTCGCCTTTTTCGACGTTGTCACCGACTTTTTTGCGGAGCATAATACCGACGGCAAGGTCGATTTCGTCCTCTTTTGTCGCACGTCCCGCGCCTAACAGCATCGCTGCGACACCGATTTCGTCAGCGACGATTTCTGAAACGACACCCGCTTCTTTTGCCGGAACGTCAATTTTGTACGCCGCCTGCGGAAGTTTGGACGGTTCGTCAACGACGGAAGCGTCTCCTCCCTGATTGCTCAGGAACTCTTTGAACTTTTCAAGCGCTTTGCCGTTTTTCATGACTTCCTGAAGCTTCGTTCTCGCTTCTTCCAATGTCTCAGCTTTTTTCGCCAATACGACCATTTGGCTGCCGAGCGTGAGGACGAGTTCGTTTAAGTCTTCAGGGCCTTCCCCTCTTAATGTATCAATGGCTTCTTGTACTTCCAGGGCATTCCCGATCGCAAAACCGAGCGGCTGCGACATGTCAGAAATCACGGCCATCGTCTGGCGGCCGACGTTGTTTCCGATGCGGACCATTGCTTTGGCGAGGTTCACGGCGTCTTCATCCGTTTTCATAAACGCGCCGGCTCCCGTTTTGACGTCAAGCACGATGGCATCTGCTCCGGCGGCGATTTTTTTACTCATAATTGAGCTTGCGATCAGCGGGATGGAATTCACCGTACCCGTTACATCACGCAACGCATACAGCTTTTTATCAGCAGGCGTCAAGTTCCCGCTTTGTCCGATGACGGCTACCTTGTCGCGGTTCACAAGCTTGATGAATTCATCTTTTGACAATTCCACGTGGAAGCCTTCGATCGCTTCCAGCTTATCAATGGTTCCCCCCGTATGGCCAAGGCCCCGGCCGGACATTTTAGCGACGGGAACGCCGAGCGCCGCGACGAGCGGAGCGAGTACGAGAGTTGTCGTGTCGCCGACCCCGCCCGTAGAGTGTTTGTCGACCTTAATGCCTTCAATGGCGGAGAGATCAATCGTTTCCCCTGAATTGACCATCGCCATTGTCAGATCGGCGCGCTCCTGATCCGTCATATCCTGAAAGTAAATCGCCATAGCAAGGGCGCTTGCCTGGTAATCAGGGATGCTTCCGTCCGTATATCCTTTTACGAAAAATTGAATTTCTTCTGTTGTCAGTTCTTTTCCATTTTGTTTTTTTACAATAAGATCTACCATTCTCATGATCTATCACCTGTCCTTCATTTATGTTCAGTGAATCAATCCGACGATCGCTGCTGTCAGGAAGCTGACGAGCGTTGCGCCGTACAGCAGCTTCAGCCCGAACCGCGCGACGACGTTTCCTTGTTTTTCATGCAGCCCTTTCACCGCACCGGTAATGATTCCGATAGAGGAGAAATTCGCGAATGAGACAAGGAATACAGATACCACTGCCTGTGTATGCGCGCTGAAATGGAAATCGCCGGATGAGAGCGTCTGCATCGCCACAAATTCATTCGATACCATTTTCGTCGCCATAATGCTTCCGGCGCTCACCGCTTCATTCCACGGAATACCGGTTAAAAACGCAAACGGCGCGAATACATATCCGAGCAGCGCCTGGAATGTAATGCCGAAGACCGCGTTAAAAACGCCGTTGACCAGGGCAATGAGTGCGACAAATCCGATCAGCATCGCCGCTACGACAACGGCGACTCTGAATCCATCCATTATATACTCACCGAGCACTTCAAAAAAGGATTGCTTTTCTTCTTCAGGAACGACGATCAAATCCTCTTCTTTGCTGACGGTGTACGGGTTGATGATAGAAGCGATGATAAATCCGCCGAATAAGTTCAGCACAAGCGCCGTCACGACGTATTCAGGCTTCAGCATCATCATGTAAGAACCGACGATCGACATTGAGACCGTCGACATTGCGGACGCGCAAAGCGTGTATAAGCGCTGTTCAGTAAGATAACCGAGCTGTTTTTTCAAACTGATAAAGACTTCTGATTGCCCTAAAATCGCGGATGCGACAGCGTTGTAAGATTCGATTTTCCCCATTCCGTTCACCTTGCTTAACGCAAGTCCGATATACTTCGTGATAAAGGGGAGGACCTTCCAATGCTGCAGAATTCCGATTAAAGCGGATATAAAGACGATCGGCAGAAGCACGCTCATGAAGAACGTCGTCTGTTTCGCATTCACAAGCCCGCCGAATACAAAGTTAATCCCTTCTGATGCATATTCCAGCAAGTAGTTAAATCCTTTTGCAAAACCGCCGACAAGAAAATTCCCGATACCGGTGTTGAGGAGAATATAACCGAGAATCAGCTGCAGCACGAGCATGACGGCGATCGGCCGGATTCTGATTCTTTTTTTGCCGTTGCTGGCAAGCCAGGCAAGACCTAAAAACACAATGATTCCGATAATTCCGATGAGATACTTCATATGTGTTCTCCTTTTATTTGTATTCGCTTACAATTTTTTATGCATCAACAAAGAAAGAGGATGGCGGAAGCTTTCGGCTTCCGCACTGCTGATTAATAGTCGCTGCTGCCGCTGTCTCCGCCGCTCACGATAGAGACGCCCGCACTTGCGCCGATCCGGCTCGCGCCCGCAGCGATCATGCTGTCAACATCAGCTTTTGTTCTGATGCCGCCTGATGCTTTGACCCCGATGTCCGGTCCGACTGTTTTTCTCATGAGAGCGATATCTTCAGCCGTTGCCCCGCCTGTAGAAAAACCGGTAGACGTTTTGACGAAATCGGCGCCTGCGGATACCGCCAAGCGGCACGCGCGCTCTTTTTCTTCATCTGTCAAAAGGCATGTTTCGATGATCACTTTGACGAGCGCTTTTTTATCAGCTGCTTCAACTACCGCGCGGATATCAGCTTCAACCGCTTCATCATCGCCGTCTTTTAATGCGCCGATATTGATGACCATGTCCACCTCAGTGGCTCCTTTTGAGATGGCATCCTTCGTTTCAAATGCTTTTGTTTCCGATGTCGTTGCGCCGAGAGGAAATCCGATAACGGTGCAAACGTCAACTCCGGTGCCCTTCAGTTCCTCCGCTGCGAGTTTGACCCAAGTCGGGTTCACACAAACGGAAGCGAATTTATATTCTTTTGCTTCTTTTATCAGTTGTAAAATATCCGCTTTTTGTGTATGCGGTTTCAAAGCAGTATGGTCTATTTGACTTGCAATTGACATTGTATGCACTTCCTTTTTCCTAGGATACGTTTAGAATAACCGAATTTTGAACATATGTAAATTGGTAATTGAAATTATGTTCATGAATTGTCACAATTCTTGAATGAGTTTTTTGGCCGTATGCTGATCGGTAATCAAAACGTTGGCGTACTTTCCTTTCAGGGCACCGTGAATGGCCTTGCATTTTCTGCTGCCGCCCGCCACCAGAATCGAACGCTCTTTCATTTTCAAGTCGCTGAGCTCGACTCCGATCGTCCTGCCGTTAATGCTGCTGCTGCAAATCCTGCCTTCCTCGTCAAAAAAGCGCGAACAAATATCGCCGACTCCGCGTGCTTTCAGCAATTGTTTCTCTTCTTCCCGGAAATAGCCGAGTCTGAAAAGCAGCGCCTCATCCCGGACGGTTCCGACCGTAAACAGGGCGATATTGGCTTGTCTGCCCATTTCAATGATCCGCTTAATATGCCTGTCCCGCTCGACCATCTGCTTCACATCAGCGCTGTCAAATATAACCGGCAGCGGCAAATACCTCGGCATGGTCTGAAATGCTTCGGCGAACAGCTGAATCGTTTCTGACGAATACGTATTGACATTGGAATGACTGATGCCGCCTTTCAGCTGCACGACTTCAACGCTCTTTACCTGCTTCGGCTCCATGCGGCTTGCGATCTGATACATTGTCGTCCCCCAGCTTACGCCGAGTATATCGCCGTCCTTTACGGTTTTATGCATATAGTCTGCGCCATAGCGGCTTAAGTAATGTGTAATGGCCTGGTAATCGTCGCTTGGAGAAAAGACGACGTGCGCCTCAAGCAGCCCGTATTTTTCTTCCAGCTTTGCGCCGAGTTCGTCCAGATCCTCAAACGGATCCATGACGCGAATTTGCACATACCCTTTTTCCTTTGCGTACTGAAGCAGCCTTGAAACGGTGGGGCGTGACAGATTAAGCCGTTCGGCGATCTGCTGCTGGCTGTAATCTGATTGATAATATAGTTTTGCCGCTTCTATGCTGAGCTGCTGTTTTTCACGATCCATGTCGCGCCTCCCCTCTCCGCTTATCATATCACCAAAACACGCGGTAAAAAAGCACCCTCTGATGGGGTGCCTATTTTTTCAGCACAAGCTCCTGAATCGCATGCGCCACGCCGTGTTCGTTATTTGATTTCGTTTCAAAATCAGCAATCTCCCTTACTTCCGGGATGGCATTGGCCATTGCCACACCGCAGCCGGCCCACTGAATCATGGACATGTCGTTGCCGTTATCGCCGATTGCCATGACGTCTTTCTGTTCAATGCCGAGTTTTTCGGCCAGCAGCTTGACCGCGTTTCCTTTACTGACTTTCGGATGAAGAATCTCATGGAAGAATGGCGCGCTTTTGACCATTGTGTATGTTTCCCTGAATGATTCCGGAATGGAAGCGATCGCTTTCTCCAGCTTGTCCGGATCATCAATGAACATGACTTTCGGAATCAGAATATCCTTCGGCACTTCATCGATCGTGCGGAAATGAAGCGGCACTTTCGTAATGTATGATTCGTATACCGTGTATTCACTGATATCCCGGTTCGGCGTGTACAGATTGGCTGTGTCAAAGTAATGCATCGGGGTATCCAGCTGTAAGCTCAGCTCGTAAAGCGACTCCAAATCTTCAAAGCCTAATGACTGCTCGGCCACGACACCGTTTGTATACGTATTTTGGACGAGTGCGCCGTTATAGGCAATCACAAAGTCGCCTTCTTCCTGTAAATTCAGCTCTTCCAAATACCGACGCACGCCGCCGATCGGCCGTCCCGTGCACAGGACGATATTGACCCCTTCCGCTTTGGCGGCATCAAGCGCCCCGCGGACTTCAGCCGTCACTTCATGATGATCGTTTAATAGTGTTCCGTCCATATCTATTGCGATTAACTTGTACATCCTGCATCTCCTTTGTATCCTTTTCTGCTTATGCTTTCATCATATCGTTTTTTCGTTTCAATGAAAAATCAAACGGACAAGTTTCTCCGCCTTCTCTTCGTATACCGGGCCTGCCTCCGGATGCGGGGCCGTCTTTTCCCCTTGTCAGCTTGTTCGCCGCCGTCATCTGTTTTCTGCTTCAAGAGCATCAGCCCCGCCGCAAAGAAAGGGACGGCCGCTATGTCCAGAAGGGCAAGCTTTATTCCCATCGCTGCGGGAAAGTATGCCCATAATGAACGGCTGTTCCGCCTGATCATGATATAAGAAACGATTTCCAGCAGGATAAACAGAGCGTTCACCCATAAGTAAATGAGCATCGCCGCAAACAGAAACAGCAGGAGCGTATTCCGCAGCGTGCCGGAAAACAGAAGAGCGCGCATCATATCAAAGAATGAAAAAGACTGCATGCTGCCGTTGACGACATTGGGATTATAAATGGTAAAACGCCCGAACTGATCAAAAAGCATAAAAAATAACCATAACAGTGAAAACCATTGAATGATATGTACGATGACACCCGTCAAAACGAGTCTGTCGGCAGCCTTATTTCTCATGTGCATCCTCCCCGCCGGTTTTTATTCTTGTCATTGTTTTTGTTTCTCCGTATATCTTCCAAATGAGCGTATCGTTTTTTCCTCTTTTCAACGTGCTTTTGACGGGGTGCGGATGTCCGAGGTATTCAATCTCGATCGTTCCGTCCGTGTTTTGTGAGATCACCTTGTAAACATCTGAGGGCATGGGAACCTCGCCGCGGCCTTTAATGACCTGCTTTGTCAGCACGCTGTCTTTCGTAAACGTAACGGTTTCAGATCTGACCCCGTCCATCGGGCCCGGTTTCAGCCCCGCATCCCATGTCCCGTAATAAAAAGGGGGTTCGTCTGCTTTCTTTTGCGAGCAGCCTGTTATCATGACGCATCCAATAACAAGAACCGTCATGATGAAAATCCGTATGTTCCGCAACATGATCACCTTCTTTTGAAGCTTTTTTTACGCCTGTAAGTTAGGCGGATGCCGTGGCACTGTGCAATTGACTACATAGTGTATAAAGACTTCACTAGATAAGGAGAATGATGAATGAACCCATATCAGTACTACACCCCATCTGCCTATTTCCCTCAGCAGCAGGAATACGAAGTGAGCCCCGTTGAGTATGAGCCGTATCAGCAGCAGGAAAGCTATTATTATGCGCCCCCTCAGTCTGAAGAGCGGCAGCCGACGGCTTTAGAACGGAGAGTCGCCCAGCTTGAAAGACAAAACGCCCAGCAAACGAGAGAGCTCACCCGCCTCTCACAAGAAGACCAGCGCCAAAACCGGGAAATCACGCGTATGAATGAGCAGATCAGACGGCTGAGCCAGTCCATTGAAATCCATACCCGCCGCTTAAACCGTTTGAATCAGCGCCTGCGCGCAGTCGAAAACAGACTCAATATTCCTTTTCACGCTACAGAAGGCGGCTTCTGAGAAAAAGGGCCGGAATACAAAGCTCGACAGGCCATCCCGAGCCTTGTATTCCGCTCTGTACATAACAGGTAAATATTTGAATCCTTTTCTTGCATGAATGCCTCTCCTATTCTTTCACATGATAAATGTGTAAAATCAATCACTTCAGGAGGTCTTCATGATGTATCAAAACCAATACAGCGGAAATCAGCTGCAGCAATGCCGCCAAACAGCACAGCAGCTTATTCAGCAGACACAGCAAAGCAGTCAGCAGTACAAGCAAATGCTCCAGCAGGAACAGCAAAACATTCAAATGCTTCAGCAGATGCTTAACCATGAACAGCATGCCGTTCATACCATTCAGCAAGCGCTGCAGGGGCATGAAGCGGCCATTCAGAAATGCCAGCAAATCGTGAATGTGTGCAATCAGCTTCAGCAGGAAGTAAGCGGACACATGCCTGCACCGATGGCAAACGCTAATGTTTCTTCATTCCCGCAAACACAGCATCACACACCGTTTCAGCAGCATTCATACCAGCAATAGGCCGGTCATGCAGATGACAAAGCGCGAGATACCGGCTTTGTCATTTGTTTTTATCTCTGTTTTGTCAGATCAATGCGTTGAGCGGGTTTTCCGCCGAATTTTTCCTCCGCCTCATGCCTTACCGCTTCAAACGCTCTTGCTTCGACGTTTTGTTTAAACACATCAAGCTGTATTAAATAAGCCGCCCGCACTTTCAGCCCGTGGATGATGGAGATGACCCATAAAGGCAGCACGATATACACGCCCGGCGTGCTCGGCAGCACAAAAGCAATTGCTAAAATAATAAAATAGATAAGTCCGTATTTCAGCCATTTTTTGTTCTTGGCCCGGTAGCCGATATAGAAAAAGGCCAAGAAAGCGGTCAGCCCAAACGGCGCGAAAGTCAGCAGCAGCCACCAGCTGTGCAGCACTTCCCACCAAGTCCCTCTTTTCGTAATCAACATTCATTCCTCCTCCTTTACTACTATAACATGGATAATCAAGGAAGGTTTTCTATAAAAAACATAGACGGAATGACGTCTTCCTGCTATATTAATAATGATAATCATTATCACTGAAATAGGGGGATCATTATGAAGAAACAATCATGGCTGATCGGCCTGGCACTTCTGCTTGTTTTCGCATTAAGCGCTTGCAGCGGCGCGAAGGAAAACAACGGATCGGCATCAGGCAAAGGAAAGACAGACATGCGTACATATGAATCAACAAAAGGAAATATTGACATACCCGCACATCCGAAACGGATCGTCACTGACTTTTATGCAGGTGAGCTGCTGTCCGTTGACGCAAATGTCGTCGGGGCGGGCTCATGGGCTTTCAAAAATCCGTTTATCAAAAAACAGCTGAAAAACACCACGGACATCGGCAATCCCGTCAATGTGGAGAAAGTGATGCAGCTGAAGCCTGATTTAATCGTGCTGATGAAGGATGACCAATACGAGAAACTATCGAAAATCGCACCGACGATTGTCATTCCTTTTAACACCGCAAAGAATACGAAAGATACGGTCAGCCTATTCGGCGACATTGCCGGGGCGAAGGATAAAGCCAAAAGCTTTATGGCAGACTTCAACAAAAAGGCCGAAGCCGATCAAAAGCGCCTCAAAAACGTGATCGGCAAAGACGAGACAGTCGGCCTTTATGAAACGACAGATAAAGGCGAAATCTGGATTTTCAATGACAATTCCGGCCGCGGCGGCCAAGCCGTTTATAACGCGCTCGGATTGAAAGCGCCGGCCAAAATCGAAAAAGACATCATGAAAACGGGCGCCATGAAACAGGTTTCCCAAGAGGTCATTCCCCAATATGCGGCTGATTATATGTTCATTACCGATTACAATCCGAATGGAGAAAGCAAAACATTTGAGCGTCTGAAAGAGTCATCCGTTTGGAAAAATCTCGATGCCGTAAAAAACAATCGTGTCTTTATCAACGATTTCAACACCTTCTATCCGTATGACCCGATTGCCGTCAGCAAACAGATGGATATCATCACCGACATGCTGATCAAACGGGCTGAAGAAAATAAAAAATAAAAAAAGCGGCACAGTCATGACACTGTGCCGCTTTTCATGTTCACTTTAATTTTGACTGTACGGAGCCCGGCATATCTTCAAATCTGACTTCTTCCCAGGTCTCGACATACTTTCCTTTCGCCTTCACCTTCAAATACGCGTTCTTCCGAAGGTCTTTCCCGGCGAAAAAGGTCACTTCTTCTTTTTTCCCGGATGCGTTATATCCGTCTAATGTATACTCAGTACCGCCCGGGCTAAGATGTTTGCCATCTCGATCAATCTGTACATAAACATCTTGCTGGTGAATAAACGGATTAAATCTGTCTGTAACATCATTATGAAAAAAGAGAAGTCCGTATATGACGGCAGCGGCCGCCAAGACGGCCAGGATTGCCAATGCTTTTTTCATCTGTGCACTCCCCTTACTTGTTCATTTTTTTCAAATAGCTTGTCCGCACCGCGAGGAAGAACAGAAGCTGAAAGATGAAAAACCCTCCGATGGTCAGACTGAGCGGCCCCGCTACATCGGAATAGCCTTCCACCGCCAATGTTCTCAAAGCAAACAGCGTATGCATGACGGCAATGACGAAAGGAAAGAAAAAGAGAATCGCCAATTGTATCGTCACGCTTTGTGCCATTTCACGCTCACTCAGACCGATTTTGGCCAATGAACGGTAGCGCTCCCGGTCCTCATCTAAATCGGTGAACAGCCTGAAATATAAGAAACTCGCTGCCGCGACAAAGAAGATGATCGCGATAAACAGGCCGATGAATAAACTCAGGCTCGGCAGCTGCACCGTATCATAGTACGTCCCGGCTTTTGCCATAAAATCAGAATGCACGTCGATATAGTTGCCGTAAATCTCATTTTTCAAGGATTGGCTGATCCCAAGACTGTCTTTCCAATGATCATAGCTGTAGCCGTATAATGACGCTTTCTCACCGAGTGATTTCAGCTGATCAAAGGTTTGATCGTTCACCGCGATGATGGCATTCAGTGAAATCAGCGGTTTTTTGACTTCTTTTACCGTCAGTTTTTGGTCAGACGGCTTGCCTTTTTGGTTCAGCAGCTTCAGCTGATCCGGCGCTTCGTTTTTGAAATTGCGGTCATACGTGCCCGGGAAATAGACAGCCTCACCATGTTTCAGCCCGTTCAGCTTGACATGGAAGTATGTTGACACATCCGATTCGCTGATCATGTAAACAGGCGGAACAGTACCTCCTTCCTGATAGCGGACATAGGAAACATTTATTTTGTCTTTCTTATACGTAAAGCCGTGTGTTTTCAGTTCATGATCAATATCTTTCAAATGAGTCTGTTCTTTCGGGTTATTGCTGAAAGATAAATACTCCATCTCATAGGCGGACTCTTCCGCCCCGACGGTCGATTTGTACATCGCGAGCACGCCCGTCGCCGTAAAGGCAACTGCGGAAATAATGCTGACGATAAAGAACAGGCGGGCGTTGTCTTTTAAACGATAAACAAGATCAGAAACCCAAATGACGTTTTTCCCGCGCAGATAAAAGGTTTTCCACTTCTTCAGCGCGCGCAGAATCCAGATGCTGCTTTGGCTGAAAAAGAAATACGTGCCGATGACGGTAAGCAGTAAAATGATGAACGGCTCGGTCCCGTGGACATTGCCTTTCAGAACCATGCCGTACCCGCCGCACAGGCAGGCGATGCCGAATAAGGACAGAAGCACGGACGGCTTCGGCTCCGGCTTGATCTTGTCAGTGCCCTTTATTAATTTGATCACCGTATTTGATCTGACAAAAAGGATCGTGAACTGCGATAAAAGGAAAAATAAGAGCAGAAATCCGCCGGCCGTAATGCCGAGCGCTTTCCAAGGCATGTACAGAGGCAGCGCGTCCATTTCTAAAATATAAGCGCCGACCGTAAAGAACGTTTTCGAAAAAATGAAGCCTCCGATAATCCCCGCTGCGATCGACATGACGCCGATGATCATGTTTTCCGCCGTAATGAGCTTTCTCAGCTGCACCGGCGTAATACCCTGCATCAGCAGAATACCGAATTCTTTATTTCTCGATTTCAAAAATGCGTTAACCGAATACAGAACAAATAAGAAAGAAAAAACAAAGATCATCCATTCCGCGGCGGTTAAGCCTTTTTTGGCGATGTTATTCAGGTAGCCTTCCTTTAGTGCCGGATGAAACAGGAACATCGCAAAGGTAAAGAAAATCAAAACGGAAAAGGCGCTGCTCAAGAAGAATGCAAGATAGGCCCTTTTGTTTCTCGTGACGTTTTTATAAGCGAACTGAAGAAAGGTCATTTGCGTTTCCCCCCAGCATAGACAGCACATCAAGAATCTGCTCATAAAAGACTTGGCGGTTTTCCCCGCGGTAAATCTCATTAAACAGTTCGCCGTCTTTTATAAAGATGACGCGGCGGCAGTAGCTTGCCGCAACCGGATCGTGGGTCACCATCAAAGCCGTGACATGATCATCCTGATTCAGGCTCTGCATCGTTTCCATGACATCTTTTGACGCTTTGGAATCAAGGTTTCCCGTCGGTTCATCAGCCAGAATAAGTGACGGCTTATGAATGACCGCTCTTGCGATGGCGGCCCGCTGGCGCTGTCCGCCGGATACTTCAAACGTCCGTTTATTGAGCAGGTCTTCGATTCCGAGCTTTTTCGCGATGTCGTGCAGTTTTTCTTCCATGACAGACGGCGCTTCTTTTTCAAGCGTTAACGGCAGCATGATATTTTCACCGATTGTCAGCGTGTCCAGAAGGTTGAAATCCTGAAACACAAATCCGAGCTGCTTGCGGCGGAAATGAGCGAGCTTTGTCCGCTTCAGCCGGTGCGGGTTTTCTCCGTGAATCAGGATATCGCCTGAATCCGGCCGGTCGATCGTTGAAATGATATTCAAAAGTGTTGTTTTTCCGGAGCCGGACGGTCCCATCACCGCCGTGAACCCGCCTTCTTCTATTGAAAATGAAATTTGTTTTAAAGCTTGATAGGATACTTGTCCTTTATAGGTTTTATTTATATGTTTGACTTCAAGCATATTCGCCATGAGAATCCTCCTTATGGTTTTATTCTTGTTGATCTGGGCTGCTTTCATGTAGTGCCGGGGCATTCAGCATAAAAAATCCCCTTGACGTAAATCCATGTTATCAAGGGGAAACAGAATGAGCTATGTTGTTTTCTTAACGCAGTCTTACATTTTTGTAAGAAATGAAAATCGGACCGATGTCCCTTCACCGGGGGACGAGCTGATGTCCACCGTATGATTGAGCTTGCCCGTAATTTCTTTGACGAGATGGAGGCCGATTCCCGTAGATTCTTGGAAACGCCGCCCGTTTTCGCCGGTGTAATAAGGGTCAAACACCCGCTTGATATCTTGCGAGGGAATGCCGACACCGTAATCTTTGACTTCAAGCACCGTCCTGTCTTCATCGCGGAAGACATTCAGCTCCAGTCTGTCACTCTTGCCTGCCGAATATTTGACCGCATTTGTGACGACTTGGCCGATCGCAAATTTGAGCCATTTGGCATCGGTGTAAATCTGATGATCATCGCGAATATCCATTTTCGGATAGACGCGGTACTGAATAAAAAATCGTTTATAGCTTTGAATGACCGATTGGAGAAGCTCTGATAAGGAAACCGCTTCGACTTTAAAATCCCGCTCAAACAGGTCAAGCCTTGATGAATAAAGAAGCGTCTCCAGCCCGAATTCAATCTGCCGGACCTCTTTTTTGATTTGTTCAAAGACGGGCTCATCCTCTTCCTGAATGATTAAATTAATGACCGACAGCGGCGTTTTTACTTGGTGCACCCATTGATTCATATACGTCACCCGCGCGTCGAGTTTGGCTTCGGTTTCATGGAGCTTCTGGTGCTGCAGCCGGGTCAGCTCCATCTGCTTCTCATACAGCTCTGAACAGAACACTGAAGAACCGAGATACGGGATGTCCGTCCCTTCCTGCTCCGAGCTGAGCCAATGATACACACCGCGGTCTTTGTACCAGCGATAGGCGAGATACCCCGCCAAAATAAGAAGCTGCACGCCCAATATGTAAAACAGGTGGGAAAAAGAATGAAGACCCGCAAACCAGTAATAAAAGAAGACAAACAGCCCTTGAAGGAGAAAAAGCAGAATCAGCACGGCATGAGACCGGAAAAACAGCTTCATGACAGCGCCCTCAGCTGGTAGCCTTCGCCCCGCACCGATTCAATGGAAACAGGCGCATTCAGCTCCCGCAGTTTTTTTCTGAGCCGCGTGATATACACGTTAAGCGTATTATCATCGACGAAAATGTCGGTGTCCCACGTTTTTTCCATGAGCCGGTCCCGACCCGTCACCTTTTCTCCCCGCTCCAGCAGCACTTCCAAAAGCTTGCTTTCTTTTTTAGAAAGCTCGCTTTTTTCGTCCTGAAAGCGCAGTTCAAACCGTTCCATAAAGAGCTGCACACCGGCATATTCAACCACTTTCTCTCCCTGCTTGGCGGCGTACTCTCCGTATGCCCTGCGGATCTGGCTTTTGATTTTCGCCAGCACAATATCATAAGAAAACGGTTTTTCGATATAATCATCTCCGCCGTTTTCAATCGCCATCACCTGATCCATTTCCCCGCTTCTGGCTGAGATGAAAATGATCGGGCTTGTAGAATGCTGGCGGATCTGGCGGCACCAATAATAGCCGTCATAAGACGGCAGGTTGATATCAAGCAGCACCACATCAGGCTTTTCCCGCAAAAAGACATCAAGAACAGCCGTGAAATCCGCGGCGGCCACGGTTTGATATCCGTATTTTTCAAGGTAATTCTGCAATAGTCCGCGAATGTCTTCACTATCTTCCACAATCATGATTTTATTCAAACTGAACCACTCCCGTTTCTTACGCTGCTGCCATCATCATAATCGTTTCGGGCGTACGGACGCAACACCGCACAAAAAAACCGCCATCTTGGCGGTTTCCGTTTTCATCAGCCGACCTGCTGTTTTACGGCTTTACCGACTGATCCGAACTCTCTCATTTTGCTTCGCACCGTCTCTTCCACGGCTTCAATGCCGGGTGTCATGTAGCCGCGCGGTTCGTACAGATCGCCGTTTTCCTGAAACATGCGTCGTGTTTCGTCTGTCCAGGCTACCATACATTCCGTGTTGATATTGATTTTCGCGTGGCCGAGCGTGATGGCTTTTTTGATCTGATCCTGCGGAATCCCGGATGCTCCGTGGAGAACGAGGGGAATATCAGTCATGCGGGAGATAGCCGCCATTTCTTTAAATCCGAGATTGGGCTCGCCCTGATATTTGCCGTGGACGGAGCCGAGGGCGGCGGCCAGCGCATCGATATTGGTTTCTTTCACGATCCGCTCACATTCGGCGATATCGGCATAGCGGACCCCGCCGACCAGCCCGTCTTCCATGCCGCCGACCGTGCCGACTTCTGCTTCTACTGAGACGCCGTGCTTTGCGGCATAATCGGCGACTTCTTTTGTCATCGCGATGTTCTCATCAATCGGATGATGAGAGCCGTCAATCATCACTGAGCTGAATCCGGCGTCAATGGCCTGTCTGCAGCGTTCAACACTGCTTCCGTGATCAAGATGGAGCACGACGGGAACGGTAATCGACATTTCTTCCATTAACGCGCCGACCATGGCGGCAATCGTTTTAAACCCGCCTAAATAGTCGACCAGACGATCGGAAGCCGCGGCGATGACCGGCGATTGCTCTTTTTGCGCCGCTTGCAGAATCGCCTTCGTCCATTGGAGGCCGTTGATATTAAACTGGCCGACTGCATAATGCTCCCGTTTCGCTTCTGCAAGAAGATGTTTCATGGTGACAAAAGCCATGTTCACGCCTCCTTCATGAAGTATTTTGATACGACGGCTTCCGTTGTTTCCTTTGCCGTTTTGATCGTTTCCTCCGCAGTCAGCTTATAATATTCAGGTCTGAACAGCTCTACGGAGACAACATCATTGAATCCGATTTCTTTTAACGCTGACAGATGGGCGTCTAAGTCAATCGCACCCTGCCCAGGCCAGACGCGGTCTTCATCCGTTAAAAAGCCGATCGGAAAGTCTTCTGTATCGTCGATATGATAGATGAAAATTTTCTTTCCGTCCGCCTGCTTCAAGCTCTCAATATTGGAGCCCATCGCGTGGAAATGGAAGCTGTCAAACACCAGTCCGACATTATCGCGGCCGACAGCGTTCACGATGTCATACGCCTGTTCAAATGTATTGACCGTGCATTGCGGGTGGCCGACAAATTCAAGGGCAATGTTTACGCCGTACGGCTCCGCGATGTCCGAAAGCTCAGTCAGCACCTCTGCGCTGCTCTTTTTGATTTCTTCTTTCAAGATTTTCCGCTCTGTCACAAGCGGCACGGCCACCACATATTTCACGCCGAGCGTCCTGCAGGTTTCCATCATGCTTTTGAATTCCGAAATGATCTCCCTATAGCCCTTCTCATCACGGTTGTTGAAGAAAACCAGGGCGTTCAGGGCAAGCGGTTTAATGTGATGGGTTTGAAAATATTCCGCCAGATCGGCCAGTGAATGGTCTTTTAAGTATTCCGGCAGCTTATCCATTGTGCGGATTTCAATATAATCATAGCCGTGCTTTTCGCACAGTTCTAAATCCTGTTTCAGGTTTGAATTCTCCAGCGTAGTCGCTTCATTAAAGCAAAGTTTCATGTCAGCCTCTCCCATCCGCGTTTTCGATATGAAGGGAGTCCGGCTGAAGGGCTTTTTTGCCCCGTTCCGCCGAACTCCATACTCAGCTTATGCCATACCCAGTTCTTCTTTTAATTTCTTAAGCGTGGTCCGGCTTGATTCATCCGCTCTTTCGCCGACCCAAGCAAACACGGCGTTCGTCGCAATTCCGTCGAATTTCATCTCTCTCATCTTTCTGAAAATCGTCTCAAAATCGACCTCGCCTTGCCCGATGTCCAAATGCTGGTGAACCGTTACTTTCGCGTCAGGCGGATTGACGATGTAACGCAGGCCGTGCGCCGCTTTATGATTAAAAGTATCTGCAAATAAAACATGCGTGAGGCGGTCGCCGGCTTCATCAAACATGGTTTCGATATCGCCTTTGCCGTCATCATAGAAGAACGTATGCGCAGTTGAGTAGACAAGGTTGATCCAATCCTTATCGAGCGCGCGGATCATATCCATCGCACCTTTGTGCGTTTCGATAAAATCGTATGGATGGGCTTGAAGATTGAGTTTAACGCCTTCTTTTTCAAAGACGGGCAGCAGCTCATCCATGGATTTGATGAATTTTTCTTCACTTGTCAACGGATCATACTTTGAACCGCTGAATTCACTGTTCATCAAATCCACTTCAAGTTCAACCGCAATTTCGATCGCCCGTTTCCAGTTGCGCACGGCGGCCTGTCGGCGGTCTTCATCAGGACCCGCCCAGTGGTAAAGCGGAAGAAGAGAGGACAGCTTCACACCTGTATCCTTTAAAAGGCGCTTCAATTGTTTGATTTTTGCTGAATCGACTTTCGGATATTTATAGAAAGGACAAAAATCCTCGCGCGGGGACAGTTCGATATATTCGTATCCGAGCTCCGCCGTTTTATAGACCATTTCCTCTAATGTTAAATCATCGCGGTACATGGATGGATCTAAGGCCAGTTTCATTTTTTCACTCCCGATCTATTATTTGTTCACAGTCGTAAATGATTGATAGAATGCCGGTTTCTCTTGAAGCGCCACTGGCTCTTTCTGTCCGGATTCCTGAGCTTTTACGCACGCGTCTGTTGTCACCGCGGCAATATAACCGTCCCATGCCGTCGGACCGCTGACTTCGCCTTTTTTCCGGATCGAATCAATGAAGTCCTGAATTTCCACATCATACGCAGCCACAAATCGGCGCTGCCAGTCCATCAGAATATCGGTGCTGAATTTCCCTTCTTTTCTCAAGCTGATGCTTGACGGTTCCGGAAGCTTGATAACGCCGTCTTCCCCGACGATTTCACATTGAATGTCATAGCCGTATTTACAGTTCACGTAGATTTCGGCATTGATGACAATGCCGCCTTTTGTTTCGATGATGACCATCTGCGGATCTTTCAGATGCGGCAGCGCATTTTTTGATTTCTTCGGATAGATGACCTGTACGAATTCATAGTCGTCATTGACGAGCCAGTGGAGAACATCAATTTCATGAACGAGCGTATCGACGACGGCCATGTCCGTTGAATAATTCGATGCGACTGTCGGGTTGCGGTGCGCACAGTGAATCATCAGCGGCTCGCCGACCGCACGGTTGTCGATCGCTTCTTTCAGCTGAACGTAACCGCTGTCATATCTGCGCATGAAACCTACCTGCACCAATCGTTTTCCCGTCTTCATTTCTTCCTCGACAATGCGCATACAGCCTTCTGCCGTTGTCGCAAGCGGCTTTTCACAAAACACGTGCTTGCCGTGCTGAATCGCTTTCAACACGCTGGACTCGTGAGCCGGGCCCCAGCTTGTCACTAAGACAGCATCCACATTTTCAGCAGCGAGGAGGCTGTCGTCATCAGGATAAACGGAGGCGTTCAAATTGAAATGCTGAACGGTCTGCTGCGCGGCCTCCTCATTCACATCTGTGACAGCGGTAATTTCCGCTCCGGACAGCTTATTTGTGATGCGGTTGATGTGCTCTTTTCCGATAGCACCGGTTCCGATAACACCTATACGTAAATTCATTGATCGCCACTCCTTCTGATAATCAAATAATGGTTCTCGTCTTTTTTTTCCCGCTGCCGTCCTGAGGAGCACCGTACAGTTCCTCCTGTATCTGTTCAAGCGACTTGCCGGACGTATTCGGTGCGAAAACAAGCCCGATGATCATACTGGCCGTCACACATATGAGCAGAATACCGGCCATAAAACCGATGCCGAATTGTGACATGATGACCGGCACAAATAAACTCCAAATGCCGATTGAAATACGGACGAGAAAGAACATGAGCCCTTGTGCTGACGCTCTGTGTTCTGTCGGGAACAGCTCGCTTGCCCACAGCTGGTAGTTCGCCTGCTGGCCGGCTCCGTTATTGATGCCGATCGCTAAAACAAACAAAAGCAGCATCGGGAGCCCCTGAAACGGCAGCAAAAACAGCGACCAGCCGACAACAGCCATAAAGGCGCAGATTCCGAACACCGTTTTCCGATATTGATCTGCAAAAGGCATGAAGATACAGGCGACGCCGAGACCGGTGAAGATAAACAGGGCCATCTGCAGAATGTTGGCCGTATTTGCGGATACGCCGCCGACCTGCTGGTAGATGTACGGCATAAAGAATCCCATGACGCCCGCGGCGAGATTCCATACGAGAAACACACCCATTAAAAACAAAATGTTCTTGAAAAATTTCGGCTGAAGCAAGTCAAAATAAGATGTTTTTTTCACGGCGGCAGGGCGCTCTTCACTGTTTTTCCAGGCATCCGACTCAGGTAAACGCTTTCTTATCACATATGTGATCAGGGCGATCACCAATAGATGCGCAAAGACAATTTTATTTCCTAAAAGCCCGAGGTCACCGACCACAACGGATAACAGCAGAACCACAACGGCTCCGGCGGCCCACGCCACCTGCGCCACTCCGCAATGCCTCGCCCGGTTTTTCTCAGGGGCGTTTTCCGCGATAATGGTCCATGAAGCCGTAATATCCGCGCCTACAGAAATCCCGATAATCATGTATCCGCATAACAGCATGGGAAAGTTGAATCCAAACAAAACCAAACAAATTCCTAAAGCGTAGACGAGCATACTGTTTGTATATACAGCTTTTCGGCCGACCTTATCAGCCAAATACCCGCCGAGCAGCGCTCCGACGGCCGCTGATATCGCGTTTGCGCTGAAGGCGCCGAGCAATCCGATCTGACTGTCGGACAGCTTCAAGTAGCTGACCCACATAGATAAACCCGCTGATCCTGCCACGATGGAACCTGCATCAATGTAATTTGCTAATGCTGCGGCGATGGTCCGTTTGCTGAAAGCTGATTCCGCCTTGGCACGATTCATATAAGTCCCCCTCTAATTTGCAGGATCAAGCAGTTCACTGTCGATGTACTTTCTCGCAATCAGCGCGTACTCAAGCGGATTGGCGACTGCCGGGTCTTGTTCGGCTTCAATGACGATCCAGCCTGAATAATCATGACGGACGAGCGTTTGGTACACTTCTGTAAAATCGATGCATCCGTCTCCGGGAACCGTGAAAATGCCCTGTAAAAACGACTGCCTGAATGACTTGCCTTCCTGTCTGCACCGCTCCATAATGTCAAACCGCGCGTCCTTGAAATGAACGTGTCTGATCCGACCCATATGCTTGTTGAGAATCGTCATATAGTCTCCGTCCGAGATATAGGCATGGCCGGTATCATAAAGTAAATGGACATACCGCGGGTCCGTTCCATCCATCAGCCGGTCAACTTCTTCCGCCGTCTGGACGCCTGTGCCGAGATGATGATGAAACGTGAGATCCAGCCCGTATTCGTCAGCGATTTTCCCGAGACGGTTCAAGCCTTGGCACAGTGTATCCCATTCTTCATCTGAGAAGTGCGGTTTTTTCTTAAATACATCAATGTCCAAGCCTTGGACACTGTACGTCTGTTCAGAAACGATGGCGGCATCCGCTCCGACTTTCTGCAAATAATCACAGTGTTCTGTAAATTGTTCAGCCGTTTTTTCAATACCGTCTTGAATGATAAAGCTGCTGAACCATTTCCCCGCAATCCGCAAGTTCCGGAGAGCCAGCTCCTTATTGAGGACGGAGGGTTCAGGGAAAAACCCTCCCACTTCCGTACCTTGAAAACCGGCGACAACAATATCGCTTAACAAATGTTGCAGCGTATTCCCGGCTCCGATTTCCGGCATATCGTCATTTCGCCACCCAATGGGAGCGATGCCCCACAAAATATTTTGTTTGCCCATCGTGATGCCTCCCCTCTAGTACTGCTTCGCAGACTTCAGCTTCATCTCTTTCGCTTCGTATGCCCGCTGAACGCTTTCCTGCTCCGACACTTCCGCCACGCCGACATGCCACCAGCTGTCATAGCCGTCCGTCATCGTTTTCGGCAGAACCTTCATTTCAATTAAAGTGGATACATCTTGCGTTTTCGCATCTTCAAGCGCCGCTTTCAGTTCTTCAACCGTATTGGCTCTGTAAGTTTTAGCGCCGTAGCCCTCTGCCACCTTCGCGTAATCAACGTTTAAAATCTGATTGTCCTCTGTGCGGAACTCGCAGAAATAACTGCCGCTCCCGTGATCCATCTGCAGGTTGTTGATACAGCCGAACCCGGAGTTGTCAAAGAGCAGGACATTGATTTTTTTATTATATTGAAGCGCGGTAATCAGCTCTGAGTGCAGCATCAGAAAGCTTCCGTCGCCGACGAGTGAATAGACTTCTTTGTCGGGATGAGCCAGCTTGAGGCCGAGCGTGCCCGATACTTCATATCCCATGCAGGAATAGCCATACTCCAGATGGTACGTATTCGGGACATTGGAATGCCACAGCCGCTGCAGATCCCCCGGAAGAGATCCCGCCGAACTGATGACGACGCTGTCTTCAGGAATCGTGTCATTGATGGTCAACAGCGCCGTTGTTTGCGGCAGCTCAGTCTCGAGCGCGTCGGCATACTCGTTTAACACGTCCTGTGAGAAATGGTTTTTAATTTCCGGCTTGAACGCGTCACGTGTAAAAGTGATCTTGCCGAGCCGGTCCCGTTCAGCCAGCCATTCATCTTTCCAATCTTTAATCGCCGTGCCGAATGCACTTTTATATCCGTCTAATAAGCCGTGCAGCCTGCCGAGCGTCACTTTCGCATCGGCTACGATCTGAAACGCGTCAAGCTTGTATGCCTGCATGCGGCTGACGTTGATATTCAAAAATTTTGCTTTGTCAAAATCAAACGCTGTTTTCGAGGATGTCGCAAAGTCCGTGTACCGTGTGCCGACACCGATGATCAGATCAGCCTGGCGGGCGGCTTTGTTTGCGGCGAGTGTGCCCGTGATGCCCATGCCGCCCAGATTGTTGGCGAAATCAGCTTCAACCGTTGACTTGCCGGCCTGCGTTTCGACAAGCGGAATGCCGTATGTTTCAGAAAGCGCGATTAATTCCTCACGCGCGCCGGAGTACTTCGCGCCGCCGCCCACCAAAATGACGGGACGGCTGCTCTCCTTAATTCTCTCCGCGGCGCCTTTCAGTTCACGCTCGCTCGGCTGCATCCGATCAATGTAATGAACACGTTTTTCAAAGAAGCTTTCATCAAAATCAAATGCTTCTCCCTCTACATCCTGAGAAATGCAGATGGTCGCCGGGCCCGCTTTTGCCGGATCTGTCATCACTTCAAATGCCCGGATTAAGCTGCTCATCAGCTGCTCGGGGCGGGTGATGCGGTCCCAATAGCGGGACACGGGCTTTAACGCATCGTTTGTTGTGACGGCGGCGCTGTATTCCTGCTCCACCTGCTGAAGCACCGGGTCAGGCTGCCTCGTTGCAAAGGTATCGGCCGGAAGCAGCAGCACCGGAATATGATTGGCCAGCGCCGTACCCGCGGCAGCTGTCAAGTTAGCGGCACCCGGACCGACCGATGTCGATACCGCGTAAATTTTTCTTCTCAGCATCTGCTTGCTGTATGCCATCGCGGCATGCGCCATGCCTTGTTCGTTTTTGCCTTGATAGACTTTCAGGTGCCCGGCGTCCTGCTCGAGCGCCTGCCCGATCCCCAACACATTTCCATGGCCGAAAATCGTGAAGACGCCCTCAACGAACGGCTCTTCTTTTCCGTCAACATGAATGTACTGCCGGTTCAAGAATTGAATCAGCGCTTGTGCTGTCGTTAAGCGAATGGTCTTACCCACAAACGATCCCACCTTTTATACGTTCTATTTACCGTTAAGACTGTGCTGCGCTTCAATCAGTTCGATGATTTCACCGGCAGCCGGCATTGCTTCTGAGGAGCTGTGTTTGCTGACGACGATGGAAGCGGAAGCGCTCCCGTATTTTAAAGCCGTTTCAATATCCCGGCCGCTGACCAGTCCGTAGATGAAGGCGGACGCATAGGAATCACCCGCTCCGAAGGTCTTCAGCACCTTTGTTTTATAGGCGTGCGCCCGGAAAACTTCCCCCGATCTGCTGTATGCGTATGATCCGTCAACGCCGTGCTTAATGACGACAAGGTCGGCGGAGTGCGCAAACAAATGGCGGACGGTTTCATCGTTATTTCCGCCGCTGCGGTTTTCCATTACGTCAAATTCGTCACGCGTACCGATGACGATATCGGATTGTTCCGCCACCAGCGTGTAGTACACGGCTGTTTCTTCTGCCGATTGCCATGTATACGGACGGTAGTCGAGCTCAAACACGACTTTTACGCCATGTTTTTTTGCGATTTGCACCGCTTTTAAGATGGCTTCGCGCGACGGACTTTTCGCAAGCGCCGTACCTGATACGAGCAGCATTTTCGCGTTTGCGATGTAGCCTTCATTGACTTCGGACGGCTCTAGATACAAATCCGCCACGTCATCCCGGTACATCAGAATGCTGCACTCTTCGGGACTGAGAATTTCCGTAAAAGCGAGCCCCGCTTTGCGCCCTTCTCTGTCAACGGTCATTTGTGACGTATCAACGCCCTTTTCCTGCATATAAGAAACGATAAATCTGCCGTGCTGGTCATCCGGGATTTTGCCGATAAAACCGGCTTTTAATCCGAGCTTGGCGCTGCCGATCGCAATATTTGCCGGGGAGCCGCCGACATATTTAGAAAACGTCATCGTTTCTTCCATCGGCCGGTTGTATTCCGCCGCGTTCAAATCAATACACGCGCGTCCGATCGCGACAATATCAAACTCTTTTTCTTCATTAAACGTATATTTCATCGTTATCTGCCACTCCTCACTTGTCAGCGTTCCAGAATCCATTCATGGGCCGGATCATTATGAAACTTCCATTTTCGTGTCGGTCCCGCCATTACATTCAGGTAGTAAGAGGTATACCCGTCCGGAACACCAACCGGGTGATAGCCCGCCGGCACGATGACAACGTTTTCATTTTCTGCGGTCATCGTCTCGTCAATCGAGCGGTCGTCCGTGTACACACGCTGGAAGACAAATCCCTGCGGCGGGTCCGTTTCATGGTAATAGGTTTCTTCTAAAAAGGATTCAGCCGGCAGATTGTCTTGGTCATGTTTATGAGGCGGGTAGCTCGACCAGTTGCCGCTGTCCGTGTAAACTTCAACAACGAGAAGGCTGTTTGCCGATGGATCTGAATCGGGGAGAATGTTATGAACGGTTCGTTTGTTTGCCAGCTTGCCGCGATGTTCCACACCGTTGTCTTCCGCTTTAATCAGCTTTGTCGGAAGCTGGTGTTCGGACGGAGAGTAGCACAGCGCGACCCTCGCCCCGCTGACGGCTGTGATTCCAAAAGAGCGGTCATTGGACACATAAACGCTGTCCGTCGGTTTTCTATCAAATACGCTTTCACGGGTGCCGATGCTTTCAAATGTCTGATCATAATCAGTGACGGTAACTTTTCCCGTTACCGCAACGATGCAGCACTCCGTCTTTTTCAAATCTTCTGTATATGTTGAGCCGGGAGCGAGATCAACGACTTTAAATCCGACATATTTGAGGTCTGAATTGGCTGAAGTGACGTCATGTATGATGGTCACACCTTGAGAAATCTCATCGGCCTGCGGTTTGCGCAGCAAATGACTCATGTTTATTCCTCCTTAATGGATGGTAAAAGAAAACCCGGACGGAATCACAAAGCCGTCCGGGCCGGCTGTCTGATCAATTGAAGTCAGGAGACGGGTATCGTGCCGTCACGACTTTTTTACGTGTATAGAAGTCGACGCTGTCTTTTCCGTTTGCGTGCAATGTGCCGAAGAAAGAAGACTTCCAGCCCGAGAACGGGAAGAATGCCATCGGCGCCGGGACGCCAAGGTTGATGCCGAGCATTCCCGCGTCAATATTCTCACGGAAGTAGCGGATCGCGTTCGCATTTGACGTGAACAGGCAGGCGCCGTTCGCAAATTCAGACTGGTTGGCGATGTCAACCGCTTCTTTTAAATTTTTCACACGCATGACCGACAGAACGGGCGCAAAGATCTCATCTTTCCAGATCGTCATATCCGTCGTCACGTTGTCAAAAATCGTCGGTCCGACGAAATAGCCGTCTTCCGTTACATGTTCACGGCCGTCACAAAGCAGTTTCGCTCCTTCTTCGATGCCTTTTTCAATATAGCTGTGCGTGCGGTTTTTGTTGTCCTCGCGGATGACCGGTCCCAAAAATACGCCGTCATCCAGTCCGTTTCCGATCTTGATGTCCGCTGCTTTTTCCTGTAATTTCGCCATAAACTCATCGGCGATTCCCTCTTCAACCGTCACGACCGCGCATGCCATGCAGCGCTCTCCTGCCGAACCGAATGCCGCGCCGATAATGTTTGTGACCGTATCTTCAAGGTGGGCGTCATTTAACACGATCGTATGGTTTTTTGCGCCCGTTAACGCCTGCACGCGTTTCAAATGTTCGCTGCCTTTTTTGAAAACATACTCGCCGACAGGTTTTGAACCGACGAATGAGATGGCTTTAATCTCCGGATGCTCAAGAATGCCGTTTACGACGTCATGCGCGCCGTGCACGACATTGAAGACACCCTTCGGCAGACCGGCCTGTTCAAACAGCTCTGCCAGTTTTTCCGTTAACAGCGGCGTGCGCTCAGAAGGCTTCAGAATGAAAGTGTTTCCTAACGAAATCGCCATCGGAAACATCCAGCACGGGACCATCATCGGGAAGTTGAACGGTGCGATACCGCCGACCACCCCGATCGGATAGCGGTAATTCGCCGCCTCTACATCCGTCGCGATAGAGGCAAGTGAATCGCCCATCATGAGTGACGGCGCTCCCGCTGCGAATTCGACGTTTTCAATTCCGCGTCCCACTTCACCGAGTGCTTCTGTCGTGTTTTTACCGTTTTCCAAAGTGATCAGACGGGCAAGCTCTTCTTTGTTCTGCTGGAGAAGCTGCTGATAGTTAAATAGAATTCTCGCACGGCGCGGCACCGCCGTCTTCGACCATGTTTTAAACGCTTCTGACGCTGAGCGGACGGCGTATTCCACATCCTCCCGTGTAGAAATCGGAACCTGGCACATCACTTCTTTTGTCGCCGGATTGACAACGTCTTCATATTGATCTGTCTTACTTTCAACCCATTCACCATTGATGTAGTTTTTCAGTTTTCTGATCTCTGCCATTCTCATTGCCTCCTTAAATAGTAAACATCCTGTCAGCTGGATAATAACGGATGAATATATTCACCTTTTTCATATAAAAGACATGAATTAAACGCTTACAAATGCTAAAATGATGGTGACTCCCAATCTTTTCATGTAAAAGTTGGTCATGTGCCGGATAAAGCAAACGGTTACATCTTTCACTTTTGATTTTACAGGTTATATTTTGGTCATTTCTTGGTTACATTGTAAGCCCAACACACCTTCAAGTCAATCTAAAAAATCAAAATTTTTTCATTATTTTTATCGTACTTTTTTTGAGCGGGAAAACAGGAACTTGGAGAACCGTGTCGAATCGTACGGTGGGAACCCTCTTTTTTATCATTTGTTAAGTAACTATTGATTAACTCTTGGTGTTTATTATATATTTTAATTACTTTAAGAATTCTAGAAGGAGTTTTTTTATGAAACTGATGCGGATTCAGGAGATGGAAGAATACATTCTCAAACACGGAGCCACTTCGCTGGATGAGCTGTGCGAGGTATTCAACGTCTCTAAAAACACGGTCAGACGCGATATTAATAAGCTTGCGGAAAAAGGGGTGATCAAAAAGGTGTACGGCGGCGTGACGTCAGCAGAAAAATCTGTGCTCGTCCCTTTTGAGAACCGCACCATTCAACATCAGGATGAAAAAATCAAAATCGCCCGCTATGCGTCGCGATTTATCGAGGATCACGATCTTGTATTTATTGATTCCGGCACGACGACCAAATCGATGCTGGAGACGCTTGACCCGGATAAGAATGTAACGGTGTTGACGAACAGCCTTGATATTATTAACGCCGCTTCATCCATGAAAAATATCGACCTGATCATCATCGGCAATAACTACAAACGGAAGACAAGGTCGTTTGTCGGCATTGATGATCCGAGCACCCTCAATAAATACAACATTAACAAGGCGTTCATGTCCGCTACCGGGACAACGATCACCCACGGCCTGACGAATTCCGACTTACTGGAATACGAGGTGAAAAAGAAAATTTCCGAAAAGGCGAACGAAGTGTATCTGCTTGCGGATCATTCCAAATTCGGCAAATCCACGCTTTTGACATACGCGCCTTTTGACCGGCTTCACAGCATCGTCACTTCTCAGCAGCTCGATGAGGAATATACGAAGTATTGCCAAGAGCACCAAATCGACATTCACTTGGCATAGCGTTATAGTTAATAGAGAACGCTGCCGTATTTTTCCGGCAGGCGCTATGATATCCAATTTTTTCAGGGGGCGAAAACATGAGCAAAGTAACAATCGGCAAAACTGACCTAAAGGTATTTCCGATCGGTTTGGGAACAAATGCGGTCGGCGGACACAATCTCTATCCGAATCTGAATGAAGAAACGGGAAAAGAATTGGTCCGGGAAGCGATTAAAAGCGGCGTTACCATGTTAGATACTGCCTATATTTACGGTGTGGGCCGTTCTGAAGAATTGATCGGCGAGGTGCTGAAAGAATATAACCGCGAGGATGTCTTCATCGCCACAAAAGCCGCTCACAGAAAAGAAGGCGATGACTTTGTTTTCGACAACTCACCGGCCTTTTTGAAACAATCGGTCGAAGACAGTCTGAAACGCCTGCAGACGGATTACATCGATTTATTCTACATCCATTTCCCGGATGAGCACACGCCGAAGGACGAAGCCGTTCAAGCATTGAATGAGCTGAAAAAAGAAGGAAAAATCCGTTCCATCGGCGTATCCAATTTCTCTTTGGAGCAGCTGAAAGAAGCCAATAAAGACGGCTTAGTCGACGTGGTTCAAGGAGAATACAACCTGCTGAACCGTGAGGCGGAAAAGACTTTCTTCCCTTATACGACAGAACACGGCATCTCATTCATTCCGTACTTCCCGCTCGTATCCGGACTGCTGGCCGGCAAATACGACGAGAACACAACCTTCCCGGAAGGCGACCTGCGCAATGATCAGGCGCATTTCCAAGGGGAGCAGTTTAAAGAAAACATCAAAAAAGTCAACCAGCTCAAACCGATTGCCGAAAAGCACAATGCCGATACGGCGCATATCGTGCTTGCCTGGTACTTGGCGAGACCTGAAATCGATATCCTGATTCCGGGCGCCAAACGCGCGGATCAATTAAAAGACAACGTGAAAGCAGCCTCCATTACGCTATCTGCTGAAGAAATCGCGTTTATTGATAAGCTGTTTTCATAAGAAAAAAACACGCCTTTTTGAAAGGGCGTGTTTTTTATGTTTATATTTTTCTCTTCGGGGAATGAAATAGTTATCTAAATAAACTATTATGCGTTCCAAAAGATGAGGAGGATCATCTGTGAAGAAAAACACCAAAAAATACCTGATTTACTTTTTCGGAGCATTGGGCGGGCTGCTTTACGGCTATGACACCGGTGTGATTTCAGGGGCTTTGTTATTTATTAACAATGATATTCCTTTAAACACGCTGACCGAGGGATTGGTCGTCAGCATGCTGCTGCTCGGTGCGATTTTCGGGTCCGCCTTAAGCGGGACATGCTCTGACCGATGGGGCCGGAGAAAAGTGGTTTTCGTCCTTTCACTCATTTTTATTATCGGCGCGCTTGCCTGTGCGGCTTCGCAAACCGTCACTATGCTGATTATCTCCCGTGTCATTCTCGGGTTAGCCGTCGGAGGCTCAACGGCGCTGGTTCCCGTTTATCTATCTGAGATGGCGCCGACAAAAATACGCGGAACGCTCGGCACATTGAATAACTTAATGATTGTGACCGGAATTTTACTCGCATATATTGTGAATTACATATTCACCCCGTTTGAAGCTTGGCGCTGGATGGTCGGTCTCGCGGCAGTACCGGCGGCGCTTTTATTAATCGGAATCGCGTTTATGCCGGAATCTCCGAGATGGCTCGTCAAACGCGGCCGTGAGCAGGAAGCCAGACAAGTCATGGAAATGACTCACGACAAAGAGGATATCGCCGTTGAATTGGCGGAAATGAAACAAGGAGAAGCTGAGAAAAAAGAATCTACACTCGGCTTGCTGAAAGCAAAATGGATCCGCCCTATGCTGCTGATCGGGATCGGCCTCGCCATCTTCCAGCAGGCGGTCGGGATCAACACGGTAATTTACTATGCGCCGACCATCTTTACAAAGGCCGGACTCGGCACTTCGGCGTCCGTTCTCGGCACGATGGGCATCGGTGTCTTAAACGTCATCATGTGTATCACCGCCATGATCTTAATTGACCGGATCGGCCGGAAAAAACTGCTGATGTGGGGAAGTGTCGGCATTACCTTGAGCCTGGCGTCACTATCAGCCATTCTCCTTCTGGCCGGCCTGTCAGCTTCAACAGCTTGGCTGACCGTGCTGTTTCTCGGAATCTATATCGTCTTTTATCAGGCGACATGGGGTCCCGTCGTATGGGTCCTGATGCCGGAGCTGTTCCCGTCAAACGCACGCGGAGCCGCAACCGGATTTACGACATTGATTCTGTCGGCAACCAACCTGATCGTTTCGCTGGTATTCCCGCTTATGCTGAGCGCCATGGGCATCGGCTGGGTATTCGGAATATTCTCAGTCATCTGCCTCACATCCTTCTTCTTCGCCGCTTACATCGTTCCTGAAACGAAGGGCAAAAGTTTAGAAGAAATCGAAACGCACTTGAAAAAACGGTTCTCCTTAAAGAAGCGCAGCAAACAAAATCAAATTCTTAAACAGCGCACACTGTAATCAAAAAAGGAATCGCCCCCGCTGGGCGATTCCTTTTTGGCGTCATACCATAACTTTGCAGATGTCATTCGTAAACTCGACTGGATCATGGATCGGCAGTCCTTCAATCAGAAGCGCCTGATTGTACAGCAGGTTTGTGTATAAAGCAAGCTTTTCCCGATCTTGCCCGTGCGCGTTCTTTAACGTCTCAAACACTTCGTGGTTCGGGTTGATTTCCAGCACTTTTTCCGCTTTGACCTGCTGGCTGTCAGGCATGGCGTTTAATACTTTCTCCATTTCGATCGTCACTTCGCCGTCTGTCGCAAAGCAGACCGGATGGGATTTTAAGCGTTTCGATGCTCTGACGTTCTTGACTTTATCCGCAAGAATCTCTTTCATGCTTTCGAACAGGTCTTTATATTCGTTTTCTTCGGCTTCAGTCTGCTTTTCATCTTCGTCACTGTCGATGCCTAAGTCGGCGCTTGAGACGGATTTGAACTCTTTTTCCTCGTAGCTTGTCAGCATTTTGATCGCGAATTCATCAATATCTTCCGTGAAATATAAAATCTCGTAGCCTTTGTCCGCCACCATTTCAGTTTGCGGCAGCTTTTCAATCCGCTCATATGAATCGCCGGACGCGTAATAGATATATTTTTGATCCTCAGGCATTCTGGACACATATTCGTCCAGAGTGACGAGCTTTTTCTCCTTAGATGAATAGAAGAGAAGCAGATCTTTTAAGACGTCTTTATTCGCGCCGAAATCATTATAGACGCCGAATTTCAGCTGTCTGCCAAAAGATTCATAGAAAGATTCGTATTTTTCTCTTTTGTTCTTCAGCAGGCTCTTCAGCTCGGCTTTGATTTTTTTATTGATGTTTTTCGCAATCAGCTTCAGCTGGCGGTCGTGCTGCAGCATCTCTCTGGAAATGTTCAGCGACAGATCCTCAGAGTCCACCATGCCTTTTACAAAGCTGAAATGATCCGGAAGCAGGTCGGCGCATTTGTTCATGATCAGCACGCCGTTGGAATACAGCTCCAATCCTTTTTCGAATTCCTTCGTATAATAGTCAAACGGCATGTTTTCCGGAATAAACAAAATCGAATTGTAGCGCACCGCTCCATCGACGCTGATGTGCACGTGGGTCAGCGGTTTATCGAAGCCATAATGCTTTTCAGCGTAAAAAGCCTCGTAATCCTCATCCGTCAGCTCGCTTTTGTTTTTTCTCCAGATCGGCACCATGCTGTTGACCGTCTGTTCTTCCTGAACTTCTTCAAATTCGTTCTCGCTGCCCTCTTTCGGCTTGTTGACCGTCTCTTCCATTTTGATCGGGTAGCGGATAAAATCAGAGTACTTTTTCACGATCGCTTTGATGCGGTAGTTTTCTAAAAACTCATCATAGCTTTCATCTTCTGTGTTTTCTTTTATTTTCAGGGTGATTTCCGTACCGACGGTTTCCTTGTCACACGGCGCGATCGTGTAGCCGGCGGCCCCTTCCGACTCCCATACATACGCCTCGTCACTGCCGAGCGCCTTACTTTTCACCGTGACTTTATCAGCCACCATAAACGCCGCATAAAATCCGACGCCGAACTGGCCGATAATGTCATGGCCGTCTTTCGAGTCATTTTCTTGCTTGAAAGCGAGTGAACCGCTTTTCGCAATCGTGCCGAGATGCTGTTCAAGCTCGTCTTTTGTCATCCCGATACCGGTATCTGTGACGGTGAGCGTTCTCGCTTCTTTGTCCGCCGTCACTTTTATATAGTAATTGTCTTGATCAAACGTTAATGAATCATCGGTTAACGCCTTGTAATAGATTTTGTCAATCGCATCGCTCGCGTTGGAAATTAACTCGCGGAGAAAAATTTCCTTCTGCGTGTAAATGGAGTTAATCATCATGTCCAGCAATCGCTTGGATTCTGCTTTAAACTTTTTTTTCCGCACTTCAGATCTCTCCTTTAATTATGCTTTGATGTTATGTAAAATCTTTTCAGCATCTATTTATCATATACAGTGACAATTGTCAACTAGGATTAGCAGATGCATATATTGTAAATTTAACATGTTAATGGATTCATTTCACCCATTTTATCAATAAAAAAGAGAGAATGTTGATCATCCTCTCCTCTCTGCTTCTTTCCGGCGGCCGAATTCCTTCTTCATCCATATGTATGACGGGTAGAAAAACAAACTAAATAAGATAAGAGATCCTAAGTTTCGCAAAGACTCATGCAGAACATTTCTTACAGTGAGAGGAAACGTGATGTCCTGAAACAGAATAGAGATAACGGTGTAAATCGCAAATCCCATAGGAACAATGGCATAACAATAAAACGCTATCTCCTTCTTATGCTGTATCTTCAAAATATGTAAACCTCCCAATGATGTATATACATAATATTAACATATTTATTAGGTATTTAGAAACAAACCTCCATATGTTTATCCCCCTATTCAGCGGGAACAGTTATAAAAAAAGGAGGCATCGCAATATGGGAAGATTAACAGACAAAACCGCAATCATCACAGGGGCCGCGACAGGCATCGGCCAAGCGACGGCACAGGTTTTCGCCGATGAAGGCGCCCGCGTGATCTGCGGTGACATCAATGAAAGCGAACTGAATGAAACCGTCAGCGCCATCAGAAAAAACGGCGGAGAAGCAGAAGCCTTTCACCTTGATGTATCAGACGAAGAAAACGTAAAGTCTTTTGCGGACGGCATTCAGCAAAGGTACGGAACAATTGATATTCTGTTTAACAATGCCGGTGTTGACCAAGAGGGCGGCAAAGTCCATGAATACCCGGTCGAGCTTTTTGACCGGATCATCGCCGTCGATCTGCGCGGCACATTTTTGTGCAGCAAATACCTGATTCCGCTCATGCTCGAAAAAGGAGGCTCCATCATCAACACCTCCTCCATGTCCGGCCGGGCCGCAGACCTTGACCGCTCCGGCTACAACGCCGCAAAAGGCGGAATCACGAACCTGACGAGAGCGATGGCCATTGATTACGCCAGAAGCGGAATCCGCGTCAATTCCTTATCGCCGGGCACAATTGAAACGCCGCTCATTGATAAATTGGCAGGCACGAAAGAAGACGAAATGGGCGAGGCGTTCCGTGAAGCCAACAAATGGATCACGCCGCTCGGCCGGCTCGGAAAACCGGAAGAAATGGCGGCTGTCGCGCTCTTCCTCGCTTCAGACGACAGCTCTTACGTCACGGGAGAAGACATCACCGCAGACGGCGGCATCATGGCATACACTTGGCCGGGAAAAATGCTGATTGATAAGAAGTGGAAGGAAGAGACGGAGTGACGATAGATAATAAAAAAAGCCAGTGTAAAAAAACACTGGCTGAACAAGCTGAGGGCGGGTTACTTAAACCAGCCCTTTTCCTTTGATCGGGTAATGGCTTCAATTCGATTTTTCACTTCTAGTTTATCCAGAATCATCGAAACGTAATTGCGGACTGTGCCGCTTTTGATGCTGAGGGCGTTTGCGATTTCTTTCGTGTTTTTTCCGTCTGCGACAAGCTCGAGCACCTCTTTTTCCCGTTCGGTCAGCGGGTTTTCTTCACTATAGATGTCCTCCATTAATTCAGGTGCGTAGACGCGTCTTCCTTTCATGACGCTGCGGATGGCGCTGACGAGCTCATCGCTCGGGCTGTCCTTGAGCATGTACCCGCTGACGCCTGCTTTTAGCGCCCGCTGAAAATAGCCGGAGCGGGCAAAGGTCGTCAAAATGATGATTTTCACACCGCTGTCCTTGAGTTCTTCTGCCGCTTCAAGACCTGATTTCCCGGGCATTTCGATATCCATCAGACAGATGTCGGGCGCATGTTTTTCCACGAAATCGATGGCATCCTGGCCGCTTGTGCCTTTGCCGACAACCGTCATATCCTCTTCTAAATTCAACAGCGAACCGAGTGCGCCGAGCAGCATTTGCTGATCCTCGGCAATGAAGATGTTGATCATCTGCTACCATCCTTTTCTTTTGATTTTGAATCATTCGGGATTCTCATGGTCAACTTTGTTCCGGCGGCTGTATCGATGGCTAAACTGCCGTTTGCGAATTCAAGACGTTCCCTCATTCCAAGCAGGCCGTGCCCCTTTGAAAAAAAGCGGTCTTCTCTGCATTGAAAGCTGCCGTCATCTTCTACCGTAATGACAACCTCTTTCCAAAGCTGCTGAATGGTGATGCGGCATACTTTGGCGCCGCTGTGTTTCACGACATTGGTGACGGCTTCTTTAATGCACATGCTGACGATGTTTTCGTTCAGCAAAGAGATATGTTTGGGCGCTTCTTTTTCTTCATACACAAATTCAATTCCTGCCGCTTCAAGAATTTGCCGAACATTGCCGAGCTCATCCTTCAATCGGATGCCTTTCATCGATGAGACGATTTGTCTGACCTCATTTAAGGAGGTGCGGGCCGTCTGCTGCACGCTTTTCAGCTCAGTGCGGGCCTGTTCAGGGTCCTTATATATCAGCTTTCGGGCGAGGTCGCTTTTCAGTCCGATTAAGGAGAGCTTTTGTCCAAGTGTATCGTGAAGGTCCCGGGCGATACGCTGCCTTTCTTCCAGCTTCACAAGATCGGCAATTCGCTCATTTGCATATTCTAATTTCTCCTCAAGGCGCTCCCGTGCCTTTCTGCTTCGAATGCTGAGCGGAAGCAGGATGGCACTGATCAATGTAATGACGATAAACGGAATTTGTGTCAAAAACCATTCTTTTTTCAGAACAAGGCTGAAGTTGACGGCAACCGCCGCACTGATGATATGAATGTAATATAAGATGTAAAATGGAACTTTGTCTCGGATATGGCCGATGAAGTAGGCGATAAAGAAGGCGAAATAAATATAACTGAACAGCATGGCTGAGCCGGTCGATATGCCGATCAGAAGAAGCGCCCATAAGTAAAGCGGCCAGCCTTTTGCAACAAATGCAAAGCGGTATGCCCCAAAGAAAACGAGCGTGAAAATGATGCCAGCCACGATGACAAAGGTAGAAGAGCTTTTAAAAATAAAATAAAAAGGCAGGATGAAAAAAATCGTCCATATATAAGGAGAAATCCCGTTCAGTTTTTGAAATTTAAAATACTTCTTCATCTTTGTTCCACCTTCTGCTGCTTGTGTCTACCATCACTTTATCAAAACACCGCCTTCATTGCACCCTCACGCATGAAGAGAAGGCTCTTTCTGATAAGAGAAAGAGCCGTGCGCCGTATCAGGCATTTTTCTTTAAAGGTTCTTTCGGCACCGGATGGGGCGCCGGTGTTTTCCGCGCCTCCCGAAAGGTGACAAACTGCTTTTCGTCCTCATCCCACAGACGGAATTTCATGGATTCAAGACTTGTTTTAAGCGTAATGGTCGGTACGTTTTTTAAAGGCTCGTGTCCCTCATGAGCCGCTTCCAGCTTGTAGTTCGGCACTTTCGGGCTTAAGTGGTGGACATGATGGTAGCCGATATTGCCCGTCAGCCATTGCAAAAGCTTCGGCAGCTTGTAAAAGGAGCTTCCTTCTACCGCGGCCTGCACATAATCCCAATGCTCATCGGCTTCAAAATAAGAATCCTCAAACGTGTGCTGAACATAAAAGAGCCAGACGCCGATTGACCCCGAAATAAGGAAAATCGGACCCTGAACAAGCAAAAAGTTTTCCCAGCCGACAAGCAGGCACGTCGCAGCAGCCAATAAGACAATCGCCGCGTTCGTGAAATAGGTGTTCCAGCGCTCCTTGCGGCGGGCGCCTTTTACATTGAAACGGTTTTTAATCAGAAATACGTAAATCGGACCGAGAATAAACATAATAAACGGATTGCGATAAAGTCTGTAGCGTATTTTTGTCCAGGCTGACGCTTCGTTGTATTCCTTGACGGTCATCATCCAAATATCGCCGGTGCCCCGTTTATCTAAGTTGCTGCTTGTCGCATGATGAATGGAGTGGCTTCGCTGCCATTGAAGGAACGGAAACAGTGTCAGAACACCTGAAATAAACCCGAACAGCCGGTTCAGCTTCTTTTGTTTGAAAAAGGATTGATGGCAGCAGTCGTGGAAAATAATAAAGATTCTTGTCAAAAATCCCGCTGCTATAACAGTACAGGCGAGGGTCAGAAGATAGGAGATATTGAGGCTGAAGTAAGCAAGAAACCAAAGGGCAAAAAACGGCACAAACGTGTTGAAAAGCTGAATGATACTATGCTTTGTATCGGCGCCGGAAAATGCGGCAACCTGCTTTTTTAAAGACGCTTGTTTTTGAGTTGCGGCGTGATTGATCATGAATGTCATGTCCCTTCTTTTTCATTATGATCTCAAGTATAACGGGGCGCCCGACGCGGTTGTAGTAGCAGCCATCATGCCCCGAATATGACATTTGTCATGTTTGGGGGCAGAATGCTGATCAGGCGCCATATGGAAGGTATCTTTTTTGCACTGTAAGAAAAAAAGACCGAAAAGAGGCGTATGTCCCAGTGATTTTTTCACTCTCTTTTTATTCAAGCACAAAATTAACATCAATAAGTATTAATCATCTAAAATACCATTTAATTCATTTGAGAAATTAAATAACAATAACTTTATTGTAAGAATAACGAGTTCCTCTTATTAAAGAAAATACAATTTTTCTACTAGTTATATCCTGTACTTCGACAATTAAACATCTCCTTATATTGCAGAAAGGCTAACCAAAAGTTAAAGATTACATTACTGACAATGTGCCTTTTATCACAACCATAGTTTTTAATGGCTAAACCTTTCACTGCTGATTGATTTCAACACTTTCCCTATCTGCTTTTAAAATAAATAATATAGACATAGATAAAAATTTCCTTTTAAAATTACGTACTCTGAATTTCTTTTATAATATATAGAATATCCTTCTTCAGCTATTAAACTTTAAACAATAATCCTTTGTTCAAGAACAAGACCAGCGTTTCTGTTGAGCAACGAAACGGACTGTCTTATTAGCATTATTCATATTTTTTAAATATTTTGTTAATTATTCTCTGCAGTCCTACTTGACTTCTGTTTTTGATTCAGAATCCTTTTTGGCTAAGTTAAAAGAATAACTACTAAGCCCTCCGCATATAGGCATTGCTTTTGAGCAAATACTCAATCGAAAACTAAATCATTATTTATTTGAACCCTTAACAATTAGCCTTCGTATATAATACTGAAACCAAGTTTTGAGGTGAAGCATGAATATTCTTTCTGATGAAGAATTGATGGAAAAAGTGAAGCAAAAGAATATTGAAGCTTACAATCAGCTTTATACCCGCCACGCTCACAAGACATATCGGTTTATTTTTCTCTATATTCGCCAAAAGCAGGCGGCTGAAGACATTCTGCAAGAAACCTTTATCCGAGTTCATGTAAAAAGCTGCAGTTACAATAGGGCAAAATCAAGCTTCCGGACATGGCTTCATCAAATCGCACATCGATTATGCATTGATTATTACCGGAAGCACTCTAAGGAAAAGTGGCAGAAAATGCCACATGAATATTGGGAGGCTGCATGCGGATCAGAGGAAAATAGGATACAGGATAAATTACTTCTTCAGCAGTATTTGGGACAGCTGCAGGATAAAGAACGTTCTATACTTATCCTGGCTTATTATCAAGGGTTTACAGGCAGAGAAATATCCGAGATTCTTAACATCCCAGAAGGAACGGTTAAATCTAAACTTCATTATTCACTAAAAAAATTAAACAAACAGCTGAAAAAGGAGTTGAGTGATGAATGAAGGATCACGAAGATGAAATACAAAGAATGATAAACAACATGCACCACCAAATGCCGGAGCTGGATGCATTGTTACGCCAGTCAATTGAGCTTCCGGAAAACGCAGTCAAACCGCCTAAGCCGCCGGTCACCTGGTTTGACCGACTCAGCCATTGGCTCACCTATCCAAGCTGGCAGCTGCCTGACTTACTTTCTTTACGTTCGTTTTCTCAAATATTCGTTGCTTTTCCTGTTGTTCTTGGAAGTGTGGCAGCACAAATTCTTTTTTTCTTATTAATAGGAAGGTGATGAGAAGTGACAATCGGTACAATTCTCGGACTGATTAATGGAAGTGTTGCCCTTGTTGTGGGTTTAACGGGCGGTATCATTGGTTCAGCGTTTAACAAACGTATTCTAGATAGCATTAAAGCAGATTCATTTCCAAAAGATCCAAAAACCAAATATACCCTTATAGCAAAACATTGCGGTTTTTTGGGAAAATGGAGCCGTTATGACAGTTATAATCTGTCTGTCTTTTGTATAGGAATGCTATTTCTTGCCGGAGCAGCCGTTTTGGCCGTCATGAGATTTGAAAGGAGCGAGATGCCATTTCAAGATATTCTTCAACTCGCTTTCTTAGTAAATGCACTCAGTTGGATTACAATATCATCTATATTAATGATAGGTAGATTTATCCAATTGATGCACATCTACCAATATGGTCTTCGACAGGAAGAAAAAATGCACATTTCCCATCAGTCTAAAAAAGACGTTGAGGGAAAAAAAACCAGGTATTGGATTGTAGTAGCTGTAGCAACCGTTATTTTTATTGGGGGGGGCCTTTCACTTCTCAAACTCCCAATATTTTTCTTAATCCTGACGGCTTGTTACCTAGTGTTTATGGTGATTTTTAATACGTTGTATAGAAAAAAACATCAATAAAAGAACTCCAGCCCGTTCGGCTGAAGTTCTTTTATTTTTAAGCTTTAAATTCTGTCAAAGGTGCTTGTTCAAGCAAAGCACCGAGATAAGCTTCCTCAATTGGCCATACTCCTAAACGATTATTCATCATGTGAATATAGTGGAAGGCAAGGTGAGAAGAAGAAAGTTTTATTTTTTTGGTTGTTTTTATGTTCCTAAAAGCAAGATCAAGCGTGCTTCGATAACCTTCTATTAAATTTTTGACTAGGGAATCCGATGAAGTTTTTGTTACTACACGAGAGATCACATCAACTCTTTTTTTCGCAGCAGTCTTCAAGTTTATTTTGTAAGAATTGTCTTCTGAATAATCTGCACCGCTCCAATAATGAAGCATTTTTTCCCAGAGCACCATCTTCTCTGTATCTGAAAGGCTTGCTTGCTCGGCTGTAATTTTCATTAATAAAAGAGCAAGATCAAAGCGGTCATTATCAGAAAAATATGCATGATCGAAAAACGATATAGCAAGTTCACTTGAAGATTCAAAGATTGTCTCTGCAATTTCTACTCCTAAATGGCCGCCATATTTTTCATACTCAGGCTCATAATCTTCCTGCTGAAAACACGTTTCAAATTCAGATGAGTCCATCTTAACAGGAAGCAAACGTTTCATCTTCGGAAGCGGTTGATCTGCTATTTTCGAGAGTTTGCCTTGGATCAAACCTTCAATTATACCTTCTGCTTCTGCTACATCTTTGTCATTCACAAGACAGCGCAATCGAATATGTGGGCCTTGCAAATCTACATAACGTATAAAAAACCACTTATGAACTTGAACATTGTTCCTTAGCTTTTGAATGGCTGGAGTCACAATGTTTGTAATAATACTCTCTAGGTAGTCGGTCTTAGAGATATAAATACTGTAAAACACCCATTTCTTCATTTTAAGACTCCTTTCTGATTCTCTAAAATAATATCCTTGCTATTTGTGTTCGGCCACTTAAATAGCGACATGTATTCTGACGCAATCACTTGACCCTCTTCATTCTTTAACCAGTGCTGGTATCTGTTAGGTAGAGCCTCTGTAAACGTTACAGATAAAAGATCATGCTCGGCGGCAGCTGTTGATATGGCCGCTTCTATAGAATGATAACTATTGAAATTCATGTAAATTGGCTTTCTTTGTTTTGAGTTTAGTGAAATACCCACTCTTTCTCCTAACAGGAAGCCTTCATCCGGAAGACCATATCTTTTTTGAAATGTTTTCAATCGTAAATAATAGGCATATTCACTTTCGCTTTTTTCTTTATGAGGGAATAAAAAGGCAGGGATTCTCCACCTAGCCCTTCGATAAACAATTCTCCCTTCTTGGATTCGATCATGAAACTCCACTTCTTCAGGGGGAGGGGACGCTGAAAATAACGGTGATGAGACCCAATTACCTTTGAAGGCATTAATCCACGGCATCATAATCGTAAACAAGTGTGACATCGGTCCCTGCACCATATGTTGGGGGACGGCACCGAAATACATCGGTGCGATCGGACATCCTTCTTTATCTACAAATGTCAGTATTCCTGGTTCTTCATGGATCAGGCACAATTCATTCAGCTGCAGATCATTGCTATCAATCATAGGGTTTTCACCTGGCCATCTTAAGGATGTTGATAAGATACCCGGATCCGTTTGCAAATTACTGAAGTCTGCTATCATTGGAAAATGGACTATCTTCGCTTCAGAATTCAATGAATGAGTCCAATTTCTCATCAATTCGCCTAAATTACTCTGTTCTTCTTTAAACATAGACTGAAACCTCAGCAATAGGCCAAGTCCTGAGTTAATTTGATTGATGATGAGTCGGTAATCCCCTGCTGAAATGTCTTCTTCACTGCCGTGATTGGACGCCAATTGGTAAAACACAGTTGCGATTGGCGGAGCGGAACTGGCACTGTACGGGGCAAACACCCTTGATTCTTCAAGTCTTTCAGCGGTTCTCTTATCTTTCCGTAATGCGTTTTTTATTAATCGAGGTCTGTCTTTTCTCTGTTCAAACTGAAATAAAAACTCTTGAATGTTATCACACACTCCGCCTTTACCGTAAGATGAAACGAAATGTTCGCATAATAGGTCGTACAGGTGCGTACGAAATTGATAATTTCTCAGCTTATTAGAAATTTTTTCTAAATCACACTTTACATATTCGCCTAAAGGTGGATGGATTTCAGAAAGTTTTACGTTTTCGTAAACCAATTTTTCATTTTGAAGACTTTTAGGTTTATTGTTAGTTATTTCTTGAAATGCTTTTTTAGCGAGCTGGATAATCATTTGGTGATACCGCAGTCTTTCTTTGGCCTCACTTAGTGATAATGTGTCAAGACAACTTTGCATCCATTTAACAATACGCGCTAATCGCCTTGCTTTTTTCACCTCAATACTCTTTAACATCTCATATAAATCTAATAATGGCTGTTCTGACTTTCTTGAAAACGGGATAACAGGTTTAATCCACTGGGCAACTATTAGATCATTGAATTTGAAAGGAGTATTACTAATAAGTTCTTTTATTTTACTATAACTTCCCGATTCGATTGATTTAACTATATTAATTTGTTTAGTAGTTACAGATTCACAAATCAATTGATCGTTTCTCCAGGCAAATCCATTCAGTATGACATAAGAGCTTTTTATCAACTGAATGTGCTCCTGATCTATTACTCTGAGAGATATATTTTTTTCATAGGTCAAAAATTGGGACAACTCTGGATGGAGAGCCATTTCAAAGATAAGCTCAGTGCAAATTGATTTAGAAATGCTGCAAAAGGAAGTTTTCTGACTACTAGGTACAGACATTTCTTCTGAAGAAAATGATGATAGTCCAAGCTTCGTGAAAGTACTAAATGGGCTTGTTTTAACGGTGATTCTTCCTAAATAAGCCATACTTGAACGAGCGTACTGTTTATGCGGCCGCCATAGCTTGATTTTATATTTGTTATACGAGGCTAAATATTTTGGATTGGCCAATGCCATTCCTTTTTGCCATTCTTTATCCTCCATCTCTTTTGCCAGTTGCTTACTAGCTTCTTTTATTTCTTCTTCAAAAGCACGTTTCGCCAATTCCATAGTTTTACTTCTATCGCAAGTTGAGGTATACCAGTGCATCAATAAGTTATAATCAGCGTAAGAAAGTCTATTTTTCAGCATTACTTGATGTTCAGCAGAAATGTTAACAGCACGCATATTATAAATATCTCGTTTTAACTTTAGAAGAAACCGAAGGAAATTTGTCTCATCATCTTTGATACGAGATATTAATTTGTAGAGAATATCGTTTAATGGTTCTTTTATATTTTCGATTGTTCTATCTAAACTGATAATATTCTCAATATATTTTGCTGAACTCTCAGTATCCGTACATTGTAAGCTTTTAATACTGCCTCCGGCCGCTCGCACCAAAACAAATGGCGCTATATTGTTCGTCATGACTAGCCCCCCGTATATCTAATTATTAAGAATAATAAAAATCCAAATAAACATGTTACATACAACAGGGAAACACAGGAATATATAATGTAAACTAATTTTCGCTTTATAGTGATATTGTATAAATAAGCAGGTAATTTTCTAAACGTTATAACATGGAGAAAATACAGAAATGCTCTTTTTCTTAGTGATATTTCCCCTACTCCAGCCTCCACTGCATGATATCCGTCTGTAGGCAGCAATAAGTTCAAATTGCTAAAAACTAAGCATAATTGAATGGTGGAAATAGAGTGGGCTGTGTCGCTTATTGGACCTTGTGGGTCCAACATAGCAACGGCTGCCCACATGCCGCTTGCAAGTATATCGTAATAAGGACCGGCTATCGCAATATGGATTCGGCCTTTTTTACTTTTTAACCGATATGTATCTGTCCGATCAACATATGCAACAGGGATAAAATAATATAAAAGCGCTATTCCAGCTTCCCTGATCGTTATCCCGTATGCCTTTGTTACAATGGCATGAGCTATTTCATGCAGAGCGAGATGGAGGATCATAATTATGGCCACCCATCCCCATTGAACTGTTGTCCAATTAAGCTGTATACCCTCTGTTATTTGAAGAAAAATAACAGAGGTAATTGCGCTTAATAAGAGTAGGTAAATCAAGATAGATTGAATTTTTTTCGGAATAGTTTTATAGATTTGAAGCGCCGTATCCGTCTGATTATTCAAAGATTTAGCCAAAGGAAGCCGCAGCATTGGTTTATTGGCAATACGACGTACTTTCCGCTTTATTAGATGCTCAGGAAGCGCTTTTATATTCAACACATTTGCTGTTCTTAAGGAGGAAAAAAACATGTAAACAATCTCTGGAAAATTCGCGTACATTGAATACTTATCATCTAATTTATTAATAATATCTTGTCCCGTATTATATCCGTCCATTAAGTCTAAAATTTCTAAGCTGACTTTAGATAGCCGTATGTACTTTCCATACTGCCGGTCATAAAGCATAGGTTCTTCATTTGCTCCTATAATCAATTCAATATCTTCATTTAAGTAAAGCGGATTAACCAAAAGCTCTTCATCACAACAGCATTGAACTTTAACCTGGCTGTTATCCATATTTAACTCCTTTAATTAGGATACATTTACGGTATAATGAATAAGATAAGTAAGGACTTGCGCCTGCTCCTAACAGGCGCCCGTCCCTAATGGCTGATCATCCGTAACTGCTTGCTGATGCAGCCGTTGACGCTGACGTTGCCGGACATGACGCTGTGGTAAAGCTAGAAGCCGTGCTGTATGTTGAGGCCGCTACTACTAAGTCTACTTGCTCCGGCAGCTCTTCTGCATACAAGTCTAAAGTTTGAATTGTCGTATCTTTTTGTGTCATGTTAACACCCTTTCATTTTATTTTAGAAATACTCTCAATATTGAAACATATTAATTTATCCGTAGGTACTAACTGATGTAGCCGATGCAGCTGATGATCCCGGACATGACGCTGTACTGACTGAAGAAGTGCTGCTGAATGAAGCCGCAACTACCGCTAAGTCTACTTGCTCCGGCAGCTCTTCTGCAAAGAGCTCAAGCTCATTGATTGTATCATTCTTCATAATTTTCCCTCCTTTTTCATCATCCGCTGATGGACGAGACAGTACCAACTGATGCAGGGCAAGAAGCCGTAGCTGCTGTACCAAGGGTGCTGAATGAAGGTGTGACAACTGCTAAATCCACTTGTTCCGGCAACTCTTCTGCAAAGAGCTCAAGCTCATTGATTGTATCATTCTTCATAATTTTCCCTCCTTTTTCATCATCCGCTGATGGACGAGACAGTACCAACTGATGCAGGGCAAGAAGCCGTAGCTGCTGTACCAAGGGTGCTGAATGAAGGTGTGACAACTGCTAAATCCACTTGTTCCGGCAACTCTTCTGCATAAAGTTCAAGCTCATCAATTTTAATCATTTCCATTTTCATATTCCTCCTTATTTATCTACATAAAAAATAGTGATTTCAATTATTTTAGAAAATAAAGTTCTATCTACTGTGCTAATAATTGGTTCTGTCATTTGATACTAGTTCGATCTTGTCTTCTCTCTTTATCCGCCATAAGACGAGATGGTGCCCCCCGAAGAAACCGATGAAATGGCACATCCGGCTGTGCCAAATGTAGCAGTGGTTGTAAATCCAGCCAAAGATTGAATTTCTGTTAATTCCTCTGCATAAAGCTCAAGCTCTAATTCTTTTTGTTGCTCCATTCTCCATTCCCTCCCTGATTTATTGATAATAAATTACGAATTTTAACCTGAAAGCGACGATGCTGTACCTGCTGTGCCTGCTGTACTTCCAGGACATGAAGCACTTCCAACAGTGGTCGCGCAACCCCATGTAGATAACGGTCCGAATGAAAAGTCCATTTTGTTTTCAAGCTCTTCTGCAAATAATTCTAACTCTGCTTTTTTCTCCTCCATATATATCACCTCCTTTCAATTAAAAAATGTTATTACTGACCTCCTAAGTTATCGGCTTCCCAAATGAAAAGGCACACAGTTGGCTACGCCGGATACCGTCAATGGGAGTGTTCTCTTTTAAAGGCCGGGGAAGTGCACCAGCAAAAATAGTCCCTGAAAGTCCCAAAGTGAGTGCTGCAAGCCAAGCATTATGAGCCGCCGCCCCTCCGCGCACCAAAAGATGCCGATATCCATGACTTCCATATTGTTCCAAAGAACGGCTCATCGTCCCATTAACAATTACTATTACTGGAGCATACATAAATTCCCTTTGCAGAAACCAATTTTCCGCATTATTTTGTTCTGGAATAGTGCCTGTAGGATATAAAGAATGATTAGCAGCACAGTAATCATAAAAACACGGACAATCAAGACCCTGAACTCGCCAAGCCATAACAGATAAAGTAATATCAATTCCTTCATTAATATTTCGGAACCAATTCATCTCATCTTCTTGTTTGGATGCAGATAAAATAGTACCGAGATCTTCTAAAGCTATAGCAGCGCCGTTATAATCACGAGTTGCCGTTCTGTTTTGTAATACATTATAAAGACCTATCTTTTCTTCCTTATTCGGTTTAGGTAGAGGTAACATAGAGTCTTTCGTGTTTGCTTCGGTCCTTATCTCTCGGTATGATTGGTTGCTGTAACTATCAAACCGCAATTGATTTGTTTCATCTATTAATTGGTCTATTAGTTGAAAAGGTTCAAAAGAAGGCACTGCAATCACCATCCATTATCAATTCCGGCTAACATAGTAACCGGTTCTTTTTTTGTATCCGTACCTAGATAATCAATGAGCCGTTGCTCATCCCATCGATCAAAGACTTTAATGTTTAACCCAAGCCCATTTGAAACAGCTTTCATTTGTGACAAAGCAGCGCCGGCATCTAAGTGAATGACTTTATAAGCAAAACCATTGTATTTACTGGCAACCCTTTCATAAGCCCCCGTAAAAATAACAAGAGCCTTTGGAAGCAATTCTTCTGGCAGACCTGTTATATGAGTTATCTGTTGCTTGATATCTTTCTCAGTCATGTCCGGTCCAATTTTCACCAATGAATTATCTGGGTATTGATAGAAGTAGCAATTCGGAGTGAGTCCTTTTACCGATAAGGCTAAAATATAAATCTGGCATGATCCTAGGTTGCCTCCAGATGGTGCCCATCTCTGCACTTTTCCAGGATGTTCAGAAGATTCTCTTAATCCCCCACTCATTAACAGTAATTGTGTAATTGCTTGTATATTTAGTTCTTTTAAGCAAATCCTTTCTATATTATTATTCAAAAAACTTCCTTTAGGCTTTGGAAGACAATCTTTTTGCGGGAGTGCTGTTAGCTCTGATGACGGATAGCTTTTGGACTCATTGGTTAAAAAAAGATTCTTGGGGCTATAGTGAACTTGGTGACTTTTTGGATTAATGAGATGCTTTGATGGAAAGGCTATGCTTTGATCAAATTTCAATGCAGGATGAAGTTCGCCTTGGCAATCATTTATTGTACAATTCTCGGAACTTGAATAAACTTTCTTACTAATACAGGACCAATCATCAAACTTAAATGTGACATACTCACTTCCTGTGGCGGAAGGAGCAAGTCTGGTAATAAAATAAGCAATTTCAACAGCACTGTAGTACTCCCACATTTCAATATGTTCTCTGCTCGGTACGCCGGCAGATTGATCATGTTGTACCGTCTTTTTATAGTCTTGATAGGAAGCTGTTTCATTTTTTTCGAAATAGGGTCCCAACACACCACAGCTTTTTCTTACCTGTGTTAAAATCCATGGTATTTGCTGCTCGCTGCATTTTTGATCTAAATCAAGCAGGCAGGTATGATCCAGTGGTTTTGAACAAAAAACAATCACATTTGTTGCTTGGTCAATTTTCCAATCATAAGAAAGCTGCTCTAACCTTACTTGCGTTGCGCCCATAAAAAAAAGTTCATCTTGCAGTATGCTTCCATATTCCGAATCAGTAAGCAGCAAAATATCGGCATTTCTCAATCTATTCAATCCTTCAGCTGCGCTTCTGTTTACTCTTGTTGAGTCTGTGCTGCGCTGAAAGAATTGAAGTATTTCTGAGTCAAAACAACTAAGGTCAACACCCGTGTCACCCTCCGCATCATCAAGAAGGCCGCGCATAAGAAGTAACGAAAGGATATTAATAACATCCCGCGGAGAATATTGATCAAATTCATTCAGTATATCTTCAACAGAATATGAACCGTTTAAAAATGGCAGCAATGCCGGCAAAAATTGAGATACTGCACTTCCTTTAAGAACTTGTAAGCTTTCAGCACCGTGAAAAAGAAGAGAATCCTCATTTGGAATAATTTCCAGGCTCCCAATTATACGAGGCCTCTTCGGTAAATTGAAATTCGGATCAGAATAGGCAGCATGTCCGACATGCTGTGCCGACATCATAGAAGGATTATTCATTTTATAAACGCCCCTCTCTTCGTTCACCTAACAAAGGTTGAAGGCTTTCGAAAAGCTTATCTACACTTCTGCTTTTCTCTGAGCGCTTTAAGCCACACCGCGGACATCCATGAACGCCAATAGTATTTGATCGAAAAGAGTCTCTTGTCAGCACATTGGTCTGCCACATGGAGCCTGCTAAAGATTCACCATCCTCCATTGACTTTAAAACTATAGAGACAAAGGCTGCCGACCAGCCTGCAAAACTTCTTAAGTAACCTTTAGGTCCAGCCTCCGGATGCTTAGCATAATGATCATCTATCTTTTTCAAATACTCAGGGACAGGTGAGTGTTGTAATAACCGGGCATGAAAACAGTGAAAACATGGACCTTTACCCGGAATAATAAGCGGGCCAATTCTGAGGTAAGGATGTTCCATTATAATTGGAAGCCATGGTTCTTTCCATTGAAAGAATAGTCGGTCCAATTGCTTTGAAATGCACGCAGAAGGTCTCCACGCAGCAAAGACATGTAAACGCGCTGATGGGAATTGATCCGAAGGCAAAATATGAAAATTTTCATTTAATGCTGTTACCTTTGTATCTTGATGTCTCTTGATAAATTGTTTAGAAATTTCTTCTCCAAAACTTCCAGTAGTAATCAAATGAATAGGTTTCAATGTTGAATGCCACTCCTTCCTTTATTAGGCAAATGGTTGGGGCCATGAATTTATCTCATTCTCAGGCTTTACATGATAGCCCATTGCCTTTGTTCCCTCATATAATCGCGGATGCCCTAAAAAACGACAGCGATAGCTAAAAGACAGCGGCTGAAGTCCTGGAATGATAACTCGAACAACTCGCATTCCGGAGCGAAGCGCTTCATCAGTTGTTAAATCAACCGCGAAAGCTTCTAAACCTTTCTCTTCAAGACGTTTTAAAAGAAATAGTAAATTATCTTCATCACGTTCTTGTTCAAGATTACGCATTTCCGAAAGATTCACTTGATTAGGAGAATTAACTAAAAAGTCGTATGCAGACAATCGTTCTTGTTTCCCCATATAGGTTGCGCCATGAAAGACACTAAAGAAATCGTCGATTTTACTTGGTTGCTGACGTTCTGCCATCATAGCAATTCTTGAAGAAGCAGCCTCTCTCATGACTTTTTTAATAGCGGTGTGAGGGTTCAAATGAGTTGCGCACATAATTAAAGCCGCAAGTTTCTTGTTGTGTGGAGACAACTGTAAAGAATAAATAGTCGGGATACCAAGGTCGGTTGTACCATTAAAAATATATTGTATAATATTTCCGTTTTTGTTTGTGCGGTTTAAAAATTCGTCCATCTCCTGATCTGGTGATTGATCAAATACAATATGAGGTAAGGGTAATTGTTGATACCATGTTATAGAAATAGCATCTCTTTCAATAACTTCACATATTGCGTTGACCAGTGCTTTCTCATATGAGGTATGAGCGGCGCACCCCGTTGAGATGGGAAGCCAGAAACGTTCGCCTTGGCTCATGGCCGGTAGGTGCAGATATGTCATAATAGCTGGAATCCACATTTCTTTTTGAGTATGAAGAGACAATCCTTTTACCCATCTTAGAGGGGAATCAGCTAGTGGTTTATGTACCGGGCAACGCGGATGTGAAAGTTCAGATTCCGAGCAAACAGGAACGGATTTGAGATCTAAAGCGCTTGCCCCCAACTCTTTAGCAGTTGACCAAATAAACTGATCTTCACTATAAACACAACTGGAATATCGCTCCAGGCCTTCAGCGATTGCTTTTATTCGACTTTCTTTTTCGTCAAGTGAGCCTCCTGCCCCATCCATATCGCCTGATATTGACCTTCCTTTGTTTAGCCGTTTTATATGTGGAAGTGCCTGAGAAATATCTCCTGTTGAAGCCACTTGAATCGGGAAATCTGGTTCGCCATGATAGGTCGGGAGAGCTGATACTCTGCTTATAAACCCTCCTAAAGGCTGTACTAATGATTCCATTAATTGATCCATAAACTAACCTCCATTTCAAAAAAATGTAGAAAAACAGTTTGTGAGTACATTATAGTAAAAATTCCCACTATGATCTATGTCGAAAAACTTAATATCCATTAAGATTCCTGTGTATATTTAACTATTTTATAAAAAATTCCTTTTATTTGAACTATTCCATATGTGGAATCGTATAAGGTTATGGACTTATTTAATTCAAAAAAGGAGGGATTTTGATCATTAAGCAGCAAAAATTGCTACTTGTGGGTGATTGGTGGTTAGACTCTGATCGGGAAATGCTGGTAAGCGAGACATCCACCAGGCCGCTTTCCAGAATTCAATTTCGATTATTGTATTATTTAGCTCTTCATAGCAACAAACCTGTTTCCAAAGCCACCCTTATCAAATATGCTTGGGGTGAAGAGCATTTCGCCTCAAAAAACAATTTGTATGTGTATATTAATCAAATTAGGAAACTAGTGGAGCGGGACACAAAGAGGCCCAAACATATTTTATGTTTGAGAAAAAAAGGATATATTCTGTATCCACATTAAACAAAGGAGTGTGGCGATACATGAAACAAAGCGAGCCCATTATCGTAGATAATTTGCATAAATCTTATGATACTCATAGTGTGATAAAAGGTGTTTCATTTAAACTGAAAAAAGGAGAAGTTTTTGGGCTCCTTGGCCCAAATGGCGCTGGTAAAACCACAATTTTAGAGTCGATTATTGGTTTAAGAAAGCCAACCCACGGTGAAGTTTCAGTTATGGGATATAATCCTCTAAAACATCCAGAGAAAATTAACTCTATTATAGGTGTCCAGCCTCAGGAAACAAGCTTGTTTCCTTATTTAAAAACAGGTGAAACATTGAAACTATTTTCTTCCTTATACCAGAAAGCCAGACCGCCTGAGGAAATCCTAAAGCTTGTGGGTCTAGATGACATGATAAGTAAGCCAATCCGAAAATTATCCGGAGGGCAAAAGAAACGGCTGCTGATCAGTATTTCTCTCATTTCTGATCCGGAAATCTTATTCTTAGATGAACCTACTTCCTCACTGGACCCCTATTCACGACGACAAATCTGGGATATTATTCAGTCTCTCAAGAATGAAGGAAAAAGTGTTTTTTTGACAACACATTCTATGGAAGAAGCCTACACACAATGCGACCGTATCGCCATATTAAATAATGGTCAGTTTGCGGCAATTGGCTCGCCTATAGAATTGATTCAGACATATTGCCCTCAACAGCGTCTATTTTTAAAATACGCCGGAGAAAAAGTTGTAGCCCAGCTTAAAAATATACCTGATATTAAAAAATCTAACATTCAAACATTACCCTCCGGCTACGAGCTTGAAATTGTAGCAGAACCCATTACAAAGAAAGTCATTTCTTCTGTAATGACCCAAATTGATGCTGAATGGTCAAATATTCGGATTGAACAAGGAACGCTCGAAGATGTATTTTTGAAACTAACGGGTAAGAATATACGAGAGGGGGTTTTGATTTGATAAACAAAAAAGCTTTTTTGGCATTATTATCGATGAATATTAAGGAATTAGTGAGAAACCCTCTTACTTTCTTTATGGTTCTAGCTTTTCCCTTTCTATTTTTGGTCATGTTTTGGGTTATATCCAGTGCTACTGGAACAGGTATTGATCTATTTGAATTTATTGTTCCAGGTATCATTGTAATGGCATTCTTTACCCTAGCGATCAACGGTACGTCCACCCCTATTATCCAGATGAGGGATCAAGGTACATTACGTTTGATTGGTCTAACGGAAACATCAAAGCTAACATTTGTGCTATCTCAAATTAGCGCTCGTTTTTTGATAGCCGCTTTTCAATTACTCTGTTTGCTTAGTGCCGCTTATTTTAACGGGATGCTTCTTGCAAAAAATATTCCTCAGATAATCTTAGTTTCTCTGATCGGCCTTCTCATGCTTTTTGCACTTGGCTATACTATTGGCAGCTTGCCGCTTACTATTGAAGCAGTAAATGGTTTGTCAGGCGGGATGCTGGCTCCATTACTTATCGTTAGTGGATTAATTATACCGATGAGCATGTTACCTTCTTGGCTTTCAATGATTTCGAAATTTATTCCACTAACGTACTTTGGCGAATTGCTTAGATTTTACTTGAACGGTGATCCCCCTTCTATTGGTGTGATGACAAGTTATCTCATTCTGGTTTGCTCCACTTTACTGCTTGCATCTGTAGCTGTTCGTTTGTTTAGGTGGGACCATACTCGTGCTTGAATAACTTGTACTATTAATACTATAACTATACAAAAAGACGACTCGTTTTAAACTAAGTCGTCTTTTGTAATATTGAAGAATGTTCATTTGATAGTTACCATATCTTATTAGCTCATAGCTAACTATCGAATACAGACAAATTGAACTTTCCACTTAGTCCTTCGGTGTTAACGCACATAAATTATTCACTTTCTTTCAATCAACCTTCACTCTCTTCATTTCTTTCTGTATATCCATTGTATTAACAATAAGAATAACCAGAAAGCGAATGATATGACAATCTCGCAAGTGAATTTTACAGTATTGTCACTTACAAAAAATTGATTAGACTATATTCCAAGCTCCCTCACAGCAAAATCACCCGATACTTCTTCACATCCAAAAACTGCAGAAACTCCCGGGCCAGCATATCCGGCGCGTGGTCTTTTCCTTCATGAAGACGATATTGAATCAGGCCGACGAGCATGGACGCGACATAGTATGCATAGAGCTTTTTGCCCGCCTGAATGTGCAGAGGCTGATGAAGATAAAACGATTGCAGCGCTCTGAACATTTCCGGGATGACGTCAGGCACTTCGGAACCCTCTCTCAGAAAATGAACGAGCGGAAGGCCGTCCGACAGTGCCGAAAAGAGACGGACGAGCGCGGCTTCCGCTTCTTCCACGGAGCAGTCGGCAGGGTCTCCTTTTACCGTCAATAATCCGATCAGATCCCGGCATGATTGATGGATGATCGTTTTCAGCAATGCTTCTTTGTTGGCGTAATGGTCATAAAAAGTGGCACGGCGGAGGTTGCTTTGACGGGCAATATCGGAAATCGTAATCGCCGCGTACTCTTTTTTTTCCGCCATTAAGCCGATCATGGCTTCTTGCAAGGCCTGCCTCGTTCGGATCACCCGGCGGTCGGCGGGCTTTTTTTCTTCTTGTTCCGGCACCCGGCGGCCAAACAGCCAGTAAAACCGTTTTTGAGAAATCAAATCCCACACCTGTCCGCTGATTTCTTCCGGGGATGCCCCGGGCTCCTCATTCAGCCAGTACAACACAATGGCATACGTGTATAACGCGCGGTAATGAATGTACATATCCTGTTCAGTCGGTGAGAAATCCGCATTGACCGGTGACAGCAGCACATCATGCCGGAACACATCTTTTAAAAAAGCATGAAAGTGAAAATACGGCATTTTATGACGGTCCATCATCGTTTGAAAAAACACCCGATGCCGGTCAACAAAAGACAGTGTCGGATGCACTTTTTGCCATCCGCCCTGTAAATGAAGCACATCTTTATTCTTCAGCGAATCATACAGCGCTTCGCTCAGCCCGTCTTTCATTTCTTCCTCTATATCCTCTAAAATCGCATATTTATCTTCGTAATAAAGGTACAGTGTCCCCCGGCTCACGTGCGCCCGTCCGGCGATGTCCTTCATGGTCACACGGCGGATATCCCGCTCTCCAAGCATGGCCAAAAGCGCTTGTTTGATGTCATTTGTCACAGAATCCGGCATAAGAGACACTCCTTTCATTAGACAGATCACGGCAATTTGTACGGTAACGTATAGATGCGTTTACGCTGTCTTTGCCGCAAAATCACATCACATTATAATAGGCCCTGAAGAAACAAAAAAGCAACCAGAGGAGGAAGACCGATGGATCAGCATATAAAAGCAGACATCAAACGCGTCTTTGCGCTTCAGAAAAAAAATCAAAAAACGCTGCGTGCTTCAACAGCCGGGCAGCGCAGAGAAAAGCTTCAGCGCTTTTTAGATGCCGTCACCGCACATGAAGAAGAAATCATCGAGGCGATCAGACGGGACGTCCGCAAGCCTTATCATGAGGTGAAAAGAGCGGAAACGCAGGGAACGATCAAGGCGATTAAAGATAATATGAACAATCTCGACACCTGGATGGCGCCGAAACGCGTCGGCTCATCCGTCAGCCCCGGCGCTGACGGCGTATTAATGTACGAGCCAAAAGGCCTTACCTTAATTCTCGGCCCATGGAATTATCCGTTTATGCTGACGATGGCTCCGCTTGCGGCTGCCATTGCGGCCGGCAACAGCGCGATTGTGAAGCTGTCCGATTTTACGATGGAGACGAGCCATATCGCCGCGACAGTTATTCGCGAGGCATTTCACGAAGAAGAAGTCGCCATTTTTGAAGGTGAGGTCGATGTCGCGACAGAACTGCTCGACCAGCCGTTTGACCACATTTTCTTCACCGGAAGCACGAATGTCGGTAAAATCGTCATGACGGCAGCGGCGAAGCATTTGTCGTCCGTCACGCTTGAGCTTGGCGGAAAGAGCCCGACGATCATCGACAGCGGCTATGATTTGATGGACGCGGCGAAAAAAATCGCCGTCGGCAAATTTGTCAATGCAGGGCAAACATGTATCGCTCCTGACTATCTTCTTATGAAGGAAGATGTACAGGACACCTTTACAGATCTTCTCCAGACCATTGTCAATGCAGGTTTTATGGAGGATGATCATACGGTTGACCGCAACAAATTCACGCAGATTGTCAACGACCGCAACTTTAACCGTGTCAAAGCTCTGTATGATGATGCCATTGAAAAAGGGGCGAAAACGGCGTTCGGCGGTGTATTTGATGCGCATGACCGCACGATTTCTCCGACCGTGCTGACAAACGTCACGCCTGATATGAAGATCATGCAGGAAGAAATCTTCGCACCGATTCTGCCGATTATGAATTACGAAGATATCAGTGAAGCCATTGATTACATCACTGAACGGGACAAGCCGCTTGCCTTGTATGTATTCAGCCATAATCAGGAGCTGATCGATTATGTTCTGCAGCATACGACGTCCGGCAATGCTTCTGTCAATGATGTCGTCGTCCATTTCACTGACGTCAACCTTCCGTTCGGCGGTGTCAATACGAGCGGGATCGGTTCATATCACGGTGTGTACGGCTTTAAAGAATTCTCTCATGAAAAAGGCGTATTCATTCAAGCCTCTAAATAAAAAAGAATCCGCGTGCGCGGATTCTTTTTTATTATTTTTTTGCCCCGAATGCGAGCAGTTTCGTATAAGTGCCGACATAAAGCGTGCCGTCTTCAGCCAGAACCGGGGAGGAAATGACATTGCTGTCTGTTTGATAGCGCCATTTTTCATTACCGTCAGCGTCAACCGCATAGACGTTTTTATCGTCAGAACCGAAGTACACATTGCCGTCCGCATCAATCAGCGGCGCCGTTCTCACAGGCCCGTCCGTATAGAAAGACCAGTTCATATTACCGGTTTTGCTGATGGAAAACAGCTCGCCGCTTCCCGAACCGATATACACATTGCCGTTATGGTCGATCGCTAATGAAGAGCTGGAGAAACCGTTTAACGGGAACGTCCACTTTACAGCACCCGTTGATGTATAGGCGTATAAGTTGCCGTCCTGGTTTCCGGCGTAAACGGTGCCGTCTCTATCAATAACCGGATAACCTTTAAACCCGTTGGACGTCGTTTTTGACCATTTCACTTGGCCCGTTCCGGAATTGATCGCGTAAAAGATATTATTATACGTTGCCGTATACAGAGTGCCGTTTGATGCTAACACGGGAGCGGAGCCGACCACGCCGTTTGTTTTAAACTTCCACTTCTGCGTCCATGTCGAAGGCGACGTCGGTTTAATCGCATAGATATAGTTATCCAGCGTCGACACATACAGCGTGCCGTCAGAGCCGATAGCCGCATCGGAACTCGGCGCTCCGCTCAGCGGAACCGATGTTAAAATATTTCCGGTTTCTTTGTCGATGAAATACAGTTTTTTATCGTGAGAAGGAAGATAAATGACACCGTTTGTTCCGAGCACCGGAGTCAGCGTATAGGTCGTCCCGAGGTTTTCCGTCACCCATTTCACAGTACCGTCCGGATGATACGCCGTCAGCTTCCCGTCCTTTGATTGAATAAATACGGTGCCGTCCCCGTCAACCGCGGCTCCCGCGCCGTTTTGAGGGGTGGCCGGAACATTCTTTTCCCATTTTAACGCGCCATCGGCAGTGCTTGTAAACCGGCTTTCCCTTGACCAGTTGAACATCGTCGGAGACATCGCCTGCGCGTCATACCGTCCCGCCAAGAAACCGGATGCCGCATGATTTTGTTTAAATACCGTTTCCGCGGCTTGAGCAGCGGCCGGATGCAGCCATTTTGCCCCCGGCAGATCAGAAACCGCCCCCACAGATAAAGCCGCAGCAACCGCAGCGCCGGCCGCCAATGTTTTCATTCGCAATGAAGCTGTCTTTTTTTTCAATGTCAGTTCCTCCCGTTTCTATTAAAAACTGCTATACCGCTTTCATCATACCATAATCATCCTATGAAATATTTGTATTTTCGGTAGATTTATAGAACAAATGTCACATAGCCTGCTGATGCTTCGGGGAGGATCGAAACGCGGCAATATACCACACCACATTGACGATGAAAGCCGCGCCTGACCAAACGAAAAGGCCGTAATAAAGAGACAGCTCCTGCCCTAAGGAAATTGCGGTCAATAACGCCACCAACAAGACAGCCGCGCAAATGATAAGCCCGATTCCGCAAAAAACGGCCATGATGATTTTCATGCCACGAACACCGAGAATATACATAATGAGCGGGACCGCATATATAACAAGGATCTGACCGATGGCGGCCCACATGCCCGCGGAATTAAAACGATTCGCGTTCGGCCCCGTTTCTGCAAGCGGAGAAAGCGATACGAGGACCGGCAATAAACAAAACATCAGAGCGGAAAGCAAGGTCACCGCAACCGCACCTTTTTTCTTTTGATTCATGTGAATATCCTCCTGACAATAACCCGGCTTTTTTACCGGTAATCTGATAATATGTTATATTTTAGCACGATATTTAGTTATTTTGAGAATGTTTTGTTAAAAACGAATTTACAAATCCAGAAAAATAGATATAATAAACGTTATGGAACCGATATTGATTCATAAAGCGTTATCTAACAAAACACGAAGTGATATTATGACGTGGCTTAAACACCCGGAAGACCATTTTGATGAAAGGCCTTATCTTGAGCAGGGACTCAGTTTCCGCACCGGAATTTGCGTCGGTGATATTCAGGCAAAGTCGGGGCTTGCGCAGTCCGTCATCTCCAGCTACCTGCTGACCATGCAAAAAGCCGGCCTGCTGGAATCCGAACGAATCGGAAAATGGACCTATTACAGAAGAAATGAAAAACAAATTAAAGCCTTTGCTGACTATGTCCAGCACCAGCTATAACCATGAAAGGAGGGCTTTTTTTGTTCTAACATATCTATTTTTCTATATATGTAGTTATAAAAGGAGGCATACATAACAATGAAAAAAAGCAGTTCCATCTTCATTCTATTTTTGGCACTAGGGGTTTTCGGGATTATTACGACCGAGATGGGCATCATCGGGGTTCTTCCGCAAGTGGCGGACAGATTTCATATTTCTGCTTCAAAAGCGGGATGGCTTGTCAGTATTTTCGCGTTCATCGTCGCTGTGTCGGGACCGTTTTTGACCTTGCTTGCTTCAGGTATAAACCGGAAATACATTCTGCTTTTAGCGGTGCTGATGTTTGCCGTTTCAAATGCGGTCTACGCGTATACGGCGCATTTCAGTGTCATGCTGGCGTTTCGGATCATTCCGGCTTTATGCCACCCGGTGTTCTTTTCTGTAGCGCTTGCGGCCGCGGCCCGGCTTGTCCCCGCCGGCCAATCCGGAAAAGCCGTAACGAAAGTCTTTTCAGGCATCACCGCCGGCTTTGCGTTCGGCGTGCCTTTCACGTCCTATCTGGCGGAGCGTCTCTCCCTTGAATCCGCCTTCTTATTCGGCGCTATCATCAGTCTCATCGCGTTCACGGGCATTCTTCTCTTTTTGCCATCCATGCCGGTCACAGAAAAAATGTCTTTCAGTAGCCAGCTCGGCATTCTTCGCAAACCGGCTTTGTGGCTCAATATCGCTGCCGTCACCTGTCTCTTTGCGGCCATGTTTTCTGTCTACAGCTATTTTGCGGAGTACCTCGGGCGGGTGTCCCATATGAACGGCACATGGGTCAGCTTCATGCTGATGAGTTTCGGGGTGATTATGATAGCCGGGAATTTCGTCTTCGGTGCTTTGTTATATAAAAATATGAAAAAGACCGTCATCCTGTTTCCGCTTCTTTATACAGCCGCCTACTTGCTCATATACGGGTTTGGGACGTCTTTCGCGCCGATGGCTGTCCTCGTCTTCGTATGGGGCGCCGTTCATTCCGGCGGTCTCATTGTCAGCCAGACATGGCTTACTGCGGAAGCAAAGGAGGCGCCTGAATTCGGCAACAGCCTGTTTGTCTCTTTTTCCAACCTCGGCATCACCATCGGAACGGCGGCGGGCGGCTGGTTTATTTCACATTTGGGAATCCATCAGCTGATGTGGTGCGGCATCATGTTTGCCCTTCTGGCTTTCGGGCTGATCATGGGACGCTTGGCATGGGGAAAGAGGCTGCTCGCAGAAGCCTAAGCTCCGTTGCAAAATCCGGAATGATTACGTATAATATTCCAGATTAAAGCAAGGGAGAGAAAAAGATACATGGAAAGACCGGCAGGATTTTGGATTCGGTTTCTGGCTTACGTCATTGATCAAATCATCATAGGAATTCCGATTTTTATCATTCAATTTATGGTCTCTTTTTTATTTGCGGCAGGCGTTGCGGCGGCTGACCCCTTCATGACCGAAAACCAGTTTAACATCTCTTTTCTGGTGTTCGGCGTCATTCCGATTCTTGTGAGCTCTATTGTGATCAGCATCTTATATTTCAGCCTGCTCACAGCCTCAAAGATGCAGGGGACCCTGGGAAAAGCATTGCTCGGCCTTAAGGTCGTCAATGAAGATGGCGGACGCATTTCCATCGGCCAGGCCTTCGGACGCGCTTTCGCATATATCATATCTAAGCTCATTCTTTATATCGGATTCATCATGGGTGCCTTCGGAGAGAAAAAAACGCTGCACGACATCATGTGCAGCACCCGGGTTGTTTATAAATAATGTCCCCAAGTCCGGGCCTTTGAGCCCGGGCTTTTTTATGACGGCTGTGCCCGCCTGATGTCAATGCCGCCTTCTCCGTCAGCCTCAATGCGGATCGTCCCGTTCACAATGACAGACAGCCGATGGAACTCCGCATGCTGATCAGAAAAAATCCAGCGGCGGCCGCTCGGCCCTAAAAGCAAAAACGCCCCATCATTGTAATCACCCATAAAATGAAACCCGTTTTCCTTAAGAGGCGCGCCGTCTCTCACCGGTATACCGAAACGCTGCAGCTCCTTCCCCGTCGATACCACCTCGGCAGCCGTCAGATTCACCTCGCCGATATTCAGGACGGACCCAATCGAAAAACGTTCCGCGCTTTCCGGCGATGTGTCTCTCGCGATGAATTCCGCCAGGTTGTTGGACGGATCTTTGAAATAAAAGGAACGCGCCTGAATATGAGTGAAATACACCTCATCCTCCCCATCTTCCGTTTGAAAAACGACTTTATCCTTTATCCACGCCTTCGCCTCATCAAAACGATTATTCGGAATATTAAACGCGAAATGATACGTCGGATGAGAGTGAGAATCGGCGCGCCTGAATTCCAACTCACTTTCTCCCGCCTTGATGGTAAACGAATCACCGGACTCATCAATTAAAGGAAAACCTAACACCCGTTCATAGAAGTGTTTCGTCTCCTCCAACGCACAACTGTACAAAGTAATGTGATTTATTTGCATGATCATACCCCCTTTGGTTTATACTGCCATATAGAGGGGGTGATTCCTACTGTTTCGATTCACCAATTGAGAATCCCCCTTTCGCCCGGCGCTACACATGACAAACAGCGACAAACCGCTTATACCAGGCGTTTTTAAATGTCTAAAGCAAAAAAAGCAGAAAATAATACCCCATATAGCTTGACAAAAAATAAATGTTATTTAATAATCTATATATAATTAGAATTATTATTGAAAGATAAAGTGAATGCTTTGTCTTTTTAATATATTTCAAATCACATTTCAGGAGGAAGATATTATGTCTTTAATCGGAAAAGAAGTACTGCCATTCGAAGCAAAAGCTTTCAAAAACGGTGAATTCATCGATGTAACAAACGAAGATTTGAAAGGTCAATGGAGCGTTTTCTGCTTCTACCCAGCGGATTTCTCTTTCGTTTGCCCGACTGAACTTGAAGATCTTCAAGGACAATACGCTGCACTGAAAGAATTAGGTGTTGAAGTATACTCTGTTTCTACAGATACTCACTTCGTACACAAAGGCTGGCATGACAGCTCTGAAAAAATCGGCAAAATCACTTACGCAATGATCGGTGACCCATCTCAAACGATCTCCCGCAACTTCGACGTTCTTGACGAAGAAACTGGTCTTGCTGACCGCGGAACATTCATCATCGATCCTGATGGCGTTATCCAAACAGTTGAAATCAATGCAGGCGGTATCGGCCGTGACGCAAGCAACCTAGTAAACAAAGTAAAAGCAGCTCAATACGTTCGTCAAAACCCAGGTGAAGTCTGCCCGGCTAAATGGGAAGAAGGCGGCGAAACACTTACACCTAGCCTTGATTTGGTAGGTAAAATCTAAGGAGTGCATTCCATTGGTACTTGATGCAAATATCAAAGCACAATTAAATCAATACATGCAGCTAATTGAGAACGACATTGTTCTCAAAGTAAGCGCCGGTGACGATGACATTTCTAAGGACATGCTGGCTCTCGTTGACGAACTGGCTTCCATGTCATCTAAAATTTCAGTTGAAAAAACTGAATTAAACAGAACACCGAGCTTCAGCGTTAATCGTACCGGAGAAGACACAGGCGTTACATTCGCCGGTGTTCCTCTCGGCCACGAATTTACATCATTAGTGCTGGCATTGCTTCAAGTCAGCGGCAGAGCGCCTAAGGCTGATCAAAAGGTCATTGACCAGATTAAGAACATCAGCGGAGAATACCGCTTTGAATCTTATATCAGCCTGACGTGCCACAACTGCCCTGATGTCGTCCAAGCATTAAACATGATGAGCGTGCTCAACCCGAATATCACACATACAATGATTGACGGCGCGGCATTCAAAGAAGAAGTAGAAAGCAAAAACATCATGGCTGTTCCGACTGTTTTCTTAAACGGTGAATCTTTCGGCAGCGGCCGTATGACCATCGAAGAGATTCTCGCGAAAATGGGCAGCGGCGCAGATGCGTCTGAGTTTGCCGACAAAGATCCGTTTGACGTTCTTGTTGTCGGCGGCGGACCTGCCGGCGCAAGCGCGGCGATCTACACGGCGCGTAAAGGCATCCGCACCGGTGTCGTCGCTGAACGCTTCGGCGGCCAGGTACTCGACACCATGAGCATCGAAAACTTCATCAGCGTCAAAGCGACTGAAGGACCGAAGCTCGCTGCAAGCCTTGAAGAGCACGTGAAAGATTATGATATTGACGTCATGAACCTTCAGCGCGCGAAACGCCTTGAGAAAAAAGACCTCTTCGAACTTGAACTTGAAAACGGCGCTGTACTGAAAAGTAAAACAGTGATCCTTTCAACAGGTGCCCGCTGGCGCAATGTCAACGTACCTGGTGAGCAAGAGTTCAAAAACAAAGGTGTTGCATACTGCCCGCACTGTGACGGACCATTGTTTGAAGGCAAAGACGTAGCCGTTATCGGCGGCGGAAACTCCGGAATCGAAGCGGCGATTGACCTTGCAGGTATCGTCAATCACGTGACTGTGCTGGAGTTCGCGCCTGAACTGAAAGCAGACGAAGTCCTGCAAAAACGTCTTTACAGCCTGCCAAACGTCACTGTGCACAAAAATGCACAAACGAAAGAAATCACAGGCGACCAAAACGTAAACGGCATTACGTTCGTTGACCGTGAAACAGGCGAAGAAAAACACGTTGAACTCCAAGGTGTATTCGTCCAAATCGGTCTCGTGCCTAATACAGAATGGTTAGACGAAACCGTCGAACGCAACCGCATCGGCGAAATCATCGTCGATAAGAGCGGCGCGACAAGCGTTCCCGGCCTATTTGCCGCAGGGGACTGCACAGACGGCCCGTACAACCAAATCATTATCTCCATGGGATCAGGTGCAACTGCCGCTTTAGGCGCATTTGATTATTTGATCCGGAATTAATGTAAAAAGCGCTACCCTGCTTACACGGCAGGATAGCGCTTTTTTATAATAGCTCATATAAATAAAACCTCGCATCATGGACGACAAACATTTGATGAAACTGTCAACAGCCGATTTCTTTCCCTTCCAGATTGGTGTAAAAACATCCCCTTTATTATCAGCATGCATTCCCTCAGTCGCTGCGGTTTGTTTTTCGCAATACAAATATACTGTATGGTCGGTTGAGAGCCAGACGTTTCTTATTCATATGTTAAAAAATGATTCTACCATCAACTAGATGTAAAGATAAAACCGGTGTACTGAATGACAGTACACCGGTTTTTTAATGATTGGACTTTTATGGACTCAATGAGTTTTGAATAATGCTTGCGCATACTCATTTGATTACTATTCGACCATCTTCTCAGTCAGATCGTCAATCGCCTTCTCTGACATGTCGTCTTTTATCGTGTCACGCGAGAACTTCAGTTTGTGATCAAGCATTCCTATTTAATTTAATATGCCCCACCCCTCATGTGCGACTTTGCAGCACTTCCAGCACATATTGAAGCTAGCAGCAAACGGGTTCACAAGTATTATTTTTTGGCGGGCCTTGATACGCGTCTTTAAATGCAAGCTTTTTCGGCAACAGGTCCGCAGTACAAGGAAAGTTTAATTAATCTTCCTATACTCATCTTCTAGCACTTATTAACCATTCAACTAAATAGCTAACTGCATAAAGAATTGATGCTACACCAAATAGTACAGCACTAATATTAGTAAGATGAGAGTTACCACCTAATATATAATGAGTTATAATATATAAAAATGCACTTAGAAACAATAACAATATACTAAAATACTTCAACGCAACAAATTTTTCTTTCGGTTCTCCTCTCAGTTTAAAAATGGTTAAGCATATCATTTTAAAAAGTATATACAAGAAAACTCCTATAATGAGCAATGGGGACAAAAAATTTATTATATATTCCGGGATTTTAAACTCAGATAGAAATATATTAACTTTCTTCAATATAAAGTATGATACTATAAATAAGGCTACTATTGTCGTGGTTTTTAGATAAAACCTTTTGTTTTTATAATTCTTTCTTATAAAAGTAAATAACTTAATTATATTAACTTTCAATAACCCCAACTGTTTTTTAAACTGTTTCCTTCGACTAACATATTTACTCCATGCTGAACTTATATATAAATCAATCGGATTAATCGTTTCTTTATTTTCTGGAGATTCATGCATCTTTTCAAATAACTTTTTTAGATAATTTATTATTTGGTTAATAGCTGTTAACATAAACACTGCTAATATATAAGCTGATATTTCTCTATTTCCCTCAGCAAAGTTTGTTATCATATTTCTCTCACTTACAACATAACTCATACCAATTGATATTATTATAAAAAAAGGAGAAAACAATAGTTCATTAGTATCTCTAACTTGTTTCTTTGTCGGGAATGTATAAAAACCAGATATAGTTATCCCTATAGCTAAAATAATACTTATTATACCTGCAATTTCTTCTTGAACCCCATATCTGTTTAACGCTGAAAAGAGAATATTAAACAATTGCTTTCCTAGCCAGCCCAATATTAGAGTTGTCACTAGAGCTAATCCATAATTTTTTGCAGCAGATTTATATTTTAACTTAATATAAAATGTAATTCGCAAAAGTATCATGGGTATATTTATTTGTTCAGTAAATAGATTTATTGATATCATCAAAATAAAAATCACCATAGAGAGTAGATAATACGTTTTAAATTCTAAAAGAAACTGATGATTAAACATGCTAATTATAAATGAAATTAGTGATGAAGGAAATAAAGATATTAAAGCACTAAATAAAAGATTACAAATGATGACAACTAATCTGGAATAATCCTTTTTTTTCATTAACCGATCAATAAATTTAGACATAGCTGCAGTTGCTAATAACCCTTCAGAAATCAATATAGAGCTGGGGGATTTCAATTTCGTAGCCTCCTTTTTAACCTTATCTAACATAATAGAAATTTGAATAAATTCCTATTTTATTCGCTAATGTCATATCTGCATCATGATAATCCTTGTCCATATGATCTATGTCACTACGATGGCGGACAGACGCACCATATAAATATTCAGCGCTTCATTCATGATTTGTCATGTTCTTCAGAATTCAAAAATCCTTTTTGTTGGTAGGCATGTTGTTGTATCACTTCAATAACAACGGCCGCTGATAATGCTCACCAAACCCAACTATCCGATAATGCATGGATCTGACCCGTTCAACAGATTCATCCACCTTTGTATCAATCTCTTCAATATGCTGTTAAACAATAGACTACCGCATTGTTAGCCATTTACTTAAGTATAGTGCCGTTATTCATTAACAGATCCGATTGGATTAAAATAGACAGTTAAGACACTGAATTTATCGTATGACCATCTCCAGTGTTTCCCTTTCTAGTTATAATAAAAGAAAAAAGCACATTGTGCTATATTTTTCTAGTAAAACCCTTTTCATTATCTTAATCTGACTATATACAATAACCTTAGTGGTTTTTTGATGTAGAAAATTGATCATCAATGAAGGAATGAAGTTATGAGTGATAAAAGACAGAACTATGCCAAAAAATGATGCCGAAAACGGAAAAAGACTTTATAAAGTTGACAACCATTTGATCAAGACTATTATGTTTAAGTTTAATATTAGGTAATAATCAATTGTGGCACAAAATGACGTATTCGGCGGCAAATCCAGAAAACAGATGTAGAGATGGTAATAGTATAGTGTGAGGGAGGATTATATTCTTATAGAATATTCTGTTGTGGAAAGCGTGGGCAATATTTGAGGATATTGGAGAGATATGATCATTTCCACTTTTAAAGGAGCATTCCGATGGTTGATCTTAAAAATGCTCCTTTTAAATGTGACTCTCCGTAACATATGCTTTCACCAATCTCAATAAGTGAACGTTCAGCATAATGTTAGGTCCTTCTTTTCTTTCTCCCTCTCGCCCGATAGATAAGAAACAATCCAATAAACCACAGCGGTGTCAGCAGCAAAGCCGGGCGCGTCGCATCCGCAAACAGCATAATCACCAGAATGACGGCAAACAGCGACAGCACGGCGTAATTGATAAACGGCGCAAACGGCGCCTTGAAAGGCGAGCTTGCGTGTAAGTCCGGACGGGTTTTCCTGTATCTGATATGACAGACAAGAATCACGCCCCACACCCAAATGAAACAAATCGCGCTGATGGTGGTCACGATGCCAAAGGCCGCTTCCGGTATCAATTTGCTTAAAAGAGCGCCAGCTGACAGCACAATAACCGATATCCATAATGCGCGGCTCGGCACATGATTTTTATTCAGCTTCGCAAAACTTGCCGGCGCCTGTTTCGTTTTGCTTAAGTTATACAAAATCCGGCTTGTTGAAAACATCCCGCTGTTACAAGCAGAAGCGGCAGACGTTAATACGACAAAATTAATAATTCCCGCGGCCAACGGAATACCGACCAGACTGAAGGTCTTTACAAATGGACTTTCCGTTGCATTCAGCTGCATCCACGGATTAATACATAAAAGAATGATCAATGCCCCGACGTAGAAAAATAAAATCCGCAATGGAATTTTATTGATAGCGGACGGAATATTTTTTTTCGGATTTGACGTTTCCGCCGCTGACACACCCACTAACTCCACACCGACATAGGCGAAGATCACCATCTGGAACGAAAGCAAAAAGCCTGAAAATCCGTTCGGAAACAAGCCGCCGTGCTCCCACAGATTCGCCGCTGAAACCGTTCCGGTATGCGTTTTGAACCCAATCACCAGCAGAACCACCCCGATGACAATTAACGCGAGAATCGTGACTACCTTAATTAAGGCGAACCAAAACTCCAATTCTCCAAAAATCTTAACCGTTAACAGATTAAGCCCTAATAAAATGAGCAAACAGATAAGTGCAGGAACCCACTGCGGAATGTCAAACCAATATTTCACATATACACCGACGGCGATCACATCCGCCATAGCCGTCATAATCCAGCAAAACCAATAAGTCCAGCCGGTGACAAACGCTGCACGCGGCCCTAAATACGCCTCGGCAATATCCGTTAATGATTGGTAGCCTGCTTTAGATAACAGCAGTTCTCCCAGCGCCCGCATGACGAAAAAAAGCGCAATACCTACAATAAAATACGCAAAGATGATAGAAGGACCCGCCAGCTGAATCGCCTTACCGGACCCTAAAAACAATCCGGTGCCGATCGTGCCGCCAATGGCGATCAGCTGCACGTGCCGATTCGATAAGTCCCTCTTTAGCTCTCGCTGCTCCACATCTGACTCCTCCTTACCTCTCTAGTGAACGACGAGCAAAAAAAGCCAATAAAAAAAGAGATTGGATGCCCTCCAATCTCATGGTCATAAGAATATCAAATTATATTTGCGCCGCTGACAATCAACAGCATGACAAATACATATTCGGTACTCTTCTGTCCTTTTGCCTGAGATTGTGAACCCTTCGGCGCCGCGGAAAACCCGCGGTCTCTCCAGAAGCCGCTCCTGCTGTAGTGCGACCCACAGCAATCATAGCCTGCTACGTATTAAGTTTCCGATAGAAATAACTATCAGCTAACTTTTTATTTTAATGGAAGTTGAATTCATTGTCAATAGGGGGATGAGCTCACGGCGTTATCCCGGTCCAATTTTCGATGCCTGAAGCGCCGTATTTTCCGTTTTCATTGTCTCAAAAAGGCGTTATGCGGTACTATCATATAAGGTCTAATCATTTAAACATTATGTCATACTTTAAATTCACTTTATCATACAATTGCTCGTAAATAAAAAGGGGATGGACGAGATTGGAAACCAAATATTTAGATCTGCTCGCACAAAAATACGATTGTGAAGAAAAAGTGGTCACGGAAATCATTAATCTGAAAGCGATACTGAACCTGCCGAAAGGAACCGAGCATTTCGTCAGTGATCTGCACGGGGAGTATCAGGCATTCCAACACGTGCTGCGGAACGGTTCAGGAAGAGTAAAAGAGAAGATCCGCGATATTTTCAGCGGCGTCATTTACGATAGAGAAATTGATGAACTGGCGGCTTTGGTCTATTACCCGGAAGACAAACTGAAGCTGATCAAACATAACTTTGATACGAAAGAGGCATTAAACGAGTGGTATAAAGAAACGATTCATCGGATGATTAAGCTCGTTTCTTATTGTTCTTCCAAGTACACCCGCTCCAAATTGCGCAAAGCACTGCCCGCCCAATTTGCTTATATTTCCGAAGAGCTGCTGTACAAAACAGAACAAGCCGCCAACAAGGAACAATACTACTCCGAAATCATAGAACAGATCATTGCGCTCGGCCAGGCCGATAAGCTGATCACCGGTCTTGCCTACAGCACGCAGCGATTGGTGGTCGACCATCTGCATGTTGTCGGCGATATTTATGACCGCGGACCGCAGCCGGATAAAATCATGGAAGAACTGATCAACTATCATTCAGTGGATATTCAATGGGGGAATCATGATGTTCTCTGGATAGGCGCTTATTCCGGCTCAAAAGTATGTCTGGCAAACATTATCCGCATCTGTGCCCGCTATGACAATCTGGATATTATTGAAGACGTTTACGGCATCAATCTGAGACCGCTATTGAACCTTGCCGAAAAATATTACGATGATAACCCGTCTTTCCGCCCGAAAGCGGACGAAAACAGACCGGAAGATGAGATTAAACAAATCACAAAAATTCATCAGGCGATCGCGATGATCCAATTCAAGCTTGAGAGCCCGATTATTAAGAGACGGCCGAACTTTAATATGGAGGAACGGCTGTTACTGGAAAAGATTGATTATGACCGCAATGAAATCACGCTGAACGGAAAAACGTATCAACTGGAAAACACCTGCTTTGCGACGGTGAATCCCAAACAGCCCGACGAGCTGCTAGAAGAAGAAGCAGAAGTCATGGACAAGCTGCTGTTTTCTGTCCAGCACTCCGAAAAGCTGGGCCGCCATATGAATTTTATGATGAAAAAAGGCAGCCTGTATCTGAAATATAACGGCAACCTGTTGATTCACGGCTGTATTCCCGTCGATGAAAACGGCAGCATGGAAACGATGATGATAGAGGATAAAGCTTATGCGGGCCGTGAGCTGCTCGATGTATTTGAACGGTTCTTACGTGAAGCGTTTGCCCATCCGGAAGAAACCGATGATCTGGCGACAGATATGACGTGGTACTTATGGACAGGCGAATACTCCTCCCTCTTCGGAAAACGGGCCATGACAACCTTTGAGCGGTATTTCATTAAAGAGAAGGAAACGCATAAAGAAAAGAAAAACCCGTATTACTATTTGCGTGAAGACGAGGCAACCTGCCGAAACATCCTGAAGGAATTCGGCCTCAATCCGGATCACGGCCATATCATCAACGGCCATACACCGGTAAAAGAAATCGAAGGAGAAGATCCGATCAAGGCAAACGGAAAAATGATCGTCATCGACGGCGGCTTCTCCAAAGCCTATCAATCCACAACAGGCATCGCCGGCTACACGCTCTTATACAACTCCTACGGCATGCAGCTCGTCGCCCATAAACACTTTAACTCCAAGGCCGAAGTGCTGAGCACCGGAACCGACGTCTTAACAGTGAAACGATTAGTCGACAAAGAGCTGGAGCGGAAGAAAGTGAAAGAAACAAACGTCGGTGAAGAACTGCTGAAAGAAGTGGCGATTTTGGAGAAGCTGCGGGAGTATCGGTATATGAAGTGAAGAATATGGAGTTCAGGGATGATTCTCTGGGCTCTTTTTTTACGGTTGCGAACTAAGAAGTCCCTTTCCCTGTATGTAAAACAGATTTAACCGCTTCTTCAATCTCCCTGTAACCCGTACATCTGCAAATATTGGACTCCAGCCAATTTTTTATCGTGTCATCACTTGCATTCGGCTCAGTATTCACTAAAGCATGGCAATTCATGAGAAAACCCGGTGTGCAATAACCGCATTGAAACGCGAATTTTTCAATAAAAGCCTTTTGAATCGGCGTATTGATCAGTCCTTCAATTGTCGTAATGTCCTTTCCTTCCCCTTCTGCCGCAAGCATTAAGCAAGACTTCATCGGCACCCCGTCCGTTAATACCGTACAGGCGCCGCAATCCCCATTTAAGCAGCCCGGTTTTGCACCAGTTAATCCGAGACGAAGACGAAGAGCAAATAACAAAGTATCAGCCGGTCTGACCGTCATCTGTCTTTCCTCGCCATTTACTTTCAACGTAATAAGATCAGACATTTGGACCTCCTTCTAATTCCCGTAAGGCATCTAAAATTGTATGTTGCAAGACAAATATTCGGTATTCACTTGAGCCTTCCGCATCATCAAGAACGGGTTTGGGTACATACTGTAAAGACCTGCGCGCTCTATCTTCTAATGAATAGCTTTTATCGTTAAGCACAGCCTCCATTTCAGCAGAACGAAACGGAAATGGACATACGCCGCTGAAGGCCATTCTGATCTCATCATCTTTTTTCAGCGCACAGACTGTCACCAATGGATACCCGACATTCCACTGCTGTCTTCTTTTGATACTGACAAATGGCAGGTCAACGTACGCTCGATCGACAACGACATGAAATAAAAAATCTCCTTTTCGCAATTGTATTTCCTTGTTAAATACTTTATTTATAGGATGGTAATGAATCCCCGCTCTCCCTGCAATCCCTAGCAAACTATCAGAAATCAGCAACGGCAGCACGGCCTCACGGTAGTAGATGCCCCCGCAAATGTTTCCGCCCAGGCTGATCTTATTTCGAGTCGTCCGATCGGCTATTTCACTTACTGTTTTACTTAATAGCGGAAATGGATTTTCTTCCTCCAGTTTCGTTAATGACACGCCCGCTCCGATCACCAGATAACGTTCATAAAAACGGATGGCGTGAAATTCCGGAAGCGCGTTCATATCTATCACCGCATCCGTATAGACGATATTCAGCCTTCCTAACGTGATAATTTCCGTGCCGCCGGAATAATACATCGGTGTTTTCTTTTCAGCCGCAAGCGAGTGAAATAGATTGATTGTTTCTTGAATGGTCTTCGGTTTAAAATAGTCAAAATCAAACGGTATCATCTTTCCACCCCTCTTGCGTCCTCCATAATTGTTCGGGAATGAGAGGAAGTTGATTCAATTGGACACCTAAAGCGGCGGAAAGGCAATTTCCCAATGCGGCCGGCATCCCCAGCAGTCCGTGTTCCCCGCCGCCTCGCGCTCCATAAGGCGCAATCACATGCGGGGTTTCAACAAATTCAACGATATATTCAGGCTGCTCTCCATAGTGAAGGGGGCGGTATGTTCTAAGCTGAGGATTTAATACTCTGCCATATGAATCAAATACAAAGGTTTCTCTTCCTCCGAATGCGATTCCCATACTCATCCCCCCCATCACTTGACCCCTTGCAGCTTTTTCATTCAGTACAGTTCCTATATCCACAACAGAATAGGCTTTTGTAATCCGATACGTATAATCCCGCTTATCCAACTCAACTTCAATTCCCTGAGCACCTACAGCCCATTCGGGTCCCGGCTTTCCTCTTCCCGTTTCCCGGTCTAAATTCGTCATCCGGGTTAATGTGTAATTACCGCTCGCAATGATTTGGCCGCCAACGGTATTTCCATTCGGAAACGTATATCCGTAAGCAATGTCTTTTATGTCAACATGTACAGAAGGATGATCTATAAAATAAACCTTTCCGTCGGCCACTTCCAATTCCTCGACAGGAACCCGCAACACACATGATGCCGCGTCCTTCAGCTTTCGGATGGCTTCCTCCGCTGCATTCAGTACGGCTCTCCCGGCCATTAACGTCCCTCTGCTCCCCACGGTTTTCCAATGCTCGGGAGTTGTTTGGGTGTCTACAAGCATTTTCACGTGAATTTTGCTTATATCCATTTTCATTCGTTCCGCTAAGATTTGGGCTAACACTGTTTTTGTCCCTGTTCCAATTTCCACTACCCCTGACATCAAATTAATGCTTCCATCGGGATTAAAGGTTAAAAGAACCCCGGACGTTGCATTTGTATCAAATGTTGAGGTTTTCCAAATACAGCTGATTCCCTTCGCCCGTATCTTCCGGCCGTCGATTTCAATTCGCTGCCCCTCGTCCCAATTCATTAATTCCTTCAATCTTTCAATACATTTCGGCACATTTCCGACCGTGCTTGAATTGAGAAGAACTTGAGTCGGTGTGGTGTCACCGGGGCGAATGGCATTTTTATAGCGAAGTTCTAACGGGTCCATGTTCAGCTTTTCCGCCAATACATCCATCGTCCGCTCAAAAGCAAATAACACTTCAGCATGGCTGTAGCCTCTGAATGCACTGGGATATGGATGATTCGTATACATACAATATGAATCACACGATATATGGTCGATAGCGTACGGACCCGTACAATCAACCACCGCAGCCCGGCTGATGTCCACTCCTTTATCAGAGTATGCTCCGCCATCAAATAAAAGCTGAATGTCTGCCGCCTTTAAAATTCCATCCTTTGTGGCCCCTAATTTGACAATGGCATCCAATCCTACATGAACGGGAGATGTGATCATATCCTCTTCTCTCGTATTAAACAATTTGACGGGCCGGCCTCCGACTGCTTTTGATGCCAAATAGGCAATCACCTCTAACTGAACGGCTGCTTTTCCCCCGTACGCCCCGCCTACTAAAGGCGTTTTGACGATAACCTTTCCGGGTTCAATTCCAAAATACCACTGCATTAATTTTTTAATGGCAAAAGGGGCTTGAGAGGATGTGGTAATGATAATCTCCTCATCCGCCCGAATTTCAGCGATCGAGCATCTTGTCTCCATCGCAGCGTGATCAGAAGGGTTAAAGGAAATCTGGAATTCTGCTGTCACATCACTTTCCCTAAATCCGTCTTCAATATTTCCTTTTCTAACCTTATCCAGGTTTGCGATATTTGTCTTCGGAACCGGGAATACACCTTTTGTCTTCTCATAGCGGTCCGCATGTTCATGAACGAGCGGCGCATCCTTTTGAAAGGCCTCACGGGGGGAATTGACGACGGGAAGAGGTTTATAGGATACTTTGATGGCATCCGCGGCCTTTTTAGCTGTAATCGGATTTTCCGCAACAACAACAGCAACCGGCTCACCATGGTATCTGACCCTTTTATAAGCAATCGGCGATCTGTCTTTAATTTCTTCACCTGCAAGCGGAAAAGGTTCGTCACCCAATATCGCTCTCACACCGGGAATCTTCCAAGCTTCTGAAAAGTCCATCAACACAATATCGGCATGAGCATATGGACTGGTCAGCATTTTTGCGTGCAACGTCCCTGTTTCTTGAAAATCATCCGTATATTTCGCTTTACCCGTCACTTTTTCAAGGGCCTCTTTCCGAATGACACTCTTCCCGATATACTCCAACTCATTCACTCCCCGAATTTATTCAGCAGCAGCTTATAATCTTCAACTGTATCGACGTCATAAAAAAGCAAAGGGTCTTGAAAGCTGATCATTTTTCCCGCCTTGATCATACTTTCACGGATCACATGCCGGGCGCCCTGATCTCCCTTTAACTGATGCAATACCGGGAAACATTGATTGGAGAATAAAATAGGGGGCATAGGAAGATGCTGATTTTCAGCGGCGATAAATAAATAGCGGCGCTCCTTTTGATAGGAATCAATTAACGTATTGATGATATCTGAGGTGACAAACGGCTGATCTGCAAGGAGAATGATAACGGCGTCAGCCTCGTACGCTGCCGCTTTTTGTAAACCGCATAGTATAGAATGGCCTTGGCCCTTACCCGCTTGCTCACATTCTGCCTGGCTCCACTTATTTGACATAGGGGATAAAAAGAAAAATTCCGAAAGCCAATGCAGTGAATCTCCCTTTCCCGTAATAACGAAAATATGATCTAATTCAGATAACAAGGCATGTTTAAGAGCCATACTTCCAAGGGAAACGCCATTGAGAAATAAACTTCGCTTATCCGTCCCCATGCGTCTGCTTGTACCGGCTGCCAGGTAAATGGCTGCTGTTTTCATAAGCGGGTCCTTTGTTTTCGCATTTCTTTAATCAGCTCGCCGACGATACTTACAGCAATCTCTTCAGGGCCTTGTGCCCCGATGGGAAGGCCGATAGGGGAATGAATATCTGCCGGAATCTCCGCCCCGCCTAACAGCCGCTCCGTGCGCCTTCTGGGGCCTAAAACGCCTTTATAAAACACATTCTCGTTTTTTATTGTATGTAAAATGATCTGATCTTTTTGAAAGCTGTGCGTCATAATGACAACAAAATCCCTTTTTGTCATGCTCAGGCCTTCCATGACTTCTTCCGGCGCTCCCGTTATCAAATGGCCGGCTTCAGGAAAATGCCCGTGATGACATAAGGCGGGACGCCAGTCAATCACCGTCACATGAAAGCCCGCACGAGCCGCCAACGAAACTAACGGCCTCGCATCTTCTCCTGCTCCGAAGACATATAAACAAGGTTTTGGCACCATCTGATGGATAAAAAACAAATCAGATGTATGTTCATCTCTTTTGATTCCCTTCTCTGTCTGTCTCAGTTTTTGAATACAGCCTTGCTCCATCACATCCCCGGTTCCAAACACGCTGCCGTCTTCAGCGATATACAGATCTTCCTTCGGCTCTAACGTTTCAGTGAATCGTTTCACTCGGGTCACAGATTTTTTTCCATCTAAGCATGTCTTGACTGTCATCAGATGCCGTTCCAATTCCCCTTTTACAGGCTCAAGCAACACCGTCAAAACACCATTACAGCCAACGCCCTGTCCCCAGGATAAATCGTCTTCCGCACTCATATCAAAGCGGACAATCAACGGTTCTCCCGCAGACCAGACCTGCTCTGCCCTTTCAACGAGATCTTCTTCCAGACAACCGGCGGATAACATGCCGACTCTTGTTTTGTCCTCTAAAATCAGCATGGAGGCGCCTTCTTTCTTATAAGCGGACCCCTCTGTTTTAATAATGGTAGCCAGTACCTTAGCTTTCTTAGAATTAGCGATGACATCCAAAATCCGGTGTATATCATCCATCTCATGTCCCCCGCTTTTACCTGATCATATCTGTATATCCGTATTCTTTTTTTCCAGAAAACATTACAAACGCTTCAGCAATTTCTTCGTTTCTAAAAAAAAAGAGTCTTTATAGACCTTATGACCGGGCGGCGGGTGCGACAGCAAGTCGGAGCGGAGAGATTCCAATAACACGTTCTGTTCCTTCTGTTTCCGATTGTCTGTTTCACCCTCCTGTATGCCTTTAAAACCCGCAAAATATTCACTTAACACTTGTAAATTATTCCCCAGCTCCCTTTTGTCACTTGAAGATAAAGCTCCTTCTTTTTCCCATTCTTTTAACGTTTTCACTATATTTGACAGATACTCAAATCCGGCGTTCAACTTTTGCATCTCTATTTGATAGCTTGAAATGATGTTTTTATGTTTTTTTCTGACGGGGTTGAATTTTAAGCTGTCAGAGGCTGTTTGCAGCATCTCTTTTGTCATATGCAGCTCCTGCAGAAGATGGTTCATTTTATATTCCATAAGGTTCCCTTTTCCTTGCCCCCACTCTGATTGCACCCATTTGGAAAGGTCTGAAAGTGTGCCGGAAAGCTGACGAGCCAATGTTTGAAAAGAGTCCGCTGCCTTTTTTGTGTAGTCCGGCGGAAACAGGAACATGTGAATCAGAATCGCGATGATGACGCCGATCACCGTATCGATGATTCGGTCGAATGCATAATCTTTAGAGTTTCGTTCAAACGTAAAGACCAATAAAATGGTGAGCGCTACCTGATGTAAAACCGTTACATCTATTCGCAACCACTTCGCTATGTAAGTACCGCCTAACAGGAACAGCCCCAGCATCCAGCCATTCATTGGCAAGTGACTGACAAGAAAGGACGTTAGCATGATCCCAATCGCAGTTCCCGCAATACGATGAAAAGAAAAACGAATCGACTGATCTATCGTTGGCTGCAAACATAAGATAACAGACAGAGGCGCTAAATAGGGGTGATCAGAGCCCGCCAGTTTTGCCGCTTCCCAAGAAACCGCAGAGGCAATCGCCATCTTCCAAACCAAAGATGTTTTGTTTTGAATTTTTTCACTTTTCATCATACGCCCCCTCCTTTCAGAAACCTTTTCCACTAGGTTTCCGTGACGGAAAGGGATTTATACTGTTGTATGGAAAATGCGGAAGAAGCTGTTGTTCGCAATAAAGGTGCTTCTCTGAGCTCTTCTTTACGGTTTCTATCCTCCTTGATAACTTCGCATCAGATATGAACCCTGCTCTCCTATGACTTTCGAAGGGAAACATACAAACCTTGTTGGTTAATGTGATGAAATTGGGTGAATTTTTTATCATTTTATATGGTAAGGGTTTAACAAGCAGAATGCCTTTGTTAGTATGGCAACCAAAGGAGGAGGATCAATGATGCAAAGCAGAATGAAGCTAACCGCAGTGAAACTGGCAGCCTTGGTATTCCTAGCAGGTGCCTTTGCCCTCCCGGTTTTACCTCATGCTGCGGCTGCTGCAGAATCCCAAGCTACATACAAAGTTGAAAACCTCAACGACAGTGAGCTGAAGATGACGTTCAATCATGCAGATGTTCATATTGACGCTAAAGGCAATGCAACCCTAAAAGACAACATAACGGGCGAGGAGCAGGCTCTTCCGAAAAGCTCTACTGACAAAAATGGTGACCCCGTTACACTGAAATATGAAAAAATCAAAAATGGCGTTTTAGTCAAAGTCGTAAACAAAGACGCTGGAAAAACGAGCGGGTCAATCAGCACCCAATCAGTCGGGAAATGTATTTTAGGTACTGGCGGTGGTGCGGTAACTGGAGGCGGCACACTGGGTCTTGCAGGAGCTGCTGTAGGAACAGTCACAATACCCGGTATCGGAACAGTAGGAGCGGGTGCCGTCGGAGCCATTACCGGCGCTGTTGGCGGTGCAATGACAGGAGCTGCCGCATCTTGCTTTTAACCATGAAGAAAAAGGGGCCCGCGCCCCTTTCTTTTACTAACTATGGAAGGTGGTCGACATGTACAAAATCATCATTCCTTCAATACTAGCCATCTTCATTCTCTGGATACTCTTACAGATTTCACTGGAGATAAGCATCGTTAAGAACCCATTGAATTATTTTATTGTAATCATTGTCTTCTTTCTCTTTATTAAGATGGTGAAAGAGAAGCAACAGTAGGTTGCTTTCAATAGCTGTGGGAAACCAGATTTGTAGTGGAATCTGGTTTTTGTTTCACCTCATTGACTGCTAACTAGCAATAGTTTTGCATAAAATTCAATCTATCGAACTATTCCACAAAATGCCAGGTGTAATACTAGAGTTAATTTCTCAATATACAGAATGTTACTCACCAAATTCTTGCACTAGCAACTTTATCTCGCTCCTCTTCAACCAAAACAACTAATGATTCTAATGATCGACAGAGTTCTATATGATTGTTCGTTGAATCATAACTTATAATTTCCAAGTTAGCATTCTCTCTTGTAGACCGAACTAAATCTTCAGTCACATTATCTGAGGCCGTTACCATATAATGTGGGCGGCTATTTGGATATACATGAGCATAATTTTCTAAAATTAATCTAATATCAGGGTCATTTAGACCGCACCCTAAAAATATAAATGTGTGGGTTAAGGCTAAGGCATCTAACAACTTGTAAAAAGTGGAATTATTATACCTAGCTTCTGTATACTGCTTTCTGGTAAAAATCATTTGATTAGGGAAATCTATAGTGCCATGAATTTTTATGATTATCCGATCCTCGGATCTAAGCTTATCTGCTAAATCGTCATCATAATAGTTTTTCACACTAATAGTTCCATTTGATTCTTGGTTGGCAAATGTATCATATATTTTATCAACATTTGGAGTGGCTACTATTCTTGAATCTAATTTAAAAATCGCTTCATGAATTCTATGTTTTTCAAATCCAGGTCTCATGAAAGAATCTTTAGCTATTTCATTAAAACCATGGGAACTTAATTTGTAATAAATTATTTCACAAGCAGTTAAATAATCTTTTTCAGCTATAAAAGTATTAATATGTTCAGTATTTTCAGAGATATTATCTGAAGCTATTCTCAAAAATTCTTCCCAAGTAGGTGGCCTTTTACCTTGTGCATTTATGGAATTTCTAGATATTCCTGAACCTAAAAATAAAACAGACTTTCTTCTCGCTATATCTTTCACGAGAGGAAGTGGCCAGCTAATCATCCAATTACCTCCAAACTCTCAATCAGTTTCCGAGAAATACCTTCCATAATATATTTAAATTCTTTTACTTTAGTAAAATGAGCACCTACTACTCCATCTTTTGCTTCTAATCTGTATACTGGTTTATGGGCAACTTGTGACATTGGTATTACACTATGGAAGTTAGGAATACTTCCCAAATCATAATCATTCTCTCCAACCTCTTTGTTCAAGACTTCAATTAATTCCCTTTTCATCGTAGCTGGAATTGGTTCAAGTATACGTTCAAATGCTTTGACTGGTCTCTTTACTCCATCCTTTGTTTTTGCAGTATATTGTTGAGTAACATACCCAGCAAACTTCAGGTTACTCTCTGTTTTTAATCCATCTAAAGCTTCTGGATCTTCATTGTTTATAACTCCATAATTAAACCTTGTTTTCCAAGCTTCTAAAGTTTGGCCAATGTTCTCAACCGCCAATAAACTAAAGATATCGGAAGACATAGGTGTTATAAAATAATCTGATGCTAATAATATAGATCTATTTAATGAGCCTAAAGATGGCCCCATATCAAAAAAAACATAGTCAAATTCTTTACATCTACTTAACAATTCACTGAAAACAAGCGTTGTCCTCAAACCCCTGGGTAAACCTGCAACAGCATCTCTCCAATCATTGGATAGTAAATCCTCCATCAATGCCAACCGTGGATCGCCAGCTAAGAAACTAATATCAAAATTATTTACTTTTATTAGATTTAACTCTTGTGAATAGCCCTGTCCTCTATGTAAGGGCTTTAACATGTCGTATATTGTGAATCCATCTTTTTTATAATAAACTTCTTCAAATTGCTTATCAGATAGTAAATTCACCGTAGAATTACACTGAGGATCCGCATCTATTAGCAGTACCTTTTTATCATACTCAGCAGCTATAAAACTTGCTAAATTGCATACTAATGTAGTTTTACCTACTCCGCCCTTGTTGTTAAACATTGCAATAGATTTCATAAATACCCTCCTGTGACAAATTTTTCTGAAATGGACCTGGTTATATATTATCATGAGTTTCATGTTTTTTCTGAAAAAATCAGTTTAAGAAAATAAAATACTTATGATAAGGCTCCCTTGACTAATCTAAGTATGGTTTTTATTAATTGATTTTTGTTTAAATAGGGTACTCAAGACTTTCGAAACCGTTACGGAACTGCAGTAAATGAACACTGCACGTTCTAAGAAAATTTCGTGGCTACAAGTTGGATTATCATAAAATAATTCCCGATTACTCAAACGAATCATGGCCTTGTTTCTCTGCATGGGTAAATCTTGAAAGCTTTTTCGGATAGGTGGAGTGAACGGTGGACGAACTCACACCACAATGGGGTCAGGAAACTTCATGAAGGTTTGACGATACATGAATCACCACAGCATGGACTGTTAATTCATGAGAATCGTATTCCAAATGCGGTCGAGAAGCCGTATCAATTCATTCATGGTCTCTACTTCTTCTTTTTCTTATTGAGCCCTGAACATGCCTAGAAAGAATTATCAACTAATTTTGAAAAGAACCTAATTTAACTTGATGCTTACAATTTTTACTCCTGCCACAGGGGCCTGGTTCGTTTCTTCTTAATATTAATCACCCACAACCTTCGCTGTGCAAAGATCATCATTTATCTTTATCATAATCGTTATTAATAATCTGAGAGCATGCAAATAATTTACATAATGCTCATTTTCATTCTCATAGCTAGAAGATGTACCATGTAAATACTTGTTCCTTAAGTCATATCCATTGATAAAATTTTTCTTATTCAAGTAGTAATCTATATAATTGGATTCTTGCCTTGTTAATAATGTATTTTCGGAAACTAAAACTCTTTCATTTAATAACTTATCAACTTCTTGCTTTAGAGCATTAGTTAACTTACTAGTCACAACTACACCGTTTATATGGATATAATAATGTATAAGTGTTCGATTCCTATTGACCAACATTATTTCATTATCGTCGTTTACAGTCACATAATCATGTTCAATAAGCCAATCTAAAGACGATTTTTGATAATCCTCTATGTCATGTAAATACAGCTTATCAGTAGTCAACCTTTCAATAAGCGTATTGTATTGAATATCACCATAATTCGGGAAATAAGTAAGGTTACTTTGGTCAGAGAACATAATATTTCTCAATATTATAGCCTCATCATTATTTGGCGCTATATACACGTATCTGTCTTTTGTCATGCTTGGGCATTCAGAAAATGGCAAAGGCTTGCTTTCCATTTGTACAAGTTCTTCATCAATGTAACCATCCTCTAAATAAAACCTATACTTCTTGATTATGCTTTCAATAGTTGGAAATATAGATTTGCACTTTTCAAAATTCGGATTATCTATAGGTGGTAGCTTAATGGTGAAGTCCTCAATATAGAATTCCTCTTTTAGATAAACATTGAAGAACCATTCAATTATTGCTTCTAAATCTTTGTTTTTACTCTTTAGAAATGAATAATATACATGCATTTGTGCTAAGGATAACGATTCTCTTATTGAGAAAGCTGTACAGGTCTTGTATTCTTTTTCATGAGCAAAACCAAATCTTTCAAAAACACTTGCATATATTTCATTATATGGGAATTTAGAAACCATATCATTATTTACGAACTCGAATATGTATATAAAGTTGTTCAATAATGTAGGATTATCAAGGTTTGATTCTAACCATTCTTTATCAACTTCTGTTCCTACTTTGCTTAAAGTGAAATGTTGCTTTACTGTACCCTCTACATTTTCTTTGAACTCAACTATTATTTCCGTTCCCCGCCCACTACCATCTTTAAAGAGTTCTCTCTCAAGTCTTTCGCTTACTCTTTTTGCTTTCAGTTTAACTCTAGTATCTAAAGCAAACTCTTTTGTATTCTGTACATTACTAAGAAGCCTGGTATAATTTAAATTAGGCTTGTCTAAATCAATATAGGTGCTAATAATCTTTTCTTTATCTTCTGTAGTTAATGATTGTGGCAAATAAGATTCCTCTCGTTCGCTCCTATGCTTTAATAAATATTTATCCAAAAGTAAATTTGTACTTCCTTCTGGATTGATAAGCATGTATTCTCTTAATTCCACGTCATATTTCATCACAAGTTTATATTGCTTAAATATTTGCCATGCAAATACATCAAGTTTATCAAGAAACACCTTAAATCTGCTTTCTGTAATATCACCCAACTTCCTTTTTTCTATTATTTCCCAAAAGCATTCCTTATATTCGAAATCTACTTCTTCATATTCGGCTAATATGTCTGAATGATGATTGATATATTTACCCACTAACGATTTAGCTATACCGTCTTTTTCTTTAAGCCATTCCTCTTTATCTTCACCAAGATATAATAGAAATGTATCGTCCTTCACATACTTGATTATATTATATAATTCTATAGCTTCATTGATATTCTCTATTGTATGACCTATCGTCAACTCCTCATAAACTTCTTTAGCCTTATCTAGCATATATCCTTTTGCCAAATCTGGCCCTTTGTAGTACTCTACACCTCTATATCCTTCCTTTACCACATTCCCCTCTCCTTTCTTTAATATTAATATTCTTTGGCAAACTCCTACGTTGCCTTCTCTTTTGATTTTCAAAGTCGAATTGGAAGGATTCTTTTTACGTCATTACTCTGTTACTATTAGCAAATAAATTCTTTACTCTAAAAACCTCACTCACTTATGATAAGGCTCCCCACGATTAATCCGAAACGCCCGGTAAATCTGCTCAACTAGTATGAGCCGCATGAGCTGATGAGGAAATGTCATTTTTGAGAATGACAGTTTGTCGTCTGCGCGCTTCATGACGGCGTCGCTTAGGCCGAGTGAGCCGCCGATGACGAAGGTGATTTTGCTTTTTCCATAAGTCGCCAGCTTATCTATTGTATCGGCCAGTTCTTCGGATGTTTTCATTTTTCCTTCGATGGCGAGGGCGATGACGTGGGTGTCCGGGCTGATTTTGGCCAGGATGCGTTCGCCTTCTTTGTCTTTGACGATTTTCATGTCTTGGTCGCTCAGGTTTTCCGGAGCTTTTTCGTCCGGGAGTTCGATAATGTCGATTTTTGCGTAGGCTGAGAGTCGTTTTTTGTATTCTTCAATGCCTTGCTTGAGGTATTTTTCTTTTAGTTTTCCGATGGTCACAATATTGATATTCACAGGTCATCCCCACTTTAGAAACAAGTTATTCATATATATTGTCCACAATTGTGGATATCTTTTCTGTATTTTGTGTAGGATCATTCGTTCCCTACTAGATATGTTGCAGTGTCCCCACATAATTCACAGGCTGTGGATAAACTGTTAGTATGTTCGATTTTTCTGATTTCGGGCGGAAGCTCATGATCATCTATGTACATGTCCAGCACGGTTTCGATATGTTCTTCACAAGAATAATAAGCGGTTTTCATTGTTACATCCTCCGGTTTTCTTTTGCGCGCGGCAATTGTTCTCTTCTCAATATAACCTATTTATACACATGTTAGTAGTGCTTCGGGCTGAGTTTTATCCACAATTCGGCAAATGACGCGCAAAAAGAGCCGGTGTTTTCAGCATCCGGCTCTTTACGTGTTTTCTCTTTTTTCTAAGCGAAGGACGAACAGAATTCCTAATAGACTCGCCAGCAGCGTACAGCATACATCAATCCAGTCCGGCTTTCCGCCGTTTAGAAAAGAGTTGGTTATCACGGAAACCAGGAGAATGGTTACGGTCACCGCGGCAAGCTTTTTCTTCATCGGCTCCCTCCTTCACCTGACTGTCTTCTGCTTTTACGGTTCAAATTCCTCTATTTCTTTTTCTTGCTATATAGCCTTATCATGAGGGTCACAACGATATATACAATCATCATCAATGCCCCGTTACTCACATCAGGGTATCCAATCAACATATTCATTATGACAAAAACAATGGTTATACAAATGACGGACAACAATAAGAAGATACTGAATGATTTCAAATGAACACCTTCTTTCCCGCAGTAACGTTTCATTATAAAAAGCTTACCAAAAGCGGCAAGCTCTTCCGAAATGTTCATACTCTTTAAAACCCATCCATCACCTGCACATCATACAGCTTGAGATGGCTTTTCGGCGTGACGATGTTTTTTAAGTTTGGGATGGTCAGGTCGTTCAGTTTTTTGCCCGTTTTCAGGTCGAAGGATTCGATTTTGGCGGGCTTTTTGTAGCTGTACGTGAACAGATACAGCTTTCCGTTTTGATGCATAAGTTCTTTAAAGTCGGCCTTCATTCGTGATGCGGGGAGGGTGAAGGCCTTTTTGCTTTTTCCGGTCTCAGGGTTGATACAGTAGACGGTTCCGAAGCCGTCAACGAAATAGAAGCTGCGATGCTCCATGAAAAAGCTTTTTTTGAAGCTGAACGGCATGGAGTCATAGATCGTCTGTTCGTCATTTTTATAAGCGGCGATGTCATACGTTTTGATGGCGCCGCTGTTTTTCATGACTTTCACCATTTGATAGATGTGATCGGCTTTTTCTCCTCTGGTAACAAAGCAGACAGCGCTGTCGTCCGCGGCGAGCTGGGATTCGACAGACGTGCCTTCTTTATACGTCCACGTCGCGATTGATGTTGTATGGAGCTTTTCTTTATCGGCCTGAATGTCTTGGACGTGATAGCCTTTTTCGTCATCTGTCGGCGTGAGCGCGAAAAGATGATCTTTAAAAAAGCCTGAGGCGCGGATATAGTGCGGGATGACGTCTTGCTTCCACCTGCCGTCCATCTGGCGGTACAGCTCTGAGCGATAGCTGCCGCCGCTCTTGTCGTAGCCCGAATTATACAGCGTGTAAAAGCCTTTCGCCCGTTCGATATATCCCGCGCTGTCTCCCGTATGCTGGTACGCTCTTTTATACGTGTGAAGGCCGTCCTGAACGGTGTAGATTCCTTTTTTGTCCTCCAGCAGCACGCTTTCGTCATGCACTTTGGCCGATCCGAGCTCAAGCCCCTTCATTTGATAAGAAGAAAGCCGCCCTTTTTCATCGGCGAAGAGGGCGTAGCTTTTTCCGCCGCCGAACGTGTCTTGGTCAGCCGCAGTGGAGAAATACAGCAGCGCCTCTTTATCTTTCAGAAAATCAGGGTCATTTAATGTGTCTCTCGCAACCTCCGCAGGGTCTTCCGTGCGGAAATAGAAGAAGCATAAGACCGCTGCGGCGGCGATGATCACTAAGGGTATCCAGATGATTTTTTTCACGTTGTTCTCCTTAGTGAATGGTCAGGATCGTGGTTGTGTAGGACGAGCTTGTGATGTCGCGCGGGTATACGCCTAAGCCGCCGTTAGAGTCGATATCAATCCCGGCTTTTAAGAGGAATGCCGACCACAGCAGTTTTGAGCAGTTTTTGGCGCCTTCATGGCCCGTATTTCTGTTATTGACGAAGTTGAAGGAGTACTCATCACCCACTCTTGATACAGCCCAGTCAGCGGCGGCTTGTTTTTGGGCATCGGTAACTTTCACGGTCTGGACGATTGAATTGTCTTCGACTTCTCTGCCGTTATAAGCAATCTGGCGGACGCCGTCTCCCGGCACGGATTCGACAATTTTATCAGCGGATGAATACATGCCGACATGCCCGTGGTTGTAATAAGCCGTGTATGAGTTCGTGTAATAAATATTGCCTTTTGTGCTTTTCGGGAGTTTTTTGGTTCCTGACGATCCGCCCATCGCAGAGAGTCCGCCTTTGGAAGCGATTACATTTCCTTGCACCTTGTCTGCCGTGATTTCTTGATGAAACTGCTTGAGAATTGCTTCTGTTGAAACATGCTTCTGTTTGGCAAGCTCTTTGGCGGATTGGAGAACGTCTTCAGGAGTCGTGCCCTGCTGAAGGTCTGCGATTTCTTTTGCGTAGCGGGCTGTTTCTGTTTCTTTCGCTTTTACATTCAAACCGGAGAACGACAGAACCATGGTGAATGACAGGGCAAACGGGAGGACGGCTTTGAACAGCTTTTTACACATCAAACTTCGCCTCTTTTCTTTAAGGTTAATTTTTCCACGTTTTCATTATATGACGAAATTGCGATAAAAAAAAATACAATTTACAGATTTTTAAAAATTTTATAACAATATGTAAATCATATACATAAATCATTTTCAAATATCAGGAAATCCGGTTATCATACAAGAAAGGGGGAGGACATATGAAGGACAGAACAATCGGTTCGATGCGGGTTTCCGCAATGGGGTTAGGGTGCATGGGCATGTCGGAATACTATGGCAGCCAGAGTGAGGAAGAGTCGATTTCCACACTGCATCATGCCGTTCATCTCGGCGTGAATTTGTTTGATACAGCTGATCAATATGGATTGGGTGCGAATGAAGAACTTGTCGGCAGAGCGCTTGCCCCATTCAGAAAGGAGCTGTGCCTCGCGACGAAATTCGGTTATGTCCGAAGCGAAAAGGGTGAGTTTATCGAAATTAACGGACGGCCCGATTATGTGAAAAAAGCGTGTGACGCCAGTCTGAAACGCCTTGGGACGGATTATATCGACCTTTATTATCTGCACCGGGTTGATCCGCGGGTGCCGATTGAAGAAACTGTCGGCGCCATGAAGGAGCTGATTGACGAAGGAAAAGTGAGGTATATCGGATTGTCAGAGGCTTCCGCAGAAACGATCAGGCGCGCCGTCCGCATTCACCCGATTGCCGCGCTTCAATCGGAATATTCTTTATGGAGCAGGGAAGCAGAGGAGCATGTGCTGCCCGCCTGCCGTGAGCTCGGCATCTCATTTGTGCCTTACAGTCCGCTCGGCAGAGGTTTTCTTTCCGGAAAGATGACGTCGACAGATCAGCTGGATGCCGATGATTACAGAAGAAGAACGCCGAGATTCCAGGGAGACAATTTGGCGGTGAATATAGGGCTCGTCCAAAAACTTACCGCCATTGCCCGGGAAATGAATATCACCGCGCCTCAGCTTGCGCTCGCATGGGTTCTCGCAAACGGCGATGATCTCATTCCGATTCCGGGTACAAAAAAGAAACACTACTTGGAAGAGAACCTCGCCGCTCTCGACATTGTGCTTCCGGAGGATGTGAAAGCGCGGTTGGATGAAATGTTTCCGATCGGAACGGCGGCCGGCGAGCGTTACCCGGAACAAATGATGACATTGTTAGATGAATAACAAAAGAGGCCCATCGTGCGGGCCTCTTTTCATGACAGCTTTTTGCTCATGATGACATCCGTCTCCAGGAATCCCGTCTTCTCATACAGCTTCCGCGCCGTTTCGTTATGAGCGAACACATGGAGAGAAATCTTGCGGACACCCAGGTCTTTGGCTTTGTCCTCCAGCCTTGCGAGCGCCTCTTTTGCATAGCCTTTGCCGCGGAAAGGCGGATGAAGGCCGAAATCATAAATAAATGCGCCCTGCTGCGGGTGGTCCGGATCGGCGTGCAGCCACAGCCAGCCGGCATTTTCCTTTCCGTCCAATGTCAGCGTCCATAAATAGTGATCGGCTGTCTCCAAGCCGTCTGGAAGCAGGTCTTCAAACGCCAGCTCCGCTAATTCCGGCGCTTCGTCAGGCAGCCACGTTCCCGCTTTTACCTTTTCTTCAGCGTAATGCTTGGTTGAATGAGCGAGATAGGACTGAAACTCTTGTCCTGTCATCGGCTGCAGCGTGATAGCCATTGAATCACTCCTTACACGAAAGCGGTATCATGCAGTATTATCCGAAGGCTCCGTTTTCCGCCGGTTTTATGATTTGGTCGGCTTGTGCCGTTGAACCAGTTTGTGCAAATAATCCAATCGAAATGAGACTTGCCAAGGCTGCTGAGAGTACAATGAATTTACATGTTTTCATTACGAATCCCCTCCGTTAATCTCAAAATTTGGTCATTGGCATCAATTGATTCCTGAAAATACTTCGCCGCCGGTTTGTATTTCTCCTGTTTTTTAAAATGCGCCGCGGCCTGATATGACAAATCGGAAACGTCACTCCACAGCTCTTTCCTTCTTAACTCGGCGAAAGCTGATTCAAGCGCTTCTTCATTGCGGTCAATAAAGACATGCTGTAAAATGCGCAGCTTTTGGGTGTATACAGGCTCGTTTTTTTCTTCAGCGGCATTCAGCGCTTTATGCAGCCAAAACCGGCCCTCATCCGTCTTTTCCTGCTTCAATAACACTCTGGCCAGCATGTACAGACTCCGCACCGAATACGCTGATCGCAAATGCTCCTTTTGATCAAGAGCCGTTTCAAACTCGACCCGCGCCTCTTCCAGTTTTTCCTGTCTTTCATAGCAAATGCCTGCGTTAAAGTGGGCGAGCGCTTCAATATGCGGATCGCCCGCTTTGGCGGCTTGATGAACCGCCGTCTGCAGGAGCTCTTCGGCTTTCTGATAGTGAAACAAGTCCATTCTGTTACAGCCGACCACCATTAAACACTGTGCTTCTCTGACCGCGTACATTTCATTGGCTTTGTAGATCTCCAACGCTTTTTCCGCGTGGTTCATCGCAAAGTAGTTTTGGCGGATTTCATAGTAGGCAATCGCCACTTGATAATTAAACTCGGCTCTTTCAATCTCATTCGGTATGTGCCGGAGCCTGCTTTCAGCAATCCGGTAAAAATTAATGGCGTTCATAAACCTTTTACGGTAAAACTCGTGCATTCCGGAAAAGAAATAATAATAGTATTGAATCATCTGGTCCGTTTTTTCTTTATCGGCGTTCAGCTGGATCGTTTTTAAAATGCCGTCTGTTTTCTCATACTCTTCCATCAAAAGCTTATAGCGGGAATCAATTAAATTAAAATAAAGGAGCACCGTTTGATTTTGTGTCATATTTTGCAGATCCGTAAGCAGTTGTTCTCTTAACGCCTCAGCCGATTCGGTGTTGTGCTTTTTGATTTCCTCATACCAGTCACTGATTTTTTTCGCAACTGTTTCGTGGGCCATCACTTCAGCCATCTGTCAGGACACCTCCCTTTCCCATTTTGTGTAATAAATATATCATATTTACAGGTCCAAAAAGAGGGTGGCAGCCCGCTAGTTTCCTCGTGGCAACAAAAAAAACCTCCGCAGGTGCGGAGGCGCATATTTTATAATAGTTTTTTTCCTAACAAAGATTCCACCAGCTCGACCGCTGTTTTGCCGGTTTTGTTTTTGTGATCGAGGATCGGGTTGACTTCGACAAATTCCGCTGAAGTGATGATGTCGGCATCATACAGCATTTCCATTGCCAAGTGGCTTTCACGATAGCTGATGCCGCCGACGACAGGCGTGCCTACGCCGGGTGCGTCGCTCGGATCAAGGCCGTCTAGATCAAGGCTGAGGTGAACGCCGTCACAGTCTGACAGGTAGTCAATGGTTTCTTCAATGACCTTTGTCATGCCGAGGCGGTCAATCTCATGCATCGTATAGACTTTCATGCCTGTTTCCTTAATGTATTCACGCTCGCCTTCATCAAGCGATCTCGCGCCGATGATGACGACGTTCTCCGGCTTGATTTTCGGGGCATACCCGCCCAGATTCACCAGCGTGTCGTGCCCGACGCCGAGGCTGACGGCCAGCGGCATTCCGTGAATATTGCCTGACGGCGATGTTTCCAGGGTGTTTAAGTCGCCATGCGCGTCGTACCAGATGACGCCGAGCTGTTTATAGTGCTTTGCCGTTCCTGTCAGCGTTCCGATCGCGATGCTGTGATCGCCGCCCAAGACGAGAGGGAACCGCTCATTCTCAATGACGCTGTGCACCTTTTGGGCGAGCTGCTCGTTCCCCGAGAGCACAGAGTTCAAATTTTTCAGCTCTTCATCATGTTTGAGTTTTTCACGATTGACGGGGATGTCGCCTAAGTCTTCCACCGCATACCCCATGTCAGATAACCGTTCAATGAGATGCGCGTAGCGGATGGCGCTCGGGCCCATGTCCACTCCGCGTCGTGCTTGTCCTAAATCCATCGGCATTCCAATAACTGAGATATTCTTGTTCATCCGTTTTTCCACCTCAACATGTTGTATGTTGTCCTGTGCGGGTTTCTCAAAGATGACTTGGACACGAAAAGATTTAAAGCTCTATCTGTTTTTCTGACTGCTTATGCTTTTTTACATACAGATGATAGACGATAACGCACACCGCCATGAACGGGATGCCGCAATAAAGGGCGAGCCGCTGTTCTGAATCAAATGCGAGACTGATCAGAACGACCGTATTTAACGTCAGCCCGATAATAGGCAGCACCGGGTACAGCGGTGTTTTAAACTTCAGGTCTTCCACTTTGCCGCCTTCGCGGATGTATTTCCGTCTGAACATCAGCTGTGACAGGGAAATCGTGATCCAGCCGACCTGCGCGCTTAGTCCGGCTAATGATAAGAGAAACATATAAACGGTTTCCGGCGCTGCCACTTTAGACAGCAGGGACAGGCAGGCGACGGCCAGCGTCACGATCAGAGCGTTCATCGGCACGCCGCGTTTAGTTGTTTTGCCGAGCGATTTAAAGGCTTGTCCTTCGTTCGCCATGGCATATAAGATACGCGTCGATGCAAACAGGCCTGAGTTGGCCACTGAGAGCAGCGCAATTAAGATAACAAAGTTCATAATATCGGCCGCATATGGAATACCGATTTGTTCAAACACCACGACAAACGGGCTTTCAACCACTCCCGCCTGCTTCCACGGAATCATGCCGGCAATGACGATGATGGAGAGAACGAAAAAGACAAGCGTTCTCCATACCGTCTGCCGGATAGAGCGCGGAATCGTTTTCTCGGGATTTTCACTTTCTCCCGCGGCAACCCCGATCAGCTCCGTTCCCTGGAACGCGAAGTTTACGGTAATCATCGTAATAAGCATAGCCTTAATGCCGTTCGGAAACAATCCATCCTCATAAAAATGAGAGAAGAAAGGAGCCTGCTCGCCGTGTTTCATGTCGATCAGGCCGAACATGGCGGCACCGCCCAAAATAATAAACAGCAGAATGACTAAAATTTTAATGCCGGAAAACCAAAATTCCGACTCAGCGAACGCTTTTGTGGTAATCGCGTTCAAAAGAAACATCAGTCCGACAAACACGAGGCACCACACCCATACGGGAACATGCGGAAACCAGCGGAGCATCAATTGTCCCGCAGATAAAAACTCAATGGCGCATGTCACCGCCCAGCCGAGCCAGTACAGCCAGCCGAATGCGAAACCGAAAGCGGGGCTGATGAATTTGGTTGCGTACGTCTGAAACGACCCTGATACGGGAAGGGCAACCGCAAGCTCGCCTAAGCAGAGCATTGTCAAAAACATAATAAAACCGCCGACCAGATAAGACAGAACCGCGCCCAGCGGTCCCGCCTGGTTAATTGTAAATCCGGTACTCAGGAAAAACCCGGTGCCGATCACTCCGCCTAATGAAATCATAAACAAATGGCGCGATTTCATTGTGCGCTGAAGCTGATTCTCTTTTTGATTTGTATTCACTATTCTGCACCCCTTCAGCAACTTGTATTGGAACCAAGCCGGTGCTTTGAAACCGATTTGCTGTCCAAAGAGCCTCTATTTGTATATGAATGTTATATGAAATTCATTTTCGTACATAAAGATACATTATACTAAAATACTGTCTCCGCGCAAATAGAGTGTGCTGAATTTTTTATTTGTAAATTCCATACAAGCCGAGGGAAAGCATTGCCGCATCAAGGTTTTACGCGTTTTGAAGCACGTTTGTGATCTTTTGGACCGCCCAGTCCAAGTCTTCCTTGGAAATCATTAACGGCGGTGCAAAACGGATCACGGTATCATGTGTTTCTTTGCATAAAAGCCCTTCGCCTTTCAGCTTTTCACAGTACGGGCGGGCCGCTTCTGTCAGTTCAACACCGATAAACAGGCCGCGTCCGCGCACGTCTTTTATGATCGGGTTATCAATTTTCTCAAGCTCTTCTTTAAAATAACGGCCAAGCTGAAGGGAACGCTCTGCCAGCCCTTCTTCCTCAAGGACTTCAAGAGATGCGAGCGATACCGCGCAAGCGAGCGGGTTTCCGCCGAATGTCGAGCCGTGGGAACCCGGGTTAAACACGCCGAGAATGTCACGGTTCGCCGCGATGCACGAAATCGGGAAGACGCCCCCGCCGAGCGCTTTGCCTAAGATAAACATATCCGGTACGATATTTTCCCAGTCAACCGCGAATGTTTTCCCTGTGCGGCCGAGTCCCGTCTGAATTTCATCAGCGATCAGAAGCACATTTTCTTCCTTACAAATAGCGGCCGCTTCTTGTAAAAATCCTTCCGGCGGAATGACGATGCCCGCTTCTCCCTGAATCGGTTCGAATAAGAAAGCGGCTGTGTTCGGCGTGATCGCCCGGCGCAGCGCTTCCGCATCTCCGTATGGAATTAATTTTATACCCGGAAGCATAGGTCCGAAACCGCGTTTATACTCATCTTCTGAAGAAAGGGATACCGCAAGCATCGTTCTGCCGTGGAAGTTGCCGATACACGCAATGATTTCCGCCTGGTTATCGGCTACTCCTTTGACCTCATATGCCCAGCGTCTCGCCGCTTTGACAGCGGATTCAACGGCTTCCGCTCCCGTATTCATCGGCAGAATCATATCTTTTCCGGTCAGCTTGGCTGTTTTCTCATAAAACGGGCCGAGCTGATCGTTATGGAACGCGCGTGACGTCAGAGTGATTTTATCCGCCTGATCCTTCAGCGCCTGAATGATCTTAGGATGTCTGTGCCCCTGGTTCACCGCAGAATAAGCACTCAGCATATCCATATATTGATTGCCTTCAGGGTCTTTTACCCAAACACCCTGCGCTTCGGAAATAACAATCGGCAGAGGATGATAATTGTTCGCGCCGTAATGTGAAGTTTGGCTGATAATTTCTTGAGATTTTGTGAAAGCTGACATAATCTGATTCCCCCTTGTTTTGTAATCATTCAACATTAGATCTTGCTTTCCCTTTTTATAAAGCAAGTTCCGTGCCAATCCGAAAAAACGGGATGTTTCGCCAGCATTCTTTCTTTTCCTGCAAAATATTCCGGCAGTTTGCGTGCAAACTTCAGCCAAGCGCAAAATTTTTTTGCGTTTCCCGCTGACAAAATAGGAGCAATCCGATTAGATTGCTCCTGTTCAACAATTATTTATTTAATTGTCTCTGATATACAATGTAAGAATATAGTAAAGATAATATGATACAGCCGATTGCCGCAATGAAAATGACTGACACTCTATATACCGGCGGCAAAAAGGCTGCAAGCATCATGAGTATGCCCGCTAAGACAAAAATTTTCGAACTAACCCTGTGTGTATCCTTCCAAACTCTTTCACTGCTCAGCGTCCAAGGTGTTCTTATCCCTAAAAAGAAATTAGGCTTCACGATCTGAATGAAGTTTCCAAACACCATGAAAATGACTCCCACTATAAAGTTTCCTAAATAAGATATAGGGAGATCATATCCCAGGCCGGTCAAGATGGTCATCAGATTAATGACAAACAGAACCGCAAACATTGTATTAAATATAGCCATATATGGCCGGATAAATGTTTTGTAGTTATTTTTAGGATCAATCTTAGGGATGATAACTATTAAAATATATACAATAATCATGATGCCAATAAGCATCATCATCGCATCAGCTTTCGTTTGGTAATCATTTGCACTTCCGTTTAATCCCCAGTGTGTCGCCAAATTGTCCGGTAAAGATGAATAAGTGCAAACCCATGTGAAAACAGTTAAAACAATGATTCCTGCCGAAAAGAGATATTTTTTCATGATTCCCCGCCTTTCTTATTATCATGTTCTGAATCAGTCAGAGAAAAGAACCAGCCTATAAGATCCTGTAATACAGTGGTATTTAATGAATACATAATAAATTGGCCCTTCCTCTCATCGTGAACCAGATCAGTATTTTTCAATATGGTAAGGTGATGAGAAATACTGGGTTTTGACATGTCGAAGTGTTCCGCAATTTCACCAGCTGTCATGTCTTGTTTCTTTAATAAATCCAAAATTCTTCTCCTTGTAGGATCGGCCAGTGCTTTAAAAGCTTTATTCAAAAACTTTCCCCCTCTCATACGTACATGATTTAGATATTTAAGTATATATCTAAATATCAATCATTTCCCTAAAAAAGTCAATGATTTTATTACCTCAATTTCCATTTATTTTTAAACATCGTCCAAGCGCAAAATTTTTTTGCGTTTCCTGTTCGATTTATTTTAAAATAATGAATGTTAAGACGATTGAGAGGGGGAATTGACCTGCACACAACCAGCGAATTTTACACACTCGTGTTACAAAGCATTCTGGAAGAGATTGATGTCGGGCTGCATGTGGTGGACGAGAAGGGCAGCACCGTCATTTACAATAAGAAAATGATGCAGATTGAAGATATGGATGAACGGGACGTCCTGCATAAAAACCTGACTGATGTATTTATGTTTTCCAATCAGCAGGACAGCACGCTCGTTCAGGCCCTTCAAGAAGGCAAAACGATTAAAAATGTAAAGCAGAGCTATTTCAATAACAAAGGCCAGGAAATCACGACGATCAACCACACCTTCCCGATTGTGCAAAACGGCGAGATCAAGGGCGCCGTGGAAATCGCCAAGGACGTCACCAAGCTCGAACGGCTGATCAGAGAGAACATGCACAGGAAAGAACAGAACAGCTACACGTTTGACAGCATTCTCGGCAACAGCCCGGTCATTCGGGAAGTCATCGAAAACGCGAAACGGGCAACCCGTACGTCATCGTCCGTGCTTTTGGCCGGCGAGACGGGAACAGGCAAGGAACTGTTCGCCCAAAGCATTCACAACGGCAGCCAGCGCTCAGGGGCCCCGTTCATCTCACAAAACTGCGCCGCCCTGCCGGACAGTCTGGTCGAAAGTATTTTATTCGGCACGAAAAAAGGCGCCTTTACCGGAGCCATCGACCAGCCCGGCTTATTTGAGCAGGCGCAGGGAGGCACCCTGCTCCTCGATGAGATCAACTCTCTCAATCTCAGCCTGCAGGCAAAACTGCTCCGCGCCCTTCAGGAAAAGAAAATCAGGCGCATCGGATCAGCTCAGGACAAACCGATTGACGTCCGTATCATCGCCACGATGAATGAAGACCCGATCACTGCCATTTCAGAAGAGCGGCTGCGCAAAGATTTATACTACCGCTTAAGCGTTGTCACGCTGATCATTCCCCCGCTCCGAGAGCGCAAGGAAGACATTCTGCCTCTGGCCGAAGTGTTTATTCAGAAAAACAACCACCTGTTTCAAATGCATGTTGATTCGATCAGTGACGATGTGCAGCAATTTTTCCTGGAGTATGACTGGCCGGGCAACATCCGCGAGCTTGAACATATGATTGAAGGCGCCATGAACTTTATGACGGATGAAACGACGATTACGGCGGCCCACCTGCCTTACCAATACCGGATGAAAATCAAACCCGCTGACACGGAAAGCAAAGCCGCCGCAAGCACCCAGCCCGGCACCGATTTAAAAGACAAAATGGAAAACTTCGAAAAATACATGATCGAAAAAACCCTGAGAAAACACGGCAATAACATATCCAAAACGGCAAACGAGCTCGGAATCAGCAGACAGAGCCTGCAATACCGCCTGAAAAAATTTGGCCTGGACCGGATGAAATGAATCCATACAAAAAAAGGCTGAGATGCTTCTCAGCCTTTCGTCAGGTTATATCTGATTGGCAAGCCGCTCTCCGGTAAACCAAAAGTTCTCACTCACTGCCAATGTATGTTCCGTATTCTCGACTTGATGCCACCAATGACGCGGCGCGTAAATGATTTCTCCCGCCTTTTGTCTGAAGCGGATCGGAGACGCCTTTTGCGCCAGCGGTTTTTGCTCTATGTCTTTTTCATCAAAGACATTGATATTTCCTTCGTACAAATACGGAGAGTCGTCCGGATGATAGAAGATCCATTCCTTCTCTCCGAAAATGACGCCGTTCCACGCGTGCGTGCTGTTAAAATCCTGATGCAGCGGCGTGCCTGTCTGCTTAGAACCGAGAAAGAACCATTTCCAGTCCCGTCCCGTTTCTTCATCCGCTCTCAATGTGTCTTTTGTAAAATACTCGGGTGCGGAATAGACAAGGTCTAAGTCATTTTGGTTCAGCTGCGTAAAATTCCAGTCACAGTACCATTTGTCATCATTCTGATCAATGTACTCGATATAGTTGGAAAGCTTTACTTGTTTAAACGTTTTGACCCCTTCGATATCTGATTTCCGGATGGTGACCATTCTGTCTCCATAGTGTTCGTCAATGTATTCAAGCGTCCACGGCCTGCATTCCCAGTGATCCATTGCCCCCGTCAAAATAAAAGGTTTCTTATCAGCATACTCGCTTACAAAAAGATCGTACGATAACTCATTGATTGTCAGTCTGTCAATGGTCATATCCATTCCCCTTTTATTCGGCAATCTGCCGTTTTTTTTGTTTGGCGTAACTGTATGGACCTGAAAAGATGGTGACGTTTTGATTCTCAAGCCAGAAAATCTTGTTGAACTTCTCCAGCAGGTTTCTGTCGTGAGAAACGCAGATGATGGTGCCTTGAAACTGCATCAGGCTGTTTTCGAGAATTTCCTGAGATTCAATATCCAAGTGGTTGGTCGGCTCATCCAGGATCAGGACATTCAGCTTTTTTTCCATTAAGATGGACAGCTTCAGCCTGATTCTCTCACCGCCCGACAGGACGGAAAGTTTTTTAAAGACCGACGACCCGTAAAATCCGTACTTGGCCAGCATATTCCGGGCCATGCCCTCTTCAGTCAGCAGATTTTCTTTAAAGAATTGCAGAATCGTCTGACTCGAATCTCCGACTTGGCTCTTTTGATCAATGTAGCCTATCTTAAGATTTTCCCCTACTTTAATGGTGCCGTCCGACAGTTCTCTTTCCCCGATGATACAGCGGATCAGCGTTGTTTTGCCGACGCCGTTTCTGCCGACGACGCCGATTCTGTCTTTATGCTTTATACGCAGATTCACATTTTGATATAAAAGGGAAGATCCGTTGGCCACCTTTCCGTTTTCAATGAACACAATATCTTTTGAACCGGCGCCCGCTTCCTGAAATGCGTTTTTTAATTTTTGCTCCGTCCGGACCGGCTTATTGATCAGCTCGATCCTTTTCAGCGCCTTTTCCATATTATTCGCGCGTCTGTGCAGGCTGACAGACGGCGGATTCGAGCGGTTGGCCCAATCTCTCAGCTGGGCGATGGATTCCTTCATCTTCTGTATTTTTCTCTGCTGTTCTTCATATTTCTCAAACTGGGCGATGATGAATTCTTCCCGCTTTTTCAGGTATTCGCTGAAACCGTAAGGCCAAATCTTCACCTCCGTATCATCAATCTCGAGCACCTTCATCGCCGTCTGGTCGGCAAACGTTTTATCGTGGGTCGTAAATAGAATGGTTTTGTTCGATTTTTTTATAAACCCTTCAAGCCACTCAATCGCATGAACATCCAAATGGTTGGTCGGCTCGTCCAGCAGTATAATGTCGTCGTTGCGGATTAAAATTTCGGCAAGGCCGGCTTTTGTTTTTTCGCCGCCGCTCAGCTTTGAAAACGGCTGATCCTTTAATTCACTGAGGCTGAGCCCGTTGCATACCTCGTCAATCATCGCATGCATCTGGTAGCCGTTGTTCCTCTCAAATGTTTCCGTGTATTGACTGTACTTTTCCAATAAAGCAGTCAGCTCGTCATCACCCATCGGTTCCGAAAGCTTCAGCTCAATGGCCTTCATTTCCTTCTGGATCGCCGCGAGAGCTTCAAACGATTTTTCCAGATATTGATACAACGTCAGATCCTCATGGGGATCAGCGATCTGCTTCAGCAAACCGACCTTCGCCCCTTTGTTGATCGCAATCGTTCCTTCATCCGCCTCAAGCTCTCCTGAAAGCACCCTGAACAGCGTGCTTTTGCCGGACCCGTTCGGCCCGGCCACAAGCACTTTTTCGCCTTCATTAATGAAGAAAGAAACTTGTTTGAAAATGGTATCTCCCGCTAAATTTACCGTAAGATTATGAATATTCAGCAATTCACATCATCCCTTTGTCATTCTGGTTCAAAGCTCGACTTTATTCTGGATGGCGACGCTCGCTTTCAGTTTGTAAAAGCTGAGCATCATAAACAGCGACAATAAGATGGATAATACCCCGATTGCGGTCAGCAGCAAAGCTGAATCAAAATAGTCCGTTAAGAATCCGATAAACGGAAAGGCAATGAACATGAAGAGCGAGGTCATCAAACTGATAATGGACAGCAGCGTGGCTCTCGTTCTGGACGGAATCTCATTATTCACCACCTGACTGGATACGGGTTCTATCACATCATAGAGCGCGTTGATGACGACAAATGCTGCAATCGTCACGTACAGACTGCCTGAAGGTATAAACAGATAGGCCGCCCCGATGATGCAGAATGTCAGCAGAAGCACGCGCCTCGGCGTAAATTTTTCCGCCGGCTTTGAAGAAAAGATGGAGCACAGCGCCTGCAAGATGGACAGCCCCGCAAAAATAATGGATATATTGCGCACGGACAGCCCTTCCTGACTTAACAGATCTTGTCCGTACATATAAAAAACCGATGTAATCGCAAAGAAAACAGAAAGTGACAGCACCAAATATTTAAAGGCTTTGTTCAGCCTGAAGAAATCTTTGACTTCTTTTAAGATATCCCCGACCGTCTGCGTTTCGTGTTCACTGTTTTCAAATTTGATTTCCGTCAGCTGTGTAATGACCGCCATCGCAATCAACTGAGTCACAACCCCGGCGATAAACACATACGACCATGATATTTCCTGCAAGTAGCCGCCGATGCCCATGGCGATCGCAAGACCGAGTATGACAAGTCCGTTATAATTTCCGATGGATTTGCCGTACCACTTTTCTTTCCCTTGTTCTTTCAGTGAATCAAACAAAAAGGCGTGATCCGTTCCTGATATAAACGTCAGCCCGATACCGTATATAATATGAGCGATGAAGAGGGCGATGAAGTTATGGAAGCTCAGGAACATCACCAAATAGACAATGACCATAAAATGGCCGAGCAAGAGCGATTTTTTTCTCCCGATTCTGTCCGAGATGACGCCGCTCGGCACTTCCGCCAGAAACATCGCCAAATTCAGGACCGATTGCAGGATGCCCACAAGAAACAATGAATAATTCATGCTTGTTAAATATAAAATCCAAATTCCCCGTTCGAAAAAGAAGTTTCCGAAAAAACCGGAGAAGTAAAGCAAATTTCGATTCCGCAAATGAATACCCCTTTCCAGCTATCTGCATTTAACATCATGAACAGAAAGGAGCCCGTCAGTCTTTACACTAAAACCCTCTATACATGGATCTTGCAGATACAGACTTTTCCCAAAACAAATTGGGCAATAATGAGTTGTATTCTCGAATAACCCAAAAAGTTCCTTCTTTTTTTCAGATCCTATGGCATCAATGATCGTTTTTTTCTTCCCCGGATCGCTGATGTCGCGGATGAAATATTTGATATAGCTCAGCTCATGCATGTAAGCCGGCAGGAACAAATGGAGCTCAATATCAAACCCGCTTTTATCCATATGGTAATAATCATTGAAATGACTGACGCGGGAGACGGATACGTCCGCTCCGGCCCGCCGAAACAATTCAGCCAGCCTTTCAATGATCTCTCCGTTGGGATAATAATCGGCATAAACGATTCGGATCGGCTCTTCTTTTGTCAAAAGGGGCGGATCTTTCTTCGGTATCCGCCCGCTTTCCCAGATACCGATCAGTGAATCAGTCGGTGTGATAATATGCCCCAAATCCCCGGCCAGCTTTTGTTTATCAAAATAATGCTGAATGAAAGTTCTCAGCATGCCGTCCTTTACCTTGAAGGTAAATAACATCGGCAAATGATTTTCTTTAAAATCAGCATACTGCCGATACCTCATGTTGGAATGATGAAACTGGGTGTGGCAGGTCACATCGGTCTGATTCGCTTCGTACAGACCGATGCTTTTTTCCAGATCATCATTCAAAATAAATTGGATGGTCTGAACCGTGCGGTGATCCGCGGGCGTCATTTTATATTGCGGATTCCGCTCAAATTCCAGCCCTTTCTCAAACGTACGCTTGAATCGGTACGGGCCGTTTTCCGGCACATCGCCCCCGGCGGTTCCCGGAATCAGAAAGCTGCTCTGCAAAACGGCTTCTATTTCATCAGACGGCTCGTCCAAGGTGACTTCAAAGCATTTTTCGCCCGTTACGTTCACCCCGAGCTGATCGGAAGAGACGAAGCCTTTTACATACGGAACGGCCTGTTTTATGTTCAGGAAACTGCCGAGATGGGGACTTTGGTTTTCTTTTGTCAGATGATAGATGATCGTTTGAACCACACCCTCGGCGTCACCTAAATAGTCCGGGTGAATGTCCACCTGACAGGTGCGGGGATCTTTGCGGATGATTCGGCAGTTATAGCCGTCCTGCAGGCTTTCATACATAATGCTGCAAATCATCTTGCTTGTGTAATCCTGCGTATCTAATGGGTTCAAGCGTATCGGGCTTGTGTCGATTTCTATTTTCAGAGGGTCGCCCGGTTTTCTCGCCGTACGATGCATCGTCTTCATAAAGCGCTTTCCTTTTGAGATAGCTTCGTTTCTGTAATATGAAGGCCGTCAAAGTCCAAGCCGATGCGGGTATTCAGGGATTTCGGGCTTCCGCCTGCAAGGTATGTGATAATGTCATGAGACATAAACGAGGATATAATACCGTTTGTCGCTCCTAAAGAACCTTTGATCGGTTCATCGGGGTAACAGTTCAGAAGTCCGGCCGGCATGCTTTTTTCATAGGTGACGCCGGATTGATAGGATTCAGGCGTGAGCAGAGGCCCCCATTGGCCGCTGAAGCTGCCGACACCCCCGGTCATAAACGCGATATTCCGCTGCTTACAATACTGATAAACCCATTCAGAAATGTTATGGGGTTTGTCAGCGGCATTTATGACGATATCAATTTCGTACGGATCTAACACACGCAGGTCCTGCGGCTGTGTCATTTCCTGATGGTAAAGTGCTGCGTCCGCATGGGGATTGATACCCGCAATATAATCTCTGCATTCTGAGATCTTTAATTTGCCTACAGAAGATTTATTATAGACGAATTGTCTGTTCAGGTTATGTACTGATACGGCATCGAAATCAATGAGAATAAAATGCTGGATGCCCGCCGCCAAAAGGTTTTGAAGAATGATCGTTCCGACGCCCCCCAGACCCACGATCGCTGCCCTGCTGCCGTCTAACCTGTTTTGGATCAGATTGGGGTTTTGGTTGTATTTCTCAAAATGGTACAGCTGCTTTTCAGTGATGCAGCCTTCACGGCCGTTTTGCCATGGCTCTATTAAAGCATCCAATTTCATTAACGCATCGAAAAACCGGTTTCCCGCTTCCTCTCCCAGAAGATCAGAAAGCTCTTGTTTTTCACAGCCGGTGATCAGCCGTTCAACCGCCTCTTTGATCTCACTCGTATGCGTAAGCTTAATCGCCTTTCGATATTGAATGATAATATGCGCCGTGTAGGTCAGCACCTGCACGCTGTCTTTAAACTTCCAGCGCTTACAGTCCGTTGACATCATGACATACCCCCTGAAAGATAATAACTCCCCAATGAGGGGAGTCACGGCTTTACTAGCAACGCTGCACCAAGCTTGCTGTTTCTGTATCAAGATCAAGTTCTTCAATCTTCATCAGTACACACCCCCTTTACCAATAACTAGATATTATCATCAATATTGGAAAAGGACAAGTTATTTTTTGAAAATTTAGAATTTATATATAAATTGTGATATTTCTTCCGGCATCCCGGTTTATCCCGGCAGCCGGATGATGAACACGGAGCCTTTTCCCTGCTCACTTTTCACTTCAATTGTTCCGTTATGGCTGTCGATAATGGTTTTTGTAATGGCAAGACCCAGCCCCGTGCCGCCGGATTGACGGGATCGGGAGGTTTCCGCCCTGTAAAACCGGTCAAACACATGAGGCACATGCTCCGGAGCGATTCCCGTTCCGTTATCCGCAATCATAAGCATGATTCCCCCGTCTTTCTGCAGGGAGACGGTGATGACACCTGTGTCTTCATCCGTATGCTGCACCGCATTGTAAAAGAGATTGAGAATGGCCTGCTTCATTTTGTCTTTGTCAAAAACGGCTTCTATCTTTTGATCGACAAAGAACTCGAGTTTCCGGTTTCTCGCGAGCAGCTTCAGCTCAGCCTCCATTTCCAAAATGACGTCTCCCAATGTGCCTTTTTTCATTTCAAAGCTCGGCTCCCGGTCAATCTTCGCGAGAAACAAAAGATCCTTTATCAGCTTATTCGCCCTGACGGATTCCGCGTACATGCTTTGAAGCGCTTTTTCTTTCTGCTCCGGCTTTTCCGCCGCTCCGCGCATTAAAATTTCGATAAAGCCGTGAATGGAGGTAAGCGGCGTTCTCAGCTCATGTGATGCGTCTGATACAAACTGCCGAATGCGCTCCTTCGCTTCTTTTTCCGCCTGAAAAGAGGTTTCAATCCGTTCCAGCATCTGATTGATGGAGATGCCCAATGACTCAATTTCGGCCTGCTTCCTATCAATCGGCAGCCGTTTATCGAGACTTCCGGCATGAATGTCACCCATCATATGCACAATACGGGACAGCGGCTTGAGTGTGAGCCGGATCACCGGCAAAAAAACAAACAGTCCGATGACCAAAGCCGCAAAGGAAAGCACCGCGAAAATGCTGATCTGGCGGAAAAGCGAATCATTTAGAGGCTGGGTCAGCGTGCTCATCTGTACAACTCCCGCCTGCCTTCCGTCAACGGAAATCGCCTGAAACACGACGATGATTTCCTCACCCGCCTTATTGTGAGCCACCTGATAGTGAAGCGCCATTGTATCTGTCAGCGCATCCCGATACACGTTTTTCGGAAAAGAAGGAGCGGCCCCCGCGTGCGGGTCTTCTGATAAAACTGACATCTTGTATGATTGATTGATAAAAGCAACCGTCACCCCGGGGTAAATCACATTCGGATGAGCCGGTGTTTCGGAACGGGCAAGGGTTTTGATTGACCTCCATACGCTTTGATCCATTGAATTGATATCACTCTGAATGCTGATCGCCTGATTTTCATACATCGTCCGTCTCATAAACATGTACTGTGTACCGCCGATGAAACATAACAGCAAGGTCAAAATCGCCAGTGACCTGAACAGGAGCTGGAACCGCAGGGTTCTGTACAGCCGTTTCATGCCAGGTCCACCCTGTACCCGCCGTCCCGAACCGTGCGAATCACCTTGTGTTCTTTGTCCTTCAGCTTTTCGCGCAAAGAACGAATGTATGTCTCGACGATATTGTCTTCCCCGAGAACCGTTCCGTGATGAAGCCCCATCGTTAAAGAATCAATGAGTGCAGACTCGCCGTCTGCACTCAGCAGCTTGATGCCTTTCAACTTATTCATGATGCAGTCTCTCCTTAGATGTATCAGCCTGTGTTTATTTTTTTCGCTTCCCCTTCTATTATTCGCTTTTATCTGAAACAAAACGGAAGCTAAGCTGATTTGGTGAAAGTAAACGTCAAAACGGAACCATCTGCAAGTAAGCTGCCGGCAGTTTCATCTGCCGCTATTCAGCAGCACCAGTCTGTTTCAATTACAAAGTTCTAAAGTCATGTCTGCCTTTTTCTACATATATCCATTTTCAACTGAACGTGTTGTGACCCGCGTTCAGTTCTTTTTATGGCTTCTGAAAAAAGGCATAAAAAAAGCGCCCCTGAAAAAGGACGTTTAATATGTCATGTTTCATTTTCTTAAATTCTGCATTCTAAGATAATTCTTCCTTCACATTCACCCTCGATTTCATTCAATACGATGATCACATCAGCCGTTTTCATGTGTTTCACCTCCCTGCTTCACAATAGTATAATATTAACAAATAAATCAATAAAAAACAGCCCGGATGTCCGGGCTGCTTTTTTATTTCTGTAATCGATCCGCTTCTGTCAGTTTGACTTCCGCTGTTTTTTTCTTTCCCGAACGGTAGAACGTGATGTTCACACGGTCGCCGATCTTTTTGCGATACAGGCGCTCACGGAGATCCACAACGTCATTGACCTTATGTCCGTCGAACCCGGTAATCACGTCGAGCTTTTTCAAACCCGCTTTTCCGGCCGGTGAAAACGCGTCGACACCCATAATGACCGCCCCGGTTTTAACGCCTTTCGGAAGTTTCAGCGTCTGGCTCCAATGGTAGCTCGCAATATCCGTTAAGGATTTCATCTCAATACCGAGGAAAGGCCGTCGGACTTCTCCGTATTTTTCTAAATCCTGAATAACGGGAATGACAAGCTTTGACGGGATGGACAGGCCGATTCCTTCAACGGCGGATTCAGCGATCTTCATTGAGTTGATGCCGACCACCTTGCCCGAAATATCCATCAAAGCGCCGCCGCTGTTGCCGGGATTAATCGCAGCGTCGGTCTGCAGCACTTCCGCATTCCAATCCGGATGTCCGTCGCCGTTTGAGTCAACGGGCACCGCTCTTTCCGTGCCTGAAATGATCCCCTGTGTCACTGATCCCGCAAATTCAAGTCCGAGCGGATTTCCGATCGCAATGACCGGTTCTCCGACTTTGACTTGATCAGAATTGCCGAACTGGGCGGCCGATTTGATTTTATCAGACTTCACCTTCAGTACCGCGAGATCCATCAGACGGTCGCTCCCGATCAGCTCAGCAGGCACGCGTGAGCCATCCTTCAGGCTGATCTCAATCTCAGTCGCACCTTCAATGACATGGTGATTGGTTACGATATAAGAAGTGTTTCCGTTCTTTTTGTAAATGACGCCCGACCCGCTTCCCGCTTCGCCGCCCTCTCCCCAAATATCGGTCTTTTGGATATTGAGAACGCCGACTACCGAATCCGATACACGGCTGACCATATTCGTGACAGCGTCATTGACATTTACGTTGACTGTTTTCACCTGTTCGCTGCCGAGACGCCGGCTGGTGCTTTTGCTGCTGTCTCCATGGTCTCCGCCTGTCCAGTACGGCAGCAGGAAAGCCATGAGCGCGGCCCCGACGATGACGCCGATCAGACTTGATAGAAAGTATCCCCTCTTGCTGCGGCGGGGCTGTTCGGAGGCGTACTGTTCATCATCGCGATTATAATCCACCCTATCTCAAATCCTTTCAAGAGTACTCGATTTGCTTATAGTGTGGGTCAGATCGCGGATTAATAATCATGATTCATTTGGAAAAATTACACGGCGCACAGCGGCGTCGGAATTTTCGGATCGGTATCAAATAACTGAAACGTTTCCCCGGCGACAAATCCTTTCGCAGCCAATGTCTGCTGCACGGACATTCTCGCCAGTTCCTTCATATTGTTGTCTTGGCTCAGATGCGCCAAATAGATGCGCGATGTGCCGTCGCCGATGACATCAGTCATGGCGAGCGCCGCATCTTCATTCGAGACGTGGCCGACATCGCTTAAAATCCGCCGCTTAATGCTCCAAGGGTATCTGCCCATTTGCAGCATGCCGACGTCATGGTTGCTTTCAAACACAAACACATTGGCCGAACGGATGATGCCTTTCATTCTGTCGCTCACATATCCGGTGTCCGTCATCAGCGCGAGCTTTCTGCCTTGGTAGTGGAAAACGTAAAACATCGGCTCGGCCGCGTCATGAGAGACGCCGAATGACTCAACATCAAGCCCGCCGAAAGATTTCACGCTTTCCATCGGGAACAAAAACTTTTGTCCGGTATCCAGCTTGCCGATCTGATTCTCCATCGCTTTCCACGTCTTTTCATTGGCGTAGACGGGTAGACCGTACTTTCTCGCAATGACGCCGAGCCCTTTAATATGGTCGCTGTGCTCGTGAGTGACAAAGATGCCGTCGACGTCGTCTATCTTACGGCCGATTCTCTCCATCAGCCCGTCCATCGCTTTACCGCTCAGGCCGGCATCCACCAGAAAAGAGTGCTCCTCTGTCTCCAGATAAAACGCGTTTCCGGTACTCCCGCTCGCAAGCACGCTAAATTGCAAGCCCATTGTGTCTCACTCCATTATTTATTTTGATTGTTATCAATGACTGTGCTTTCCAATGCATTCACAGTGTACGTTTGCTGTGTCTTTTTCTTCGTCCCTTTTGACTTATCTTCAATTGTAATTCTCCATACCGGCGCCAGCACCTGCGTACTTGTCAGCGGGTATTGGGCAATATAGCCGAACTTGACGCTTTTAACGGCGCAATTCGCTTTTAAGTAATTTTGAGAATACAATAATTCGACCGCATCAAGCTCAGGAATCAGGCTCTCCGTCTGGATTCGCTTGAATGACTCCAGCATGGTCTGCTCGTAAGATACGACCTGGTTTTTATCGTTCAGATGCAGAATCACCTGTCCGATCGCATCCGTGGACGAGTCAAAATCCTGATAAATAAACTGTCCGTCATACGTCTGGTAAAAAATGATCTGTTTTTGATCCTTGTCGACTTTCCACAGTTTATATTTTTCACCGCCGGTTACTTTAGAGCTGACGAGCGATTCCGCATCCTCCTGCGGTTTTTGCTTCGATAAACCGACCGGATCGGTAAATTTCATTTTCAGCGTTGTGACCTTATGATCATCCGCCGGCATCTCCATTAACGGCTTTTGATCCTTCAAAGCATCAATATCTTCAGCGGTAAATACCTTTTGGCCCGCCGTCAGCCGGTAGCCCGTCGCGGAATCAGAAGACAGGTTGCCGAATGTGATATGGTCCATCTCCATGTCTTTTTCCACGTTTGAATTTTTAATCACTTCGTATTCACTGCTCGAGCGTTTTTCAAAAAACTGATAGCCGAGAAAAATATCGAGGATGAGGAAGGCAATGATGAAGATCGTTTTTGTCTTATTCCACTCCATTATCGTCCTCCTCCTTCCCCAGCAGATCTTTCGTAATCGGGACGATCTTCCCGTTGATTTTCATACTCCAGACGGGTTCCAGCTCAACAAGATCATTCGTTGACGAAGAGACCATTTGATAGGACAGGAAGATCTGGTCGATTTTGTTCACGTCGTATTTATCCTGCTGCTCCAGCAGAGACACAACCTCATTGCCGTTCATCATTTTTACGTCTTTTGTTTTAATCGGATTCGGCCCGAGAACATAGTTCGGCCGCTTGTAGCTGAGAACCTCGTCATTGGCCCATTGCAGGGTCAAAACAGGGCCGGATCCGAAAGGCTTAGACGTGCTGTTGATCACAGGCATTTGGTCTTTAAACATGTAGAAACTCAGCTGCTGGTTATCACTCACATTAAAAAATTGATAATGATCCGTCCAGCTTCCCGTATCCTCTAAATATTTATAGCTTTTCTTAATCAGCTCACCCGTTTGGTAAGAAGCGCTTTGTGCCAGGTTCCGATGCTGGAATTGAATCTGCCGCTGTGTCGAATTGATTTCCAGACGGCTGATTCCGTCAGTCAGCACATTCCGATTGTAATTCGGGTCCTCTCTGACCGTGCTCGGATCATTAAAAAGCGTCTGCTTAAACAGGTTCGTCTTAATGGTTTCAGTGATAAATTCTTTTTCCTTCATATTAAACCGCGCATTCGGCATGAGAAATTCTTTGCTTTTTCCGACCGAATAGAGGTGGTATAACGGCATACTCGACTTTTTGCTGTACAGCTCATTCATCAGATTGCGGTAATTCGCCGATTCCACAGTCACTTCCAAAATCAGCTGCTTGCTGTATGAGACCATGTAAATCTTCTTATTCGTCTTATTCTCATTAAACGGAATAACAATATGGTCAAATGAGCTGTATTCCATTGACGGATTTGACCATTTAAACATCGATTGGAAGAAATCAATCGGAATGGTGTCATTGAATTGCAGATCGAGCTTTGCCGAATTGCCGTTTCTGCCGTAAAGCCAATTTTTAAAACCGAGCTTGTCGTATTGATCGGAAATATCCTTCATCCCTTTTACTTCCCATTGCGGCAAATCCGCCCACAGGTCATTAAAGAGCGTCTCATCATCCACTTTATAATGAGAGCCGTTTGTATGAATAAACATATCCCGGGGTTTTACCGTTTGCGACACTTTTTGGCTCGTTTTATCAATTTTATGCTTTTCCCGGACAGTCGATTTGGTTGAGGCCGTGCCTTCTGAAAAATTGGGCTGGAATGTCCAAATTCCCCATGTTAAAACAAGACTAATGACGACCAGCACTGACAGTATGACTGTTTTTATATTTTCACGCCTCATCCCAATCATCCTCTTGCTCTTCTTTATATGGAAGAGTAAATGTAATCTTCGTTCCTTTGCCTTCTACACTGTCGGCCCAAATGTCTCCGCCGTGCGCCTGAACCATCTCTTTTGCAATCGCAAGGCCGAGCCCGGTGCCGCCGAGTTTTCTCGTGCGCGCTTTATCCACTCTGTAGAAACGGTCAAAGACTTTTTCCACATCTTTTTTCGGAATGCCGATACCTTCATCTTTTACGCTGATATAAAGCAGCTCTTCTTTCTCGTTCACATCGACTGAGAAAGTGACATGCCCGCCTTCCGGTGAGTATTTCAGTGCGTTAGAAATGATATTATCGAGAACCTGCGTCACTTTATCCTGATCAATCTCCACGTACAGATTTCTGTCCGGAAGCTCGCGGATAAATTCGACATGCTGTTCTTTCGTCATTTCAAAACGATCGATAATCAGTGACATAAAGCGGATCATATGAATCCACTCCCGATTAAACTGATAATCTTTACTGTCGAATTTAGAAAGCTGAAGCAGGTCGTTCACCAATCTGATCATGCGCTCAGTCTCATTTTGGGTCACCATTAAGAAACGCGGAGCGATATCTTTGTTTTCCCACGCGCCTTCCGCAAGCGCCTCTAAATAGCTTCGCATGGTCGTCAGCGGTGTCCGCAGCTCATGAGACACGTTGGCAACGAACTCTCTGCGTTCCCGATCGAGTTTTTCCTGTTCGGTGACATCATAAAGAACCGCGATTAAACCGTCGATTTTTCCGTGCTCTCTCTGAATAACGGAAAAATTCACCCGCAGTACAGTCGTTTCATCGTCACGTTCGATCTCCAGCAGCATTGAATCCTGCTGTTCTACTAAATCCTCAAATGTAAAGTTCTCTTTTATGCCCAATAAAGACGTAATCGGCATCTCTAAAGCCGTTTCACGTGAAACATTCAGCAGCTCAAGCGCAGGGCTGTTTAAAAGAATAATAGCTCCATTGCGATTCGTAGCGATGACACCGTCCGTCATATACGCGATAACGGAAGAAAGCTTTCTTCTCTCCCCTTCCGTCATGGCTTGGGCATCTTCAAGCTCTCTCGTCAGATGGTTGAACGTCGTTGCGAGCTGACCGATTTCATCATGCCCGTATTTCCGCACCTTTCTGGAGAAATTCCCTTTTGCCAGTTCCATCGCCTGCTTCCGCATATCCGACAGCGGATGGGTGATGGTGCGGGCGAGAAATATACCGAGAAGGGCCGTCAGAACAAGGGCTAAGCCTGTTCCTGAAGCAAGAATCGAGTTGACGGTTTTCATCTGGTTAAAGGTATCTTCCATACTGGCCACGACATAAATCGCGCCGACAACTTCCTGATTCTCTGTGACGACAGGTTTTGCTGAAATCAGCACTCTGTTTTTGCTTTTAGGATCATAATATTTTTTTGAATAGGCCTGTTTTGTTGAGAAAATCCGTTTAAAAATCGGGTCAGTCGTCTGTTTCCCCGCTATTTCCTCGCCATAAGGCCTCGAAGAACCGACGACCTCATAGCTTTTATCAACAAATGTAATCTCCCGTATTTCATTGTTTTTCGTAAAATCATTCAAAATCCGTTTGACGTCATCTTTAATGACGGTGCTGTCATTATCTCCTTTATATTCCTGCTCAATATAATAGGATAGATTGTCAATCCGCTGATTTAACGATAATTCATAGGACTTGAGAAGAGAATTCTCCACCTGTTTCACAAAGTACACGCCGATAATCTGCATGGCGATGATAATGAGAAGCACATAGATCAGCGTGATCTTAAACTGAATCGACCGAAAAAAACCAACCTTATTCATCGCCGGTTAGTCCTGTTCAGGATTTCTCAAGTAATAACCGACACCCCGTCTTGTGACGATCCAGTTCGGATGGCTCGGATTATCCTCGATTTTCTCACGGAGACGGCGCACTGTTACATCCACCGTTCTCACGTCACCGAAATAGTCATAGCCCCACACAGTCTGCAGCAGATGCTCACGGGTCATGACCTGTCCGATATGTTTGGCTAAGTAATGAAGCAATTCAAACTCACGATGAGTCAGCTCGATCGTTTCTTCTCTTTTTGATACGACATAAGCGTCAGGGAAGATGACGAGAGAACCGATATGAATGTCATTAGAAGCTGATTCTTCCTCAGCCGGCGCAACCGTAAGCTGGCGGCGCAGGTTCGCTTTGACGCGGGCCAGAAGCTCACGCGTGCTGAAAGGCTTCGTGACATAGTCATCCGCTCCGATTTCAAGCCCGATGACCTTGTCAATCTCCGAGTCTTTTGCCGTCAGCATAATAATCGGCATATCATATTTTTTCCGGACTTCCCGGCACACTTCAACTCCGTCTTTATTCGGAAGCATAATATCTAAAAGAATTAAATCAGGCTGAAGCTCCTCCACCATTTCCACGGCTTCGTTTCCATCGTACGCACAATGCACGTCATAGCCTTCTTTTCTTAAATTAAACTCTAATATATCTGCAATCGGTTTTTCATCATCGACTACAAGGATTTTCTTATCCATCATCTTGATTTTCCTCCTGCCAGAATGACTTCATTTCATCTATTGATGTTTCATGATGATCACAATTCGTATCGTGAAAAACGTTCCCCGTCTATTATAACGGTTTCAGGTCAAAAGATAAAAAAATTAAAGAGAACAGCGCAAAAACGTATTGAACTGCCATCCTTTTGTCATGTTTTTTATTTTCTTTTAAAAAATAATATTTTTTTGAAACCTCAAGAAAAAAAACGCCGTCTAGTGTTTGACGTCTTCTTCTGGGCCGGCTGAAAAGCCGGCTCTCCCTTTTTTATAACAAAAGAAAAAACGCACCTACTATTGCAGATGCGTTTGGGTAAGTGGCTCGGGACGGAATCGAACCGCCGACACACGGATTTTCAGTCCGTTGCTCTACCAACTGAGCTACCGAGCCAGATGTTTCTTTTCTATACTATAAAGTAAAGTAAAATGGCGGTCCGGACGGGACTCGAACCCGCGACCTCCTGCGTGACAGGCAGGCATTCTAACCAACTGAACTACCGGACCTTACAGTAATTTGTCCGGAGAACCGTATCGTGGCGGTCCTCCGAGGACAAATAAGGAGTTAGCAATAACGCTAAAGTAAATCAATGACCCGTACGGGATTCGAACCCGTGTTACCGCCGTGAAAGGGCGGTGTCTTAACCGCTTGACCAACGGGCCATAAAAAGTGGTGAGCCATGAAGGACTCGAACCTTCGACCCTCTGATTAAAAGTCAGATGCTCTACCAACTGAGCTAATGGCTCTTGATGTGTCGGATTATGTATCATAGAGCATTGAGACAAAAGCTTTCTTGCAGTACTCTATTGAAGCTGTTCCGTAACAACGAGATTTATAATATCATAGAACATTCGAAAGTGGCAACTACTTTTTTGAAAAAAATCTATTATTTTTTTCCTACATAAAAAAACAAGCCTCCGTGACCGGAGGCTTGTTTGCTGCAAATTCTTAGTTAGCGCGGTATACACTGCGGATGACGTTCGTTTGTGAACGATCGGGACCGACAGAGAAAATAGAAAGCGGAATACCTGTCAGCTGAGATACGCGTTCCAGATAATGGCGCGCATTTTCAGGAAGATCGCTTAATGTTTTTGCGCCTGTGATATCTTCCGTCCAGCCAGGCATTTCTTCATATACCGGTTCACACTCTGCGAGAGCTTTCAGACTTGCCGGGAATTCTTCAATCACTTCACCTTTGTAGCGGTAAGCGACACAGATTTTCAATGTTTCAATGCCAGTCAGCACATCGATTGAGTTCAGAGAAAGATCTGTGATTCCGCTGACACGGCGGGCATGGCGGACAACAACGCTGTCAAACCAGCCGACACGGCGCGGACGGCCTGTTGTTGTGCCGTATTCGCGTCCGACTTCACGGATTTGATCTCCGATTTCATCTTTCAGCTCAGTCGGGAAAGGACCGTCACCGACACGGGTTGTGTACGCTTTAGATACACCGACGACGTGCTGGATTTTTGTCGGACCTACGCCTGAACCGATCGTCACCCCTCCGGCGACCGGGTTGGATGAAGTGACAAACGGGTATGTCCCTTGGTCAATATCAAGCATAACCCCTTGAGCGCCTTCAAATAAAACGCGGCGGCCTTCATCCAGCGCGTCATTCAGAACGACGGATGTATCGCATACATACTTTTTAATCTGCTGGCCGTATTCATAATACTCATCCAGAATATCTTCAATTTTGAAGCCTTCCGTTTCATACATTTTTTCCAGCAGACGGTTTTTCTCTTCAAGGTTCCGTTCAAGCTTTTCTGCAAACACGTCACGATCTAGCAGGTCTGCGATCCGGATGCCGATCCGCGCCGCTTTGTCCATATAAGCAGGTCCGATGCCTTTTTTCGTTGTGCCGATCTTGTTGGCCCCTTTGCGTTCTTCCTCTACTTCATCCAGTTTCAGATGGTATGGAAGAATGACGTGGGCTCTGTTGCTGATTCTCAAGTTATCCGTGCTCACATTGCGTTCATGAAGATACGCAAGCTCCGTTACGAGCGCTTTCGGATCAACAACCATTCCGTTCCCGATGACACACGCTTTTTCTTTATAAAAAATTCCTGATGGGATTAAATGAAGCTTGTACGTGACGCCATCAAACTTGATGGTATGTCCTGCATTGTTTCCGCCTTGATAACGTGCGATCACTTCTGCATTTTCTGATAGGAAATCTGTAATTTTACCTTTTCCTTCATCGCCCCACTGCGTACCTACTACGACTACTGAAGACATATATCCGTGCACCTCCGTTAACCTTTCAAAACGATATCTCATTCAAACAAATTAAGTGTATCAGTGCCGAAACAGAAAGTCAATCGTAAATCCGAACATTAAAATCTTATTATTCTATATTTGTTCGCCTTAAACCTGATTAAAAGCGTTTTCTCTTTCATTTGCTATCTATTACTCCCGAAACTTTCATACTTTAACACGAAAAAGAACCCATATCCCGGGTTCTTCAGACAGTCATTTATATTCCGCTTGTATTCATCAGGACGATCCGCCAGCCGTCAGGATCTTCGATGGTCACGCCTTTTTCTTCCCAGTACGGGTTTTCGGGTTCTTTCTCCTCATATCCCATCTGCTTTAATTTCGTGCTGATGCGAATGACCTCCTGCTGATCAGGGATGTAAAAGACAAGCAGGCTGTCGCCGTGCGGAACGGGCGCCGGCTGAGACGAGCCGGTTTCTTCGGTGAATTCTAAGTGATATTGCGTATGCGGCAGGCCGAACATGACGCCGCTGTAGCCCTCATGTCCGGAAAAACTGCCGACCCTCTTCAATCCGAGGCCTTCTTCATAAAACCTGATGATTTCTTTGAGCTGTCCGGTCGGCCGGGCAATCCGGATTTGCGCCGCTTGAAATTGCGGAAATTCAATTGTCATCATCATCCCTCCCTTAATGCCATTATATAAAAGCGCTTTCTTTTTATCGACTGCCGAACAGACGGCATTCTCTCATTCTTTCGGATGAAAAAAAGCCTCAAGACATTGCTTGAGGCTTTACGCACCTGCCGGAACACCGCCGTCATCAAAGCGCCTTTCCAGATTTACGAACTTATTGTATTCTTTCACAAAAGCCAGTGAGACGGTGCCCACCGGGCCGTTACGCTGTTTGGCGATAATGATTTCGATGATGTTTTTGTTTTCGGATTCTTTATCATAGTAATCATCACGATACAGGAAGGCGACGATGTCGGCATCCTGCTCAATACTTCCCGACTCACGGATATCTGACATCATCGGACGTTTATCCTGCCGCTGCTCAACACCCCGGGAGAGCTGAGACAGGGCGATGACCGGGACTTCGAGCTCCCGCGCCAGCGCTTTTAGCGCCCGTGAAATTTCCGATACCTCTTGCTGACGGTTGTCGCTCGAACGGCCGCTTCCCTGAATGAGCTGCAGGTAGTCAATTAAAATCATGCCCAATCCGTTCTCCTGCTTCAGCCGGCGGCATTTTGAACGGATTTCGCTGACGCGGATGCCGGGGGTGTCATCTATAAAGATACCGCTGTTTGACAGGCTTCCCATCGCCATCGTCAGCTTGCCCCAATCTTCTTCCGTCAGATTACCCGTTCTGAGATTTTGGGCGTTAATATTCCCTTCGGCGCAGAGCATACGCATGACAAGCTGCTCGGCACCCATCTCAAGACTGAATATCGCGACGCTCTCATCCGTTTTGGTAGCCACGTTTTGCGCAATATTTAAGGCAAACGCCGTTTTCCCCACAGACGGACGGGCTGCGACAATGATCAAATCATTCCGCTGAAAACCCGCCGTCATCCGGTCAAGCTCGATAAAGCCGGTCGGAATCCCGGTAATATCGCCTTTCCGGTTGTGAAGCTGCTCAATGTTGTCGTATGTTTGAACAAGCACGTCTTTAATATTTTGGAAGGCGCCCGAATTTTTTCGCTGCGCGACCTCCATAATCGTTTTTTCCGCATCGCTTAATAAATCTTCAACTTCATCCTCGCGCGTATACCCGTCTTGAGCGATCGAGGTCGCCGTTCTGATTAAACGGCGGAGAATGGATTTTTCCTCAACGATTTTCGCGTAATATTCTATATTAGCCGCTGTCGGAACGGAATTCGCGATGTCCGTCAGGTAAGAGACGCCTCCCACCTCTTCTAACAAATCGGTATTCGCAAGCTCTGACGTTACCGTGACCAAATCAACCGGTTCACCGCGGTCTCCGAGCACGAGCATGGCATTGTAAATTTTTTGATGTGACATTCTGTAGAAATCATCCGGAATCAACACTTCAGAAGCCAGTGTCAACGCAGACGGCTGTAAAAAAACAGCACCTAACACGGCCTGCTCAGCTTCTATGTTTTGCGGCGGCAGCCGATCATTCAGAAGGTCTGTCATGCTAAGCACCGTCCTCTCCTTAAAAAATATCCAAACTCCATTTTACCATTTCTCATGAAAAAGAATAGAAAAATATCACTTTCCCTGTATTTGGAGGAGAGGGTTATGTGTTTTGCCGTTCCGAATGCCGGGAAACAAATAAATAAACCGAAACCAGGAGGTAAGAAGGATGAAAACATATGCTGTAACACCCAGTGTTGATGCGGACGGATGGTTTGTGAAGGTGGAAAATGTGGCGCCGACGGCTCTTTATACATCAAAGGACGCGGCGATCGAGAAAGCGGAGCAGACGGCGAAAGAGAACAGCCCGTCTAAGCTTGTCATTTATGATCAGCATAAAAACATTGAAGAAGAACGGTCCTTTTAAGAAAAGCCTTCGCCCGAGCGAGGGCTTTTCCTTATTCGATGAAACGGATGTGCAGCACCGTCTGCGCCATGAGATCGGCCGTTTTTTGATACAGCTCCCATTCTTCAAAGGCGGCGAATACTTTCATCATGTCCTGCAATGTCTGTTTCAGTATGATAAATTCGTCAATTGTCCGCAGTTCTGCGGCTTTTTTCTGATAATCAGCCAGCTTCAGCTGTAATAACATCAATGGCGATTGCATAAAAAACCTCCCCCATTCTGTTATAAAGCCCCGCTTTTCAAACCTCCATTCCTTTGTCATATCCCCTTACGATAGATTTCTGATTTTAGTACAATAAAGAAACGGAAGGAGTGATCACATGAAACCGCTGCAAATTTCCGCCGAAACGGCGCAAAAGCTCGCAGAATCACTGAATATGCCGCTTGAGAGAATCATGCACATGCCTCAGCACATTCTGCTTGCCAAATTAGCTGAAATCCAAAAAGAGAACGATCACAAATAAAGGCCGCTCTCTCATATATATGTGCGGGAGGCGGAAGCGATGGCTTTCCGCCTCTTTTTTCCGTGAAGAAAATTTCGGTAAAACCGTCTCACAGCTGAAAAAACTTGTTGACGAAGGAAAAGTGAACTATTTCTTATAATCCGGAAACAATTCAGGCAACACAAAGCTTGTCTCATGGATTAAAAAGAACGGCACAAAAATCTCAGCTGACCGATACAGCACCGGAAAAACAAGCTCAGCCCGGCGAGGAATGACAGGCGGCCCGGGCGGACAAAGTCAGCAGACTCTGTATGAGATGAAAAAACAGCTCGGAAAGAGGCTGGATAGTTAAACGCCGGCCTCTTTATTTTGCTCTTGAAGCACCTGCCATGCGGCGCCGGTATCATTCAGAAAAATGATTGATAAATCCTTTCTATTTTTGAAACCATCAGTTCCTGACGCAGATGCCGGACGGCATAGGAGCGCGCTTCTTTTCCAAGCCGTTCCCTGAGAGACTGATCCGTAATCAGCATTACGAGGGCATCAGCAAGTTCGCGGCTGTTGCCGGGCTGACAGATAAGCCCTGTGTCCTCATGCCGGATCATCTCAGGGATTCCTCCGCAGTCAGTTGCGACAATGGCTTGACCTGAGAACATCGCTTCGATGATCGCTATGGGGAAATTATCATTCAATGTCGGCAGGACAAATATAGATGATTCAGCCAAAAGCGCCGGCACATCATGTCGTTTTCCGAGGAAAAACACATTTGAGAGGCCCAGTTTCCGTCTCTTCTCTTCCAGAAACCCTCTCATGTTTCCGTCTCCGATGATCCATATATCCACTCCGGATAAATGGTGCCGGATGCGGGCGAGAGCGTCCAGCAGCACATCATGTCCTTTTCGCTCGGTCAGACGGGAAACGCACGCAATCACGAGCTTTTCAGCACGTTTTGGCTCGGGTGCATCCCGGATGTCAATGCCGGTATGAACAGTCGTCAGCTGAGCCTCCTTCGCTCCGTACTCCAGCAAGGGCTCGTGAAAGGAGTCGCTGATTGTAATGATTTTATCCGAAGCCCGAATACCCTGCCTTTCTATTTCACTGAAATATGCCTCTTCTATTGAACCCTTTTGGATTTTATGAAACTTCATCCGGCTTTTCGTAAAATGTCCGTGCGGCGTGAAAAAAAGCGGACGCCGATACGTTTGATTAAGGTATCCCAGCAAAAATACCGCAAATAAATCCTGCGCGTGAAACAGGTCATATTGTTCTAAGTCTTTCTCCTTCAAAAATCTTTGAAAGACATGTAAATAGCTGAGATTCTTCACAAACTTTTCGTTTGCGGCGCCGTATCTGCCAACAAGAAACGCTCTGATCTCGTCAGCGGCCCGCGGGATATCTTCCTGAAAAAAAGCTGGCGGCATTTGGAGCGGCGAGATGACATCCGCCTGATGACCGATGCGCTCAAAACCCGTCTTAATTGACGTGATATAACTCGCCAGTCCTCCGACATTCGGGTAACGGAGAAAGGTTGCGTACAGAATACGCAATGGCTTTTTTCGTTTGGGGGAGCTTTTTCCTTCCGCACAGAACGAATACAGCATCTCCGGCTCACTTTGATGTTCGATCCCGTAAAATTGATCCATGACGCGCAATAAGGCAAGAGGCACCAGACCGTTCGGCTTGCCGATCTCTTCTTTCAAATCCGCTCCCCCTCTCTTAAACTTATAATCCTAATTCCCGTCCCCATTTTGACACTTTGTCAACATGATACGGCAACAGTTCTCCTCCCCGATTGTCGAAGATTCTCCGCAATTGGGTATGAAGCCCTTTCTCAAGTGTTCTCTGCAAATAAGCCATTTTATAAAGCGTCATAGGAGGGGTCTGAAAATGAATGCCCCGCTTTTTCATTTCTTTCGTATACACTTTTACGCAATACGTCCGAATATCTTCTGCGTGCCGGCTCCAATCTTTTCTGAAGCCGAGCAGAATTTCAACCAGCACCGTCATATCAAACCAAACCGGCGCGTACTTTGCGGATTCCCAATCGATGAATTGAATATCCCACGGTTCATGTCCGGACGCATCGTGGGTGCAGATATTCTGCATATGAAGATCACCGTGTGTGATGGCTGAGCCGTTTTGGATCAATTCTGGGAAAAAATCCGGCTCCTCCTGCTCCAGCAAGTTTGTGATTTGCCGATAATGAGGCTTCACGATATCCTTTGTGCGCTCATCTTTAAGAGCTCTATCCAATAATTCCGCTGTCTTTTTGATCTGCTTTTTACGCCCTTTTCTCATGGTTTCCGATTCGTATACCGGCAGCCACGACCGCCATTTACCGTCAGAAATAGTCTTGTTTTCAAAGGTGCGGCTGTGCAGTTCTGCGACAGACGGAATAATATACTTGAAATGCTTCGGATGAAATGTAAGCTGTCCTCTGATCTGGCTGACAAACTCCATAAATATCCACGTTTCATGGTCACTTTCTTCTATAAGATAGATGTCCGGCAGCAAATCCCCTAAAACAGAACGGGCTTTCCCGTATATATTAATCTCGACCTTGTTTTTTTCACGGGAAGATTTATACACCTTCAATATCAGCGGAACAATGCCGGATTTTTTCTTTACAAACAGTTTATAAATGGCGCTTCTGTCTGTTGATTTCAGGCATGTGATGTCAACCGGATTCACCGCGGCCCTTTCACCGAACGAATACGACAGTTTTTCGTCAATTCTCAGTTTTTGAAATGCGTCATACAAAAGATCCTTTTCATACATGCCGATCTTCCTTCCGCTTCCGTTTCCAGCTGTTTTTGAGATGAGACCAAGTGTTTCTGATAAATGGCATCGGGTCATTCCAAGCAAAAAGAGCGTACTCTTTTTTTCCTTTAAATCCTTTCCAAAAATCCCGGAACGTCATTTCTCCTCTTTTTCGTTTCTTCAAAAACGTTAAGAAGTAACGCACCTCATAAATCCAATTGATTCCGTCTTTTTGTTCGAGCTGGGGCTTCACCTGTTGTCCGGTCAAATACAGATAGTACATGTAAACGAAATGAATGCCTGCCGGTTCTGTCAGGCTATGGCTGAGCCAAAAGCGCGGATTAATTTCGATAAACTTGTAAACATTGTCTCGGGGATCCTTTTTAAATTCCGCCATGCCTACTCCCTTCAGCTGAATCGCTTCAAAAAACGGCAGGGTCTTCTCGATTAAATCAGGAAGCCGTTTGCTGACGACGTGGGCCCCCGCGCCAAAGTCAGCAGGGAATTGATGGTTCTTTTGCAGAGTGAACAGGCCCATTAATTTCATTTGATCATCATAAAAAGTGGCGACTTTATAAAAACACTGGTTGTCTCCGGGGATGATCTCCTGCACGAGCAGTTCTCCATTTTCTCTGTAGGAGCTGAACTCCTTGCGCAATTGTGCGGCATCCTTCATTACAATTGCCTTTTTGTTTACTTTTTTTCTGTATTCATGGCCGGCCACCGGTTTTAAAATACACGGGAAGTCAATATTGGCGATGGCCTCTTCCAGCTCATCCCGGTTGTTCGGAAAAAAGGTTTTCGGGCAGGGGATGTTATGCTTGACCGCTAATTCATATGCTTTGCTTTTATCTAAGACCGTTTCTAACAGAGAGCGGCTCGGGAGCAAAAATAAAAAAAAACCGGCTAATGTCTCGCGGAATTTAGATATAAATCCCGCATAATCATCAGATCCTGCGTACAGAACCGGCTTTGCTTGGAATCGCTTCCCGAAATCAGTCAGGAATGTCAGCAGTTCTTCTTCTTGTGTTAAAGGGCTGGGACATATCCCGCAATCTGCCAACCTTGATTTTCCGATACGATAAGGTCCCTCCGTGTCAAACGCGTAAACATCGATTCCTCTTCGGGCCAGGCTGCGAATGATCCCAATCCCGTTTGCACTGAAATCAAGTACAACGGCTGCATGTTCATGTTTCATGATCTCCCTCCGAGCTGTTGGTATTTTGATAAATCGATTCGATATTTTTTATCATCGTCTCACTGCTTAAATATTTCTCCGCGTAGGCCTTTGCGTTTGAAGCAGCCTTCTCCCGCGCAGATTTGTTAGTGATAAAAAACGCTAAAGCCCGGGCAAGAACCTTTGCATTTCCCGGCTCGACAATAAGCCCCGTTTTGTTATGGCGGATCAGATCCGGAATACCCCCGCAATCGGTCGCGATGATAGCCGAGCCGCTGAACATCGCTTCAATAATCGAAATAGGCAGACTATCATTAACCGTCGGCAGTACGAATATGTCCGTCATATTCAAAATAGCGGGAACATCATCTCTTTTTCCTAAAAAGGAAACCATAGATAGATTCAGTTTTCGAGCCTGTTCCTCTAAGGCGCTCCTCATCTCTCCGTCGCCCGCGATCAGCACTTCAACATGCTCAAGTACATCAGATGGAATTCTCGAAAGTGCGTCCAGTAAATATTTGTGACCTTTTCTCGGGCCTAATCTTGCAATACACGAGATGATGATCTTATTTTTCGGTACCGGGATTTTTCTTTTCCCGCCTGTTTTTGCATCGTAATCGATTCCTGTGATCACCGTTGTCATGTCTTCCTGTTCGGCTCCGAGCTTCATGAGCGGGCTGCGGAACGTATCGCTGATAATAATCAGGCGATCTGCGTATTCAATGGCTTTCATCTCTAGTTTTTTATAATAAAACTCTTCTACCGATCCTTTTTTAAAGATGTGAAATTTAAGTCTGTTGAAAGTAAACATGCCATGCGGTGTGAAAAATAAAGGTTTCTTATAGATTTGATTGAATCTGCCTAATATATTGGCTGTAAATAAATCTTGAGCATGAAACACATCATATCTTTCCAAATGAATCTTTTGAAGCATTTGCTCGTATATAAACATCAGCCTATTATTTTTCAAAATATGATTGTTATAATCCCCATATCTGTCCTTAAAGAAATCTTTTAACTTCGGAACAACAGCCGCCCGCAGTTCTTTTACCTGTGCGGACGGAAACAGATTAGGGGAGATGACATCGACCTTATGACCTCTCTTTTTCAGGCCTTCACTAAGCGTTTTAATATAGTTTGATAAACCGCCCGTGTGCGGGTAGTCCCAAAACGTGGCAATCAAAATGGATAACTTCTTTTTTTTCCTGTATAACCGCGGAATATGATGTTCATGTTTCAACTGTGTCTTTACTGCCGCCTTTTTTTGAGGGCGCGTTTTGACCCCGTAGTAGCGGTCAAGCGTCTGGACCATATACGGATACGGGACGGAAAATGTCTTGATCATTTCCAGATCCTCCGCACGACTTCAAAAGCTTCGGCGTATTCCACACCCGCCGTCATCCCTCTGACTCTTCCTAAATGTTTAACGCCTTCATATGAACGGGGATGAGGGTAATCCCTCATTTCTACGTCATAGTGGTGAAGCGCCGCGAGTTTAGCATCCATTGTGTCTGTGATGTTAACGAAGTAATTAGGTTTGAAGAGTTTATCAGCCGTATTCCTCTCCCACTCGCTTGAAGATAGCGTTTCGAACGTAAGCAGTTCGATAGGTTTTTGATTCGGAAGCGGTCTGGCGGCTGTTAAAACTGCTTGGAATGTTCTCTGGTGGTCCATATTGATATCGCCGTAATGATGTGTAAAGATTTTATCAGGCTGATAGACGCGAATGAGCTGCTCTAATTCTTTGACAAGCTTATGAAGCGGGATACATTCCAGCTCTAAATTCGTATGCTCCAAAAAGATGACTTTCTCAATTCCAAGCTCTTGATTCGCGCGTTCGCCTAATTGTTTAATATGATGAGCTTCTTCTTTTCTTCCTAATGCCGTAATAATGGAAATCACTTTATATCCTTCATTGATCAGCCGTTTTATGGTGCCCGCTGCTCCCAATAGTTCATCATCGGGATGAGCGCCGATAACCATAATGTATTCTGCCATTTTTTCCACACTCCACCAAACAAATGTTACAAATATCATATGACGACCCTAAAAAAAGGAAACTTACATATGCGGATTTTCAGAAACTTACATGTGCGGCTGCCATTCCAGGTAACGTGACGGATTTAATTTTTTTATAGTGTTCAAAAACTCATCTGCCAAGCCGTATTTGTCCAGTCCTTTTAATAGTTTTACGGGAAACCGGGTAATGGCGGAAAAAGCTCTTTTATGGTCGATGACCTTAAGATTTCCGTGTTCGTTAATCAGAATGTGCCTGATTTCGGCATCCCATCTGGTAAAACCGATTCTTTTTAATTCATCCAGCATATTTAAAATATCAGCAGTCAGTTTGACGGACAGAGATTTTTCTTTTCTGATATGGCGGGCAAGAGAGGTGCCTTGGACATATTCCATCACAATATAACGATCTCCGTATTCATACAGTCTTGGAATCACCGGGGAACCTTGTCCGGTCTTTAAAGCCGCCAATTCCTTCTTGCATGTCCCTTTTTCAAAGAAGTATTTTATGCATTTGTTGTGTGTTAAGCGGTAGACTTCCCCGTCTTTTCCGTCTCCGATCAGCGGATAGTGCTCCAGCGCCTTTTTATTCTCCGGATTATTAAAATATGTTTCAGAAAAAAATCGTTTCATACCGACACATCCTTCGTTATGATGTAATATAATATGCAATCTGGTAGCGATCGGAAATGAAACAATCTCATCATTTTCTTGCGCTGCGCCGTCTGCTGACATAAAAAAAACCCGCCGGATCGGCGGGTTTTTCATTGTGTATTACGCTTCTTCTTTTACGTGAACCTTCAGCACAGCCTGAACTTCAGGGTGCAGCTTTACAGGAACGTTTGTATATCCCAGTGTGCGGATACCGTCTTGGAGCTCCAGTTTCCGTTTATCCACTTTAATCTTATGCGTTTTTTGCAGCGCTTCTGCAATCTGCTTGCTTGTGACAGACCCGAACAGACGGCCGCCTTCACCGGATTTGGCACTCAGCTCAACAGTCAGCTGTTCAAGCGTTTCTTTCAAATCTTTCGCTCTTTCAAGCTCGGCAATCGCTTCTTTTTTCTCTTTTTCTTTCTGTCCTTTCAATGCGCTGATGTTTGTCGCATTTGCTTCGACAGCGAGGCCTTTTTTAATGAGAAAGTTATGTGCATAACCGTCTGCTACGTTTTTCATTTCGCCTTTTTTTCCTTTACCTTTTACATCTTGTAAGAAAATAACCTTCATCTCTGAACGCCTCCCTCAAAATATTCATCAATGGCTTCCTTCAGCCGGACGAGCGCTTCTGAGACAGAAATGCCCGATAACTGGGTTGCCGCATTGGTTAAATGCCCTCCGCCATCCAGCGCCTCCATAATAATCTGCACATTGACCTCGCCCAGCGATCTCGCACTGATGCACACCGTATGCTCATCCCGTCTGGCTACCGCAAATGAAGCTTCCACTTCACTCATCGATAAGAGGGAATCAGCCGCCTGCGCAATCAGCACCTGGTCAAAGTACTCCTCTTCGTTCTCAGGCAGAGAAGCAATCGCGATATGTTCTTTATAAAGAGCCGTATGCTGGATCAGTTTCGCCCGCTTGATGTAAGAACCGACGGATTCTTTGAGAACTTTCTGCACCAGAACCGTATCTGCGCCTTTCGCTCTCAAATAAGAAGCGGCGTCGAACGTCCGCGAGCCCGTGCGAAGGGAAAAACTCTTCGTATCCACTATTATACCAGCTAACAGGGCCGTCGCTTCAATCATATTGATTTTGAGCCGCTTCGGCTGGTATTCAAGCAGCTCCGTCACGAGTTCTGCGGTGGATGAAGCGTATGGCTCCATATAAACGAGCAGCGGGTCTTTAATAAATTCCTCGCCTCTGCGGTGGTGGTCAATCACAACGATGTGCTCGATTTTGTTCATGAGACGCTCTTCCATCACAAGGGACGGTTTATGTGTATCAACGACGACAAGCAGCGTGTCGTCATTTGAAATTTCCATCGCCTCTTCCGGCGTGATGAACCGCGACCACAGCTCTTCATATTTTTTAATTTCTTCAATCAGGCGCTGAACGCTTGATCCGATCTGGTTCGGATCAATGACGATGTAGCCTTCTTTGCCGTTGGCCTGCGCCACCTTCAATATTCCGATTGCGGCTCCGACTGCGTCCATATCAGGAAATTTGTGCCCCATGATAATGACATTGCTGCTTTCTGAGACAATCTCCTTGAGCGCGTGAGAAATCACCCGGGCGCGCACCCTTGTGCGTTTCTCCATCGGATTTGTTTTGCCGCCGTAAAATTTCACCTTGCCGTTCGGCATTTTGATCGCCACTTGGTCGCCTCCGCGGCCGAGAGCCAAATCGAGGCTGGACTGCGCCAGATCTCCTAGCTCCTTCAAGGAAGAAACCGATGCGCCGATCCCGATGCTGAGGGTCAAAGATACAGTGTGAACGGATGTTTTTTCTCGAATTTCATCCAAAATCGAAAATTTCGCGTTTTCAAGCTCCGTTAAAATGTGTTCATTTAACACCGCGATAAACCGCTCAGAGGACGTCCGTTTCAGGAAAATGCCGTACTCCTGCGCCCACGCATTTAATAATGAGGTGACCTGGCTGTTCATCGTGCTTCTCGTTTGGTCATCCAGCCCCTGTGTGACGTCATCATAGTTATCTAAAAAGATATATGCCAGCACGGTTCTCTCATTTTCGTACTGCTTTTCAATCTGAATCTGTTCTGTCACATCAAAGAAATAGAGCAGGCGCTCATCTCTTTTAATCACTACTTTAAACTTCCGCTCATTCAAGGTGATCGTTTCCGAATCGACCTCCTGCTTGATCAGCGGCACGACGGCCTCGCATGTGTCATACAGCGAGCGCCCGACGAGTGTGCTTTCATTAAAACAGGAAGACAAAAACGGATTCGCCCACTCAATGTAATATTGATCATTAAACAGCATAATCCCGATAGGCATTTCCATTAATGCCTCTTCGCCTACTTTTTTCAATCTATACGATAACGTGGAGATATAATCGTCAATTTCTTTTCTGATCAGAGAATCCGCACGCTTAATGAAAAACAGGATCACGGCGAGCAGCACAACGCCGATGGCTCCTATCAGCCAGTTAAAGTAAATGCTGATGAGGATTATGATGATTGACAATGCAATCAATGCATAGATGGGATACCGAAACAACGGTTTTTCATAAAAACTAGGCATTTCTATCAACTCCCCACCTGTAAGTCACACTCAATTTCGCGTCACCTTATTTCTTATGTTAAAGCCTATGTCAATGATGCCTAAGAGGAGATACACGGACAAGATGAGCGGAAAAAGCACACCCAGCACAATTGCTAAAACAGGAACGGCTTTCGGCATCTCCATTTCGCGGCAATAGAAAAAAATAAACGCTAATCCTTGAATACAAATCAGCAAGCTGAGAATAAATCCCCCATTCAATGAAACCGAATACAGCATATGCCCTTTTTCTAAAGGCAGAAACCCTAATATCGTCACAATAAAATACAGAATGACAACGCTTTGCGGGAGTTTGAGCTCTCTAAAAGGCTTCATCTTCGGAAGATCAGGGGAAAATCGCCGTAAAAGCGGCCTTGCCATAGCATAACTGAGGAAAGAAAAAACGATGCCGGTCAATACGAGCACTGTCGGAAAAAGATATTGAACCGTGCTCAGCTGACTTTCCATCAGCTTGATCTGCTTCCCGAACTGATCTCCGTAACCGAGCTGCTTTGACATGGTTTCTGCTAAAGACAGCGACTCCCGAAGCTGGGACATGGTGGTATCGATCACATTCATATTAAGAAACACGATGCTGACCACAAAAAAAACGACGCCGCACAGCACATACGCCATAGCGCCGGCAGAAACCGCATAGCCGGGCTGTTTCTTTTTAAAATAATATCCCATGGCGATTCCCGTACAGGCAGCCGTAAAAGCGCCTGTAAGCCCGGTAAACGAACTTACAATAAAGCTGACAGGAAGGCTGGCAAGCCCCATCCATACCCCGGGCTTCAGACCGTGCCGAATGGTGTAAAGAATGATCGGCAGCGGCAAAGCAAAGAGAAGAATTGCCCCCAGTAAAGGGAGGTACACGACCAAAAGGGAAATGATTGCAAAAATACTGATCAAAATGGCGCCTTCTATTAGAGCCCTTGTATTTTTCACTTACTCACCTCAAACCTTGTATCATTCGAACATACGAATAGAAAAGAGCAGCTTAGACGACTGCTCTTTTGACGCCGCAATGTCTCTTTCAAGACCTGAATTTTCCAAAAACTCTCCAAAATACACGTATATATTTTAACATAAGTCGAAATCGCAAGTAAAATGAGCGCGGACACCCGCAATGTTCCATGTGAAACATGAAAACAGACAAACGGACATCCCAGTGAAAGAATGCCCGTTGTATCAGTGATCCTGATCATCCATGAAACCAGAAGTATCTCTGTTTTTCTTTTTGGTTTTTCGAACATATAACAAGACGATAACGATAAGTAAGAGAGTGGTCGCCTGTAAAACCCCGCTGCTGAAAAGGAAGAAGTTCTTTATCATGTCCCACATATAGTTTCACCTCTATTTCGTATTTCCTTTACATTGAGTTTCCCTTTCTGGAAACTTCAAAACATCAGGAACAACATCGGGACCGGGGCATATGCTGAAAGTGAAAATGAAGGATAAAGGAGATTCTTACACCATGACCGAGCGGAGAACATTAGCATGGCATGAAACGTTAGAACTGCATGAGTTAGTGGCTTTCCAGGCAAACGGACTTGTGAAATTAAAAAGAACAGAGCGGGACGTAAGCGATGCCAGATTAAAACAGCTTTACAGATTTTCCATCCATTCGCTGGAACAAAATCTGCGTGAACTGCTTCCTTTCTTCCCTGAAGCTCCCGCTTTTCGTGAGGATGAAACAGAAGAGCGCGCTGATTCCTCCTTTTACAGCGGCGGCCTGCTGATCATGGCCAAAACGTCTGTCCGCAATTACGCCGGAGCCATTACAGAGACGGCCACACCTCAATTAAGACACGTTTTCGTCAAGCACTTGAACGCGGCCATCAAGTGGCATCAAATGGTCTTTGAGTATATGGAAGAACGCGGTCAATATCCGGCTTACAACCTGAGCGAATTGCTGAAGAATGATGTGCGCAACGCCAGAAAGGCCATCGCGATGAAATAAAAAAAAGCAGCAAGGAATTTAATCCTTTGCTGCTTCTTATTTTTGAGCGGACTGATCTTGAGGCGACGTTTTTTCCCGGTATGCCTCGAGAAACTCCCTGTTGGCATCTCCCCATTTCTTCATTTGCAAAACGATCGGTTCCAGCGACCTGCCGAATTCGGTAAGGGAATACTCCACCTTTGGAGGCACCTGCTGATATACCTCGCGATGCACGATGCCGTCCGCCTCAAGCTCGCGAAGCTGAAGCGTCAGCATACGCTGCGTAATGCTGGGGCAAATGCGCCGAAACTCATTAAACCGCTTTTTTCCGCCGATCATATGATAAAACAAAATACCCTTCCACTTTCCGCCGATAACGGAAAGCGTCAGTTCAACCGGACAACCTTCTTTATTCGCATATATGTTCATTTTTCATCCTCCATAGTACCTTTTTTGATACTATATGCTGATTAGCATCTGACTTACCCAGTATTTTACTCGCAATCCTCCTCACCGCTCAACAAAAATGCTTCTTTTTCACATCAATTTTTAAGGTTTTGAAGATTACACCCTCCGCAAGACGTGTTAAACTATAAAAAGATTGTTTACACTACAAAAAAGGACAAGGAGTTATTATGGAAAAAATTCTTATTTTCGGACATCAAAACCCAGACACAGATACCATTTGCTCTGCCATTGCCTACGCTGATCTAAAAAATAAACTCGGCTTCAATGCTGAGCCCGTCCGCCTTGGACAAGTCAACGGCGAAACACAATACGCGCTTGATTATTTCAAGCAGGAAAGCCCGCGTTTGGTGGAAACAGCCGCAAACGAAGTAAACGGCGTCATCCTTGTTGACCACAATGAACGCCAGCAAAGCATCAAGGATATCGAAGACGTTCAGGTTCTTGAAGTGATCGACCACCACCGTATCGCCAACTTCGAAACAGCGGAACCTCTTTACTACCGTGCTGAGCCGGTCGGCTGTACGGCTACGATTTTAAACAAAATGTACAAAGAAAATAACGTGAAAATCGAGAAAGAAATTGCGGGCCTCATGCTCTCAGCAATCATTTCCGACTCTCTGTTATTTAAGTCTCCGACTTGCACGGAGCAGGATATCGCAGCGGCAAAAGAGCTTGCTGAAATTGCCGGCGTAGATGCGGAAGAGTACGGCTTAAACATGCTGAAAGCGGGCGCCGACTTAAGCAAAAAAACTGTGGAAGAACTGATTTCTCTTGATGCGAAAGAGTTCACGCTCGGCAGCAAAAAAGTCGAAATCGCCCAAGTCAACACAGTTGATATTGAAGATGTCAAAAAGCGGCAGCCGGAATTAGAAGCGGCTCTTTCAAAAGTCATTGCTGAGAAAAACCTTGATCTGTTCCTTCTCGTGATTACGGACATTTTGGAAAACGATTCCCTTGCGCTCGCCATCGGTGATCAAGCGTCAAAAGTGGAAAAAGCATTCAACGTGACGTTAGAAAACAACACGGCTCTTTTAAAAGGCGTCGTATCCAGAAAGAAACAAGTCGTTCCTGTTTTAACAGACGCGATTGCAGAATAACCAACACACCCCGGAAAACAGCCGGGGTGTTTTTTTTTACAGCTCGTTCATCAGACAGCCATTTAGTAAGCGCTTTCTCCGAAAATTATTTTGACGCCTGGTAATATACAATATATAATATATCACATGTAAGGCGTTCGTTTTCCTAATTATTGTAAGTTGCTATCACAACATCAGAATCGGGGGTGTCTATCCTGGAAAAACACGCTGCTCTTTCTTATTCACGAACAACAGGCATTTGGCTTGTGCTTACAGGAGCTATCTTATGGGGGGTCTCGGGAACGGTTGCCCAGTATCTGTTCCAGCACCGCCATTTTAATACAGAATGGCTGACTTCGGTGCGCCTTCTGGTGTCAGGGGCGCTTCTGCTCGGAATCGCGTACCGCAAAGAAAAAGGACGGATATGGGCTGTTTGGAAAGACAGACGGGACAGAATTCCCCTTCTTTTATTCGGGATTTTCGGAATGTTAGGCGTTCAATACACCTACTTCGCGGCAATTGAGTACGGCAACGCGGCAACTGCTACCGTTCTTCAGTATTTAGGGCCGGCGATCATTACATGCTTTTTAGCGATTCGCGCAAAGAGAATTCCTTCGGGAAAAGAACTGCTCGCCGTCTTATTGGCGGTTGCCGGCACATTCATTTTGGTCACGCACGGGAATGCCGGAAGCCTGTCCATATCCGGTCTGGCCGTCTTTTGGGGAATCAGTTCGGCGTTTGCACTGGCGTTTTACACCCTTCAGCCGCATCGTCTGCTGAAGAAATGGGGATCCGCCATTGTTGTCGGATGGGGCATGCTGATCGGCGGAGCCGCCCTCAGCTTGATCCGCCCGCCCTGGACATTTGAAGGCGAGTGGTCCTTTCCTGCATATGCCGCGATTGTGTTTATCATCATTTTCGGAACGCTCATCGCTTTTTATTGCTACTTGGAAAGCCTGAAATATCTGAGTGCCTCTGAAACCAGCCTGCTTGCCTGTGCAGAGCCGCTGTCGGCAGCTTTTTTAGCTGTTATCTGGCTGCATGTTCCCTTCGGAATATCAGAATGGCTGGGTACTTTGCTGATTTTAGCCACCATCGCTTTATTATCTATCAAGAAAAAATAACCTCTCTTTTTTAGAGAGGTTTTTTCCTAGGCCCAGAGCACCCCTTAGTCTCAATTACCCATATATTAAAAGGCCTTTTTTCATTTTACTATCATCCAAAAGAGGAAAATAGACCAGTTGTCAATAGAATCAGAGTCTAATAGAATGATGTCGACAAGTAAATCATGCAGGATTGTTACTGATAAAGCAGGCAAGACCTAAAATGTGTTAAGGGCAAAGTGTATTCTTTGGCGTCACCCCATACATATTTTAGGTCTTTTTTTCTGTAACAAACCTGCCATCCATGAATGCAGGAGGATCGAATCGGCAGATCGCAAAAAAAGGTACATACAAAAGGAGACATGAACATGAACATCAAAAAATTTGCAAAACGAGCCACAGTTCTAACTTTTACGACTGCACTTCTGGCAGGGGGAGCGACTCAAGCCTTCGCGAAAGAAAATACCCAAAAACCTTACAAAGAAACGTACGGCGTCTCTCATATCACACGCCATGATATGCTGCAGATCCCTAAACAGCAGCAAAGTGAAAAATACCAAGTGCCTCAATTCGACCAATCAACAATTAAAAATATCGAGTCCGCGAAAGGACTGGATGTGTGGGACAGCTGGCCGCTCCAAAACGCTGACGGAACAGTAGCTGAATACAATGGCTATCACGTCGTGTTTGCTCTTGCGGGAAGCCCGAAAGACGCTGATGACACATCCATCTACATGTTTTACCAAAAAGTCGGCGACAACTCGATCGACAGCTGGAAAAACGCCGGCCGTGTCTTTAAAGACAGCGATAAGTTCGACGCCAATGATGAAATCCTGAAAGAACAGACACAAGAATGGTCCGGTTCTGCAACCTTTACATCTGACGGAAAAATCCGTTTATTCTACACTGACTTTTCCGGTAAACATTACGGCAAACAAAGCCTGACAACGGCGCAGGTAAATGTGTCAAAATCTGATGACACGCTCAAGATCAACGGAGTGGAAGATCATAAAACGATTTTTGACGGCGACGGAAAAACATATCAAAACGTTCAGCAGTTTATCGATGAAGGGAACTATACATCCGGCGACAACCATACGCTGAGAGACCCTCACTACGTTGAAGACAAAGGACATAAATACCTTGTATTCGAAGCCAACACAGGAACAGAAAACGGATACCAAGGCGAAGAATCTTTATTTAACAAAGCGTACTACGGCGGCAGCACAAACTTCTTCCGTAAAGAAAGTCAGAAGCTTCAGCAAAGCGCTAAAAAACGCGATGCTGAATTAGCGAACGGCGCCCTCGGTATGGTAGAGTTAAATGATGATTACACATTGAAAAAAGTCATGAAGCCGCTGATCACTTCAAACACGGTAACTGATGAAATCGAGCGTGCGAATGTTTTCAAAATGAACGGCAAATGGTACCTGTTCACTGATTCACGCGGTTCAAAAATGACGATCGACGGTATTAACTCAAACGATATTTACATGCTTGGTTATGTATCAAACTCTTTAACAGGTCCTTACAAGCCGCTGAACAAAACTGGTCTTGTCCTGCAAATGGGTCTTGATCCTAACGATGTAACGTTCACTTACTCTCACTTCGCAGTGCCGCAAGCCAAAGGCAACAATGTCGTGATCACAAGCTACATGACAAACAGAGGCTTCTTTGAGGATAAAAAGGCGACATTTGCGCCAAGCTTCTTAATGAACATCAAAGGCAAGAAAACATCCGTTGTTAAAAACAGCATCCTTGAACAAGGACAGCTTACGGTTAACAACTAATAACAACAAAAAGAAAATGCCGATACTTCATTGGCATTTTCTTTTATTTCTCAACAAGATGGTGAACTCAATCATGGCTCGAAAATGGCCCGTTGTAATATTGATCTTTTTGGGTGCGTTCCTGTTTGTCGGCTTACTGCCGAACAAAACCCACAATTCCTCTGACACAAACACGGAGCATAAGAAGGATTACCGGGCGGCGTATCATTTTACGACCCCGGACAAATGGAAAAACGACCCTCAAAAGCCCATTTTTTTCGAGGGGAAATATCATTACTACTATCTTTATAATCGGGATTACCCGAACGGCAACGGCACAGAATGGCGGCACGCCGTATCAGAGGACTTGGTGCACTGGACGGACGAAGGCACGGCTATTCCGAAATACACCAACGAAAACGGCGATATATGGTCCGGTTCTGTCGTCATTGATAAACACAACACGGCGGGCTTCGGCAAAAACGCGCTGGTCGCCGTCACAACGCAGCCGACTGCCAAAACAAAAGCCCAGGAACAATATTTATGGTACAGCACGGATAAGGGAAAAACGTTTACTTCCTATAGTGATCAGCCCGTTATGAAAAACCCGGGAACTAAGGATTTCCGGGACCCGAAAGTGATCTGGGATGAACAGGATGACAAATGGGTGATGGCCATGGCCGAAGGAGAAAAAATCGGTTTTTATGAATCACCCGATTTAAAAAATTGGAAATACACGGGCGGCTTTATCACTCAGCAGATCGGCCTCGTCGAATGCCCCGACCTTTATATGATGCGTGCAGATGACGGAACAGCCAAATGGGTTCTGGGCGCAAGCGCAAACGGCAAACCCGCAGGCAAACCGAATACGTACGCGTATTGGACCGGAAACTTTGACGGGAAGGAATTTACCGCCGATCAAGAAGAACCGCAATGGCTCGATTACGGCTTTGACTGGTACGGCGGCGTCACATTTGAAGACGGTAATAGCGAAGATCCGCTGACAAAACGCTATGCGCTGGCATGGATGAACAATTGGGATTATCCGAATGAAACACCGACACTAAAAAACGGCTTTAACGGCACGGATTCTATCGTCCGTGAAATCCGTCTTCAGCAGCAGGACGGCGGCACATACAGCCTTGTGTCAGAGCCGGTTGAAGCATTGAACCAATTAACCTCTTCAACTGACAGCATAGAACACAAACAGGTGAACGGTTCAGAGACACTGTCGATCAAAGGTGACATATATCAGCTTGATATGGATATCGCTTGGTCAGATATCAAAAATGCAGGCGTCAGACTCAGAGAATCAGCAGACCAAAGCCGGCATATTGATGTCGGTATTTCAGCAGAAGACGGCTGTGCCTATGTGAACAGATCGTTTACAGACCAGCCTGATAAAACCGGCGCATACGTCGAAAGCAAAGCCCCATTTGACGGAAACAAAGGACGCGTCCATCTGAAAATTCTCGTAGATAAAACAAGTATTGAAGTATTTGCAGACGACGGAAAAACCGTTTTGACAAATGAAGTGTTCCCAAAACACGAAGATCAGGGAATCACGCTCTTTTCTGATGGCGGCTCCGCTGACTTTCAGCATATTGAGATGAAGCATCTCGGTTCGATTCATCCTTAGACGTCCCTCTTCATTTCTAACCGGCGCCCGGACTGTGGTAAAATGCAAATATGTATACTACGATTCATGAGGTGTTCCATTGGATAATCAAAACAAAGAACCTGTGCTGAAAAGAACCATCATGCGGGACGAAGTGTATCGCACACTCAGAAACTGGATCATAACGGGCAAGCTCAAACCGGAAACAAAGTTAAAGGACAAGGATTTGTCGGAAACATTGGGAATCAGCCGCACCCCGATACGGGAAGCCTTATTGCGGCTGGAAGATGACGGCTTGGTGATAACAAAAGCGAACAGATGGACGCTTGTCGCTCCGATTGAGTTAAAAGAAGCGGAAAACTTGTATTCCATCGTCTGGACGCTTGAGAAACTCGCATTGCAGCAAGCCCTCCCGCGTATGGACGATGCCGTGATTCAAGAATTGAAACAGCTGAATGAAAATCTTCTTCAAACGATGAAAGACGGCGATAAAATGGCCGTTCTGGAAGCGGATAATGCATTTCACCATCGTATCATTCTGCTTGCGGACAACGCTGAACTTCACAAATTGCTTGTAAGCCTGAAAGTCAAAATTCAGAGACTGGAAATCCGCTATTTCAGTGAAAACGGCGCTTTAAACAGATCATATAATGAACACTCTGATATCATTCACGCATTAGAACAGCAAGATGCCGCCGTTGCTTTTACAGCGCTTGAAGCGAATTGGAAAAACAGTTTAGAACGGCTGCAAAACATGGCATAGCAAACGAAAAAGCCAAATCACTCATATGATTTGGCTTTTTTACGGATATCACAAGACAGCCGCGTTGGCTGTCTTGTTTACTTTTTGTTTATATATAAATAAATACCGTAATCCGTCGGCACAGAAGCATACCCCATCTGTCTGAGCATGGCTGTTATATTCCCGCGATGATACGTTCCGTGGTTCACAACATGTAGGATCATATCGGCAGCTGCGGTTTTCATGATGTCACCTGACGGATGCTCTATTTCAAGGGGGAGGCTGATATTTTCCTCCTTCTGCAAAAATAGTTGATACCGGTCTGATAATTCCAAAAATAGATCTTCCAGCTCTTCTATCTCTTTAGACAAGATGTCCCCTTTTTGCTGTTCAGCTGATTTCAGCGTATCCTCCAGACGCTCTCCGGAGAACACATCAAACCACCCCTTATCCGACAGATACACATGAGTCAATACACCGGCTATCGACGGAAAGACACTTTGAATCTCCTTTCGGTACACATCCTCCGGAAGCTCTTTAAGCCGGGTGAATATTTGCTGATTTGCCCAAAGATGATAATCATACAATTGCAGTGCCAGATGTCCCACATTACCCTCTCCTCTCTCGATATAGAACGTACGTTCCTAATTATACTACACTACATGCCGCTCTGTACCATTTTCTTCATTCGCAGCTGAGAAAATCCGATAAAAGCCGAAATTAATAAGAGAAGGCCTGCGCCGATATAAATAAACCGCACGCCGAATACATCTGAGATAATCCCCGTTCCGATAATGGAAAACATAAAAATGAACTGAACTAAAGCTGATCTCGCCGCTAATATATTGACCCGTGTCTTTTCGGTCGTGATGTTTTGAAGTAATGTTTCCTGCGTGAGATCTCGTAATACACAAGCCGGCCCCATACACAGCACCAGAAAAAGGGCCGTAACGGCGCTTGTGATCAGCCCGTAAATAAACGTGAACATTCCATATGCCAAGGCTCCCGTCAGCATAAGCGGAATGAGATGATGCTCAAACTTACCGGATAACTTATAGATGATCAGTCCTCCGATCATCGTCCCTGCATAATAGACTCCGTTGACATACCCCCACCAAGCCTCTCCTTTATGAAGGACGTCATGCACATAAGTCAAGGACACAGACCCGATCCATATCATGCCTGCCCACGATTCGATCACATCCATCACAATGAGAACCCTGAGCTGTTTTTGCTGAAATAAATACACCCAGCCGCTTGCCGCATCTGCAAAAAGGGAACGTTTCCTGACTGCTGCCGGCGCACACATGCGTACTCGAAGAAACAGAATGATGCCCAACACCGAAGAAACCAATAACATGACAGTGACGATCATTGTATCGCTCTCTCCCAGGAACGCTATGATGACGCCGCCCAGAGACCACCCCGCAAACTGAACGGTCTGATCCGCCGCAGATAATAAACTGTTCGCTTTCGCCCTTCGATCAGGAGGAATGATTTCCCCAATCAGCGCGCTTTTTATCGGAGCAAACCATCCGTTGCAAAAAGAAATGCCTCCGATCAGACAAAACAGCAGAAAAAAGAATGCGGATGAACCGGTTTGGATGACAAAAAACAAACAGACTAACAGTGTGATCTGTATCAATTGAGAACTGATTAACAAAGAACGAAGCGTGAACCGGCCGGTGACCAGCGGCAAAACGGTGCTGCCCAATACGCGGCATACAATGCTGACGAGCGTCATAAGAGAGGCCATCGCTGTCGAACCGGTTTTTGTAAACAAAAACAAGATAACGGCCATCGTATAAAGTGAAAACCCCAAGTTGATAGCGGTCTGGCTGTATAAAATAGCGTAATACGCTCTCTTCATATTCATCCTCTGCAACCCCACTCCCTGATTATGTAAATCATACCATATTTGCCGATCAGCTTTTTTTAAAAAAACAGATTGACATGGAGTCCGCTCCATCTATTTCAGCAAATAACAATTAAGAAGGAGTGACAGCTGATTTGACGCTTGGTTCAACTGAAAATTGACATAAGGATATATGTGTTGAAACGAGCTGATCACATCCGGAACCATACTCATTCCAAGCGACTGCAATCCATTGCTTGCCCCCGCTGATTTGACATTCCCAATCTATAGTGATGTATATAAGAAATGATTTTCAAAACAGAATAAAAAAGAGGGCTTCCTTTCCGGAAGCCCTCACTCCGTCTGCTACGCCAATAAAAGAAAAATAAGCGCTAAAACAGCCGGAAGTCCTTGTTTTACGATAATTGATTTGTTTGAAGTAAAGCCTCCGAAAATGGCCGCGATGACCACACAGATGACGAAAAACATTTGAATCATATGGCCAATCGGATCAGCTCCGAGGATCAGTCCCCAAATGAGGCCGGCAGCCAGAAATCCATTATACAGACCTTGATTTGCAAACATGACCGCCACATTCCGATCACCTTCTAAATGCTTCGGCAATTTGAAAGACCGCTTGGCAGCCTTCGAATTGATAAAAAACATTTCAAGTATCATGATAAATATATGTTCTAAAGCTACAATTCCGACGAAAACAGCCGCAATTATGTCCACTGTCCCTCTCCTCTCAGCTTCACTTCAACCTTATTTCCATTGTGCGATTGTTTCGATAGGAAGACGGTAGGAAGCATATCCTTCGTCTGCCGCTTTTCCGATTGATAACAGCATGACCGGTACATAACGCTCTTTATCCATTCCGAAAACCTCGGCAATCTTTTCTTTATCATAGCCGCCGATCGGGTTTGTATCATAGCCGTGCGCACGTGCTGTAAGCATCAGCTGCATGGAAACGAGACCTCCGTCGATCAGAATCGTTTCACGGTTCACTTGCTCCGGCAGTTTTTCAAAATGCGCCGTCAAAGCAGCGATTTGTCTGTCTTTTACTTCCTGCGGCATGTAGCCCAGTTCGACCGCTTTTGAATAAATTTCTTCTAAATAGTCATCACTGTTCATATCTGCGAAAACCGCGATCACCGCAGATGATGTGCTGACTTGTGTTTGGTTAAAGCTGGCAAGCGGCGCGAGTTTTTCTTTTCCTTCAGGGCTGTCAATGACGAGGAAACGCCATGGCTGCGCGTTGACTGAAGACGGCGCTGTCGTTGCTTCTTCAAGAATTTGAGTCATTTCTTCTTTGCTGATTTTTACGGCCGGATCGTAATTCCGAATGGAACGGCGCCCTTTCATAATGTCCATAAAGTCGTTTGTTTTCATGTGTAATACACTCCTATGCTTTCATATTTTCTATATTATTCTGCATCTGCGACAATACGTTTTTTAACATACTGCGTTCTTCCTCGCTGACACCGGCAAGCATTTCCTTTATGAAACGCTCTTTCTCCTTTTTGGAAGCCTCAATTCTCTCCCGCCCCTGATCAGTAAGCCGGACAAGTATAATTCGGTTGTCCTCGGGCTTCCGCCTTCTTGTGACCATTTCTTTGGCTTCAAGCTGTTTCAAGTGTCTTGTCACGGCTGCGCCGTCAATATTCACCTTTTTCTGAAGATCGCTTTGGCTGATCTCATCGACGTAAAAAAGCACGGCGAGAAGCTCAAGGCGGGATTGGCTGATTCCGGTGCACGCTTCAAACTTCGTGCCGATCACTTTGTGCAGTGATTGGAGCTGATACAAAATCTCGCCTTCCTCTGAACAACATGCTGTCAAAACCCATCCCTACTTTCTTTTGCGCAATTAATTGACTAGTCAATGTTTGATATATCAATAATATACATCCGTTATTCTTTTTTTGCAAGTGTTTTCTCCTTTTTTAAAAAAAGCTGCCGGTGAACGGCAGCTCCTTCTTAATGATTATGGATTTTTCTGAAATTACTGCCTTTTACTTCAGCGACATCATATACCGTCACAAAGGCTTGATTATCAATGTCATTAATAATTTCCTTCAGTTTGGTTTCTTCCAAACGGTTGATGACACATGTGATTTCTTTGAATTTTTCATGAGAAAAACCGCCGTATGCTTCTTTATACGTAGCGCTCCGGCCCAATTCTTCACGAATGGTCTCCACCATTAATGCAGGCTCATTGGTGATAATCTGAAATGTTTTAGAACCGCTTAAGCCTTCCTCAACCACATGGATCACCTTGGATGCGATGTAGTAAGCAATGACGGAAAGCAATGCGCCTTGCAGCCCGAATACAAAAGAAACAAAAATAAACACAAAAATGTTTAAAAATAAAATGAGATCGCTCGTGCCAAACGGCAGTTTCCGTGACAGAAGCACAGCCAGCATATCAATTCCATCTAAGGCGCCGCCGTTGCGCAATGCCAATCCCATTCCCAAGCCGAGAATAATCCCGCCGACAACGGTGATTAACAGGGTATCTCCCTCAATGATAGCCGGCGTGTGGTGGAAAAAACTCGTGCCCGCGGCAAGTGAGACAATACCGATAATTGATAGAAACGCAAAACCTTTCCCGATTTGCTTATATCCTAACCAGACAAACGGTATATTGATCACCGCAATCAAGATCCCAAGAGGCAAATGAAAGAGCTGTGAACCGACAATGCTGAGTCCGGTTACACCGCCGTCAGATACACTATTCGGAATCAGTACGGTTTCCAGTCCATACGCGGCAATAATTCCGCCGATGATGACCATGATGGCCCGTACGATTGATTTCGCTCTGAATTTCTTACGTCTTTGTTTTTCGATTGTACTCATATCATTCCCCGCTTCAATTATTTTGTCTTATTTAAATATACCATAATTGATACTTTTCGTTAAAAATAAGCCTATCGGCTAGTTGAAGCAGGAACCGAGGAAGGAGATTTCACAGATAACGTATCCATTTATGACTTTAATCATTCACAACGCAATCATTCAGTAAAAGGAATTATCATCCATTAATAGTCTCTTTTGTTTCCCTTCTTCACATATTCCCAATCATGCTCTATATTTTTTCTCACCCGCTGAAGAAGGCTGAAAATGGTTTCTTTTTCCTCAGACGTAAAGCCGGACAGGGCTACTTCCGCAGAGTGCTCTCCTTCTCTTTGCAATAACGGATAAACCTTTCTCCCTTTTTCGGTCGGGAACAGTTTTTTTATTTTTTTATTTTGATCATCAGGACGCTTTTCAACAAATCCTTGTATTTCCAGTTTCTTGATCGCTCTCGCCGCTGTTGTTCGGTCAACTTTAATCATTTCCGCCAGTTTTTCCTGTATCACTCCCGGGTTTTCACATATACGCACAAGATAGAGATACTGCCCTTTTGTTAAGTCTAATTCTTTAAATTCAATATTGCTGATGGAATCCAATGCCCGTGCGATCATGCCGATTTCCCGCAAAATATCAGTCATATCTTTTCAAACCTTTCATATTTTTGTTGCATTTGCAATATAATTGTTTTATCGTTACTTCTATAAGACCACAAGCAAGCCGTGCAGTCCAGATTAATATGTGAAAAGGATTGATTGATCATGAGGATAAAAAGAATAACAACGGAAATTGATTTGCAAGCAGCGCTTGAGATTAGAAAAGCAGTATTCATTGAGGAACAGCATGTACCTGAATCCGATGAATTTGATCAGTTCGATACGCTTGAGGAACAGTGCGGGCATGTCTTGGTTTATCATGAAAATCAGCCTGCCGGCACAGGACGGGTCCGCATCGTAAACCATACAGGCAAGCTCGAACGAATCTGCATCCTGAAACCTTACCGCAAATACGGGTTAGGCAAAGTAATCATAAGAGAATTAGAAAACATGGTAAAAGAAAAAGGCATCACCCAATGTAAACTGCATGGACAAACACATGCGGAAGGCTTTTATCACAAACTGGGCTATCAGACAGATTCACCGGAATTTATGGAAGACGGCATCCCGCATGTCTTAATGACAAAAGAGCTGGCTTAACCGAATAACAAACGGCCGGACTTCTTCCTTTTTAATCTTTAGTATATTAAGGATGCAAGGTTGACCGAAGTTAAAGGAGATTAGAATATTCTGACCTCCTTTAACTTTCTTATCTATCCCTGCCTTGTCACTCACTGCATCCCGATTCGCCAAGTTTAAAACGAACCATGGAGTTTGAATTCCGGTATGCCGCTGTCTTTTAAATTTATCTGCTTGCCAATTCCTTAATCATCAAACCCAATTCATAAATTCCCTTTTGAAGGTCTTCAAGAGATGCATAAGCATATGATAAGCGAATATAATTCCCTTTTTCTTGAGCATAAATACTGCCGAGATTGAGAAGTATCCCTTTTGATAAGGCTTTGGTATAAAGTAATTTCATGGATATGGAAGGCAATATTTTTACCCAGACAAAGAATCCTCCCTTTGGGATATTCCATGTCGCCACATCTTTCAAATGAGTTTCTAAAACACTCAAGGCCAATTCTCTTCTCACCTTTAATTGACTTCTCACCTGTTCTAGATGCTGCTGGTATTCACCGGATATAAACCACTCTGCCGCTACTCTCTGGGATAACGAACTGGAGCCGTAATCTGTTTGCATTTTTATGTCGGATAAACGTTCAATCACTGGTTCCGGCCCGACAATCCAGCCAATCCTCAAGCCCGGACTTAATGTTTTCGATAAACTGCCTATGTAAAGCACATGCCCATTTTTATCAATTGTTTTAATAGGATCTGGAGGAATCTCATCGATCCATAACTCACGATAAATGTCATCTTCAATAATGGGAAGCTGTGCATTCTCACTTGCCGCAAGGATTTCTTCTCGTCTCTTTTTTGACATTAAAATACCTGTCGGGTTATGAAAACAAGGATTTGTATATAAGATAGCTCTCCCCCGTTCCCCCCTTGCCATGCGAATATGTTCCGGCAAAAGTCCATCATTGTCCATAGGAACTCCAGTCAGCTTCATACCGGCTGATTGAAAGACGTGTAATGAATAAAGATAGGAAGGCTGATCGAGAAATACGGTCGATCCTCTTTGTAAAAGCCCCATTGATATAAGCTGTAAGGCTTGCAGTGCGCCCGAAACAATAAGAATGGAAGAAGGAGAAGCTTGAATGCCGATTGTTCTTAAATAGCCGCTTAATGCCTCTCTCAAAGGTAAATATCCTTTTGGTTCCTCATATCCGAATGCCTCTATGTTTTGAGATACCTTTCCCATGATCTCTTTCATAACAGCTAAAGGAAAAATCTCATGTGAAAGTTCTCCTTTACTGAGCTGTATAAGATCAGAATTTGATTCTGATTTATTGATCTCTTGAACGATTTTTTGGCTTGGCTGCTGAATTCCGGAGGTTACATACTGATCCCAATCGGGGGCGGAATTCTTAGCCAAAAGTGTCCATGTATTGTTCGTAACAACTGTCCCTTTGCCCATTCTGCCTTCGATTAATCCATCCGCCATCAATTCCTCTAAAGCTGTAATGACTGTGCTCCTGTTCACCTCAAGTTGTTTGGCAAGCGTGCGCTGGCTTGGAATCTTACTTCCGATCGGCCATTCTCCATTTCCTATTTTCTCTTTTATAAATTGAATGATTTGTATGTACTTAGGAAGCTTTCTCATCTTTTTTTCTTCTGGAGCGCTCATAAAAAGGATCCTCCTTAAAGTGGTTGGGTCAAAATCTATTTAACTGGTTGAAGTCATCTCCTCAAATCTTTATTAATATAGAAAAACATTAAATAACTGGTTGGTTTTTGTAAAGAGGAGTGAGAAAGATGAGAAAGAAAACAGTTCGAATCGGCATATCTTACAGTCTGATGATTGGGTTGTGGGCATCAGCTTTCCCGGGAATTCGCGCGGGTCTTGAGAGTTACACGCCGGAACACCTTGCTTTGTTTCGCTTGTTGATTGGGTCAATGGCATTGTTGGTTTTTGCTGTTTTGACTCATATGCGTTTGCCTGACATGAAGGATATCCCTGCTATTTTATTGTTAGGATTTTTAGGTTTTGCGCTATATCACATTTTGCTGAATATCGGAGAAAAAACAGTTAGTGCAGGAGTTGCGAGCTTACTCGTGACCATGACACCTATTTTTTCTGCAATGTTATCTCGTCTGTTTTTTGGTGAACATTTTGGGCTTTATAAATGGATTGGCTCTATCATAAGTTTATTGGGTGTGTCGATCATTTCTTTCGGGGCAGGAAACAATACAAATTCAGTGAACGGCATTTTGTTAATCCTGCTGGCAGCTTTTTCGGAGAGTATTTATTTCGTTTTTCAAGCCCGCTATATAAAAAAATATGGATTTATCCCATTCGTTACATTCACTATTTGGGGCGGGACAATACCTATGCTTGTATTTCTGCCTGGCTTAGGGGAAGAGGTTTTGAACGCTTCAATGAACTCAACATTGTCTATCGTTTACTTAGGCTTATTACCAACGGTTGTGCCTTACTTTGCACTTGCGTATGTCACTTCACTCGTCGGTGCTTCAGAAGCAGCCATTTCACTTTACCTAACACCCGCTATAACCTTGGTCATTTCTTGGGTGTGGTTAGGTGAGGTACCTGCGTTTATTTCTCTTCTGGGCGGCGCAGTTACAGTCGTTGGGGTGTGTTTCACTTATCTAACAGTAAATAAAATGATAAAGATTTTAAATCCTTATTTCTTATCTAAAAAGCAATAAGGTGGATGAAGTTTAACCCTGAAAATAGAATCATAAGCCGTTCTCCTTTTTAATGACTTGGGTTTGGGTCACAAAGTTGAGTGTATGAATTATTTTAGAGGATTGTGGTATGTTAAACATACAAATATGAATAGAAAGAGGTGAGCCCATGCCAAACAATAGTAAACCCAACAGTTTAATCACGGAGAAGTCCCCCTATCTGCTCCAACACGCCCACACCCCCGTAAACTGGCACCCTTGGGGAGAAGAAGCCTTCGAAAAAGCGAAACGCTTAAACAAGCCGGTTCTTGTCAGCATCGGCTATTCGACGTGTCATTGACGCCACGCAGATTACCATATAATCCTCTCCAATTCCCTCCATTAAAATTTTTCTATCCAGAGGGGATGCTTTATCTTTAAATTGCTGAATATTATAATGTTGATAAAACCATTTTTTACAGGTTTATTAAGACAAATGAAAGCAGAAGGATTATGATCATGAAGAATTTTTTCTCTATCGGAGAGGTATCCAGGTTATTTCACGTCAAAATATCCACTCTCAGATATTATGATGAGATCGGTCTTTTGAAACCTGCATACAAAGACAAGCAAAATAACTACAGATACTATTCCACAGAGCAGTTTGAGAGACTGGATACAATCAAATATTTGCGGGCTTTAGGCTTGCCAATAAACAAACTCCTAGATTTTTATAATTCCCACAATGCAGATACCTTAATTCAATTACTGAAAAACCAAAAAACCGAAATCGATCGTAAAAAAAGGGAATTAGAGCTTATTGAAAAAAAGATCACCCGCCGTTTAAACAAAATAGAAGATGCCGTTAATAAACCGTTAGACAAAATTACAAAAATCAAACTTCCGGAGTTGCGTGTCGCTTATTTACAGCATGAGTATATTCTAGGTCATGATATTGAACACTCTCTAACAGAATTGAGAAATGATCTTACTATTAAAGAAGACATATTTTTAGGAAAGATTGGATTATCGATTTCAGTGTCAAACCTAAAAGCGCATAAGTTTGATCGTTACTCCAGTATTTTTATGATCTTAGAAGACGAGCATGATTTGCCCCCATCAGTAATCACCTTACCATCAAATGAATATTTACAAATCAGGTTTAAGGGGTCGCATAAAGAGGCCAAACAATATTATAAAAAGTTACTGACATATATGAAAAAGCATCATCTGGAGTTAGCGGCCGACTCCATTGAGATAACGTTAATTGATTATGGTGTTACTAATAATCCGGATCATTATGTGACCGAAATCATGCTGCCCATTAAATAATCCCTTGACTCTCTAGTTACTGGAGAGTTTATTTTTTTAAAAGCACACTTTATTGGGGGAGAAAGCACATGATTGGAACAATTTTTAACACATTTATGATCTTCGCAGGATGTTTACTCGGAGGGCTATTCAAGAAAGGAATGAAAGGTGAATATCAAGATATTCTTATGCAAGCGATGGGGTTTGTTGCAGTTGGATTAGGAATAAACGCCATTGCACAGCATTTATCGGATAGTAAATACCCTATTCTTTTTATTGTAAGTTTAGCTGTTGGCGGACTACTTGGACAGTTTGTAAATTTGGAACTTAGATTCAACCATCTAGTCAGCAAGTTCTCTAAAAATAACTTAGCTGAAGGCTTATCAACTGCAATCTTATTGTTTTGCATGGGATCATTGTCGATATTAGGGCCCATTGAATCCGCGATCCATGATGATTCCACTTATCTTCTTACAAACGGTATGTTGGATGGCATCACTTCTATTGTTCTCGCATCAGCGTTTGGCTTTGGAATAGCCTTATCTGCTGTTGTGTTATTTGCCTGGCAAGGCTCACTCTATTTATTTGCAAAAGTAATGGAGAGTGCATTAAGTGCAGACATGATTAATGAAATAACAATTGTGGGCGGAATACTGATACTAAGCTCGGGGTTAAGCATTTTGGGAATTAAAAAATGTAAAACCTTAAATCTTCTGCCGTCACTTATCATTCCGCCTGTTGTTATCTTTGTTATGAAAGCTTTTGGATTAGGCGCATAGCTCTATATCAGTTGTCAGGCACCTTGTCCATTCTGTCAACTACAGACTAGTTTTCTTTAGACAGAAACAAATAAAGAATAGACTGCACATCTTTATGGTACAGTAAAGATATATCAACGGTAATACGAACGAAAGAAGGTGATCCCATGCCAAATAAAAAAGTACCCAATAGATTAATCGACGAGAAGTCACCGTACTTACTCCAACATGCTTATAATCCCGTGGATTGGTATCCTTGGTGCGATGAAGCATTTGAAAAAGCGAAACGAGAGAATAAACCTGTTCTCTTATCTATTGGGTACGGGTAGCTTAGCGAACTTGCCACTGGTGCCATGTAATGGCTCACGAGTCCTTTGAGGACGAAGAGATCGCCGGTATGTTAAACGATAAATTCATAGCCATCAAGGTTGATCGTGAGGAGCGCCCTGATGTGGATTCCGTGTATATGAGAATCTGCCAGCTGATGACGGGGCAGGGCGGGTGGCCGCTGAACGTGTTCGTCACACCAGATCAGAAGCCGTTTTATGCGGGGACGTATTTTCCGAAGACGAGCAAATTTAACCGTCCAGGCTTTATCGATGTGCTTGAACATCTGTCCGAAACGTTTGCGAATGACCGGCAGCATGTCGAGGATATCGCTGAAAACGCCGCCGCTCATCTTGAAGTCAAGGTTCACCCGGCTGAGGGCATGCTTGGCGAACAGGCGGTTCATGACACGTATCGCCAGCTGGCCGGCGGGTTTGACACGGTGTACGGCGGGTTCGGCCAGGCTCCGAAATTTCCGATGCCGCATATGCTCATGTTTCTGCTTCGCTACTACAGCTATACGGGCAAGGAGCAGGCTTTGGCCGGCGTAACCAAGACACTCGACGGCATGGCGAACGGCGGAATTTTTGATCACATCGGGTTCGGATTTGCCCGCTACTCGACTGATAATGAATGGCTCGTGCCGCATTTTGAGAAAATGCTGTATGACAACGCCCTTCTCCTGACCGCCTATACGGAAGCCTATCAAGTCACAGGTAATGAGCGCTACAAACAGATTGCGATGCAGATCGTAACGTTTATTCAGCGGGAAATGATGCATGAAGACGGCAGCTTTTTCTCAGCTTTAGACGCTGATACCGAAGGCCGTGAGGGGAAATATTACATATGGTCCAAAAAAGAAATCATGAATCTTCTCGGTGATGAACTCGGCCCGCTTTATTGCAAGGTGTATAACATCACAGATCAAGGCAATTTTGAAGGCGAAAACATCCCGCACCTCATTTTCACGCGGCGTGAGGCTATCCTCGAAGAGACCGGCCTCACCGAACGTGAGCTGGCCGAACGTCTTGAAGAGGCAAGAACAAAATTGCTGGAAGCGCGTGAAAACAGAAGCTATCCGCATACAGATGACAAAGTGCTGACCTCATGGAACGCGCTCATGATTGCCGGGCTGGCAAAAGCCGCAAAGGTATTTCACGAGCCTGACTATCTCAGCATGGCGGAAACAGCCATCCGCTTTCTCGAACGGCACCTCATGCCGGACGGGCGCGTCATGGTCCGCTATCGCGAGGGCGAAGTGAAAAACAAAGGGTTTATCGATGATTACGCTTTTCTCATCTGGGCTTATCTTGAACTGTATGAAGCGGGTTTTCATCCGTCTTATCTGCAGAAAGCGAAAACGTTATGTACAAGCATGCTGGAGCTGTTCTGGGATGAACGGCACGGGGGTTTCTTCTTTACGGGGAATGATGCTGAGACCCTTCTTGTCAGGGAAAAAGAGGTTTATGACGGGGCCGTGCCTTCCGGAAACAGCGCGGCTGCCGTACAGCTGCTTCGTCTCGGCCGCCTGACGAGTGATGTATCACTGATTGAAAAAGCCGAAGTGATGTTTTCCGTGTTCAAACGGGAAATAGAGGCCTATCCGAGCAGCAACGCTTTCTTCATGCAAAGCGTACTGGCACACACAATGCCCCAAAAAGAAATCGTTGTGTTCGGAAGGAAAGATGACCCGGACAGAAAACGTTTCATTGAGGCGCTTCAGGAGCATTTCACTCCCGCCTATACGATTCTCGCCGCAGAACATCCGGATGATCTTGCTGGCATTTCTGACTTTGCCGCGGGTTATCAAATGATCGACGGAAAGACAACAGTCTACATTTGTGAGAATTTCGCCTGCCGGAAGCCGACGACGGATATTGATGAAGCGATGAACACCTTACAAATCAGCAGCAGAGCCTAGGCGGCCTGCTGCTTTTCTTTTTTCACAAAACGGAACGCGAGCCATGCGAAGATGATATTGATCACCAGAGTCGATATGCAATCGTATATTTCATAGCCCCCGGCTGCTGTTGTAAATACCGACGGAATGCCGCCGTACACCGAATGATCCTCTGTGAGAAAGATAAATAAAAACATATTATTGGCAGCGTGACCGCCAAGGGACATCTCCAGACTGCCCGTTTTAATCGTGATAAAGGTCCAGATCATGCCGATGGTGACATATCCGATTCCCGCCCATAGAGCCCCATTATCCATCTCCGGATTTCCGAAATGAAGTGCGCCGAATAATCCGCCGATAATGACCGTCAGAACCACCGCGTTTGCCGTCAATTTTCCGGCGAACTGTAGCAGAAAACCGCGAAAGAGAAATTCCTCCGCAGAGGTTTGAATCGGAACCAATAAGACGGCCGCCGCTAACAGCAGCAGAAAACGTGAAGCATGGAATTCCTGAAGCGTGAAACGATCCGGATGAATTAAAAAATCAATCAGCCCCGCGACAAACATCAGCACAACATATGTGCCGAATCCAAAGAAAATTCTCTTCCAGTTCAGCGACTGATTCGGTGTAATGATGGATAAAAACCGCCGCTTCATAATGAAACGAACCGCTATCCAAATGCCCGGAATCGCTATGAAATAGACGAGGTGCTGTAAATAAATATCCGCCAGCGGGTCACTTAATGCCGCCTCATCCCAATTTATCGTCAGTGAAGGATTGAAAGCGGACGTAAGAAACATGTAAAACACGGTCAGTATGCTTCCGAAAAAGAATAAACCCACAATGACCAACAGAGAAAGAAGATATCTCGATACACTATTTCTTCCCTCTGCGGGCCGTACAAATGTATTCATATTTATGCATCAACTTCCTTTCCTTCAACATTTTACAATATAAACAGAAACAGATATAGAAAATGTTATATATTTTAAGAAGAAAGCGCTATGCCGTTTCCTTTGGCTCTGGTTATTTACACTCTGTTTTTGCCAAAAAAAGACCTTTATAATGTATTCGTCAGATAAATTTACAGTATTTTCTGATTACAATTGCTAAGTCAGGGGGTTTTTTATGAAACATCAGACATTCTCAAATGTAGCGAACCGATTAGACCGTCTCCCCATTTCGCGTGTGCACTATCAAGTATTAACCGCTCTCGGAATCATCTATTTTTTCGATCTCGCTGATCTGTTTACGCTCAGCAACGTGGCTCCGGCGCTGATTGAGCATTGGGGCGTGAAGCTGTCCACCATTGCCGACATCACGGCCGCATCCTTCCTGGGCATGTTTTTAGGCGCCTCCATCGGCGGAAGGCTGTCCGATCGGATCGGCAGGAAAAAAGCGCTGAATTGTTTTGTCCTTGTCTTTTCGATCTCATCTTTTCTGAATGCGCTGGCATGGGACATTCCGTCCTTAATGATTTTCCGCTTCTTGACCGGGCTCGGCGTCGCGGCCGCCATGATTGTGACGAACAGCTATTTGGCGGAATTTTTTCCATCATCCGTACGAGGAAAATACATCTCCTTTTGCGCCATGATCGGACTGATCGGCGTTCCCGTCACAAACGTTGTTTCCGCTTTTGTCATTCCTTTAGGCTCATGGGGGTGGCGGCTCGTATTCGTATGGGGGGCGGCCGGTCTCATTTATTTCTTTTTTATCCGCCGGCTTGAGGAATCGCCGCGCTGGCACGAAAATCGGGGCGCATATGATCAGGCAAACACCATTATGAACCGTCTTGAAGCACGTATAGAGAAAGAAAAAGGCCCGCTTCCCGCGCCAAAAGAGGCGGCAGAAGTACATACAGTGAAGCACGCAGGCTACTTAGGGCTGTTTCAGGGCAGGAATTTAAAGATCACCATCATCCTGTCAGCGGTATGGATTCTTGAAACCTTTGGCTTTTACGGCTTTGCTTCATGGGTGCCCAGCCTGCTGAAAAGCAACGGCATCACCATGGAAAAAACACTGTGGTACAATGTGCTTCACTCTGTCGGCGCACCGCTTGGCGCATTGCTCGGTTCCATGATATCCGAGACGTTCCAAAGGAAATGGATTCTGGCCGCAAGCGCTTTTCTGACTGCCATTGCCGGACTGTTATACGGCATGACGTTTATTCCCGTCATGATTATTGTGTTTGGATTTGTCGTCAACGTCACGGAACGGGTATTCACCTCAAACTTATACGCATATACATCGGAGCCGTATCCTACGGAATATCGCTCGGCCGGGAGCGGGCTGGCGTACGGGCTCGGCCGTTTTTCCAACATCTTCGGTTCCCTGCTCGTCGGATTTATTGCCGTTAAGCTCGGCTACATCAGCGTCTTTTTGTTCATCGGCGGCTGCTGGCTTCTATGTTCCGTTTTGTTAATCCTCTTCGGTCCGAAAACTAATGCTCAGCAAATTTAATCAATAAAACAGTGCGGGTTCCCCGCACTGTTACACTGTGATTTCTATCAAATTGCCTTCCCCATCCTCTATCACGCTCTCATAATATCCGTCACCCGTCACGCGCGGGCCGCTTACAACCTGAAATCCGTCGTTTTTAAACGTCTCCGTCAATTCATTCACCCGCTCCTTGCTGCCTGTAGAAAATGCGAGATGCGCCCATCCGGTCATATTCTGTGACGGAGCTTCATCAATGCCGCCTTTTTTCATAAGTTCCAGCCTGCATCCGGAGTCAAACGAAAGAAAGTACGATTTGAAATCTTTTTTCTCATTATGATAAAGGTCATTGGCCTTGGCGCCGAAGTATGTCTCATAAAATTCTTTCATCCGTTCTAAATCTTTCACCCATATGGCCGCATGTTCAATTCGCATATGTCCGCCTCCTTTTTTTCTCAATCTAGTTATAAAGCATGAAACCCATTTCAGCTCAAGACTTTTTCCGCTGAAATTGATGCATAATTTGTTTTTTAGCCGTTTCTCCGTGCAAAAACAGCAAAAATGCTTCCCTTCCGACCCGTTCCAAATGAAGTTCCAGAGATGGGATATTCAATGCCCGGCTGACGCTCAGATTTCCCTCGCCGATGATCTCCGCGTCCCATTTCTGTTCTTTCGCAAACTGGTACAAGCCGGCAGCCACGTCATCACTGTGCGCATAGATGGCCGTCGGCGCCTTGTCGAAACCCCAGAAGTGTTCACCTGCCCGCTTTCCGTCGTCCATATCATGGCATCCGATCAGAATGCGGGTTTCATCAAGAGAGCCGAAAACCGCCTTATATGCGGTTACCTTGTCGGCCGTACTCGGGCTTTTTTCCGCTTCCCGCACACATGTAAAAGCAACGTCTTGATGTCCGCGGTTTTTCAAATACAAAAAGCTTTCTCTGTAAGCTGCCTGCCTGTCATTATAAGCGCAGGGAATCTCTTGATGCTGCGTATATTCACAAGCGACAATGGGGCCGTATTCCAGGTAAGGCACAGCGGTTTCCCATTCATTCGCGCGGGACGTGACAATCAGTCCGTCAATCTTTTTCATTTTCAGCAGTTCGAAATAGGTCATCTCTATAGCGAGGTCATAGTTGGTGGGGAGAAGGGTTGTCACGTAATCATGGGCAAACGCTTCCTTCGTGATACCGTTTACAATTTTGTCAAAGCAGGGATGGTCACTGTACGGCAATATCACGCCGATCGTATTGGTCTTTCCGCGAATCAGATCAATGGCGGTTCGATTAGGGGTATAATCCAGCTCCTTCATCACTTGATTCACAAGACGCCTTTTCTCCTCAGATACGTACGGGTGTCGGTTTAATACGCGTGATACGGTGGCCACCGACACATTCGCCAGTTTCGCAATCTCTTTTATATTTGCCATGTGCTCCTCCATTTTCGGTGATAAAAAAGCAGCAAGAGTGGATTTCTCTTACTGCTATCTCATCATAAATCCACTGTCATTTCAACAGGGCAATGGTCAGAACCCATGATATCGGCACAAATGGCCGCTTGGCTGATCCGCGGCTTCAGTCTGTCTGAAACAATGACGTAATCAAGCCGCCAGCCGATGTTTTTCTCACGTACGTTCGTCCTGTAAGACCACCAGGAATAGGCGCCTTCCCGATCAGGATATAAATAGCGGAATGAGTCGGTAAATCCTGTGTTCAGCAGGGCGCTGAACGCTTCCCGCTCTTGATCCGAGAAACCGGCGTTCTTCCGGTTGGCTTTCGGATTTTTTAAATCTATCTCCCTGTGTGCGACATTCAGATCGCCGCATAATATCACGGGCTTCTTCCGGTCAAGCTTCTTCAGATAATCCTTAAAATCGGCTTCCCATTGAAGACGGTAATCAATTCGCTCTAATCCGCGTTTGGCATTCGGCGTATAACAGTTGACGACGAACACGTTCTCAAATTCAAGTGTGATCACCCGTCCTTCTTGATCATGATCGTCAATTCCCAATCCATAAAACACGTGAAGCGGCTTTTCTTTCGAAAAAACAGCCGTGCCTGAGTAGCCTTTTTTCACCGCATAGTTCCAATAGCCATGGTACCCTTCAAGCTGTAATGATACTTGTCCGTCCTGTACTTTCGTTTCTTGCAGACATAAAATATCGGCTTCCGTTTCCTGAACGTAAGTATTGATATCTATCTTTTTCATCACGGCACGTAAGCCGTTTACATTCCAAGAAATCAGTTTCATGTGTTCCCTCCTGTCCGGCTCAGCCGTCATTCCAGTGTTTAAATGTTTCCGCCCTCTAATGCCAGCAGCTGCTTTTTCATTTCTAAACCGCCTCTGAATCCGGTCAGTTTCCCGTTTTTTCCAATGACGCGATGGCACGGAACCGTAATCAATACCGGATTTTTTCCAATCGCGGCGCCCACGGCTCTTACGGCTGCCGGTTTCTGAATTATTTTTGCTATATCCGAATACGAGTATGTCTCGCCGTACGGTCTGTCCATAAGCGCTTTCCATACAGCAAGCTGAAATTCTGTCCCGTAAAGATCCACCGGCACTGAAAAAGCTGATCTGCCATTTTCGATGTACTCGGACAGCTCTGCCGTGTAAGACGCCAGCTTCTCATCATCACGTGCCAATCGGTATTGCGGCAGTGATTTTTTTGCCCACTGCTCAAGCTCTTCAAAGCTTCCATGATTTGAACCTATAAAGCATAGCCCCTTAGATGTGGCGGCTGTATACAGGCTCCAATCATTCCGTGTGAAAAGTGTCCAATAGACCATTGTCTCTTTACTCATATTGAACCTCCCTTTCCCATTCCGGCAGTTTTTCGGTATTCTGTGGGCGAATTTCCGGTTCTCTTTTTAAAAAGAGTGGCGAAATGCGCTGTGTTTGGAATTCCGACCGTCAGAGCGATCTCCATGACTGTCATATCAGTATGCTTTAAAAGGTGTTCCGCCTTCGACAATCTTCTTTTCTGTATATACTCAATCGGGGATATTCCCCTGATTTTTTTAAATGTCCGCTGTAAATGATAAGGGCTGCCGTGACACATTTCGGCCAGTACACTCAGAGTCAGAGATTCGTGATAATGGCGGTCAATGTACTCAATGATTTGAACAATCCATTCTTCATCAGGAAGACGAAGACCGTTCGGCCGGCACCTTTTACAGGGACGAAAATGTTTCTCGAGCGCTGCATCAGCCGTATCAAACACCAGCACGTTTTCTTTATTCGGAACTCTCGATTTACAAGAAGGCCGGCAGAAAATCCCCGTCGTTTTTACTGCATAATAAAATGCCCCGTCATAAGAAGCATCATTGCGTATGATTGCGCCCCACTTTTCATCAGTCAGGATATTTCTGTCTGTCTCCATCTCAGCCACCCCCTGTTCTTCAGTATAAACAAATTCATTGCATAAGTACGCGTATTTGAATAGAGGAGCAAGATAACAAAGGAGTAAGAAGCACTTCCATGTTTCATGTGAAACATTTCGGCAGGATGGAGGAGGACTGATATAAAAAAAGAGCAGGAGCCCGCAGGCTCTTGCTCTTTTCTTTCGGCTTACTCGCCAGTTACGTATGGAAGTAAAGCCATTTGACGTGCGCGTTTGATCGCGATAGTCAATTTACGTTGGTATTTCGCGTTTGTTCCAGTTACACGGCGAGGTAAGATTTTACCACGCTCAGAAACAAACTTTCTAAGAAGATCTACATCTTTGTAATCGATGTGCGTAATGCCGTTAGAAGTGAAGTAACAAACCTTACGGCGTTTCGCACGACCGCCTCTGCGTCCTCCTGCCATTGTCATTTCCCACCTTTCTCGTTATGAATATAGCGATAATCTATTAGAACGGAAGATCATCATCCGAGATGTCAATCGGCTTGCCGTCGTTGGCAAATGGATCATCATTAAAGCTGTTCCCTTGATTTCGTCTCTGGTTGTTCTGATTTCCGCCGAACGGATTATCATTTTGGCCTCCGCCAAAGTATTGGCCTCCGCCGCTGTTTCCTTCGTTGTATCCGCCTGATCCAGAACCGCCGCTGTTTTTAGGCTCAAGAAATTGAACACTTTCAGCTTGGACTTCTGTCACGAAGACACGCTGTCCCTGCTGATTTTCATAATTTCTTGTCTGGAGTCGGCCGTCTACGCCGGCAAGGCTTCCTTTTTTAAGAAAGTTTGCAACGTTTTCGGCTTGTCTTCTCCAAGTGACACAATTAATGAAATCGGCTTCACGTTCTCCGGACTGGTTCGTGAATGTACGATTCACAGCAAGAGTAAACGTGGCGACAGCCGCACCGCTTGGCGTATAACGAAGCTCTGGGTCTTTTGTCAGTCTTCCGACTAATACAACTCGGTTAAGCATATGAAAGACCACCTTTTAACATTATATATTTCAAATTGCTTATTCTTCTTCTTTAACAACGATGTGGCGAATGATATCGTCACTGATCTTAGCTAAACGGTCGAATTCAGCAACCGCTGCAGCTTCAGACTGAACGTTTAAGATTTGGTAGAAACCGTCACGGAAATCGTTGATTTCGTAAGCAAGACGACGTTTACCCCAATCTTTTGTTCCAGTGATCTCCGCTCCGTTAGAAGTCAATACGTTGTTGAAACGCTCGATAACTGCCTTCTTTGACTCTTCGTCAATGTTCGGACGGATAATGTACATAACTTCGTACTTTTTCATCTGTTTGCACCTCCTTTTGGTCTAAGCGGCCCTATAATGGGCAAGGAGCAATAATTCTATTACTCACAAGTTTATATTATACCAAAGCTCTTGTCCCTTTACAACTGTGTCCTATACATTAAATCGGAAATGAATGACATCTCCGTCTTGGACTACATATTCCTTACCTTCCAGACGCACTTTTCCGGCTTCTTTCGCTCCGGACATTCCGCCGCCTGCCAAAAGGTCTTCATAAGCAACCGTTTCAGCGCGGATAAAGCCGCGTTCAAAGTCAGTGTGGATGATACCCGCACACTCAGGAGCTTTCATGCCTTTTCTGAATGTCCATGCGCGCACTTCCTGTTCGCCCGCCGTAAAGTATGTTGCAAGGCCGAGAAGAGAGTATGACGCTTTAATCAGCTGATCAAGACCTGATTCTTCGATGCCGAGCTCCTCAAGGAACATTTGCTTTTCTTCGCCTTCCAATTCAGCAATTTCAGACTCAATTTTCGCACAGACGACGATAACTTCGGCATTTTCACCCGCGGCGTACTCACGGATTTTCGCAACGTATTCATTGTCTGAAGGATCAGCCACTTCATCTTCGCTTACATTCGCCACATAAAGCACGGGTTTTGACGTAAGCAAATGAAGCTGCTTCACAAGCTTTTGCTGTTCTTCCGTAAATTCAACGGAACGGGCAGGCTTTTCTTGTTCGAAAGCTTCTTTCAATTTAGACAGAATGTCAAATTCAAAAACCGCTTCTTTGTCTTTTTGCTTCGCAAGCTTGCTTACACGCGTGATGCGTTTTTCGACTGTCTCCATGTCGGCAAGAATCAATTCAAGATTGATCGTTTCAATATCGTCAATCGGATCGACTTTCCCTGACACGTGCGTAATATTGTCATCAGCGAATGCACGTACAACGTGGCAGATCGCATCAACCTGACGGATATGAGAAAGAAACTTATTTCCGAGTCCTTCACCTTTAGATGCGCCTTTTACGATCCCCGCGATATCAGTGAATTCAAACGCAGTCGGCACCGTTTTTTTCGGGTTCACCAATTCAGTCAGCTTTTGCAGACGTTCATCCGGCACTTCCACGATTCCCACGTTCGGATCAATTGTACAGAACGGGTAGTTGGCTGATTCGGCACCAGCCTGGGTAATTGCATTAAATAACGTCGATTTTCCGACATTCGGCAAACCGACAATTCCAGCAGTTAAAGCCATTCTTTCATCTCCTCTATATCAAACCATCATCGTATAAACGTATTGTAAACCTAGAGCAATTATAAGGAGGTTCATAGGAAAAGACAAGCTGAGAAAAAAGCATTTCCCGCCCTCTCTCTCCTTAGATTATCCTTTTTTAACCGCTACCAGACAGTCAAAAAGCGTACTTCCCATTCCATTATCGGAATTTGAATCCTTTGTGAGCATGTTGACGGAGCCTCCGAATGCCGCCCACATGCCTTCATCTATATTCACCGTCTTCGGGTGAGCCTGCTTCATGATTTTCACCCTGCCGCGCAGACGGCCGCGGTCATTGTAAACCTCTGCCGTATCTCCGTCTTGAAGAGAAAGCTCTTCCGCGATATCCGGCGACAGGTCCACCTGAATCTGCTGAAGCTTTTCAATAAACGGCACGTGCTGTGAATGATTGGAGCGCTGCGGGTGAATGGACAGCAGCGTATACGGATATTTCCCGGCCAGTCCGGCGTCGTGATAAACAGACTCCTCCGGCACCTCCAATTGAGGGAGGCCGCTGTATCCTTTCTCTTCTGCCAGTGACGAGACGAATTCAAATTTTCCGCTCGGGGTTAAAAATTGAAAATCACTCCATGGAACCTGTTTAACCGGAAGCGGCATATGTCCTTTTTCCTTTAATTGCTCAAGGGTGATTCCTTCTTTCTCCAAAGAAGAGAGCCCCATTTTTAAGAAATCTTCCGTACTGTAATCAAACAGCTCCCCGAATCCGAGACGCTTTGCGAGTTCCGTCCAGATCAAGCGGTCTGATTTTGCCTCTCCCTGCGGTTCCGCGAGCTTCTTGCCATATTGAACATAGTGATGATACATGCTGGAATAATAAATATCTTCCTCTTCGAAAACAACGGCCGTCGGCAGCACATAGTCACAGAGCTTCGCCGTATCGGTCATGACCGAATCAATGGCCACTGTGACCGGCGTTTTTTCAAACGCTTCCTTCACTTTTTTTGTATTCGGCACCTGTGTCAGCGGATTGCCGCACGTCACGATGATCATCTCAATCGGCGGGTCGGCTGCATTCAGCGCCTCTTCAGCTTGAGTCATCATCGAAAACATTCTCGAACTTTTCTTCAAATCAGGACGAGTGAGCTCGGCCTTTGCAAAGCTTTCACCGACTTGCACATTTCCGAAGTTTGCGCCGCCGCCTTTGATACCGACATTTCCGCTCGCCGCAGCTAAAGCGTCAATCCACCGTATCGTCCCGCCCCCGTTTTTATATCTCTGCATCCCAAGACCCATAAAAGTGGAGGCGGGACCGTCAGCATATAAATCGGCAAGATATTCAAGCACTTCTAAAGACGTTTCTGTTTTCTCAATGATCTCCTCAAAAGAAATCGTCTGCAGAAGCTTGTCTATTTCCTCAAAACCGACCGAATGCTTTTGAATAAAATCAGAATCGGTTCTGCCGGTTTGGCATAATATTTTTAAAACACCCGCCGCAAGCCAGCCATCCATGCCGGGTTTGACGGATATATACCGGTCGGCAAGCTTTGCAGTCGGGTTAAAAATAGGATCAATGATCGTCAGTGTCGCTCCTTTTTTCTTCACCTGCTGCAGATGATGATAGAGGTGCATATTCGTCCGGGACACGTTTCTGCCCCATACGATCACATGCTTGCTGTGATAAATATCAAGCGGTCCATGCCCGTAAGAACGCCCGAAATCCCAGCGCTGCGCTTCAATGCCGGAACCCCAGCAAATGCTGCCCGCAATCTCGGTTACACCGCCGTATCCATTGAAAAAACGCTGGTCGAGCGCCTTCAAAAGACCGTTATTGGCGTAGTCATGACTGTGCAGCACTGCGGCAGTGCCCAGCGTCTCCTTAATCACCGCCATTTTTTCAGCAATTTCATCTAACGCCTGCTCCCAGGAAATCCGGACAAATTCGCCGTCTTTCTTTTTTAAAGGGAAACGAAGCCGTTCCGGCGCATTCGTTTTCGTCTCCAGCATTCTGCCCCGGCCGCAAATTTTCCCTTCCGTAATGGGATGATTCGGGTCTCCGTCTACTTTCGTCACCTTTCCATCCTCAACTGTCACCAAAAAGCCGCAGCTGTCCCAGCAATTCAGCGGGCACGCTGACTGATGCACTTTGCTCATCGGGCCTCTTCCTCTCCTCTATATGAAAAAGCATGAGCGCCAGCCCTTATGATGTAGGCTCCTCATGCTTGACGAGTACTTTTTTCAGCTTTCTCTCAAAATCTCTTCTCGGAATCATGACACTGTGGGAACAACCCGTGCATTTGATCCGAATATCCATCCCCATCCGAATGATTTTCCACCTGTTTTCACCGCAAGGATGCGGCTTCTTCATTTCAACAATATCATTCAGGCCAAAGTCTTTATCCGCCAAGACCCTTCACCTCTCTCCATAGACTGCTTTATTTATTGTACAAAAAAAAACAGGATAAGAGCAACGGCCGCACTCAAAATGAGCATTATACTTTTTTCCATCTCCCTAAAATAGGGTAAAGAAGAAGACATACCAGCAAATAAAGACTTAAAAGCCCGTAAATGGGATATAAAATGGCGATCAAATCTGAAAAACCGATTGTCGTAAAAGGCACCATCACAGCTAAAAGAAGAGATACGAGCGTCCATCTCGGCAATTTCACAAATGCAAGTATGCGGCTGGACAGCCCGAAAAGACCGGTCACCGTTGTCGTATAGATGGCTAAAAAAAGCACGGCGGCCATACAAAGAAATAACGGATAAGGAGCGCCTTCAAGGACGGCGAAAAGAGGAATCTCATATTGTGTAAGACTGCCTGAAAGCTGTACAAGCGTTTCATTGTAAACAAATGAAATCATACCGAAAATCAGCCCGCTTGCAACGCTTGCGATTTTCGCTTCTCCCAGTCCCTTCATATCTTTCCCGATTGAAGAAAGAACAGCGACAACAGAAAGGATGTTTAAGGACGTGAAGGTAATGCTTGCCGGCCAATTATACTGGCGGGTCAAATCTATCGTCCACGTGTAATGATGGGTTGTCTGAAAAAAGACCAATGCATATAACAGCCCCGCTACAAGAATCGGTATCAAAATACTATTCAGAGATAATATTCCTTTTATATCCCAAAAGAATAAACCGACGGTCACAATGCAAAGAAGAAAAATACCGATCCAAAACGGCAGCTTGTACATTTGCAGTGTCACACCGCCGCCGGCAATCATAACCATCGTCATTGAAAACAAATAAAACATAATAAGCACATCATAGACTTTAGCAAGAGCCGGCCCCATCAGATGCTCAAGCACAGGTAAAAAGTGCGTTGATTGAACCCGATAGCTGATCTTCAACACAATATAAGCCGAAATCGTAAACATGACTGTAAACAATACAATAGCCAGTCCGCTTTCGACACCGAAAAACTGCCATATTTCCTGCCCGCTCGCATACCCGGCCCCAATCTGGCTGCTTAATATGAGCAGCATCCACTTCATCCCGGCTCTCCACACCCTCATCACCTCATAAAATTTCTGATCATCTCCGCATATTGCTACTATATTGAGTGACAGCGGCAAACATTCATACAAATGGGACAAATATGGTATGATAACGACGATTGACTATTCAGAAAACTTATTTATGTTAGGCGATCAAATCATGTACATCAGGCGGTTAACCGCAAGTGATACCCAGCCTTACTCCGATATGAGGCTCAAAGCTTTAAAAGATCACCCGGACGCATTCGCCGTCAGCTATGATGAGGCGAATGAATGGCCGTCCGAAAAATGCAAAGCCAGGCTTGAAGCCGGCAATGCCATCGTGCTTGGCGCCTTTGAACAAGACAGACTGATAGGAATCCTCAAGATCTCCAAGCATTCGCTGTTTAAACTAAGACACATTGCGGTTATCGGTTCTATGTATATTTCCCCCAAACACCGAGGGTCAGGCGCGGGAAAAGCGTTAATGACGGAAGCCATCAACCGGGCAAAAAAGATGAAAGACACAGAACAGCTCCATCTCTCTGTTACTTCAACAAATGAACCCGTAAAAAAACTCTGCGCTCAGTTAGGATTTTTCCTCTTCTCTGCAGAAAAAAGAGTGCTGAAATTAGATCGCAATATGTTGATGTAGATCAAATGGTCTTACTTCTTTCATGAACTTAGAGAACAACTGCTCTGGGTTCTTTTTTCTATCCCGCTCTTTTCAAACAACCGGCATGCTGATCATGACATAAGCATAAAAAAAGGCAGCGCTGGATATACTGTAAACAACCATACATCACCAAAAACAACAATGTAATACTCGTATGACATGACAAGGAAGTGAACCTTATGAATCGAAAAGGCGGGCTTTTTTCTCAAGAACGGGCAAAACAATATGTATCCCATACGGATTCTTCTGCTGCGAATCAAATACAAGCGATCCTTACTTCATCTTTACGTAAAGCAGCCGGCAGACCGTTAGTCACCGTGTGTATCGGTACAGATCGGTCGACCGGAGATTCATTAGGTCCGCTCGTAGGAACAAAGTTAGAAAAAATGAATTTAGGCAGATTGCACGTTTACGGCACGCTGTCAGATCCTGTTCACGCCGTCAATATGAAAGACAAGCTGAAAGATATTCAACATCTACATAAAAATCCGTTTATTATAGCGGTTGATGCTTGTTTAGGCCGCGTCAAAAGCGTAGGCTCATTTCAAATCGGCGATGGGCCGCTGAAGCCCGGAGCAGGTGTTCAAAAAGACCTTCCTGAAATCGGTGACGTCCATATCAATGGAATCGTCAATGTCAGCGGGTTTATGGAGTATTTTGTCCTGCAGAATACGAGGCTTCATCTTGTTATGAGCATGGCAAATGTTTTAGCAGAGGGGTTACAGCTGACAGATAAATCAGAAGGCCGGCAGGAACGGCTCAGTCCGTTTCATAAGCTGACAAGACGTATATAAAAAACCATCTTTTTTTAAAAAGATGGTTTTTACGCTTCTCTTTCGGACAATAGTTCCAGGATACGTTCAAGATCTTCATTTGAGAAAAACTCAATCTCAATCTTCCCTTTTTTCTTTTGTCTCTTAATATTGACTGTTGTTCCGAAGTAATTTTGCAAATACGATTCCCGCTCTTTTAACACAACATCTTGAACAGGTTCTTTTTTCTTTGTTTCACGTGGAACATTGTTGTTTAACTGCTGAATCAGCTGCTCAAGCTGGCGGACGTTCAGCTGTTCTTCAACCACTTTCTTCACAAGCGGTTCAAGCTTGTTTTTATTTTTCAAGCCAAGCAAGGTTCTGCCGTGTCCCATGGATAACGTACCTTCTGCAATGAGGTTCTGGATGCTTTCCGGCAGCGTCAGCAGTCTTAAATGGTTGGCAATATGAGGCCTGCTTTTCCCGAGCCGTTTAGCGAGCTGTTCCTGGGTTAAATCCAAATGCTTCAGCAGTGAGTCATATGCCAGAGCTTCTTCAAGCGGTGATAAGTCTTCACGCTGAAGGTTTTCCAAAAGAGCGATTTCCCGCATCAGCGATTCAGATAAATCCCGCACGATAGCCGGCACTGTCTCTTTACCGGCAAGTTTTGCGGCGCGGTAACGGCGTTCGCCGGCTACAATATCATAGCCCTTCAATGATTTTCTCACGATAATGGGCTGAAGAATGCCATGCTGAATGATGGATTCCTTCAGTTCAGCTAATGACTCATCGTCAAATTGTTTTCTTGGCTGATAAGGATTGGGGCGTAAATCACTGATTTTAATCTCTTCCACTGTCTCTTCAGACAAATCAACCTGATTAAACAACGCGTTAATCCCTTTTCCGAGCCCGCCTTTAGCCATTCGCTGCCACTTCCTTTGCTAAATCTAAATATACTTCCGCACCTCTCGAACGCGGATCGTATAATATGATCGGCTTGCCGTGACTCGGCGCCTCACTTAAACGGACATTGCGAGGAATAATGGTTTGATACACTTTATCTCTAAAGTATTTCTTTACCTCTTCTATCACTTGAATGCCGAGATTCGTTCTGGCATCAAGCATCGTCAGAAGCACTCCTTCTATCATTAAGTCGGTATTTAAATGTTTTTGCACAAGCCGAACTGTATTTAATAATTGACTCAATCCTTCAAGAGCGTAGTATTCGCACTGAACCGGGATAACGACTGAATCTGAAGCGGTAAGCGCATTAATCGTTAATAACCCGAGAGACGGAGGACAATCAATAATCATGTAATCGTAATTTTGTTTCACTGATTCTAATGCTCTTTTCAGCCTGACCTCCCGTGAGATCGTCGGAACCAATTCGATTTCCGCTCCCGCAAGCTGGATCGTGGCCGGAATGACATCTAAGTTCTCTACTGAAGTCGGTTTAATAATATCTGTAACATCTGCATCATCTACTAAAATGTCGTACACACAATGATCCACATCGGCTTTTTCAATCCCTAATCCGCTCGTTGCATTGCCCTGCGGATCAATATCAACAAGAAGAACCCTTTTACCTATGTAAGCCAAGCAAGCCCCCAGATTGACAGAAGTCGTCGTCTTCCCGACTCCGCCTTTTTGGTTCGTAATTGCTATGATTTTTCCCACGATGTCACCTACCTTCACATGAACATGTACTGTCTTGTTTCTATCTTATCAAAAAAAGAGTAAAGCGTTTTATTTTTTTCATAATTTGTTTATCAGCAAGTGAAAAAAATGTAAACGAAAAAGACACTTTCTAATATAAGTTCTCCGATAAAGTGACTTTTTTGACTGTAAAAAGACAATTCACGACACAAAAAGATAAAATTTTACATATATAGTGTATAGTGCACAATAAATCTATCATTATCTTAAAATAGTTTTTTGATTAAAATAAAAACTCCCCTGCTGATCAGGAGAGTTTTTATTTAGGTATCCGAATGGTAAGCTGGATGTACTCTTCGAATTCTTCTTCTTCAGTGTTCAGCCTGACGCCGCTGTCTTCCACCATCGACAGTGACTGACGAATCGTATTCATCGCAATTCTTGTATCCCTGCTGAACGCTTTGCGTCTCGGCTTTGGTTTCTGCTTATTCTGTTCAAGCATTTTCACCACTCTGTCTTCCGTCTGCTTGACGTTTAAGCTTTTCTCAATGATTTCCGCAAGCAATGTGACCTGAAACTCCGGCTGTTTGAGCGGAATCAGTGCTCTTGCATGACGTTCCGTAATTTTTTTCTCCATAATCGCATCCTGGACGGGTTCCGGGAGCTTTAACAATCGGAGCTTGTTCGCAATCGTTGACTGGCCTTTTCCTAAGCGCTGCGCCAAGGCTTCCTGTGTTAAATCATGAAGTTCTAACAGTCTTGCGTACGCATGAGCTTCCTCAATGGAGGACAATTCTTCCCTTTGCAGGTTTTCAATCAAAGCGACAGATGCTGTTTCCGTATCAGAAAAATCTTTAATAATTGCGGGAATCTTCTCCCATTCAAGCGTCTGTACCGCTCTCCAGCGCCTTTCACCCGCAATGAGCTCATATTGTCCTTCATCTTCTGTATGTCTGACAACAATCGGCTGAATGATGCCGTGTGTATGGATAGTCATTGCTAACTCTTTGATTTTTTCATCTGAGAAAATGGTGCGTGGCTGAAAACGGTTGGGAACGATAGCATGTACCGGTATTTCGAGTATCTCTTCTTTGTTTGTATCATGCTCAGCTATCTCCGGTTCCTCTTCCTTCTCACCAAACCCGAAGAAACGAGAGAATGAATGCTTCATGTACCTACACCACCTTTAAAAACTGCCATTTTTATAATTCTATTTTCTCATGGTTTTTCCTGCTGTATCTTCATCAATTTTGCAGAAAATATGATGGAATTGTCACATCAGGCTGTCTAAATTACCCTTCAATTGGCGATTTATTTGGAGTACCCGGTTTTCTCGGATATTTTTTCGGAGTGCTTTTCGTCTTGCGAATGATCATAATGTTCCGTTCACTTTCTTCAACGGGAAGTGTAAAGGAATGAACTTGTTCAAGCTCTCCTCCCAATACTTTAATCGCCTTTTGCCCCGCTTTCAGCTCTTCATCAGCGGCTGCAGCTTTTAATGCCGCAAAAATACCGTTTTTCTTGGCCAGCGGCAGACAAAGCTCACTCAGGACCGACAGACGCGCCACCGCACGGGCCGTCACGAGATCGAAGCTTTCCCGGACGTCTTTCCGCTGTCCGAATGTCTCCGCTCTGTCATGGACAAATGTTGTATGCTCTAATTGTAAAGCATCAGAGAGAGTTTCCAAAAACGTAATCCGCTTATTCAGTGAATCGACGATGGTGACATGCAGATGCGGGAAGCAGATTTTGACGGGCAGGCTTGGAAAACCGGCGCCGGCGCCGACGTCACAAAGAGTGGTGACCTTTTCAAAATCAATATAAAATGCCGCCGTTATCGAATCATAAAAATGCTTGAGATAAACTTCCTTTTTCTCAGTGATGGATGTCAGATTCATTTTTTCGTTCCATTCCACGAGCATCCGGTAATACAACTCGAATTGCTCCAGCTGGCGGTCAGAAAGGGAAATCCCTTTCTCCGCTAAACTGGATGTGAATTCCTCTATATTCATGCCGTCATCCTTTCTATTCAGCTACCTTGGCAATACGGCCCTGCTCCAGGTATACCAGCAGGATTGAAATGTCTGCCGGATTGACGCCGGAAATACGGGACGCTTGAGCAACTGATAAAGGACGCACTTCTTTCAGCTTTTGACGGGCTTCAGTAGCAATTCCTTTAATGGCGTCATAATCAATCCGATCAGGGATTTTTTTGTTTTCCATTTTCTTCAGCTTTTCCACTTGCTGCAAGGATTTTTCGATATATCCTTCATATTTCACCTGAATTTCCACTTGTTCCGCCACATCTTGCGGAACCGGAGAATCTGCAGGCGCAAGTTTTGTCACTGTTTCATAGTTCATTTCCGGACGTTTCATTAAATCTGTGCCGCGCACTCCGTCTTTCAGCTCGCTTCCGCCGAGTGAACGGATATATTCCTGATTCTCAGGAGACGGCTTGATAATAACAGACCAGAGACGTTTTTTCTCTGCCTCGATCGCCGCTTTTTTCTTCTCAAACGCTTCATAGCGCTCATCAGAAATTAAGCCGATCTCATGGCCGATTTCCGTCAGGCGAAGATCCGCGTTGTCGTGACGGAGCAGCAGTCTGTATTCCGCCCGTGAAGTCAGCAGACGATACGGTTCATTGGTTCCTTTCGTTACCAAATCATCAATCAATACACCGATATAAGCATCGGAACGGCTGAGGATCACTTCTTCTTTTCCAAGCGCTTTGCGGCCTGCGTTGATCCCTGCCATAATTCCTTGCCCGGCTGCTTCCTCATAACCTGATGTACCGTTAATTTGACCGGCTGTGTACAGGTTAGGGATTTTTTTCGTCTCCAGTGTAGGCCAGAGCTGCGTCGGTACAATCGCGTCATACTCAATCGCGTATCCGGCTCTCATCATCTGCACCTTTTCCAGTCCCGGAATGGTCGCCAGCATCCGCTGCTGCACGTCCTCAGGAAGACTCGTGGATAGACCCTGAACGTATACTTCCTGCGTATTTCTGCCTTCCGGCTCAAGGAAAATCTGATGGCGCGGTTTATCATTAAACCGAACGACTTTATCTTCAATCGAAGGGCAGTATCTCGGTCCCGTTCCTTTAATCATACCGGAATACATCGGCGAACGATGCAGGTTGCTGTCGATGATCTCATGAGTCTCAGGACTCGTGTAAGTCAGCCAGCAAGGCAGCTGATCGGTAATGTATTCAACCGTTTCATATGAGAAAGCGCGCGGAACCGGGTCCCCCGGCTGGATTTCTGTTTTGCTGTAATCAATGGAATCGCTTGAGACACGAGGAGGCGTGCCCGTTTTAAAACGGACGAGATCAAAACCGAGCTCCTCTAAGTGCTCAGAAAGTTTAATAGACGGCTGCTGGTTATTCGGACCGCTTGAGTAAGACAGATCCCCGAGAATGATCCGCCCTCTTAAATACGTTCCGGTTGTCAGCACGACCGTTTTTGCCTTGTATTCAGCACCGGTTTGCGTAATGACACCGCGGCACTCTCCGTCTTCAATGATTAAACGCTCGGCAATCCCTTGAAGAAGTGTCAAATTCGGTGTTTTTTCCAGCGTATGCTTCATTTCGTGCTGATATTGGAATTTATCCGCCTGCGCACGCAGCGCCCGTACGGCCGGACCTTTTCCTGTATTCAGCATTCTCATTTGAATATGAGTTTTATCTATATTTCTAGCCATTTCTCCGCCGAGCGCGTCAATTTCGCGGACGACAATCCCTTTCGCGGGGCCGCCGACAGACGGATTACATGGCATAAACGCAACCATATCAAGATTAATCGTCAAAACAAGCGTTTTGGCTCCCTGGCGCGCGGATGCGAGGGCAGCCTCAACACCGGCATGCCCGGCGCCGATGACAATCACGTCGTATTGGCCTGCTTCATACCCCATGGTTTTTTCCTCCCTTTTATTTACCTAAACAAAATTGTGAAAAGAGCTGATCAATTAAGCTTTCGTGGACGGCATCACCGATGATTTCGCCCAGCAGTTCCCAGCACCTTGTCAAATCAATTTGCACCATATCAATCGGAACATCCTGTTCAATTCCGTTCAGCGCATCATCAATCGCTTGCTTTGCCTGATGCAGAATCGAAATATGACGGGTGTTGCTGACATAGGTGAGATCTCCGCTTTCGATCGCTCCTGTATAAAATAGCGACTGAATCGCTTCCTCTAAATCTTGAATGCCTTCTTCTTTCAACAATGAGGTCGTGACGACAGGCCGGCCTTTCGCCAGTTCCTTGACGCGCTCAGCGTCAATCTTAGCCTCAAGGTCCGTCTTATTCATAATGACAATGACGTCCATTCCCTCAACCGCTTCAAACAATTTCACATCTTCTTCAGAAAGCGCTTCGCTGTGGTTAAGCACAAGCAAAATGAGATCCGCTTCCTTCAGAACCTGCCGTGACCGTTCCACACCGATTCTTTCGACGATGTCTTCTGTCTCACGGATTCCGGCGGTATCGACAAGCCGAAGCGGCACGCCTCGCACGTTGACATATTCCTCAATCACATCACGCGTCGTTCCCGGAATATCGGTTACAATCGCCTTCGTTTCATGAACAAGGCTGTTAAGCAGAGAGGATTTCCCGACGTTCGGACGGCCGATGATCACGGTAGACAGTCCCTCACGCAAAATTTTCCCCTGCTCAGACGTACGGAGCAGCGCCTCGATTTCTTTCTTCACGCCGCTTGCCTTCTCCACTAAAAGCTGATGCGTCATTTCTTCGACGTCATCATATTCCGGATAATCTATATTCACCTCAACATGGGCAAGTGTTTCTAACAACTCATCACGCAGACGGCGGACAAGCGCGGAAAGCCGTCCTTCCATCTGGTTCATGGCGACATTCATGGCACGGTCCGTTTTGGCCCTGATCAGATCCATCACCGCTTCCGCCTGTGAAAGGTCAATCCGTCCGTTTAAAAATGCGCGCTTCGTAAACTCACCGGGTTCTGCCAGTCTCGCACCTTCTCTTAAAGCAAGCTGGAGCACCTGATTAACCGTCACAATACCCCCGTGACAGTTGATTTCAATGATATCTTCCCTTGTGAATGTTCTGGGCGCTCTTAAAACAGACACCATGACTTCCTCAATAATCCGTCCCGTCGTACTGTCCGCGATATGCCCGTAATGAATGGTATGCGATTCTGCCGAACTGAGCGTTTTGCCTTTCGGACCCTTGTACATTTTGTCGGCGATCTTTACGGCTTCCGGGCCGCTCAGCCGAACGATCGCAATCGCGCCTTCACCCATCGGAGTTGAAATCGCTGCAATTGTATCCATGCTGTTCACCTCTCTTTATCTCTGTTTCCATCTATATAAAAAATTTATTTATGCCAAAATTAAAAGATAACATAGTTTGGTTTGAAGTGGAAGATACGTTATCCACAAAAGCAGAAATTCATCCCTTATTACTTTAACTTATCCACATGTGAATAACAATTAATTTTATTTCCTAAAACCTTTTTTATCAACAGCATAGACCGAAAAAGAAAAAACTTAAACGCAAAAAATGCGATTCTGCTCAGGAATAGAGCCATTTTTACCAATAAAAAAACCGAAGTTCCGATTTTACCCGGACTTCGGTTTTCTGCTATCTTTATGGGAAATAACGAGATGGCGGTACCGGCCTTCACCGGTAGAAAACGTTTTGATATTTGGATGCTTTGACAGCGCGTCATGGATGATTTTTCTTTCACCTGACGGCATCGGTTCTAAATGCACCTCTTTTTTCGTTTTCGACACTTGCTTGGCCAGCCTGTTTGCCAGCTGATCCAGAATTTCTCTTCTTTTCCGCCGATAATTCTCAGCGTCGACAACGGCTTGGCGATACTGGCCGGAGCCGCGGTTCAAAACAAGCTGCGTCAATGTTTCCAATGCATTGAGTGTTTGTCCTCTTTTGCCAATAAGCAGCGCCGCTTTTTCACCTTTAATGTGAAAACAGACTGTTTTCTTGTTTTCTTCCGTAACAATCTCAGAAGGCCCGGCAATGGAATGGATGATTTCTTCCAAATACGCTTTCGCTTCCTGAACAGGATTTCTTTTCTCTTCAAGTTCTACGATCGCATTCTTTTTTCCGAAAATACCCAAAAACCCTTTATATTCTTCTTGCACCACTGTTATTTCTACTTGATCTTTCGTCAGTTGAAGTTCCTGAAGGCCTGATTGAACTGCTTCTTCGACATTCCGTCCCGCAGCAGTCACCTTCTTCACTTTTTCTTTCCTCCGGCTTTCTGCGTTTCCGGATCGTGTTTAATGTCAGGTCCTTTAATAAGGAATGTCTGAGCAATCATAAACAGGTTTCCGACTACCCAATACAGAGAAAGCGCACTCGGGAAGTTGATTGCAAATACGATAATCATGATCGGCATAATCCATACCATCATTGCCATTTGAGGATTCTGAGTCGGATTTCCCGCCATCATCAGCTTCTGCTGGACAAAAGTGGCCACACCGGCAACGATAGGAAGAATATAGTAAGGATCCTTCTCTCCTAAATCAAACCATAAAAAGCTGTGCTGTGAAATGGCTTGCGTACGCATAATGGCGTGGTAGAATCCGATCAAAATCGGCATTTGAATCAGGATCGGGAAACATCCCGCCAGCGGGTTTACCCCGTGCTTTGAAAACAGGGCCATCGTTTCCTGCTGAAGCTTCTGCTGCGTTTTTTGATCTTTAGAGCTGTATTTTTCTCTGAGCTTCTGCATTTCAGGCTGCAGCGCCTGCATCGCTTTTGAGCTTCGAAGCTGCTTGATCATCAGCGGCAGAATCAGCAGACGAATTAGAATCGTAACGATGATGATCGATAAACCATAGTTATCGCCCGTCAGTTTCGCTACGTACGTAATGACTTCTGACAATGGATACACAACATATTTGTCCCAGAAATGCGGACTATTCGCCGTAATCGGCTCTTTCACACTCGAGCATCCGGCCAGCAGCACGAGCATACCGACCATACTCAGTAGTAACCATATTCTCCTTTTCAAGAACGTTTCCTCCTATACCAATCTTTATAAACCTTGTATGTATTTTAGCATCTTTCAGTTTCAAATGGCGTTCATTTTTCGCCAAATAAAAGGAAGCGCTTTTAAAAACGTGAAGAAAACAAAATATGAGCTATTTTGACGAAGATTTCTTATATAATGAGGTTTTTCTGAATAAGTGCTGCAGACTCTTTTTCGTTTCTTCAAAACTGAGGTCGCCGGCGGGTTTTCTTGCGATAATAATAAAATCTTTCGGCTTGAGCAGCTCTTTTTCCTCCTGAACCGCCTGTCTGATTAACCGCTTCACCCGATTGCGCACGACGGCATTGCCGATTTTTTTACTGACAGAAAGCCCTACCCGGAGCTCTTCCTGTTTCGGCTGATCAAGCGTATACAGCACGAACTGGCGGTTTGCCATAGACGTTCCGCGTTTAAACACTTTTTGAAAATCTTCATTTTTCTTTAACCGATTTCGCTTCTTCACTTTAATTCACTCCGATATTCACTCGCAGAAACTTTTATTTCTATCTAAAAAAAACGGGCCGCCGGAATACTGAAGAAATTTCTCCAGTACCGGGCGACGCATGACATCTCTTTTCTCTTAATGTGAAAAAAGACCACTGACATTATTCAGTGGCCTAAGCTGATAATACTTTTCTGCCTTTGCGGCGACGGCGTGCTAATACTAGACGACCGTTTTTTGAACTCATACGGCTTCTGAAGCCATGAACTTTACTGCGTTTACGGTTATTCGGTTGGAATGTTCTTTTCATTTATGACACCTCCCTCGAGGAATAGCTGTTAAAGACAGTCTTACTTATTATATTTGTGCTGCCTATTCATTGTCAACTTCAGCAGTGCTTTTATTTCTTACAACCATAATAGGATAACATACCTTAACCAGATTAGAAACCTTATTTTTCATATTCCTTTTTTTAACGCACAAAAAAAGCCGCGCTCCCCCGAAAAAACGTCATGTGGATAATTTTTCGGTCTTTTTTTAATATCCACAATCGTTATCGACAACATTTTCACATTGCTAACCCCTGTGGACAAAGATTTTTCAACAAGTTGTCAGGTTTGTGGATAAGATTACAAGAACCATTGCAAGTCCTCGCTTAATTTGATATTATATTTGTGTTTTAACTCTTAATTACTTATCCAGTCCATTCTCTTTATCCACAAATTGTGGATAAGTTGTGGATTGTTTTCACACAGCTTGTGTAGATTGTTGTCCACAACTTGTGGAATTTGTCGAAAAGCTATTTTTCTACTATACTATATGTTTTCAACATTTCGTGTGTACGAATGGTCAGAGCCATATGCTCTTTTTTTGTGTTCTATAACAGGGGAAGGGCGCTGATTTTTTAAAGAAAAGGAGGGCTGTGCCGGATAATGGAGAATATATTGGATCTTTGGAATCAAGCTCTAGCTCAAATTGAGAAAAAGCTAAGCAAACCGAGTTTCGAAACTTGGATGAAGTCGACGAAAGCCCATTCGCTGCAAGGAGATACCTTAACCATCACCGCTCCCAATGAATTTGCCAGAGACTGGCTGGAGTCCAGGTACTTACATCTCATTGCAGATACCATATATGAATTAACCGGGGAAGAATTGAGCGTCAAATTTGTCATTCCTCAAAATCAGGACGAAGAAGACTTTTTGCCGAAACCGCAAGTGAAAAAAGCGGCAAAAGAGGAACCGTCTGATTTTCCCCAAAGCATGCTCAACCCGAAATATACATTCGACACATTCGTCATCGGATCGGGAAACCGATTCGCCCATGCAGCATCACTGGCTGTGGCGGAAGCACCCGCTAAAGCGTACAACCCTTTATTTATATACGGGGGAGTCGGCTTAGGAAAAACCCACTTAATGCACGCGATCGGCCATTATGTCATTGATCATAATCCTTCAGCCAAAGTGGTGTACCTGTCTTCTGAAAAATTCACAAATGAATTCATCAACTCAATCCGCGATAATAAAGCCGTTGATTTCCGCAACCGCTACCGGAACGTTGATGTACTTTTGATAGATGATATTCAATTTTTAGCCGGAAAAGAACAAACACAGGAAGAGTTTTTCCATACATTCAACACGCTTCATGAAGAAAGCAAACAAATCGTGATTTCCAGTGACAGACCGCCGAAAGAGATCCCGACCCTTGAAGACCGCCTGCGTTCGCGGTTCGAATGGGGATTGATTACAGATATCACACCGCCGGATCTGGAAACGCGGATTGCCATTCTGAGAAAGAAAGCGAAGGCGGAGGGCCTTGATATTCCGAACGAGGTCATGCTTTACATCGCGAATCAGATTGACAGCAACATCCGCGAACTGGAAGGGGCATTAATCCGGGTTGTTGCCTATTCATCCTTAATCAATAAAGACATTAACGCAGACCTGGCAGCAGAAGCATTGAAAGATATTATTCCGTCTTCTAAGCCGAAGGTCATTACGATAAAAGAGATTCAGCGGATTGTCGGACAGCAGTTCAACATTAAGCTTGAAGATTTCAAAGCGAAAAAGCGTACGAAATCAGTGGCTTTCCCAAGACAAATTGCAATGTATCTTTCAAGAGAAATGACGGATTCTTCTTTGCCTAAAATCGGGGAAGAATTTGGCGGGAGAGACCATACAACCGTCATTCACGCCCACGAAAAGATTTCAAAACTGCTGATTGATGACGAGCAGCTTCAGCAGCAGGTGAAAGAAATAAAAGAACTGCTTAAATAATAGTGTCCTCGGATGAATCGGGGAAAGTGTGAATAACTTTTTCATAGCCATACACAGTCTGTCCACATGGGGATAGGCTGTGTTTCCTGTCTTTTTCACAACTTATCCACAAATCCACAGGCCCTACTATTACTACTGCTATTTTTAAAATATATTAATTATATTATCCGTTAGGAGGATAAACATGAAATTTACGATTCAAAAAGATCGGTTAGTCGAAAGTGTACAAGACGTTCTAAAAGCCGTTTCATCCAGAACCACAATTCCCATTCTCACCGGTATTAAGATCGTCGCCTCAGATGAAGGAGTATCTTTCACAGGAAGTGACTCTGATATTTCAATTGAGTCATTCATTCCGAAAGAAGATGATGATAAAGAAATCGTGACGATTGATCAGCCGGGAAGTATCGTGCTTCAAGCGCGTTTCTTCAGTGAAATCGTTAAAAAACTGCCGATGGCGACTGTTGAAATCGAAGTTCAAAATCAATATTTAACGATTATCCGTTCCGGAAAAGCCGAATTTAATTTAAACGGCCTTGATGCAGATGAATATCCGCATCTACCGCAAATCGAAGAGCATCACGCCATTCAGATTCCGACGGATCTTTTGAAAAACCTGATCCGCCAAACCGTGTTCGCTGTGTCCGCCTCAGAAACACGCCCTATCTTGACAGGTGTAAACTGGAAAGTTGAAAACGGTGAATTATTATGCACTGCCACGGATAGCCACCGACTCGCTTTAAGAAAGGCGAAGCTTGATATTCCGGAAGACAGTACTTATAACGTGGTCATTCCCGGGAAAAGCTTAACCGAGCTGAGCAAAATTCTTGATGACAACCAAGAGCTGGTGGATATCGTCATTACAGAAACCCAAGTTCTGTTCAAAGCGAAAAACGTATTGTTCTTCTCAAGATTGCTTGACGGAAACTATCCGGACACGACCAGCTTAATTCCGCAGGAAAGCAAAACGGAAATCGTCGTGAACACGAAGGAATTTTTACAGGCGATAGACCGTGCTTCTTTATTGGCGAGAGAAGGCCGCAACAACGTTGTAAAGCTTTCTGCCAAACCGGCCGATTCGCTTGAGATTTCATCAAATTCTCCGGAAATCGGGAAAGTGGTCGAAGCTGTGCTGGCTGACCAGATTGACGGCGAGGAATTAAATATTTCATTCAGTCCAAAATATATGATGGACGCACTGAAAGTACTTGAAGGAGCGGACATCCGCATCAGCTTTACGGGAGCGATGAGACCGTTTCTTATCCGTACGCCGAATGATGAGACCATCGTTCAGCTCATCCTTCCGGTCAGAACGTATTAATCAAACAGAATGTGCTGCCGGCTTAGTTCGGCAGCTTTTCTATTCATCAGCCGCTCCCTCAAGTTTTCCCTTTCCTTATTTCAGGATTTTTTAGTACAATTAGATATTAGTGATATTTGAAAGAGGTCGATATTATGGCAAATCCGATTTCGATTGATACAGAAATGATTACGCTTGGCCAGTTTTTAAAATTAGCCGATGTGATTCAGTCCGGCGGCATGGCGAAGTGGTTTCTGAGCGAGCATGAGGTGACTGTCAACAATGAACCTGACAATCGCCGCGGCAGAAAGCTTTACGTTGGAGACGTGGTCGCGATTGAAGGATTTGGTTCATTTCAAGTCGTCAATTAAAGCGGGTGACAGCGGTTGTATATCCAAAATTTAGAATTAACATCCTACCGTAATTATGAGCGCGCTGAGCTTCAATTCGAAAACAAGGTGAATGTGATCATCGGGGAAAATGCCCAAGGCAAAACCAATCTGATGGAAGCCATCTATGTCCTTTCGATGGCAAAATCACACCGCACCTCAAATGACAAAGAACTTATACGGTGGGACGAAGACTATGCTAAAATAGAAGGAAGAGTGATGAAACGCAACGGGGACATCCCGATGCAGCTTGTCATCTCCAAAAAAGGTAAAAAGGGCAAGGTCAATCATATAGAGCAGCAAAAACTCAGTCAGTATGTCGGAGCGCTGAACACCATTATGTTTGCCCCTGAGGATTTAAATCTCGTCAAAGGAAGCCCTCAGGTGAGGAGAAGATTTCTCGATATGGAGATCGGGCAGGTTTCTGCCGTTTATCTGTATGATTTATCTCTTTATCAAAAAATCCTTTCACAGCGGAATCATTTTCTGAAACAGCTGCAAAGCCGGAAACAGACTGACCGGACCATGCTTGACGTTCTCACTGATCAGCTGATTGAAGCAGCCGCAAAAGTTGTCGCCAAACGTCTGCAGTTTACGGCGCAGCTTGAAAAATGGGCGCAGCCGATCCATTCCGGCATTTCCCGGGGACTTGAAGAACTGACGCTTAAGTATCACACGGCGCTTGATGTATCAGATCCTAAAGATTTGTCGAAAATAGGTAACAGCTACCAGGAGTCTTTTTCGAAATTAAAAGAAAAAGAAATAGAACGAGGCGTCACATTATTCGGACCGCATCGGGATGATGTCCTTTTTTATGTGAACGGACGCGATGTGCAGACTTACGGTTCGCAGGGACAGCAGCGTACGACGGCTTTGTCTCTGAAGCTGGCTGAAATAGATTTGATTCATGAAGAAATCGGAGAATACCCCATTTTACTTTTGGATGATGTACTAAGCGAGCTGGATGATTACCGGCAGTCCCATTTGCTTCATACGATCCAAGGCCGTGTGCAGACATTTGTCACCACGACGAGCGTGGATGGCATTGACCACGATACCTTACATCAAGCAGGAATGTTCCGTGTGGAAAACGGTACGTTAGTGAAGTGAAGAAATGAGGTGAGCGATTGTATATTCATTTAGGTGACGACTTTGTCGTTTCAACCCGCGATATTGTCGGCATTTTTGACTGCAAGGTCAATGTATCGCCGATCGTTGAAGAATTTCTGGACAGACAGAAAGAAAAAGTAGTGCCGTCCGTAAACGGCACGCCAAAGTCTATCGTAGTCACGACTGAGAATATATATTACTCTCCCTTATCTTCCGGCACACTGAAGAAACGTGCGCAATTTATGTTAGAAATAGATTCTTAGCGGATCTTTACAATGAATATATTATCGTTTAAGAAAAGTGTAGGTGAATGTGCATGGCTATGGAACAGCAGCAAAATAGTTATGATGAGAATCAGATACAGGTATTAGAAGGTTTGGAAGCTGTTCGAAAGAGACCGGGGATGTACATCGGATCAACTAACAGCAAAGGCCTTCACCATTTGGTGTGGGAAATCGTCGACAACAGTATTGACGAAGCCCTGGCCGGTTATTGTACAGATATTAACATCGAGATTGAAAAAGATAACAGCATTACCGTTAAGGACAACGGGCGCGGAATTCCGGTCGGTATCCAGGAGAAGATGGGCCGCCCTGCGGTTGAAGTCATCATGACCGTTCTCCACGCCGGCGGTAAATTTGACGGAAGCGGATATAAAGTATCCGGCGGTCTTCACGGTGTAGGGGCGTCCGTCGTAAACGCCTTGTCGACCACTCTTGACGTTACGGTTCATCGTGACGGGAAAATCCACTATCAGGCGTACGAGCGCGGTGTACCTGTGGCTGATCTTGAAGTGATCGGCGAAACTGATAAGACCGGAACGATTACGCACTTCGTTCCGGATCCGGAAATTTTCAAAGAAACAACCGTATATGACTATGATCTGCTTTCAAACCGTGTCCGGGAATTGGCCTTCCTGACAAAAGGCGTAAACATCACGATTGAAGACAAACGTGAAGGACAAGAACGGAAAAACGAGTACCACTACGAAGGCGGAATCAAAAGCTATGTTGAGTACTTAAACCGTTCCAAAGAAGTCGTTCATGAAGAGCCGATTTATATCGAAGGCGAGAAAGACGGCATAACGGTTGAAGTTGCATTGCAATACAACGACAGCTATACAAGCAATATTTATTCTTTCACAAATAATATCAACACATACGAAGGCGGCACGCACGAGGCCGGATTTAAAACCGGTCTGACCCGTGTCATAAACGACTATGCAAGAAGAAAAGGGATTTTCAAAGAAAATGATCCGAATTTAAGCGGGGATGATGTGAGAGAAGGGCTGACTGCCATTATTTCAATTAAGCACCCTGATCCGCAATTCGAAGGGCAGACGAAAACCAAGCTCGGCAACTCCGAAGCGAGAACGATCACTGATACGCTGTTTTCTTCTGCGCTGGAAACATTCCTTCTTGAAAATCCGGACTCAGCCCGCAAAATCGTTGAAAAAGGTTTAATGGCCGCAAGAGCGCGGATGGCGGCGAAAAAAGCCCGGGAATTGACCCGGCGCAAAAGTGCGCTTGAGATTTCCAATCTGCCGGGCAAACTGGCGGACTGTTCTTCTAAAGATCCGAGCATTTCCGAGCTGTATATCGTAGAGGGTGACTCTGCGGGCGGATCAGCGAAACAGGGACGGGACCGTCATTTCCAAGCCATTCTGCCGCTGCGCGGTAAGATTCTGAACGTTGAGAAAGCCAGACTTGATAAGATTCTCTCAAACAATGAGGTCAGATCAATGATCACGGCCCTCGGAACAGGAATCGGAGAAGATTTTAATCTTGAAAAAGCGCGTTATCATAAAGTGGTCATCATGACGGATGCCGATGTTGACGGCGCCCATATCAGAACGCTTTTATTAACGTTCTTCTACAGATACATGCGGGAAATCATCGAAAACGGCTATGTCTACATTGCCCAGCCGCCGCTTTATAAAGTGCAGCAGGGAAAACGGGTGGAATACGCTTATAACGATAAGCAGCTTGATGAGCTGTTAAAAGAGCTTCCGCAATCACCTAAGCCCGGCCTCCAGCGTTATAAAGGTCTTGGAGAAATGAACGCGACTCAGCTTTGGGAAACGACAATGGACCCTGCGACCAGAACGCTTCTGCAAGTCAATCTTGAAGATGCAATGGACGCTGACGAGACTTTTGAAATGCTGATGGGTGACAAAGTAGAACCGCGGAGAAACTTCATAGAAGCAAACGCCAGATACGTGAAAAATCTTGATATTTAACCAAGAAAGCCTTATTTTCGTTAAGAAATAAGGCTTTTTTCTCAAAGCGGCTTCTAAAGCCTCTGAAAACCCGCAAAACCCGTATATTCTACTAAATTAATGTGTATAAACACAAGTTTATTGATATAATGGAGAATAGTGAAATCGTATTGAAGATCATAATGGACAATCTACTCCCACATTATTTCATGTGATACTTCAGGGAGGTTTTTTTAATGAGTGAACAAAACACACCACAAGTACGTGAAGTCAATATCAGTCAGGAAATGCGGACATCCTTCCTGGACTATGCAATGAGCGTTATCGTATCCCGGGCGCTTCCGGATGTGCGTGACGGTCTGAAGCCGGTTCACAGACGGATTTTGTACGCAATGAATGATTTAGGCATGACCAGTGACAAACCATATAAAAAATCTGCCCGTATCGTCGGTGAAGTTATCGGTAAGTACCACCCGCACGGTGACTCAGCGGTTTACGAATCAATGGTCAGAATGGCGCAGGATTTTAACTACCGCTACATGCTTGTTGACGGACACGGCAACTTCGGTTCGGTTGACGGCGACTCAGCGGCCGCGATGCGTTACACAGAAGCAAGAATGTCAAAAATCGCAATGGAAATTCTGCGTGACATTACGAAAGACACGATTGACTATCAAGATAACTATGACGGTTCAGAAAGAGAGCCTGCCGTCATGCCTTCGAGATTTCCGAATCTGCTCGTAAACGGGGCTGCCGGTATTGCGGTCGGAATGGCGACAAACATTCCCCCGCATCAGCTTGGGGAAGTCATTGAAGGCGTGCTTGCCGTAAGTGAGAATCCTGAGATTACAAACCAGGAGCTGATGGAATACATCCCGGGCCCGGATTTTCCGACTGCAGGTCAGATTTTGGGCCGGAGCGGCATCCGCAAGGCATATGAATCCGGACGGGGATCAATCACAATCCGGGCTAAGGCTGAAATCGAAGAGACTTCATCGGGAAAAGAAAGAATTATTGTCACGGAACTTCCTTATCAGGTGAACAAAGCGAGATTAATTGAAAAAATCGCGGATCTTGTCCGGGACAAAAAAATCGAAGGAATTACCGATCTGCGAGACGAATCCGACCGTAACGGAATGAGAATCGTCATTGAGATCCGCCGTGACGCCAATGCTCACGTCATTTTGAATAACCTGTACAAACAAACGGCCCTGCAGACGTCTTTCGGGATCAACCTGCTGGCGCTCGTTGACGGACAGCCGAAGGTACTAAGCCTGAAACAATGTCTGGAGCATTATCTTGATCACCAAAAGGTTGTGATCCGGCGCAGAACGGCTTACGAACTCCGCAAAGCGGAAGCGAGAGCTCACATTTTGGAAGGTTTAAGAATTGCTCTCGATCATTTAGATGCCGTTATTTCTCTTATCCGCAATTCCCAGACGGCTGAAATTGCGAGAACAGGTTTGATCGAACAATTCTCACTGACTGAAAAACAAGCGCAAGCCATTCTGGATATGCGCCTTCAGCGATTAACCGGTCTGGAGCGCGAAAAGATTGAAGAGGAATATCAATCACTTGTTGCGCTTATCGCTGAGCTGAAAGATATTTTAGCCAATGAAGAAAGAGTTCTTGAGATCATCCGTGAAGAACTTAATGAAATCAAAGAGCGTTTCAATGATGAGAGACGCACTGAAATTGTGACGTCCGGTCTTGAAACAATTGAAGATGAAGATCTTATCGAGAGAGAAAATATCGTCATCACACTGACCCATAACGGCTATGTTAAACGTCTCCCGGCGTCCACATACCGCAGCCAAAAACGGGGCGGAAAAGGCGTACAGGGAATGGGAACGAATGAAGATGACTTTGTGGAACACTTAATTTCCACATCAACGCACGATACGATTCTGTTCTTCTCTAATAAAGGGAAGGTATACCGTTCTAAAGGATATGAAATCCCTGAATACGGCCGAACGGCAAAAGGCATTCCGATTATTAACCTTCTGGAAGTTGAAAAAGGCGAATGGATTAATGCCATTATTCCGGTCAGCACGTTTGATGAGGAGCAATACCTCTTCTTTACGACCAAACAAGGGGTGTCGAAACGTACGGCACTGTCCCAGTTTGCGAATATACGGAATAACGGGCTGATCGCCCTAGGTCTCCGGGAAGACGATGAACTGATGGCCGTCCGCCTGACTGACGGCAAGAAACAAATCATCATCGGAACGAAGAACGGTTTGCTGATCCGTTTCCCTGAAGAAGATGTAAGACAAATGGGACGCACAGCTGCGGGTGTTAAAGGCATTACGCTGACAGACGATGATGTCGTTGTAGGCATGGAGATTCTTGAAGAAGACTCCCATGTCCTCATAGTGACAGAAAACGGCTACGGCAAACGCACACCAGCTTCAGAATACAGAGTTCAAAGCCGGGGCGGAAAAGGCCTTAAAACATGTAAAATCACTGACAGCAACGGTCCGTTAGTAACCGTGAAAGCAACAAAAGGCGAAGAGGACTTAATGATTATTACGGCAAGCGGCGTGTTAATCAGAATGGATATTAATGATATCTCCACTACGGGACGCGTAACTCAAGGCGTCCGTCTGATCCGCATGTCTGATCAAGAGCATGTAGCCACTGTGGCGCTTGTGGAAAAGAATGAAGAAGAGCCGGAAGAAACGGAAGAAGTATAAACGAAAAAGCGCAGCTGCAACAGGCTGCGCTTTTACTATATAAAGAAATGAAAAAAAGCTTTGACACATAGTGATGATGCTGATATAATTCTTTTTGTTGTCTTTTTAATAGAAAGGCAAGCCTAGCGAAAATATTTTTTAAAAAAGTATTGACCTAGCAAACTGAAAATGTTATGATTAAGAGGTCGCTTCGAGAGAAGTGGAAAAGTTCTTTGAAAACTAAACAAGACAAAACGTACCTGTTAATTCAAAGTTTTAAATAAATCGCACAGTGATGTGCGTAGTCAGTCAAACTACTTTATCGGAGAGTTTGATCCTGGCTCAGGACGAACGCTGGCGGCGTGCCTAATACATGCAAGTCGAGCGGACAGATGGGAGCTTGCTCCCTGATGTTAGCGGCGGACGGGTGAGTA